>NZ_JARBDA010000125.1:0-202 GCF_036577645.1 Paenibacillus sp. GYB006 | reverse complement strand
GAGATTTCCCAACTAGTAAGACCCCTTGAAGACGACGAGGTAGATAGGCTGGAGGTGGAAGTGCAGCAATGCATGGAGCTGACCAGTACTAATCGGTCGAGGGCTTATCCTACAAGCTTTCTGAAGGAAAGCTACTTCGAAAGCATATGCTATAAATCGCAAAGATTGTTTCGTATCTAGTTTTCAGGGAGCAAATCCTTGA
>NZ_JARBDA010000124.1:0-204 GCF_036577645.1 Paenibacillus sp. GYB006 | reverse complement strand
ACGGTCGTGTTCGGGATGGGTACGTGTGGAACCCCTCCGCTATCGCCACCAAACGAGCATTTTTGCAAATGCGGTATTCAAGGTTTTGCTCCCTGAAAACTAGATACGAAACAATCTTTGCAATTTAATTGTAGGATAAGCCCTCGACCGATTAGTACTGGTCAGCTCCATGCATTGCTGCACTTCCACCCCCAGCCTATCTAC
>NZ_JARBDA010000123.1:0-206 GCF_036577645.1 Paenibacillus sp. GYB006 | reverse complement strand
ATGGAGTTACAAAGGAACCGATTAGTTGAAGAGGTCTGGAAAGGCCCGCCAGAGAAGGTAAAAGCCCTGTAGTCAAAAATCTGTTCCCTCCGAGACGGATCCCGAGTAGTGCGAGGCACGTGAAACCTCGTATGAATCCGGCAGGACCATCTGCCAAGGCTAAATACTCCCTAGCGACCGATAGTGAAGCAGTACCGTGAGGGAAA
>NZ_JARBDA010000122.1:0-206 GCF_036577645.1 Paenibacillus sp. GYB006 | reverse complement strand
ACGGTACCAAGTTAGAACCTAGATACGATCAGGGTGGTATCCCAACGTTGCCTCCACACAAGCTGGCGCTCATGCTTCTTAGGCTCCCACCTATCCTGTACAGATCGTACCCAAATCCAATATCAAGCTGCAGTAAAGCTCCATGGGGTCTTTCCGTCTTGTCGCGGGTAACCTGCATCTTCACAGGTATTAAAATTTCACCGGAT
>NZ_JARBDA010000121.1:0-206 GCF_036577645.1 Paenibacillus sp. GYB006 | reverse complement strand
CCTTGTGCCTTTACACTCTGCGAATGATTTCCAACCATTCTGAGGGAACCTTTGGGCGCCTCCGTTACTCTTTAGGAGGCGACCGCCCCAGTCAAACTGCCCACCTGACACTGTCCTCGCACCGGATCACGGTACCAAGTTAGAACCTAGATACGATCAGGGTGGTATCCCAACGTTGCCTCCACACAAGCTGGCGCTCATGCTTC
>NZ_JARBDA010000120.1:0-210 GCF_036577645.1 Paenibacillus sp. GYB006 | reverse complement strand
TTTGCTCCCTGAAAACTAGATACGAAACAATCTTTGCAATTTATAGCATATGCTTTCGAAGTAGCTTTCCTTCAGAAAGCTTTTAGGATAAGCCCTCGACCGATTAGTACTGGTCAGCTCCATGCATTGCTGCACTTCCACCCCCAGCCTATCTACCTCGTCGTCTTCAAGGGGTCTTACTAATTGGGAAATCTCATCTTGAGGTGGGCT
>NZ_JARBDA010000119.1:0-227 GCF_036577645.1 Paenibacillus sp. GYB006 | reverse complement strand
ACCGGGATGGACATACCGCTGGTGTACCAGTTGTTCCGCCAGGAGCATCGCTGGGTAGCTATGTATGGAAGGGATAAGCGCTGAAAGCATCTAAGCGCGAAGCCCACCTCAAGATGAGATTTCCCAACTAGTAAGACCCCTTGAAGACGACGAGGTAGATAGGCTGGAGGTGGAAGTGCAGCAATGCATGGAGCTGACCAGTACTAATCGGTCGAGGGCTTATCCTA
>NZ_JARBDA010000118.1:0-228 GCF_036577645.1 Paenibacillus sp. GYB006 | reverse complement strand
GTTTTCGGCGGATCAGATTCTCACTGATCTTTTCGTTACTCATACCGGCATTCTCACTTGTATACAGTCCAGCAGTCCTTCCGGTCTACCTTCAACCCGGTATACAACGCTCCCCTACCCCTGATACGAATGTATCAAGCCATAGCTTCGGTGGTGTGTTTAGCCCCGTTACATTTTCGGCGCAGAGTCACTCGACCAGTGAGCTATTACGCACTCTTTAAATGGTGG
>NZ_JARBDA010000117.1:0-230 GCF_036577645.1 Paenibacillus sp. GYB006 | reverse complement strand
CCACCATTTAAAGAGTGCGTAATAGCTCACTGGTCGAGTGACTCTGCGCCGAAAATGTAACGGGGCTAAACACACCACCGAAGCTATGGCTTGATACATTCGTATCAGGGGTAGGGGAGCGTTGTATGCCGGGTTGAAGGTAGACCGGAAGGACTGCTGGACTGCATACAAGTGAGAATGCCGGTATGAGTAACGAAAAGATCAGTGAGAATCTGATCCGCCGAAAACCT
>NZ_JARBDA010000116.1:0-234 GCF_036577645.1 Paenibacillus sp. GYB006 | reverse complement strand
AGTACCCTGAGGAAGAGAAAACAATAGTGATTCCGTCAGTAGCGGCGAGCGAACGCGGATTAGCCCAAACCAATCAGCTTGCTGGTTGGGGTTGTGGGACGTCTCATATGGAGTTACAAAGGAACCGATTAGTTGAAGAGGTCTGGAAAGGCCCGCCAGAGAAGGTAAAAGCCCTGTAGTCAAAAATCTGTTCCCTCCGAGACGGATCCCGAGTAGTGCGAGGCACGTGAAACC
>NZ_JARBDA010000115.1:0-235 GCF_036577645.1 Paenibacillus sp. GYB006 | reverse complement strand
TGCCAAGGCTAAATACTCCCTAGCGACCGATAGTGAAGCAGTACCGTGAGGGAAAGGTGAAAAGCACCCCGGAAGGGGAGTGAAATAGAACCTGAAACCGTGTGCTTACAAAAAGTCAGAGCCCGTTTTATGGGTGATGGCGTGCCTTTTGTAGAATGAACCGGCGAGTTACGTTCCCGTGCAAGGTTAAGGTGAAAAGCCGTAGCCGCAGCGAAAGCGAGTCTGAATAGGGCGA
>NZ_JARBDA010000114.1:0-235 GCF_036577645.1 Paenibacillus sp. GYB006 | reverse complement strand
CTCCGCTACCCCCACCTCATCCCCGCACTTTTCAACGTGCGTGGGTTCGGGCCTCCAGTGCGTGTTACCGCACCTTCACCCTGGACAGGGGTAGATCACACGGTTTCGGGTCTACGTCCACGTACTATGTCGCCCTATTCAGACTCGCTTTCGCTGCGGCTACGGCTTTTCACCTTAACCTTGCACGGGAACGTAACTCGCCGGTTCATTCTACAAAAGGCACGCCATCACCCAT
>NZ_JARBDA010000113.1:0-237 GCF_036577645.1 Paenibacillus sp. GYB006 | reverse complement strand
TTGAAAACTAGATAACGAAACAATTTTGCGATTTTAGAAATATCCTTTAAGCTGAACTTGTGTTAAACAAGTGAAGATTAATAGATTGCTGAGTGAGGTTTTTGGATGAAGAACGACTTTTGGCGAATGCCAACCGGAGTGAATCAGTCAAAAATGAGCATATGGTTAAGCTATTAAGAGCACACGGAGGATGCCTAGGCGCTAGGAGCCGATGAAGGACGTGGCGAACAACGATAC
>NZ_JARBDA010000112.1:0-237 GCF_036577645.1 Paenibacillus sp. GYB006 | reverse complement strand
ATTTTCTAAATGAGCTTATCGCTCTTTTCAATAACTTTATTGGAGAGTTTGATCCTGGCTCAGGACGAACGCTGGCGGCGTGCCTAATACATGCAAGTCGAGCGGAGTCGATGAGAAGCTTGCTTCTCTGAGACTTAGCGGCGGACGGGTGAGTAACACGTAGGCAACCTGCCCATAAGACTGGGATAACTACCGGAAACGGTAGCTAATACCGGATAGGTTCTTCCCTCGCATGAG
>NZ_JARBDA010000111.1:0-239 GCF_036577645.1 Paenibacillus sp. GYB006 | reverse complement strand
TGCTGGCAACTAAGATCAAGGGTTGCGCTCGTTGCGGGACTTAACCCAACATCTCACGACACGAGCTGACGACAACCATGCACCACCTGTCTCCTCTGTCCCGAAGGAAAGGTCTATCTCTAGACCGATCAGAGGGATGTCAAGACCTGGTAAGGTTCTTCGCGTTGCTTCGAATTAAACCACATACTCCACTGCTTGTGCGGGTCCCCGTCAATTCCTTTGAGTTTCAGTCTTGCGAC
>NZ_JARBDA010000110.1:0-239 GCF_036577645.1 Paenibacillus sp. GYB006 | reverse complement strand
GTCGCAAGACTGAAACTCAAAGGAATTGACGGGGACCCGCACAAGCAGTGGAGTATGTGGTTTAATTCGAAGCAACGCGAAGAACCTTACCAGGTCTTGACATCCCTCTGATCGGTCTAGAGATAGATCTTTCCTTCGGGACAGAGGAGACAGGTGGTGCATGGTTGTCGTCAGCTCGTGTCGTGAGATGTTGGGTTAAGTCCCGCAACGAGCGCAACCCTTGATCTTAGTTGCCAGCA
>NZ_JARBDA010000109.1:0-239 GCF_036577645.1 Paenibacillus sp. GYB006 | reverse complement strand
TCTAAGTACCCTGAGGAAGAGAAAACAATAGTGATTCCGTCAGTAGCGGCGAGCGAACGCGGATTAGCCCAAACCAATCAGCTTGCTGGTTGGGGTTGTGGGACGTCTCACGTGGAGTTACAAAGGAACCGATTAGTTGAAGAGGTCTGGAAAGGCCCGCCAGAGAAGGTAAAAGCCCTGTAGTCAAAAGTCTGTTCCCTCCGAGACGGATCCCGAGTAGTGCGAGGCACGTGAAACCT
>NZ_JARBDA010000108.1:0-239 GCF_036577645.1 Paenibacillus sp. GYB006 | reverse complement strand
GTCGCAAGACTGAAACTCAAAGGAATTGACGGGGACCCGCACAAGCAGTGGAGTATGTGGTTTAATTCGAAGCAACGCGAAGAACCTTACCAGGTCTTGACATCCCTCTGACCGGTCTAGAGATAGATCTTTCCTTCGGGACAGAGGAGACAGGTGGTGCATGGTTGTCGTCAGCTCGTGTCGTGAGATGTTGGGTTAAGTCCCGCAACGAGCGCAACCCTTGATCTTAGTTGCCAGCA
>NZ_JARBDA010000107.1:0-239 GCF_036577645.1 Paenibacillus sp. GYB006 | reverse complement strand
TGCTGGCAACTAAGATCAAGGGTTGCGCTCGTTGCGGGACTTAACCCAACATCTCACGACACGAGCTGACGACAACCATGCACCACCTGTCTCCTCTGTCCCGAAGGAAAGGTCTATCTCTAGACCGGTCAGAGGGATGTCAAGACCTGGTAAGGTTCTTCGCGTTGCTTCGAATTAAACCACATACTCCACTGCTTGTGCGGGTCCCCGTCAATTCCTTTGAGTTTCAGTCTTGCGAC
>NZ_JARBDA010000106.1:0-240 GCF_036577645.1 Paenibacillus sp. GYB006 | reverse complement strand
GGTCGCAAGACTGAAACTCAAAGGAATTGACGGGGACCCGCACAAGCAGTGGAGTATGTGGTTTAATTCGAAGCAACGCGAAGAACCTTACCAGGTCTTGACATCCCTCTGACCGGTCTAGAGATAGGCCTTTCCTTCGGGACAGAGGAGACAGGTGGTGCATGGTTGTCGTCAGCTCGTGTCGTGAGATGTTGGGTTAAGTCCCGCAACGAGCGCAACCCTTGATCTTAGTTGCCAGCA
>NZ_JARBDA010000105.1:0-243 GCF_036577645.1 Paenibacillus sp. GYB006 | reverse complement strand
CTTTTTACGTCGCCTCGGCCACCTGCTTCTCCTAATCTTTCATTTTTCTCACTTTGACTAAGGAGAAATCCTGCGAATTCATGAGCCTGAGTGAGGTATTTAAATCATTTTGAGGGAGCTTAATGATCAGCATTTCTTCTTATAATAGGGTTCATCGTATCGTTGGTTGAGCAAAAGCTAAGAGCACCCGATTCGGGTGTCCTTTGACGTCATCGAATTGACGGTCGACAACGATCCAGCAAA
>NZ_JARBDA010000104.1:0-246 GCF_036577645.1 Paenibacillus sp. GYB006 | reverse complement strand
GAACGTTAAGTTCTCGTCAGCATTTTCTAAATGAGCTTATCGCTCTTTTCAATAACTTTATTGGAGAGTTTGATCCTGGCTCAGGACGAACGCTGGCGGCGTGCCTAATACATGCAAGTCGAGCGGATTTGATGGAGAGCTTGCTCTCCTGAGAGTTAGCGGCGGACGGGTGAGTAACACGTAGGCAACCTGCCCATAAGACTGGGATAACTACCGGAAACGGTAGCTAATACCGGATAGGTTCTT
>NZ_JARBDA010000103.1:0-248 GCF_036577645.1 Paenibacillus sp. GYB006 | reverse complement strand
CCCAGGACCCTGCGGTCCAAGTACCATCGGCGCTGGAGGGCTTAACGGTCGTGTTCGGGATGGGTACGTGTGGAACCCCTCCGCTATCGCCACCAAACGAGCATTTTTGC
The DNA here is from genome assembly GCF_036577645.1 of Paenibacillus sp. GYB006. Taxonomy (NCBI): domain Bacteria; kingdom Bacillati; phylum Bacillota; class Bacilli; order Caryophanales; family Paenibacillaceae; genus Paenibacillus; species Paenibacillus sp. GYB006. The sequence goes on along the minus strand of NZ_JARBDA010000103.1, from coordinate 138 downwards.
AAATGCGGTATTCAAGGATTTGCTCCCTGAAAACTAGATACGAAACAATCTTTGCGATTTATAGCATATGCTTTCGAAGTAGCTTTCCTTCAGAAAGCTTGTAGGATAAGCCCTCGACCGATTAGTACTGGTCAGCTC
>NZ_JARBDA010000102.1:0-251 GCF_036577645.1 Paenibacillus sp. GYB006 | reverse complement strand
AAGTCAGAGCCCGTTTTATGGGTGATGGCGTGCCTTTTGTAGAATGAACCGGCGAGTTACGTTCCCGTGCAAGGTTAAGGTGAAAAGCCGTAGCCGCAGCGAAAGCGAGTCTGAATAGGGCGATTAAGTACGTGGACGTAGACCCGAAACCGTGTGATCTACCCCTGTCCAGGGTGAAGGTGCGGTAACACGCACTGGAGGCCCGAACCCACGCACGTTGAAAAGTGCGGGGATGAGGTGGGGGTAGCGGA
>NZ_JARBDA010000101.1:0-252 GCF_036577645.1 Paenibacillus sp. GYB006 | reverse complement strand
TTCCTATGCCCTTTTACGACACCTCAGCCACTTGCTACTCCTAAGCTTTCATTTTTCACACTTTGACTAAGGAGAAATCCTGCGAATTCATGAGCCAGAGTGAGTTATTTAAATCATTTCGAGGGAGCTTAATGAGTTATCTCTAATAAAATCAATCATTCGGCTCCTATAGAAATTAACTAAAAGAAAAGATTGTGAATTGTGCTATTAAGTAAACAGTAATGAGTACATTTATTGCAAGTATAAATATTG
>NZ_JARBDA010000100.1:0-253 GCF_036577645.1 Paenibacillus sp. GYB006 | reverse complement strand
AGTACCCTGAGGAAGAGAAAACAATAGTGATTCCGTCAGTAGCGGCGAGCGAACGCGGATTAGCCCAAACCAATCAGCTTGCTGGTTGGGGTTGTGGGACGTCTCATATGGAGTTACAAAGGAACCGGTTAGTTGAAGAGGTCTGGAAAGGCCCGCCAGAGAAGGTAAAAGCCCTGTAGTCAAAAGTCTGTTCCCTCCGAGACGGATCCCGAGTAGTGCGAGGCACGTGAAACCTCGTATGAATCCGGCAGGA
>NZ_JARBDA010000099.1:0-254 GCF_036577645.1 Paenibacillus sp. GYB006 | reverse complement strand
CAATACCGGATCTTGTAAGAACTAAAATAATGGCAAAGCCAATAACAAAAACGACAAAACCCAATAGAGCATTTTTAATAACTTCTTTCACAAATTCACCTCCTAGGTTTATACCAGTTCCCAGCTATGGACTGTCAACATTAAATCAGACAACTTTTTTAAGGGATGCAGCTTTGTACTGAATTGGGGTCATGTATCCTAAAGTGCCATGAATGCGATGCTTGTTGAACCAATTCACATAATCATATAGTTCC
>NZ_JARBDA010000098.1:0-254 GCF_036577645.1 Paenibacillus sp. GYB006 | reverse complement strand
ATAAATTAAAGAAAAAGTTTGTCGGATGATGGGATCTTCTACATAAATCCGTTGGACTATAAGCGTACGTAAAACTTTAGATAAATAAGATTACAGTCGATTAGGCTGTTCGGGTTAGTATAGGTAGTGGATCGTCTACACTTAGTTGGACAGAAAAATTAAGGGCTAGTAGAATGAAGAGAATACGATTAGGAGCGGATCTACTATGCCAAAGCAAAGACGCACATTCACAGCAGATTTCAAAAGACAAATGG
>NZ_JARBDA010000097.1:0-255 GCF_036577645.1 Paenibacillus sp. GYB006 | reverse complement strand
CTCCGCTACCCCCACCTCATCCCCGCACTTTTCAACGTGCGTGGGTTCGGGCCTCCAGTGCGTGTTACCGCACCTTCACCCTGGACAGGGGTAGATCACACGGTTTCGGGTCTACGTCCACGTACTACATCGCCCTATTCAGACTCGCTTTCGCTGCGGCTACGGCTTTTCACCTTAACCTTGCACGGGAACGTAACTCGCCGGTTCATTCTACAAAAGGCACGCCATCACCCATAAAACGGGCTCTGACTTTTT
>NZ_JARBDA010000096.1:0-255 GCF_036577645.1 Paenibacillus sp. GYB006 | reverse complement strand
CGACCGCCCCAGTCAAACTGCCCACCTGACACTGTCCTCGCACCGGATCACGGTACCAAGTTAGAACCTAGATACGATCAGGGTGGTATCCCAACGTTGCCTCCACACAAGCTGGCGCTCATGCTTCCTAGGCTCCCACCTATCCTGTACAGATCGTACCCAAATCCAATATCAAGCTGCAGTAAAGCTCCATGGGGTCTTTCCGTCTTGTCGCGGGTAACCTGCATCTTCACAGGTATTAAAATTTCACCGGAT
>NZ_JARBDA010000095.1:0-256 GCF_036577645.1 Paenibacillus sp. GYB006 | reverse complement strand
CAAAAAGTCAGAGCCCGTTTTATGGGTGATGGCGTGCCTTTTGTAGAATGAACCGGCGAGTTACGTTCCCGTGCAAGGTTAAGGTGAAAAGCCGTAGCCGCAGCGAAAGCGAGTCTGAATAGGGCGACTTAGTACGTGGACGTAGACCCGAAACCGTGTGATCTACCCCTGTCCAGGGTGAAGGTGCGGTAACACGCACTGGAGGCCCGAACCCACGCACGTTGAAAAGTGCGGGGATGAGGTGGGGGTAGCGGAG
>NZ_JARBDA010000094.1:0-256 GCF_036577645.1 Paenibacillus sp. GYB006 | reverse complement strand
TGCCAAGGCTAAATACTCCCTAGCGACCGATAGTGAAGCAGTACCGTGAGGGAAAGGTGAAAAGCACCCCGGAAGGGGAGTGAAATAGAACCTGAAACCGTGTGCTTACAAAAAGTCAGAGCCCGTTAAATGGGTGATGGCGTGCCTTTTGTAGAATGAACCGGCGAGTTACGTTCCCGTGCAAGGTTAAGGTGAAAAGCCGTAGCCGCAGCGAAAGCGAGTCTGAATAGGGCGACATAGTACGTGGACGTAGACC
>NZ_JARBDA010000093.1:0-257 GCF_036577645.1 Paenibacillus sp. GYB006 | reverse complement strand
TCCTGCCGGATTCATACGAGGTTTCACGTGCCTCGCACTACTCGGGATCCGTCTCGGAGGGAACAGACTTTTGACTACAGGGCTTTTACCTTCTCTGGCGGGCCTTTCCAGACCTCTTCAACTAACCTACTCCTTTGTAACTCCACGTGAGACGTCCCACAACCCCAACCAGCAAGCTGATTGGTTTGGGCTAATCCGCGTTCGCTCGCCGCTACTGACGGAATCACTATTGTTTTCTCTTCCTCAGGGTACTTAGA
>NZ_JARBDA010000092.1:0-274 GCF_036577645.1 Paenibacillus sp. GYB006 | reverse complement strand
CCCGGATCAAAGCTTGCGTACAGCTCCCCGAGGCAGTATCGTTGTTCGCCACGTCCTTCATCGGCTCCTAGCGCCTAGGCATCCTCCGTGTGCTCTTAATAGCTTAACCATATTGTTCGGTGTTTTGGCTGAATCTCTCCAGTTGGCTTCGCCAAAAGTCGTTCTTCATCCAAAAACCTCACTCAGCAATCTATTAATCTTCACTTGTTTAACACAAGTTCAGCTTAAAGGATATTTCTAAAATCGCAAAATTGTTTCGTTATCTAGTTTTCAA
>NZ_JARBDA010000091.1:0-284 GCF_036577645.1 Paenibacillus sp. GYB006 | reverse complement strand
CCCGGATCAAAGCTTGCGTACAGCTCCCCGAGGCAGTATCGTTGTTCGCCACGTCCTTCATCGGCTCCTAGCGCCTAGGCATCCTCCGTGTGCTCTTAATAGCTTAACCATATTGTTCGGTGTTTTGTCTCCTTCGCTCCACTTGTTTTGCTTACGCAAAGCCAAAAGTCGCTCACGATCCAAAAACCTCACTCAGCAATCTATTAATCTTCACTTGTTTAACACAAGTTCAGCTTAAAGGATATTTCTAAAATCGCAAAATTGTTTCGTTATCTAGTTTTCAA
>NZ_JARBDA010000090.1:0-290 GCF_036577645.1 Paenibacillus sp. GYB006 | reverse complement strand
GTGGGGTAGATGATTGGGGTGAAGTCGTAACAAGGTAGCCGTATCGGAAGGTGCGGCTGGATCACCTCCTTTCTATGGAGAATCGTTTCCTGAAACGGAAACATTCAAATACGGAAGCTAAGCTTCCGAGCACACTCACTCGTTGTTCAGTTTTGAGAGTTTAATCTCTCAAAATCAAGTCATAAAATTTCATCCACACTTTTCGTGATGGACCGAGAATTTTATGGTCGCAACAAAGTTGCTCTTTGAAAACTAGATAACGAAACAATTTTGCGATTTTAGAAATATCC
>NZ_JARBDA010000089.1:0-307 GCF_036577645.1 Paenibacillus sp. GYB006 | reverse complement strand
AAAACGATAGTTTAATTAGAAAAAGTAAGCAACCGATCAATAGACCGGTTGCTTTTTCTTTAAGCTCCTGGACAGTTTAGGACCCATATTCACATTGCATGGATTAATAATGAAACCTACAATTTTAATCGTATTTCCATATTTTAACCTATAGTTATAAACAGACGATATGTTAGAATTTACGATTAAGTAAAAATTGGAAGGGAAAATTCATTAGTTCACAATTACAAAAGAAAGTTTAATAAAATAAAGGAGATGCTTATGTTTAAATTAGTAAAGGTTCATTATCAGAGAGATGCGAAAAAAA
>NZ_JARBDA010000088.1:0-309 GCF_036577645.1 Paenibacillus sp. GYB006 | reverse complement strand
CCCAGGACCCTGCGGTCCAAGTACCATCGGCGCTGGAGGGCTTAACGGTCGTGTTCGGGATGGGTACGTGTGGAACCCCTCCGCTATCGCCACCAAACGCATGATTGAAGCCATTCAATCATATAGTATATAAGTCGAAAGAGTCTTGCTCTCTCAAAACTGAACAACGAGTGAGTGTACTTGGAAGCTTAGCTTCCGTATTTGAATGTTTCCGTTTCAGGAAACGATTCTCCATAGAAAGGAGGTGATCCAGCCGCACCTTCCGATACGGCTACCTTGTTACGACTTCACCCCAATCATCTACCCCAC
>NZ_JARBDA010000087.1:0-313 GCF_036577645.1 Paenibacillus sp. GYB006 | reverse complement strand
AAGAGTATGAAGATCCATTCATCAGCAACAGGAGCAAAAAGAAATAAACCAGTTTAACTGGTAAGTGAAAGTGACAAATAACAATGAGCCTGAACAGATTTACTGTCAGGCTAGCGTCTTTAGGCGCAGTTTGGCAACAAGGGGTTATACCCCAAGTACAAACCACCCGTTTTACGGGTGGTCCTGATTATGGCTTTAGCCAGTTGAGTGCGTGAAACGCGCGAAACAAAAAACCACCCGCTATGCGGGTGGAGGAATCAAAGGTTTGACCACTAAGACCATTCCGATAGAATTGAGATGTTCAGGCTCAAAG
>NZ_JARBDA010000086.1:0-315 GCF_036577645.1 Paenibacillus sp. GYB006 | reverse complement strand
CTATCGTTTTTTCGTTAGTTCAAATGAGTAGTTCATTTTTTTAATTGAGTAATTTTTCTTAGAATTACTACTGTACAGACAGATATAACACTAGCTAAGTATAAAAGAGCGTATGCTATAGCAGCATAATATGTCAGTTCAGCTTCAATACCGGATCTTGTAAGAACTAAAATAATGGCAAAGCCAATAACAAAAACGACAAAACCCAATAGAGCATTTTTAATAACTTCTTTCACAAATTCACCTCCTAGGTTTATACCAGTTCCCAGCTACCTATACTAACCCGAACAGCCTAATCGACTGTAATCTTATTTA
>NZ_JARBDA010000085.1:0-318 GCF_036577645.1 Paenibacillus sp. GYB006 | reverse complement strand
ATATGGTTAAGCTATTAAGAGCACACGGAGGATGCCTAGGCGCTAGGAGCCGATGAAGGACGTGGCGAACAACGATACTGCCTCGGGGAGCTGTACGCAAGCTTTGATCCGGGGATGTCCGAATGGGGAAACCCAGCTATCGTAATGGATAGTTATCTCCACCTGAACACATAGGGTGGTTGAAGGCATACCAGGGGAACTGAAACATCTAAGTACCCTGAGGAAGAGAAAACAATAGTGATTCCGTCAGTAGCGGCGAGCGAACGCGGATTAGCCCAAACCAATCAGCTTGCTGGTTGGGGTTGTGGGACGTCTCAC
>NZ_JARBDA010000084.1:0-325 GCF_036577645.1 Paenibacillus sp. GYB006 | reverse complement strand
AGCCGTCGAAGGTGGGGTAGATGATTGGGGTGAAGTCGTAACAAGGTAGCCGTATCGGAAGGTGCGGCTGGATCACCTCCTTTCTATGGAGAATCGTTTCCTGAAACGGAAACATTCAAATAAACGTGCGACGAAAGTCGGCGGACCACTTTGCAAAAGCAAAGTAACACTCACTCGTTGTTCAGTTTTGAGAGTTTGATCTCTCAAAATCAAGTCATAAAATTTCATCCACACTTTTCGTGATGGACCGAGAATTTTATGGTCGCAACAAAGTTGCTCTTTGAAAACTAGATAACGAAACAATTTTGCGATTTTAGAAATATCC
>NZ_JARBDA010000083.1:0-329 GCF_036577645.1 Paenibacillus sp. GYB006 | reverse complement strand
CAATATTTATACTTGCAATAAATGTACTCATTACTGTTTACTTAATAGCACAATTCACAATCTTTTCTTTTAGTTAATTTCTATAGGAGCCGAATGATTGATTTTATTAGAGATAACTCATTAAGCTAACGGAAAAACGATAGTTCAAGAAGAACAAGTAAGCAATCGATCAACAGATTGGTTGCTTGTTCTTTAAGTTATTGGGCAGAATAGTTTAACAACCACTAGAATTAAATTCATATCTAGATTGAATGTTTATCTCATTAACAGAGAGCTAATATAAGAACAGGTGCCCATATATCAATAGGCACCATAAGTGTTCGAGAATT
>NZ_JARBDA010000082.1:0-332 GCF_036577645.1 Paenibacillus sp. GYB006 | reverse complement strand
GATATTTCTAAAATCGCAAAATTGTTTCGTTATCTAGTTTTCAATGAGCAAAGCTGTTTCACCGAAACAGCGACCATGGAATTTTGGTCTAACACAAACTGTGTAGATAAAATTACATGTCTTTTTTGAGAGATTAAACTCTCAAAACTGAACAACGAGTGAGTGTTACTTTGCTTTTGCAAAGTGATCCGCCGACTTTCGTCGTACGTTTATTTGAATGTTTCCGTTTCAGGAAACGATTCTCCATAGAAAGGAGGTGATCCAGCCGCACCTTCCGATACGGCTACCTTGTTACGACTTCACCCCAATCATCTACCCCACCTTCGACGGCT
>NZ_JARBDA010000081.1:0-335 GCF_036577645.1 Paenibacillus sp. GYB006 | reverse complement strand
GATATTTCTAAAATCGCAAAATTGTTTCGTTATCTAGTTTTCAATGAGCAAAGCTGTTTCACCGAAACAGCGACCATGGAATTTTGGTCTAACACAAACTGTGTAGATAAAATTACATGTCTTTTTTTGAGAGATTAAACTCTCAAAACTGAACAACGAGTGAGTTAAAAGTTTTGCAAAGCAAAACTGCTTCGTAAGCATAAACTTTGCAAAGTGATCCGCCGACTTTCGTCGTACGTATATTTGAATGTTTCCGTTTCAGGAAACGATTCTCCATAGAAAGGAGGTGATCCAGCCGCACCTTCCGATACGGCTACCTTGTTACGACTTCACCC
>NZ_JARBDA010000080.1:0-339 GCF_036577645.1 Paenibacillus sp. GYB006 | reverse complement strand
GGGTGAAGTCGTAACAAGGTAGCCGTATCGGAAGGTGCGGCTGGATCACCTCCTTTCTATGGAGAATCGTTTCCTGAAACGGAAACATTCAAATATACGTACGACGAAAGTCGGCGGATCACTTTGCGAAAGCAAAGTACACACTCACTCGTTGTTCAGTTTTGAGAGTTTAATCTCTCAAAATCAAGTCATAAAATTTCATCCACACTTTACGTGATGGACCGAGAATTTTATGGTCGCAACAAAGTTGCTCTTTGAAAACTAGATAACGAAACAATTTTGCGATTTTAGAAATATCCTTTAAGCTGAACTTGTGTTAAACAAGTGAAGATTAATAGA
>NZ_JARBDA010000079.1:0-348 GCF_036577645.1 Paenibacillus sp. GYB006 | reverse complement strand
GGGTTTTCGCTTGGCGGCGTCCTACTCTCCCAGGACCCTGCGGTCCAAGTACCATCGGCGCTGGAGGGCTTAACGGTCGTGTTCGGGATGGGTACGTGTGGAACCCCTCCGCTATCGCCACCAAACGAGCATTTTACAAATGCGGTATTCAAGGATTTGCTCCCTGAAAACTAGATACGAAACATTTTGCGATTTGTAGCATATGCTCCTGAAGCAACTTCCCTTCAGAAAGCTTGTAGGATAAGCCCTCGACCGATTAGTACTGGTCAGCTCCATGCATTGCTGCACTTCCACCTCCAGCCTATCTACCTCGTCGTCTTCAAGGGGTCTTACTAGTTGGGAAATCTC
>NZ_JARBDA010000078.1:0-349 GCF_036577645.1 Paenibacillus sp. GYB006 | reverse complement strand
CACACGTACCCATCCCGAACACGACCGTTAAGCCCTCCAGCGCCGATGGTACTTGGACCGCAGGGTCCTGGGAGAGTAGGACGCCGCCAAGCGAAAACCCTTTTGGGTTATTTTTTTTGCCCTAATGGTGTAATTAACGATGAGGGCCCTTAGCTCAGCTGGTTAGAGCGCACCCCTGATAAGGGTGAGGTCGGTGGTTCGAGTCCACTAGGGCCCACCATGTAACTTCATAATCCCATTATGGGGCCATAGCTCAGCTGGGAGAGCGCCTGCCTTGCACGCAGGAGGTCAGCGGTTCGATCCCGCTTGGCTCCACCAATATTCCCTGATAGCTCAGTTGGTAGAGCAC
>NZ_JARBDA010000077.1:0-352 GCF_036577645.1 Paenibacillus sp. GYB006 | reverse complement strand
GCAGCCACCATTTAAAGAGTGCGTAATAGCTCACTGGTCGAGTGACTCTGCGCCGAAAATGTAACGGGGCTAAACACACCACCGAAGCTATGGCTTGAATCGACTTCACTGCTTCTTTGAGGTAGTGGAACCTGAATGAACATTTTTGTCAGACTTCTTATGAAATGAAGGATGACCAAATGCACTCAGGGGATAAACACACTTCGAAGGCGGAGTGAAGTCGATTCAGGGGTAGGGGAGCGTTGTATGCCGGGTTGAAGGTAGACCGGAAGGACTGCTGGACTGCATACAAGTGAGAATGCCGGTATGAGTAACGAAAAGATCAGTGAGAATCTGATCCGCCGAAAACCTA
>NZ_JARBDA010000076.1:0-352 GCF_036577645.1 Paenibacillus sp. GYB006 | reverse complement strand
GCAGCCACCATTTAAAGAGTGCGTAATAGCTCACTGGTCGAGTGACTCTGCGCCGAAAATGTAACGGGGCTAAACACACCACCGAAGCTATGGCTTGAATCGACTTCACTGCTTCTTTGAGGTAGTGATACCTGAATGAACATTTTTGTCAGACTTCTTTTGTAATGAAGGATGACCCAATGCTCTCAGGGGATAGACACACTTCGAAGGCGGAGTGAAGTCGATTCAGGGGTAGGGGAGCGTTGTATGCCGGGTTGAAGGTAGACCGGAAGGACTGCTGGACTGTATACAAGTGAGAATGCCGGTATGAGTAACGAAAAGATCAGTGAGAATCTGATCCGCCGAAAACCTA
>NZ_JARBDA010000075.1:0-367 GCF_036577645.1 Paenibacillus sp. GYB006 | reverse complement strand
GCCTTGCAAGCAGGAGGTCAGCGGTTCGATCCCGCTTGGCTCCACCAATATTCCCTGATAGCTCAGTTGGTAGAGCACTCGACTGTTAATCGAGTTGTCACAGGTTCGAGTCCTGTTCGGGGAGCCACTTTTGGAGAAGTGTCCGAGCTGGCCGAAGGAGCACGATTGGAAATCGTGTAGGCGTCACAAGCGTCTCGAGGGTTCGAATCCCTCTTTCTCCGTTGCGAACTTTTTAGGATGTTTAATACAGTAAGGCCCGTTGGTCAAGGGGTTAAGACACCTCCCTTTCACGGAGGTAACAGGGGTTCGAATCCCCTACGGGTCACTTTATATGGAGATTTAGCTCAGCTGGGAGAGCATCTGCCTT
>NZ_JARBDA010000074.1:0-367 GCF_036577645.1 Paenibacillus sp. GYB006 | reverse complement strand
ACTCGATTAACAGTCGAGTGCTCTACCAACTGAGCTATCAGGGAATATTGGTGGAGCCAAGCGGGATCGAACCGCTGACCTCCTGCGTGCAAGGCAGGCGCTCTCCCAGCTGAGCTATGGCCCCATATTTTGGATTATGAAGTTACATGGTGGGCCCTAGTGGACTCGAACCACCGACCTCACCCTTATCAGGGGTGCGCTCTAACCAGCTGAGCTAAGGGCCCTTATCGTTAATTAAAGCATTAGGGCAAAAAAAATAACCCAAAAGGGTTTTCGCTTGGCGGCGTCCTACTCTCCCAGGACCCTGCGGTCCAAGTACCATCGGCGCTGGAGGGCTTAACGGTCGTGTTCGGGATGGGTACGTGTG
>NZ_JARBDA010000073.1:0-377 GCF_036577645.1 Paenibacillus sp. GYB006 | reverse complement strand
ATCACCCTCTCAGGTCGGCTACGCATCGTCGCCTTGGTAGGCCTTTACCCCACCAACTAGCTAATGCGCCGCAGGCCCATCCATAAGTGACAGATTGCTCCGTCTTTCTTTCTTCTCTCATGCGAGAGAAGAACCTATCCGGTATTAGCTACCGTTTCCGGTAGTTATCCCAGTCTTATGGGCAGGTTGCCTACGTGTTACTCACCCGTCCGCCGCTAACTCTCAGGAGAGCAAGCTCTCCATCAAGTCCGCTCGACTTGCATGTATTAGGCACGCCGCCAGCGTTCGTCCTGAGCCAGGATCAAACTCTCCAATAAAGTTATTGAAAAGAGCGATAAGCTCATTTAGAAAATGCTGACGAGAACTTAAAGTTCTCT
>NZ_JARBDA010000072.1:0-380 GCF_036577645.1 Paenibacillus sp. GYB006 | reverse complement strand
AGCCCACCTCAAGATGAGATTTCCCAACTAGTAAGACCCCTTGAAGACGACGAGGTAGATAGGCTGGAGGTGGAAGTGCAGCAATGCATGGAGCTGACCAGTACTAATCGGTCGAGGGCTTATCCTAAATATTAAATCGCAAAGATTGTTTCGTATCTAGTTTTCAGGGAGCAAATCCTTGAGGGAAACCTAAACGCTTGTTTCTTGATTCACACTTCGGTGTTGAACCCAAGTAAACGCGAAGAGTGTATAGATTTTCCGAAGATTTTCGAGAAGCGTAAGCTGAGAAAATCCTGTTTGGTGGCGATAGCGGAGGGGTTCCACACGTACCCATCCCGAACACGACCGTTAAGCCCTCCAGCGCCGATGGTACTTGGACC
>NZ_JARBDA010000071.1:0-384 GCF_036577645.1 Paenibacillus sp. GYB006 | reverse complement strand
CAGGACCCTGCGGTCCAAGTACCATCGGCGCTGGAGGGCTTAACGGTCGTGTTCGGGATGGGTACGTGTGGAACCCCTCCGCTATCGCCACCAAACATGATTTTTGCGCTGTGATATCTTCAGTGAACACTCACCAGCAAAATATCAGTCCATAGAAAGGACATGCAGCTTAAAATCTTCGGAAAATTCATTCGCTCTTCGCGTTTGCTTGGGTTCAACACGAAAGTGTGAATCAAGAAACAAGCGTTTGGTTTTCCTCAAGGATTTGCTCCCTGAAAACTAGATACGAAACAATCTTTGCGATTTATAGCATATGCTTTCGAAGTAGCTTTCCTTCAGAAAGCTTGTAGGATAAGCCCTCGACCGATTAGTACTGGTCAGCTC
>NZ_JARBDA010000070.1:0-385 GCF_036577645.1 Paenibacillus sp. GYB006 | reverse complement strand
CTCCCTCGAAATGATTTAAATAACTCACTCTGGCTCATGAATTCGCAGGATTTCTCCTTAGTCAAAGTGTGAAAAATGAAAGCTTAGGAGTAGCAAGTGGCTGAGGTGTCGTAAAAGGGCATAGGAAAACAGAGGTATTCGTTGAATACCCATAACATTCCATATATGCACGTCTCCACTTCGCCTTAGTGATTTTCACTCCCATGTCTCAACGGGTCATACGCCCTTTCATTCCTTCGTCACATCTAACTAAGGGGGGGAGGTCGGTCTTTCTAACGGAACGGGTCCGAGCCCTTTTGTTTAATGTCTCCCGATACTCCGTGCTATGTTATCCTGCGAATGCATGAACCGGCGAGGATCAATTAGCTTTATGCTGCTTGTAGGA
>NZ_JARBDA010000069.1:0-388 GCF_036577645.1 Paenibacillus sp. GYB006 | reverse complement strand
TTCGCCAAAAGTCGTTCTTCATCCAAAAACCTCACTCAGCAATCTATTAATCTTCACTTGTTTAACACAAGTTCAGCTTAAAGGATATTTCTAAAATCGCAAAATTGTTTCGTTATCTAGTTTTCAAGGAACAACAACCATGTTTTCTTTGGTTCAGCACGGATGTGCCAATAAAGAATACATGTGGTTTTGAGAGATTAAACTCTCAAAACTGAACAACGAGTGAGTGTGTTGGAAGCTTAGCTTCCGATTTGAATGTTCCCATTGCAGGAAACGATTCTCCATAGAAAGGAGGTGATCCAGCCGCACCTTCCGATACGGCTACCTTGTTACGACTTCACCCCAATCATCTACCCCACCTTCGACGGCTGGCTCCTTGCGGTTACCC
>NZ_JARBDA010000068.1:0-404 GCF_036577645.1 Paenibacillus sp. GYB006 | reverse complement strand
AAAATGCTCGTTTGGTGGCGATAGCGGAGGGGTTCCACACGTACCCATCCCGAACACGACCGTTAAGCCCTCCAGCGCCGATGGTACTTGGACCGCAGGGTCCTGGGAGAGTAGGACGTCGCCAAGCGAATACCCTTTTGGGTTATTTTTTTTGCCTGGTCGTTACATTTAATGATGAGGGCCCTTAGCTCAGCTGGTTAGAGCGCACCCCTGATAAGGGTGAGGTCGGTGGTTCGAGTCCACTAGGGCCCACCATGTAACTTCATAATTCGATTATGGGGCCATAGCTCAGCTGGGAGAGCGCCTGCCTTGCAAGCAGGAGGTCAGCGGTTCGATCCCGCTTGGCTCCACCAATATTCCCTGATAGCTCAGTTGGTAGAGCACTCGACTGTTAATCGAGTTGT
>NZ_JARBDA010000067.1:0-415 GCF_036577645.1 Paenibacillus sp. GYB006 | reverse complement strand
GTAGATAGGCTGGGGGTGGAAGTGCAGCAATGCATGGAGCTGACCAGTACTAATCGGTCGAGGGCTTATCCTACAATTAAATTGCAAAGATTGTTTCGTATCTAGTTTTCAGGGAGCAAAACCTTGAGGGAAACCTAAACGCTTGTTTCTTGATTCACACTTCGGTGTTGAACCCAAGCAAACGCGAAGAGCGAATGGATTTTCCGAAGATTTTAAGCTGCATGTCCTTTCTAAGGACTGATATTTTGCTGGTGAGTATTCACTGAAGATATCACAGCGCAAAAATCACGTTTGGTGGCGATAGCGGAGGGGTTCCACACGTACCCATCCCGAACACGACCGTTAAGCCCTCCAGCGCCGATGGTACTTGGACCGCAGGGTCCTGGGAGAGTAGGACGCCGCCAAGCGAAAACCC
>NZ_JARBDA010000066.1:0-417 GCF_036577645.1 Paenibacillus sp. GYB006 | reverse complement strand
ACTTACGACTCGACTAGAATTTTCCTACAAGCAGCATAAAGCTAATTGATCCTCGCCGGTTCATGCATTCGCAGGATAACATAGCACGGAGTATCGGGAGACATTAAACAAAAGGGCTCGGACCCGTTCCGTTAGAAAGACCGACCTCCACCTCTTAGTTAGATGTGACGAAGGAATGAAAGGGCATGAGACCCGTTGAGACATGGGAGTGAGAATCGCTAAGGCAAAGTGGAGACGTGCATATATGGAATGTTATGGGTATTCAACGAATACCTCTGTTTTCCTATGCCCTTTTTACGTCGCCTCGGCCACCTGCTTCTCCTAATCTTTCATTTTTCTCACTTTGACTAAGGAGAAATCCTGCGAATTCATGAGCCTGAGTGAGGTATTTAAATCATTTTGAGGGAGCTTAATGAT
>NZ_JARBDA010000065.1:0-418 GCF_036577645.1 Paenibacillus sp. GYB006 | reverse complement strand
CCTTTAAACTATGCCCCTAAAAACTGGTGGAGGATGATGGATTCGAACCACCGAACCCGTAAGGGAGCAGATTTACAGTCTGATGCGTTTGGCCACTTCGCTAATCCTCCATATGAAACTGGTGCCGACGAGAGGACTTGAACCCCCAACCTACTGATTACAAGTCAGTTGCTCTACCAGTTGAGCTACATCGGCTAATTTTTGAATGGTGGCTCGGGACGGAATCGAACCGCCGACACGAGGATTTTCAGTCCTCTGCTCTACCGACTGAGCTACCGAGCCTTATTCAGAATAAAAATGGCGGAACTGACGGGATTCGAACCCGCGATCTCCTGCGTGACAGGCAGGCATGTTAGGCCTCTACACCACAGTTCCAGGTATTACAATTGCGGGGGCAGGATTTGAACCTGCGACCTTC
>NZ_JARBDA010000064.1:0-447 GCF_036577645.1 Paenibacillus sp. GYB006 | reverse complement strand
CAGCCGTCGAAGGTGGGGTAGATGATTGGGGTGAAGTCGTAACAAGGTAGCCGTATCGGAAGGTGCGGCTGGATCACCTCCTTTCTATGGAGAATCGTTTCCTGAAACGGAAACATTCAAATATACGGAAGCTAAGCTTCCAACACACTCACTCGTTGTTCAGTTTTGAGAGTTTAATCTCTCAAAATCACATGTATTCTTTATTCGCACATCCGTGCTGAACCAAAGAAAACATGGTTGTTGTTCCTTGAAAACTAGATAACGAAACAATTTTGCGATTTTAGAAATATCCTTTAAGCTGAACTTGTGTTAAACAAGTAAAGATTAATAGATTGCTTAGCGAAATTTTTGAATGATGAACGACTTTTGGCGAATGCCAACCGGAGTGAATCAGTCAAAAATGAGCATATGGTTAAGCTATTAAGAGCACACGGAGGATGCCTAGGC
>NZ_JARBDA010000063.1:0-448 GCF_036577645.1 Paenibacillus sp. GYB006 | reverse complement strand
CCTCTGCTTGTAAGGCAGATGCTCTCCCAGCTGAGCTAAATCTCCATATAAAGTGACCCGTAGGGGATTCGAACCCCTGTTACCTCCGTGAAAGGGAGGTGTCTTAACCCCTTGACCAACGGGCCTTGCAAAAATATAGTGGCGGAGAGAGAGGGATTCGAACCCTCGAGACGCTTTTGGCGCCTACACGATTTCCAATCGTGCTCCTTCGGCCAACTCGGACACCTCTCCGTGGCTCCCCGAACAGGGCTCGAACCTGTGACAACTCGATTAACAGTCGAGTGCTCTACCAACTGAGCTATCAGGGAACATCATATATATTCAAGGATTTGCTCCCTGAAAACTAGATACGAAACAATCTTTGCAATTTATAGCATATGCTTTCGAAGTAGCTTTCCTTCAGAAAGCTTTTAGGATAAGCCCTCGACCGATTAGTACTGGTCAGCTC
>NZ_JARBDA010000062.1:0-462 GCF_036577645.1 Paenibacillus sp. GYB006 | reverse complement strand
GCGCCTAAAGACGCTAGCCTGACAGTAAATCTGTTCAGGCTCATTGTTATTTGTCACTTTCACTTACCAGTTAAACTGGTTTATTTCTTTTTGCTCCTGTTGCTGATGAATGGATCTTCATACTCTTTAACACTCAGCTTATCTACTGCTTGGTCGTGTGCTTCTTGTTCTCGGATGTATTTTCGTACCGTTGCTTCATTTAAGCCCACCGTACTCACATAATATCCTTCTGCCCAGAATTTTCGATTCCCGTATTTGTATTTTTGCTGGCATGTTTCTCAAAGATCATTAGAGAACTTTTACCTTTTAGATAGCCCATAAATTATGAGACTGCTATTTTGGGTGGGATTGCTACCAACATGTGCACGTGGTCTGGCATCATGTGGCCTTCTATGATTTCTACTCCTTTGTACTTACATAAACGTTTGAATATTTCAATTAGATCTTTTCTTACTTGATTAT
>NZ_JARBDA010000061.1:0-463 GCF_036577645.1 Paenibacillus sp. GYB006 | reverse complement strand
CTCTGCTTGTAAGGCAGATGCTCTCCCAGCTGAGCTAAATCTCCATATAAAGTGACCCGTAGGGGATTCGAACCCCTGTTACCTCCGTGAAAGGGAGGTGTCTTAACCCCTTGACCAACGGGCCTTAATAAACAAGCTCTCAACCGGGATCGAACCGGTGACCTCATCCTTACCATGGATGCACTCTACCTACTGAGCTATGAGAGCAATGGCTCCCCGAACAGGGCTCGAACCTGTGACAACTCGATTAACAGTCGAGTGCTCTACCAACTGAGCTATCAGGGAATAGTAACCATTAGTAGTAAACACATTCCTCAGTTACCTGAGGTAAGGATGTTCGCTTGGCGGCGTCCTACTCTCCCAGGACCCTGCGGTCCAAGTACCATCGGCGCTGGAGGGCTTAACGGTCGTGTTCGGGATGGGTACGTGTGGAACCCCTCCGCTATCGCCACCAAACATGATT
>NZ_JARBDA010000060.1:0-472 GCF_036577645.1 Paenibacillus sp. GYB006 | reverse complement strand
GAAGGTGTATTTTGCAGATCCTTATTCTTCTTGGCAACGAGGTTCCAATGAGAATGGAAACGGCTTGTTACGAGAGTTCTTTCCAAAAGGAAAAGACTTCGCAGAGGTATGTGATGAAGAATTGGAACATGCCCTCCATCTCATTAACAACAGACCAAGAAAATGTTTAGGATGGAAAACAGCCCACGAATCTTTTGAGTATGAAATGTCGCACTTGGATTGACAATCCGTCTTATAAATATTGATTCATTAATAGTGAACATAAGCTATGGTCATCATGATATTAAAAGGCATCCTATACATTTCGCCTTAGTAAATTGGGTGTTTAACTTAAAAAAACGACATAACAAAAAAGACACTACCTAATGGCAGTGTCTTTATCTATGCTTGGCGACGTCCTACTCTCCCAGGACCCTGCGGTCCAAGTACCATCGGCGCTGGAGGGCTTAACGGTCGTGTTCGGGATGGGTAC
>NZ_JARBDA010000059.1:0-516 GCF_036577645.1 Paenibacillus sp. GYB006 | reverse complement strand
TACAGTCTGATGCGTTTGGCCACTTCGCTAATCCTCCATATGAAACTGGTGCCGGCGAGAGGACTTGAACCCCCAACCTACTGATTACAAGTCAGTTGCTCTACCAGTTGAGCTACACCGGCTAATTTTGAATGGTGGCTCGGGACGGAATCGAACCGCCGACACGAGGATTTTCAGTCCTCTGCTCTACCGACTGAGCTACCGAGCCTTATTCATAATAAAAATGGCGGAACTGACGGGATTCGAACCCGCGATCTCCTGCGTGACAGGCAGGCATGTTAGGCCTCTACACCACAGTTCCAAGTAATTCAATTGCGGGGGCAGGATTTGAACCTGCGACCTTCGGGTTATGAGCCCGACGAGCTACCGAGCTGCTCCACCCCGCGATATTATATGGTGGAGATTGAGGGGATCGAACCCCCGACCCTCTGCTTGTAAGGCAGATGCTCTCCCAGCTGAGCTAAATCTCCATATAAAGTGACCCGTAGGGGATTCGAACCCCTGTTACCTCCGTGA
>NZ_JARBDA010000058.1:0-525 GCF_036577645.1 Paenibacillus sp. GYB006 | reverse complement strand
ATAATCAAGTAAGAAAAGATCTAATTGAAATATTCAAACGTTTATGTAAGTACAAAGGAGTAGAAATCATAGAAGGCCACATGATGCCAGACCACGTGCACATGTTGGTAGCAATCCCACCCAAAATTGCAGTCTCATCGTTCATGGGATATCTAAAAGGTAAAAGTTCTCTAATGATCTTTGAGAAACATGCCCAACTAAAATACAAATACGGGAATCGAAAATTCTGGGCAGAAGGATATTATGTGAGTACGGTGGGCTTAAATGAAGCGACGGTACGAAAATACATTCGAGAACAAGAAGCACATGACCAAGCAGTGGATAAGCTGAGTGTAAAAGAGTATGAAGATCCATTCATCGGCAACAGAACAAAAAAGAAATAAACCAGTTTAACTGGTAAGTGAAAGTGACAAATAACACTGAGCCTGAACAGATTTATGGTCAGGCTAGCGTCTTTAGGCGCAGTTTGGCGACAAGGGGTTATACCCCAAGTACAAACCACCCGTTTTACGGGTGGTCCTGATT
>NZ_JARBDA010000057.1:0-536 GCF_036577645.1 Paenibacillus sp. GYB006 | reverse complement strand
GAGCTGACCAGTACTAATCGGTCGAGGGCTTATCCTAAAAGCTTTCTGAAGGAAAGCTACTTCGAAAGCATATGCTATAAATTGCAAAGATTGTTTCGTATCTAGTTTTCAGGGAGCAAATCCTTGAGGGAAACCTAAACGCTTGTTTCTTGATTCACACTTCGGTGTTGAACCCAAGCAAACGCGAAGAGCGAATGGATTTTCCGAAGATTTTCGAGAAGCGTAAGCTAAGAAAACCCTGTTTGGTGGCGATAGCGGAGGGGTTCCACACGTACCCATCCCGAACACGACCGTTAAGCCCTCCAGCGCCGATGGTACTTGGACCGCAGGGTCCTGGGAGAGTAGGACGCCGCCAAGCAAAGTTTTAATAATCTGGGACACCCAGTTTATTGATACCTAATTATAATACATATTCCCTGATAGCTCAGTTGGTAGAGCACTCGACTGTTAATCGAGTTGTCACAGGTTCGAGTCCTGTTCGGGGAGCCAGCGGCCCGTTGGTCAAGGGGTTAAGACACCTCCCTTTCACGGAGGTA
>NZ_JARBDA010000056.1:0-553 GCF_036577645.1 Paenibacillus sp. GYB006 | reverse complement strand
AGGAGCCAGCCGTCGAAGGTGGGGTAGATGATTGGGGTGAAGTCGTAACAAGGTAGCCGTATCGGAAGGTGCGGCTGGATCACCTCCTTTCTATGGAGAATCGTTTCCTGAAACGGAAACATTCAAAATTACGTACGACGAAAGTCGACGGATCACTTTGCAAAAGCAAAGTAACACTCACTCGTTGTTCAGTTTTGAGAGTCCAATCTCTCAAAATCACATGTATTCTTTATTCGCACATCCGTGCTGAACCAAAGAACGCATGGTTGTTGTTCCTTGAAAACTAGATAACGAAACAATTTTGCGATTTTAGAAAAATCCTTTAAGATGAACTTGTGTTAAACAAGTGAAGATTAATAGATTGCTTAGCGAAATTTTTGAATGATGAACGACTTTTGGCGAATGCCAACCGGAGTGAATCAGTCGAAAATGAGCATATGGTTAAGCTATTAAGAGCACACGGAGGATGCCTAGGCGCTAGGAGCCGATGAAGGACGTGGCGAACAACGATACTGCCTCGGGGAGCTGTACGCAAGCTTTGATCCGGGGATGT
>NZ_JARBDA010000055.1:0-560 GCF_036577645.1 Paenibacillus sp. GYB006 | reverse complement strand
GGGTAACCGCAAGGAGCCAGCCGTCGAAGGTGGGGTAGATGATTGGGGTGAAGTCGTAACAAGGTAGCCGTATCGGAAGGTGCGGCTGGATCACCTCCTTTCTATGGAGAATCGTTTCCTGCAATGGAAACATTCAAATCGACTTAATAAGTCATATCATTCATCCATTTGTTCGGTTTTGATGGAATTTGAGGGGCCATAGCTCAGCTGGGAGAGCGCCTGCCTTGCACGCAGGAGGTCAGCGGTTCGATCCCGCTTGGCTCCACCATAATAATTTCATCATTATTTGCGTTGTTCTTTGAAAACTAGATAACGAAACAATTTTGCGATTTTAGAAATATCCTTTAAGCTGAACTTGTGTTAAACAAGTGAAGATTAATAGATTGCTTAGCGAAATTTTTGAATGATGAATGACTTTTGGCGAAAGCCAACTGGAGTGAATCAGTCAAAAATGAGCATATGGTTAAGCTATTAAGAGCACACGGAGGATGCCTAGGCGCTAGGAGCCGATGAAGGACGTGGCGAACAACGATACTGCCTCGGGGAGCTGTACGCAAGCT
>NZ_JARBDA010000054.1:0-660 GCF_036577645.1 Paenibacillus sp. GYB006 | reverse complement strand
ATTGGGAAATCTCATCTTGAGGTGGGCTTCGCGCTTAGATGCTTTCAGCGCTTATCCCTTCCATACATAGCTACCCAGCGATGCTCCTGGCGGAACAACTGGTACACCAGCGGTATGTCCATCCCGGTCCTCTCGTACTAAGGACAGCTCCTCTCAAATTTCCTACGCCCACGACAGATAGGGACCGAACTGTCTCACGACGTTCTGAACCCAGCTCGCGTACCGCTTTAATGGGCGAACAGCCCAACCCTTGGGACCTACTTCAGCCCCAGGATGCGATGAGCCGACATCGAGGTGCCAAACCTCCCCGTCGATGTGGACTCTTGGGGGAGATAAGCCTGTTATCCCCAGGGTAGCTTTTATCCGTTGAGCGATGGCCCTTCCATGCGGTACCACCGGATCACTAAGCCCGACTTTCGTCCCTGCTCGACTTGTAGGTCTCGCAGTCAAGCTCCCTTGTGCCTTTACACTCTGCGAATGATTTCCAACCATTCTGAGGGAACCTTTGGGCGCCTCCGTTACTCTTTAGGAGGCGACCGCCCCAGTCAAACTGCCCACCTGACACTGTCCTCGCACCGGATTACGGTACCAAGTTAGAACCTAGATACGATCAGGGTGGTATCCCAACGTTGCCTCCACACAAGCTGGCGCTCATGCTTC
>NZ_JARBDA010000053.1:0-720 GCF_036577645.1 Paenibacillus sp. GYB006 | reverse complement strand
ATGCTGCTATAGCATACGCTCTTTTATACTTAGCTAGTGTTATATCTGTCTGTACAGTAGTAATTCTAAGAAAAATTACTCAATTAAAAAAATGAACTACTCATTTGAACTAACGAAAAAACGATAGTTCAAGAAGAAAATGTAAGCAACCGATCAATAGACCGGTTGCTTTTTCTTTAAGCTACTCGGCAGGATAATGCAACTATTCAATCACTAAAAGCGTTATACTCAAAGGGCTTAGCTTGTCAAGAACGCCTATATAATTTCGTGTAGGGAGAATAAATAATCTTCGATAGGGAGGAATATCTATGGAGCCGAAAGAAGAAAAATTTCCGAATGATAACAGCATGGAATCAATCGGAAGTTTAACAGAGAATGAAGCGAAAACTTTCTTGAACCTTATATATGCGATTTTGAAAGATAACGAGATCCCGAGCGAAAAATTGATTTCACATGTATTATTAATTTACGAGAAACGAATACCGAAAGTCGTTAAAGCAAGACAGAATAATAATTAATCATTAATTAGCTGAGCATGTGCTTCGGTAGCTTAGCTTTTTGTTAACAGGCGTTGGACTGATTAAACTAACGAAAAAACGATAGTTTAATTAGAAAAAGTAAGCAACCGATCAATAGACCGGTTGCTTTTTCTTTAAGCTCCTGGACAGTTTAGGACCCATATTCACATTGCATGGATTAATAATGAAACCTACAATTTTA
>NZ_JARBDA010000052.1:0-731 GCF_036577645.1 Paenibacillus sp. GYB006 | reverse complement strand
TTTCTTTGCATAGGAAGCTCCATCATAATGCTTAATACGATCAAATTTTTTATTCTCTTTACTAATGCTTAATAATATTTGATCTCCTGCCTCAAATCCATAATATCGGACTTCTATTTGTTCTTTATTGATATCTTTTGTTTCAGTTTTTTTTATATTGTACGGAAGAAACGTAGGAAGAGTTATTTTTAGTCCATTCCGATTTTCATATGACTTGATAACTTTCTCTTCAGTTTGATCAATGTTCACCCATTCGTTATGTCCTGATACGTTTATCATCACCATTAATACGAGTACTATGTAGTTAAACACTCTTGTTCCTCCTTAATAAAAGATCCATGTTTTTATTAAGGTTACCTGAGCAAAACTTATTATTCATCGAGATAAAGTTTCGTACGTTTCTTCACGCTAATCTGCCGGTTAGCTTAGTGGAAAAATCATCCGAAATATCGAGCGAATGTCTCCTATTAGAATCCCTTTTTCTGTTTTTATATTTTGGGATTAATGATTTCTGATATCTCACAATCCTAACCTGAAAAGCCATATTTTTAACGTCAAAAGCCACATGAAAATAAAAAGAACCGATACTATAGTTTTTCTACTCGACGGATTGTCAATCCAAGTGCGACACTTCTTCTTCAAATGATTCGTGAGCAGTTTTCCATCCCAAACATTTCCTTGGTCTGTTGTTAATAAGTTGGAGGGCGTGTTCTAATTCTTCCTCGGTCACC
>NZ_JARBDA010000051.1:0-802 GCF_036577645.1 Paenibacillus sp. GYB006 | reverse complement strand
AGCTTAATGAGTTATCTCTAATAAAATCAATCATTCGGCTCCTATAGAAATTAACTAAAAGAAAAGATTGTGAATTGTGCTATTAAGTAAACAGTAATGAGTACATTTATTGCAAGTATAAATATTGTTTTCAGATTAACTGAATATTTTATTAAGTAGCGACGAAAAACAAATGAAAGTAAGGTCATGATAGCAAAGTACCCAATCGGTATAACGAAACTATAAAATACTTTTTCTGTTGCACCAATGTCACCTGGTGGGGCATCTGCTGCTGTGAATCGTCCCATTGCTATCCATATCTTAAATACCCAGTAAAATAAGAATGATGTGGTCGATATAACTAATAGATAAGCTACATAACTAATTACACTAAGGTTAACCTTCAAACAGCAGCCTCCAATTTTATGTATTTTTTTATTATAATGACTTTGATAAATGATTACTTCATTAAAATAAGAACGATTGTTGTATCCACATTAAGAAGCTCAGAAATCCTGTTATGCAGAATGTGATTAAGATAGTTACTGTTCCTCTTGAAATAGACTTTAAATTTTTCTTACCTGTTAGTCCTATTATTCCAAGTATTAAAGTTGTTAACGAAAGAATGTAAACAATATTAAAGGCGTCTGGAACGGATATCATATGGATATGTCTATAGATTTCTATCCAATATGGCATTGCTAAATACGAAACTAAACAAATTATTGAAAGAAAGAAAGACCATGAATTTATTTTTTCTCTCATAAATTTCACCTCCTCATATAGCTAATTAAGCATAAGAAATATCCGATGGATTTTGTAG
>NZ_JARBDA010000049.1:0-881 GCF_036577645.1 Paenibacillus sp. GYB006 | reverse complement strand
ATACAAGTGAGAATGCCGGTATGAGTAACGAAAAGATCAGTGAGAATCTGATCCGCCGAAAACCTAAGGGTTCCTGAGGAAGGCTCGTCCGCTCAGGGTAAGTCGGGACCTAAGGCGAGGCCGAAAGGCGTAGTCGAAGGACAACAGGTCGAAATTCCTGTACCACCGTAAATCGTTACGAGCGATGGGGGGACGCAGTAGGGTAGTGACGCAGACTGATGGATGTCTGTCCAAGCAGTGAGGCTGATGTGTAGGCAAATCCGCACATCGTAAGGCTGGGCTGTGATGGGGAGTGAAAATTACAGTAGCGAAGGTCATGATCTCAGACTGCCAAGAAAAGCCTCTAGCCAGATGAAGGTGCCCGTACCGTAAACCGACACAGGTAGGTGAGAAGAGAATTCTAAGGCGCGCGGAAGAACTCTCGTTAAGGAACTCGGCAAAATGACCCCGTAACTTCGGGAGAAGGGGTACCCCGGTAGTGTGAATAGCACGAGGGGGTCGCAGTGAAAAGGCCCAAGCGACTGTTTAGCAAAAACACAGGTCTGTGCGAAGCCGCAAGGCGAAGTATACGGGCTGACGCCTGCCCGGTGCTGGAAGGTTAAGGGGAGTGGTTAGGAGTAATCCGAAGCTATGAACCGAAGCCCCAGTAAACGGCGGCCGTAACTATAACGGTCCTAAGGTAGCGAAATTCCTTGTCAGGTAAATTCTGACCCGCACGAATGGCGTAACGACTTGGGCGCTGTCTCAACGAGAGATCCGGTGAAATTTTAATACCTGTGAAGATGCAGGTTACCCGCGACAAGACGGAAAGACCCCATGGAGCTTTACTGCAGCTTGATATTGGATTTGGGTACGATCTGTACAGGATAGGTGGGAGCCTA
>NZ_JARBDA010000048.1:0-972 GCF_036577645.1 Paenibacillus sp. GYB006 | reverse complement strand
TTCCAATTCTTCATCACATACCTCTGCGAAGTCTTTTCCTTTTGGAAAGAACTCTCGTAACAAGCCGTTTCCATTCTCATTGGAACCTCGTTGCCAAGAAGAATAAGGATCTGCAAAATACACCTTCATACCGTGTGTTTCTTCTAGATTTCGAAAGCATGCAAACTCTTTACCTCGGTCCACAGTAGCACTCTGAAAGGTACCCACTGGGTGCTGTGCAGCGGCTACACCTACAGCAATTTCCATGGATAGTGCGGTACGATCAGGCATGCTGATGGCAGTGTATAGCCGTGTTTTTCGTTCGATAAAAGTAGCGACACAAGCTTTGCTTTTTCCTCGGCTAGAGACAACCGTATCCAGTTCCCAGTGGCCAAAGGTTTCGCGAGAACGAATCTCTTTAGGACGCTGTTTAATAGAAGTGCCTACAAGGAAGCGGCCTCGTTTTTCCTGAGGTTTCTGTCTCTTACCTTTATGTCTTAACTGCTGAACTGTAGAGCGAGTTAAACGGCCGTCATACAGCCACCGGTAAATCGTTTTGAATGAAACCATGGGCATATCTTTTTGAACATAGCTCATTGAAATTTGCTCAGGTGACCAGGTTTCCTGAAGTCTTCTCTCTATCTCTTCACCAAGTGCCTCAGTCCACTTTCCGCGTGAACTTTGGGCTTGGCGAAGGCACTGATACCGCTCATTTGAATCTACCGCTTGATAACCTTCTAAACGGTGATTTCGTTTTAATTCTCGGCTGATGGTAGAGTGGTGGCGGTCCAATTCACGAGCAATGGCTCGAGCAGACAATCCTATCTGAGAGAGTGCTTCTAGTTTACTGCGTTCAATTATGCTAAGATGTGAATAGCTCATGGACTGATTCTCCTGTGTGAATTTGGTGTGGTAACTTAATTCTACACGAATCAGGCCATGGGCCATTTTTATTTTTTGAGTAAGGTGTCGCACTTCATATTACAATCCGTC
>NZ_JARBDA010000047.1:0-1075 GCF_036577645.1 Paenibacillus sp. GYB006 | reverse complement strand
GACGGATTGTCAATCCAAGTGCGACACTTCTTCTTCAAATGATTCGTGAGCAGTTTTCCATCCCAAACATTTCCTTGGTCTGTTGTTAATAAGTTGGAGGGCGTGTTCTAATTCTTCCTCGGTCACCTTTGCAAAGTCCTTTCCTTTTGGGAAGAACTCTCGAAGGAGCCCGTTTCCATTCTCATTGGAGCCTCGTTGCCATGAGGAATAAGGATCTGCAAAATATACCGTCATACCGTGTGACTCTTCCAATTCACGAAAGCACGCGAACTCTTTACCACGGTCTACGGTAGCTGTCTGGAAGGTTTGGGCAGGGTACTGTGCAGCAACTACACCAATAGCAATTTCCATAGATAATGAAGTGCGATCTGGCATTTTAATAGCAGTGTATAGCCTTGTTTTTCGCTCGATACATGTAGCGACACAAGCCTTACTTTTTCCTCGGCTGGAGACGACCGTGTCCAGTTCCCAGTGTCCAAAGGTTTCACGGGAACGAATCTCTTTAGGCCGTTGTTTGATAGAAGTGCCTACGAGGAAGCGACCTCGTTTTTCTTGGGGTTTTTGTCTTTTTCCTTTGTGTCTTAACTGCTGAACGGTGTTACGAATCATACGTCCTTGATAAAGCCAGCGATAGATCGTTTTGAACGAAACCATGGGCTCTCCTTTCAGTCTATAACGCATAGAGATTTGCTCAGGAGACCAGGTTTCGTGAAGTCGCTGTTCAATTTCTTTTCCGAGTGTCTCCGTCCATTTTTCTCTAGGTTTCTGAGCTTGGCGAAGATGCTTATAACGATGCTCTGATGCTACCGCTTGATAACCATTTAGGCTTTGATTTTTCCTCAGTTCCCGGCTGATCGTGGAATGATGACGATCCAATTCGCGAGCAATGGCTCGGGCGGACAGCCCCAGTTGATGTAATACTTCTAGTTTACTGCGTTCAATTATGCTAAGATGTGTGTAGCTCATGGCGGATTCTCCTTGTAGGTGTTGTGTGGTAACTCCATTCTACACGAATCCGGCCATGGGCCATTTTTAATTTTGAACTAGGTGTCGCACTTCATATTACAATCCGTCA
>NZ_JARBDA010000046.1:0-1214 GCF_036577645.1 Paenibacillus sp. GYB006 | reverse complement strand
TGGATCGTCTACACTTAGTTGGACAGAAAAATTAAGGGCTAGTAGAATGAAGAGAATACGATTAGGAGCGGATCTACTATGCCAAAGCAAAGACGCACATTCACAGCAGATTTCAAAAGACAAATGGTTCAGTTATATGAAAACGGAAAGCCAAAAGCAGCTATTCTGAGAGAGTATGAGCTTAGTCCATCTGCACTTGATCGTTGGATCAAACAAGCTCAAACCTCAGGTTCGTTTTCGGAAAAAGACAACCGATCCGCTGAAGAGAATGAGCTCATCGCTCTTCGCAAACAAGTTCAGCGACTCGAAATGGAGAATGACATTTTAAAGCAAGCCGCGCTGATCATGGGACGAAAGTAAAAATCATCAAGCAAAACAGTGATAAATACTCGGTATCAGCAATGTGCGAAGTCCTGCAAATCGCAAGAAGCACGTTCTACTATGAAGCGAAAGAGAAAGATCAAGAAGAGGCAGTGACTACGGCTATTGTAGAAATCTTTCATACCAATCGAAAAGCATACGGAACACGTAAGATCAAAGTCAAACTTAAGGAACAAGGATTCATCGTTTCCAGACGCCGAATCGGTCGTATCATGAAAGAGGAAGGCCTTGTGTCTACGTACACGATAGCGCAGTATAAGCCGCATAAGACTGCTTGCAACGAAGCAACAACTGCGAATGTGTTGAAACGTGAGTTCGATCAAACGGAAGCAAAACGCTTTGTAGTCAGCGATCTCACGTATGTCAGAGTTCAGCACAAGTGGCACTATGTTTGTGTGCTCATTGACTTATTTAATCGCGAAATCATTGGACAAAGTGCAGGTCCCCATAAAGACGCTGCTCTAATTTCTCGTGCCTTCGCCTCGGTAGAAGGCAACTTGAGCGACATTCAATGGTTTCACACGGACCGTGGAAGTGAATTTAAGAATAGATTGATCGATGAGACTCTTACGACATTCCAAATCGGCCGCTCTTTAAGTATGAAGGGTTGTCCCTATGACAACGCCGTTGCTGAAGCCACCTACAAAGTGATGAAAACGGAATTTGTAAACCAAGTGAATTTTCAAAGTCTTCACCATTTAGAGTTGGAACTATATGATTATGTGAATTGGTTCAACAAGCATCGCATTCATGGCACTTTAGGATACATGACCCCAATTCAGTACAAAGCTGCATCCCTTAAAAAAGTTGTCTGATTTAATGTTGACAGTCCA
>NZ_JARBDA010000044.1:0-1443 GCF_036577645.1 Paenibacillus sp. GYB006 | reverse complement strand
CCGCCTGGGGAGTACGGTCGCAAGACTGAAACTCAAAGGAATTGACGGGGACCCGCACAAGCAGTGGAGTATGTGGTTTAATTCGAAGCAACGCGAAGAACCTTACCAGGTCTTGACATCCCTCTGATCGGTCTAGAGATAGGCCTTTCCTTCGGGACAGAGGAGACAGGTGGTGCATGGTTGTCGTCAGCTCGTGTCGTGAGATGTTGGGTTAAGTCCCGCAACGAGCGCAACCCTTGATCTTAGTTGCCAGCACTTCGGGTGGGCACTCTAAGGTGACTGCCGGTGACAAACCGGAGGAAGGTGGGGATGACGTCAAATCATCATGCCCCTTATGACCTGGGCTACACACGTACTACAATGGCCGGTACAACGGGCAGCAAAGCCGCGAGGTGGAGCAAATCCTTAAAAGCCGGTCTCAGTTCGGATTGCAGGCTGCAACTCGCCTGCATGAAGTCGGAATTGCTAGTAATCGCGGATCAGCATGCCGCGGTGAATACGTTCCCGGGTCTTGTACACACCGCCCGTCACACCACGAGAGTTTACAACACCCGAAGCCGGTGGGGTAACCGCAAGGAGCCAGCCGTCGAAGGTGGGGTAGATGATTGGGGTGAAGTCGTAACAAGGTAGCCGTATCGGAAGGTGCGGCTGGATCACCTCCTTTCTATGGAGAATCGTTTCCTGAAACGGAAACATTCAAATATATGGAAGCTAAGCTTCCGAGCACACTCACTCGTTGTTCAGTTTTGAGAGAGCAAGACTCTTTCAACTTATACACTATATGATTGAATGGCTTCAATCATGCGTTTGGTGGCGATAGCGGAGGGGTTCCACACGTACCCATCCCGAACACGACCGTTAAGCCCTCCAGCGCCGATGGTACTTGGACCGCAGGGTCCTGGGAGAGTAGGACGCCGCCAAGCGCAACCCTTTATAGGGATGTACAAGCTTCATATTGAGGGCCCTTAGCTCAGCTGGTTAGAGCGCACCCCTGATAAGGGTGAGGTCGGTGGTTCGAGTCCACTAGGGCCCACCATTTAACTTAATAATCCCATTATGGGGCCATAGCTCAGCTGGGAGAGCGCCTGCCTTGCACGCAGGAGGTCAGCGGTTCGATCCCGCTTGGCTCCACCAAAAACATTTTTCAAACTTGATCCTTGAAAACTAGATAACGAAACAATTTTGCGATTTTAGAAATATCCTTTAAGCTGAACTTGTGTTAAACAAGTGAAGATTAATAGATTGCTTAGCGAAATTTTTGAATGATGAACGACTTTTGGCGAATGCCAACCGGAGTGAATCAGTCAAAAATGAGCATATGGTTAAGCTATTAAGAGCACACGGAGGATGCCTAGGCGCTAGGAGCCGATGAAGGACGTGGCGAACAACGATACTGCCTCGGGGAGCTGTACGCAAGCTTTGATCCGGGGATGTCCGAATGGG
>NZ_JARBDA010000043.1:0-1471 GCF_036577645.1 Paenibacillus sp. GYB006 | reverse complement strand
ACGGGTCCGAGCCCTTTTGTTTAATGTCTCCCGATACTCCGTGCTATGTTATCCTGCGAATGCATGAACCGGCGAGGATCAATTAGCTTTATGCTGCTTGTAGGAAAATTCTAGTCGAGTCGTAAGTTTTGCCGCTTTTAGCAAGACAGACAAGCATACGTGCAACTTTCCCAATCAATTTCATAATCGACTTCATCTTCTTTACCTTCTTTTCCTTCACGTTGTAGTGGTGCAGAGCCCGAAATTCCGAGTTGGTCATCACCATACACATGGTCACGAGATAGAGGAAATGGCGCAGACGTGGGCGACCACGTTTGCTAAGCACCATTTTTCCTCGCCACTTCCCAGAACTTGCTTCAGCTAGGTTTAATCCGGCATGGCGTAGTAGAGCATTTCCGTGTGCATAAGCGCTTAGATCGCCAGCCTCGCCAAGAATGCCTGCTAAGCTTGTTGCATTGACGCCTGGGATTTCAAGCAGTTTTTGAGCATAGGGAATACGCCCCAGTATCATGTGGACTTCCTGCTCAATCTGTTCAAGTTGACGCTGAGCTAAGTCATACTCTTCTAAGAGTTGCTCTAGATGAAGTTTGTAGGCGTGAAGAGCGTGCGTGGCACCCACACTGCATTTCGCAAGTGTAATAAGTTGCTCTGCACGTTTGACGCCAGCATGACGTTTCACGTATTGCTTCCAGCCAGCCAGAACTTGTTCAGTGGATAACCGGCTAATTTCCTTCGGTAATGGGAAGAGCCGGAGCGTAGCGATAGCACTGGTGCAAGTAAGAATCTTAAATACCTGACGCAGTTCAGGAAAGACAATATCTACCCAGCGATGAATCTGATTTACCGCACTGTTGAGACGTTTGGTCACGGTTTCTCGATTCGCCATAAGAATACGAAGTTCTTCATAAGATTCTGCAAGAAATCGAACGGGAGAGTAGTATCCATTTTTGATCATATCTGCGATGACCAGTGCGTCTTTATGATCGCTTTTCGATGGCGTATTGTCCCGGTTTTCTTTGTTCTTTTTAACAAGATGGGGATTTACAAGCACAGTCTCAATACCTTGCGAATCCAGCCAGCGAGCCAGGCTAAGCCAGTAATGCCCCGTAGGCTCCATACCGACAATGACTTTCTGAAGCTTGTAAGATTTCAATAAATCTCGGATCCAACACTTGAGAAAGTTGAATCCTTCTAAATGATTTCCGAATTTTAGGGATGTACCAAGTGCGATTCCTCGAAAGCTCACAGCCCGAGCAACATGGACTTCCTGAGCAATATCTACACCGACCACCAGATGATGAACGGTAATGTTTTCAATGAGTTGATTTTGTTTTTCTTGTGCTTTAAACTTCATGTTAGAGCGACCTCCTGATGTGGATTTT
This sequence comes from Paenibacillus sp. GYB006, assembly GCF_036577645.1. NCBI lineage: Bacteria > Bacillati > Bacillota > Bacilli > Caryophanales > Paenibacillaceae > Paenibacillus > Paenibacillus sp. GYB006. The sequence goes on along the minus strand of NZ_JARBDA010000043.1, from coordinate 89 downwards.
AAGGGCTTTTGACCCGTTGCGTACTCCCATCGTACAGAGGCGCTCTTTTTTATTCAAACTCCAAATTTTTCGTTTTACAGGAATTCTAA
>NZ_JARBDA010000042.1:0-1485 GCF_036577645.1 Paenibacillus sp. GYB006 | reverse complement strand
ACTATCGTTTTTCCGTTAGAATTCCTGTAAAACGAAAAATTTGGAGTTTGAATAAAAAAGAGCACCTCAGTAAGATGGGGTTACGCACGAGGTCATTGCCTCAAAAAGCCCATCTAGGAGGTCGCTCTAACATGAAGTTTAAAGCACAAGAAAAACAAAATCAACTCATTGAAAACATTACCTTTCATCATCTAGTTGTTGGTGTAGATATTGCTCAGGAAGTCCATGTTGCCCGGGCTGTGAGCTTTCGAGGAATTGCACTTGGCACACCCCTAAAATTCGGCAATCATTTAGAAGGATTCAACTTTCTCAAACGCTGGATCCAAGATTTATTGAAATCCTACAAGCTTCAGAAAGTCATTGTTGGTATGGAGCCTACGGGTCATTACTGGCTTAGCCTGGCTCGCTGGCTGGATTCACAAGGTATTGAGACTGTACTTGTGAATCCTCATCTTGTTAAAAGGAACAAAGAAAATCGGGACAATACTCCATCGAAAAGCGATCATAAAGACGCGCTGGTCATCGCAGATATGATGAAAAATGGATACTACTCTCCCGTTCGGTTTCTTGCAGAATCTTACGAAGAACTTCGCATTCTTATGGCAAACCGAGAAACGGTGACCAAACGTCTCAACAGTGCGGTAAATCAAATTCATCGCTGGGTAGATATTGTCTTCCCTGAACTGCGTCAGGTATTTAAGATTCTTACTTGCACCAGTGCCATCGCTACACTCCGACTTTTCCCATTACCCAAGGAAATTAGCCGGTTATCCACTGAACAAGTTCTTGCTGGTTGGAAGCAATACCTGAAACGTCATGCTGGCGTCAAACGTGCAGAGCAACTTATTGCACTTGCAAAATGCAGTGTGGGTACCACGCACGCACTTCACGCCTACAAACTTCATCTAGAACAACTCTTAGAAGAGTATGACTTAGCTCAGCGACAACTTGAACAGATTGAGCAGGAACTCCACATTATACTGGGGCGTATTCCTTATGCTCAAAAACTGCTCGAAATCCCAGGTGTAAATGCAACCAGCTTAGCCGGCATTCTTGGTGAGGCTGGCGATCTAAGCGGTTATGCACACGGAAATGCTTTACTACGTCACGCCGGCTTAAACCTAGCTGAAGCAAGTTCTGGAAAGTGGCGAGGAAAAATGGTACTTAGCAAACGTGGTCGTCCTCGTTTGCGCCATTTCCTCTATCTCGTGACGATGTGTATGGTGATGAAAAACTCGGAAGTTCGGGCACTGCACCACTACAACGTGAAGGATAAGAAGATAAAGAAGATGAAATCAATTATGAAATTAATTGGGAAAGTTTCACGTATGCTTGTCTCTCTTGCTAAAAACGGCAATACTTACGACTCGACTAGAATTTTCCTACAAGCAGCATAAAGCTAATTGATCCTCGCCGGTTCATGCATTCGCAGGATAACATAGCACGGAGTATCGGGAGACATTAAACAAAAGGGCTCGGACCCGT
>NZ_JARBDA010000041.1:0-1684 GCF_036577645.1 Paenibacillus sp. GYB006 | reverse complement strand
GAGGCCACTGAAAAAGTTGCGCTTTTAAATTAGTAATTGTTTCTCAAAACAAAATAGATCACTTCCTGTTTAGTTTTTGAATAGGAAGTGATCTATTTCTTTTATATTGACTTACTTCTCTGCTTTAATCAGCGTGAGAATTCGTTTGAGGTTGACTGCGAATATAGCTGTTGCTCCTTGTATTTGCATGCCAATTAAACCCGACGATGATGCTTCATCATACCCGTGTCTATGTTTGAGTTCACTGTTTTTCGCCTCAATTTTATATCTTTCTTTTGCTAATGATTTAAATTCTTCACTATTTTGAAATGCTTCTTGTTCTCGATGCTCAGTTGATTTAATTGTGACAGAATACGTTTTACTTTTTGCACTTTCCTTATAACATCCATTACGTAGTAGACATACTTTGCATTTTTCAATATCAAACATATAAGTGTCTTTTTGATTTTTATTAATACCTTTCTTACCTGTACGTGCCTTGCGTATAGCTAAATGTCCTGCTTTACATATGTACATGCCCGCATCTTTATTAAATTCAAATTCATCCTCCTTTTTTCTAGTACCTTGTGTGATGTTAGGATTTAATTTCGCTATTAGTTGTAGTTCATTTTGATTCGCATATTGAATATTTTCTTTTTCTGAGTACGCTGCATCACCTATTACTGTTTCTATTTCCATACCGGTTTCTTTACTTTTCTCGACTAATTCTTTTAAGAATTTCCCATCACTTTTTTCACCAGTTGTGACGATCGCAGCTGTAATAATACGTTCATCACTCATCGCGATATGTGTTTTAAAACCAAAAAAAGAAGAATCAGCTGTTTTATGCCCGACCCGTGCATCAGGATCACTGGAGAAACTAAGATGTTCCTTGTAATCTTCTACGACTTCTTTTAATACATTTAACTTTTCTTTCACAGTTGGAATTGTAGCGATTTGCGGTTCTTTTTCTACGATGGAAATGATCTCATTGCAATAATCCACTTCTATTTTCACATCGTTAGAATTAGATTTTGATGGGAATTTAGTTTTCATAGATTCATCGATTTTATATACGGATTTTCGGACATTTTTTGATTTCTCTTGTAGAAACTGTATCGGTGATTTTTGATTATAACGTGATTTTGTATGTGTAGCATCGACGATAATTGTTTTACTTTGGATGATTTCTTTTTCTAGTGCAATTTCAACTGTCTTCCCAATAAGCATATCTAACAAACTCACATCTTTGAGACGAAGTTTACGAAATTTTGTTAATGAGCTTGGATTAATGACAGGATCTTCAGGTGCCATATCTAAGAAGTATTTAAATGACATATCATATTTTGACCGCTCAACTACATCAACATCAGATAAGTCAAAAATAGATTTCAATAATAAATACTTAAACATGCGGATCGGCGACACTGCATTGCGACCATTATCGAGGCAATATTTATTTTGTAATTCTTCATAAACAAAAGAAAAATCTACAATTTCATTGATTTGGCGCAGTATATTGTCTTTAGGCACGACTATATCGTAAATTGCCATAAATGGACTGAGATTGAAGGTCTGTTGATTTGAAATCATCCGAGACACCACCTGAAATTTATACTTTTATTATACAAAAAATCAGGATGCCTTTCCTCAATATTGAGGAAAGGCATCCTGATTTTAGATATTGGACTTTTTCAGTGGCCTC
>NZ_JARBDA010000040.1:0-1905 GCF_036577645.1 Paenibacillus sp. GYB006 | reverse complement strand
CATGTGCGCCCGGCATGGGCGATAACTAGGTGGTGCAAGTCCACTACAGGCTTGGCAGTAGGAACTGTTAGCTAAAGGCAAGGGTGTCCGCCGCGAGGCGGAATCTGAAGGAAGCCGGAGGCAAACCCTCGGTCTGACGAACAGAAATCACATAAAAGGCATGATGAAGCGGATGAGCTTGCATGTCAAAGCAAAATCCAATACTGCCCGAAGCTCATCATGTAAATGTGGCAGATAGATGAGGGGAAAGTTATCGCTCTTACCCGGGGAGGTCTCACAGACGTGAAGTAGGAAAAAAAATCCGAAAGACGGAGTAAAGCTTGCTGTGAGAAGTCAGCAGAAGCCATAGTACCGGGAAGTTTTTTTTTTTCGGGAAGGGCTGAACAATCGTAAGTCTCGAGTATAAGCAGGAAGGAGAGTCGACGCAATGAAAGCAGAATACCGAAAGGGCTGCCCGCAAAGGGATAGCGTGGAACGCAAAGAGTATGTGGGAGCGCGGAGTGTCGGCATTCGGGAATGTGGAGAAAGGGACGGTGCAACAGACCTGCTAGAGCAAATACTGGACAGAGACAATCTGAACAGAGCCTACAAACAGGTCAAACGCAACCATGGAGCGCCAGGCATCGACGGGATGACCGTAGAAGATGCGCTGCCATGGCTGCAGGAACATAAAGACGAGCTCTTGCAAAGTATCCGGGAAGGCAGATACAAGCCAAGCCCCGTACGGCGCAAAGAAATTCCCAAACCAGATGGAAATGGAGTACGGAAGCTTGGCATACCCACAGTGGTGGACCGAGTGATCCAGCAGGCGATTGCCCAGCAGTTGCAGCCGATGTTTGAGCCGCTCTTTTCGGAGGGAAGCTACGGCTACCGCCCAGGTAGGAGCGCACAGCAAGCTATTCGCAAGGTAAAAGAGTATGCGCAGCAGGGCTACGGCTACGCGGTAGAAATTGACCTCTCCAAATACTTTGACACACTGAACCATGAGCTACTGATGAATCTTTTACGCAAACAAATCGGGGACAAGCGTGTAACCGATTTGATCAAGAAATATCTGAAAAGTGGAGTCATGGAGAACGGGGTGCACTGCAAAACGGAGGAAGGCGCTCCGCAGGGAGGCCCCTTATCGCCGTTACTTGCAAATATCTACCTGAACGAATTCGACCAGGAGATGAACGGCCGGGGAGTGAAGGTCATCCGCTATGCAGATGACATCGTAGTGCTAGCCAAAAGCAAACGGGCAGCAATGCGTCTCTTGGAATCCTGCCGGAAATACCTAGAGAACAAACTGAGACTGCAAATGAATACGCAGAAAAGCAAGGTAGTCAGTGTAATGGCTCGGAAGCATTTTAAATTTCTTGGCTTTGCCTTGGGAAAGAACAAAAGAGGCGTGTATATTCGAGTACATGGGCAGTCCCTTGCAAAAGCAAAGAAGAAGTTGAAAGAACTAACGAGCCGAAGTCAGGGCAGGAATGTTCGCGAAGTCATGGAGAAAGTGAAGATCTACATTCGCGGATGGATTGGCTACTATTATGTAGCTGACATGAAACGAATATTGCAAAGCTGGAGTGAATGGCTGCGGAGGCGACTTCGTATGTACATCTGGAAGCAATGGAAGAAACCGAAAACAAAGGTACAAAACCTACGCAGGCTGGGGATACCGGAGGGGAAGGCGTACCAATGGGGAAACTCCCGTCTTGGGTACTGGCGCATCTCCAGAAGCCCGGTGCTGTCTCGTTCCATAACAAACGAAAAGCTCGTACAGGCAGGATATTATGACTTTCCTGCGCAGTACGAGCGTCTACGTAAAATGCACTTATGCGGTTGAACCGCCGTATACCGAACGGTACGTACGGTGGTGTGAGAGGTCGGCTACTCTTCTAATGGGTAGCCTCCTACTCGATT
>NZ_JARBDA010000039.1:0-2117 GCF_036577645.1 Paenibacillus sp. GYB006 | reverse complement strand
CACTCACGAGTTTCACTTACGTAAAACTCCTCGTTGTTCAGTTTTCAAAGATCAATCTCGCTAACAACTCTCGTCGTCAGCAACTTTTATATCATATCATGTCCGGTTCAGAGTGTCAAGCTTTTTTCCAGAAGTTTTTAACTTCGTTAAGTTGCTTGGTTATTCAGTGTGTTGCTTACTGGCTAACTTCTTGGCCGGAATTAGAATATACCATGCTGATAAAAATTATGCAAGTCTTTTATTTAAAATTATTTGATTTTAATAATGTTGTTTAAATCCATTATTTACTCAAAGTAAAGGAGCGCTCCGAAATTAACTCCCTGCTTAAAAAAACATAGAACGAATTACTTCTATACTCTCTATTTGCGCTTCTCTACATATCAACACTCTTTCTAATGAAGAATTGCAGGCACAATTTGTAGAAATTATTAAAAATGATATATATTATATCCTATAATCGAGTTTAGATAAACAACATTAATATAACTACGTATGACCAAACCCCATAACGAAAATGACAAAGTAGCCTACTTCCCGCTGAGCCCTCACATCCGAAGGTTAACCGAATTATATGATTCAAGTACTAGCGTCATATTTTCTCTGGTCCTTGATTTAGAATGTAGTGTTACTTTTTAGCTATGGTTTAAGTGGTTGGCAGCCAATTGTAGTAACTAGATCTATACTCCCACTATAGCTAATAACTTTAACGCTGTGTGACTTTCTTTAATAGTTTCCCTGCACTTATGATAATCCCCTTCTACAAGATAATTGAGAACATCGTGAGAAGGCCTCTTTTATTGGACCTCTGGTCGATCCTTTACTGGTATTGAACACACCTCTCCATCTCATCAATATTTTCTCACCAACTTCTTAAGAAAATTGTGTGCTGCTACACATTCCCCTTGTCTGCTACAGCTAGATAACTCCTCGCTCCCTAGATGTGCCATTGAAATTCTCTTAACTTAAACTTCTCTGCAAATGATTAAATAACTAATTCTTTTTTTATCCATAAAAATACCCCTCCATGTTGTCTCTCAATATCTCATAATAAGATGAGACTTTTTTTCGAGTGTCTACTTTGAGGGGATAATACCAGAGCTACAATTGTTAATGCCAGTATATAAATGTAGTATAGCTAAACGCCGAACTATCGCCTGGTACATCTCTGTACCTTTCCCGTCCAACTAATCTTCCTTTGCTGATTCTCAACATAGAAGTATCACTATCTTTCACATAAAGTAATTTTGATATCATGATTGAATATTCTACATACAAAAATGAATATTTCCTTTTACTCATAATAATTCCCGCTTAAACATTGAAATTATTAATTATCAGAAATGAGTCCATACCTGGAAAATTAATGTTTACTAAAGCTTTGACTTCTTCATTGTATCTAATAACAATTTGATAATTCCATAAATACATACTTTACAGAGTGACCAGCTACCCTATTGAGCTAACTCTTTCTGATTTGAGATTTTATTAAAACTAATCGGTCATATCTAACTGTTTTAAATGTAGAGTAGACAGTGGCAAAAGCCAATACTTCCAGGATGAATCAAAAATAAGGACTGTATCTTCTTGAAAGGTATTCATTGTTTCCGTTAATGACTCACTACTATTAATGTTCTGAACGAGCACCTAACATATTTCGGTATTAGTGTATTTCTATCATCTGTGAATCTTTATGTTTTTATTCCATTCTAATTCAAGTTTCTCTTCACCTTACTAAATGTAGAACACAATAATTATAACGTTTTAGCGCATACTATATATCCTGAACACCTTATTCCCGATCCCTTCTATGGTCAAAAGGAAAGATAGACAACATTCAAACTTCTATTGTATTGCTTTTGGAAGACTCACTCTACAAAATAGTTCTCAGCTCTGACCCAGTTAAGGTTCGATCAGAGAAGGAATAAGTCATAGAAGATCACTTGCAGCTATATTAATTACTTATACTAAGCCTAATACAAAGAAAATTTATGACGGATTGTAATATGAAGTGCGACACCTTACTCAAAAAATAAAAATGGCCCATGGCCTGATTCGTGTAGAATTAAGTTACCACACCAAATTCACACAGGAGAATCAGTCCATGAGCTATTCACATC
>NZ_JARBDA010000038.1:0-2533 GCF_036577645.1 Paenibacillus sp. GYB006 | reverse complement strand
AGCTTAATGATCAGCATTTCTTCTTATAATAGGGTTCATCGTATCGTTGGTTGAGCAAAAGCTAAGAGCACCCGATTCGGGTGTCCTTTGACGTCATCGAATTGACGGTCGACAACGATCCAGCAAAAATCGGTATTTGCATAGTTCTAAAAGGGCTCGCTGTATCGATTAAATTGCCAAATAAATTTCAATAATAATATATTATTCTATTTTATTACATAACTTCGTTCATTGCGGTCTTGCTTCAAACCATTTATTTAAAAAAACCTATTCATAACAGCCATTTCTGCAATCAATTCAACTGGTTTAGAAGAAATATCCAAACGGTTAATAACGCTGAACAGAAATCAGATAGAATAAATAGATTAAACCCGACTTCTAAAAGCGTAATCAGGTTTTTACAATAAGTAAACTATAATTGTAGAAATAAATTATCGATCAATCTTCCCAAACATCGTCCATAAGCTTCTCAATTTGCTTCTCTCGTTGCTCTATTTCAGTCGGTTTTGGCTTCCATACGTAACTACATCTCCCACTTTGATAAAAGCATCAACAATGGAATTAGAAACATCATGTGTCTGTCCATCTATTTCGATTACCGCGTAATCACCTTCAAACCGATCAAAGATTCCTTTCATTCATTAACCTCCTTTTTATTTTTTACATCGCAAAAGAGCAGAAGGAAAGCAACATAAAATAGCATTAGTCGCATGGCAAATAAGCTAGTTCATTGGCTTTATGTCATCCTGAAGATCAAAAATCTTTTCGCACTGCCAAACTTTTTTGAATTGGTGTAAGCTTCCAAAAAATGGGTTGGAGGGTTATTTGTCATCATGATTTAAGTTCCTTTTACCGATAATCTTGACAAGATATTAGCTGATATAGATTAAACTTTACAAAGGGTACAGTTTAATCTCTTATTGTATTTTTTTTACTTTTTTTAAAATATATAACTTTTTGCTACTTTCACGTGTTCTAATATATGAAACTATTATTTGGAAGGAGTTAAACTATGTTTAAAAAGAAACTATTAGCAAAGCTTATCCCATTGGCCCTATTAGGTTCCTCGTTGGCGGCGGGTATAGCTTCTGCAAGCGCAGCAGTGGATTTTGCTGGTTTCCCTACACTTAAAAGTGGAAATAGTGGTGGTTATGTAAAGGCGTTACAAGTTAATTTGTACTGCTTTGGGTTACAATCTACAGTCGGAAGTATCGATGGCAGTTTCGGAACAGGTACGTTTAACGCGGCAAAAAGCTTTCAAAGTAGTCACAAACTAACATCTGACGGTATAGTTGGTTCAGGGACTTGGAATAAGATGAGTTCCTATACCATTGTAGAAGTTCCTGATGTAAGTTTCTCTTTATGGACAGGGGAAAGCTCAACATATTGGGCGATGTATGCTAACAAAAATAACAATGCTAATTTGTCCTATCAATTATTGTATAAGAGTAATAACGCCGTCGTTAACTCTGGTAGCGTTTATTAAGGAGGATGAAAAATGAAAAAAACATTATTTGTTGCAAGCGTGGCCACTATTCTTGCAAGTGGAGGATTCATCTACCATTCTTACGCTGATGGGAATAGCATTGCACAAGCTCAAGCTACAACAAGCTCAGTAGTAACTAATCAAGAAGCTCAGTCTTCGCAAGCTGTAAACAATGACGCAACAGTAAATCAAGATACTCAACTGGAAGGAACTGTGGATCTTTCCACAGTGTCGGCTAATGAAATCTTTATCCCTAAATCGGTTCCAGATATATCTTCTGTCACTAAAAGTAATGCGTTACTAACCGAAGGTGAAATATATGCAAGGAAAACAGATATTGGGCTTCAGCTCCGGACATTTTATAACACTCAATCTGGTAGTGAAATTCTCTTTACTCAAGTGCCCGCTACTCTAACTGATGAAGAGACTATTGCAAGTTTAGAAAACTCCTATCATTTGGAACAAGTACAAGTAACCAAAATTAATGATTACACTGCTGCCTATGTAGATGGGGAGAATAGAAAAGTCGTTCATTTAATGACATCGGATCATTTCTATACTGCCTCTACAATAACAGGTACTCTTGATGATGTCATGAATGTTATTGGTCAAATTAAAGAATAATTGAGTCACTACATAAAAGCCAAAGTAACCGACAACGGAACTTTGGCTTTTAAATACTGACTGGCTAGAGCGCCATATTAAAACTAGAGTATAGACATCTTATTCTCTTTATATGTATTTGTATTTTGATAATTACATAAAAAGTTAAATAAAGGGAATTGGGAGCGTTAGTTTATTTTTAGTAGGAGCCAACTATATTGGCAATACTCGGCAGGGGACCAAAACAAAAAAAGTATTCATTGGCAATTTCCCGCAAATCTCTAACCGGCTAGACATCTCCATCAATAATCTAAAGTAATTCTCGAACACTTATGGTGCCTATTGATATATGGGCACCTGTTCTTATATTAGCTCTCTGTTAATGAGATAAACATTCAATCTAGATATGAATTTAATTCTAGTGGTTGTTAAACTATTCTGCCC
>NZ_JARBDA010000037.1:0-4883 GCF_036577645.1 Paenibacillus sp. GYB006 | reverse complement strand
GAGCGACCTCCTAGATGGGCTTTTTGAGGCAATGACCTCGTGCGTAACCCCATCTTACTGAGGTGCTCTTTTTTATTCAAACTCCAAATTTTTCGTTTTACAGGAATTCTAACGGAAAAACGATAGTGGAGGGGCTTGAACATAGAAGTTCCTTTTTTCCATGTTAAATCTCATAAGAGGAGTGATTTCATGACCAAATATACTTGTCCATGTTGTGGGTATAAAACTCTTGATGAAGAACCACCTGGAACATATGAGACTTGCGATGTTTGTAATTGGCAAGAGGATGCTGTAATGAATGAAAACCCAGATTATTGGGGCGGTGCGAATGCAGTATGTTTGAGGCAAGCACAAAGAAACTTTATGAAATTTGCGGCTAAGGAAAAGAAATCTTTAGACAACGTAGTTCCAAGAAACGATTACGAACAAGACCCTTCATGGAAACCAGTGTGGGAAAATGAAGTAAACCTAGATGAAGCGAAACTTGCGGAAATACAAATCGACGGTAATGTCATAGATAAAAGGTTTCAGGAGTCAATTAATATTAATGACTTTTTAGACGCATATACTGAGTTTCTTGAAGCAAAGGGATGGGGCTTTGGTGGTGAAATTAAGCAAAGAAGTACCCAGATTGAAAAACCAAAACGTTGATTTGATAAATGCAATGATAGAACGGAAGTTATTCAACTAACTGTAAAACGTTAGTTGAACGACAATAGCGGCAGACTAAGACCTCATTTATCGAGTCTTGGTCTGCCGCTGCTTCTTTTAATGGATCATTCTAAAATTATCATTGACCACTTGTGGTTTTAATTGATTGAAACTAAAATTGTTTTCTACCAATTCTAAAACGCTCTATTTCAACAGCAGAGAAAAAATTATCCTCTCCATATAATATATTGCTTCCAATCTCTTATACGCTATGCATATGCAAGAGGAACTAAAAGGTATATGCAAAAACGCTACCGTGAGAATAATTATACAATGGTCATTATGGCTACGGACAAAGAAACAGATACATCAATGGCAACTGAAAAAATTATGAGAAAAATAATAATGGGGAAAGACCGAAGCTAAATAAAAGCGATTGGTAATAGGAAGGGATCATATTATGGAATTTTACTTCACTGGAGAAATTATGGAGGATGTAGAAAAGGCCTATTCTGAGATCGAGAATATTGTTTTAAAAAAATTAAATACATCACTAAACTCACAGGATTACGGTCCTGGCTTAAAAATATTGGGGATAATTTTTATGATCGCAAGTGATGAGCTTGTTGAAGAGGGTCTTTTTAATGAAAAAATAACTTACTTGAAGAAAGATAAGGACTCTGATATTCGTCTGAGAATTGATCATGCGACTTTTAGGGAAGTTGATCTTGATTCTCAAATAAGGTTACTAGTCGATAATTTGATTAGAGCTGTTAGAGAAATAAAGAAGAAATTTAAAGAGGACTTCGATTCTGAAAGGTTAGCAAAGGATATTGATCGTTTGTTTAACTAAGCTATAATTAATTATGAAATAAAGACAGGTTAAACCACGAGTGGATTTATTTTATGAATGGATTTTCTTTTATAAATTCTAAAAGCTGCTCTTTCAATCAAAATTTTCACAAATCACTGTAGTCCAACTTAGGTTTAATTAGAAAAAGTAAGCAACCGATCAACAGACCGGTTGCCTATTCCTGCACCCTAAACGGAGGGCACCGCGAATTACTTTTTCTTTAATTCCTCTCTAGTGTAGGCATCAGAAATTATCAATTTGCTTATGTGTTCACGCTAGCTTCCTAATCTTCTCTTCTTATTTGATAATTTCATTCACTATAGTTAACTTTCCGTATTATAAATGGACTCCCAGCAGAAACTCCTGTACTATTACCTTTTGATTCTAATTGAATGAGGATGATTTTTTTGGCAAGTGCAGCAGTAGTTTTTGCATCAATTCTTTTACCTATTTTTCTTTATATGTCTTTTTACTTTTTGCTTGATGGGAAACAGCCACAAGCAAGAAGAATATTCATCTCCCTTAGTTTTAGTTTAACAATATGGTCGATGGCAATAATTATGATTGCAAAAAATTAGAAGGTCTATCGACCTTCTTTTTATATTAGGATCAAAGTTTATTTAGATATTTTTAGAGTAGTTGTGTAATTCCCCAGATGACCAAGATACTCAAAGATTGGCGTGTGACCATATTCTTTAACTACAAATACTTGTCCTGTTATAACATCCTTGTATGTATCTCTTATCTTGCACTGGCTGGCTTGGATCAAGTTCTAATATCTCATTCCTCCACTAAAGGAAAATTCTAGTTATTAACATTAAATAAAAATGCCATTATCCCTAAAAGTAAAGGGTCTAATCCAAATATTGATTGAACTAACGGTAAAACGTTAGTTCAAAATAGAGGGAGCAGTTTGCCAGTTGTGGCAGCTGCTCCCTGTTTCGTTACAGCAAAGTTTAGACCACATTTTTATTCTCATGTGGCTTTTGACGTTAAAAATGTGGCTTTTCAGGTTAGGATTGTGAGATATCAGAAATCTGGAAGCAGTCGTTTGTTGGACTAGCTAAGGAGAATATCTGGTTTCCGTCCAAGATATTAGTATCAAGTAGTAAGTATAGAGAAGTAAGTGCCTCAAATCTTAGTTATCCTTCGCATTTAAACTCGCAAACCCCGCGCATAAAATATTCGCCTTTCACCTTTATGCTATCCTCAGTAATCCTCTCGATCACACCTCTTCCATAGAGCTCCTTATTAAGGTATATAAAGATGGGTTTAGCGTCCATCTTCGCCGTGTACAACTGGTCATCGGCAGTCAGCGTCTTCATAGAATGTTTGTTTTGCAATATCATCATGCTCCTTTTGTGAAGTTTATGGGATTATTTAGATATAATAGTGCACTATCCCTGTTTAATTATTTTTACAGTTCTTGTTAATTATATCGTCTGATTAACCGATATTTTTAATAGATGTAAAAATAATACATAAAAGGAGACGGTAAGAAAGATGAAATTGAAAAGAGTAACTGTTTTGCTATCCGCATTCTTATTGCTCAGTAGTTCGGTGGCTTTCGCAGCCAACACGCAAACTGTCAAGGCGACGGTTTCGAATCTCAAGTACACGCTTAACGGGAAAAACTGGACCGCTAAAACCACTGCAAAGCCAGTTGTAATTAACGGCACGACATACTTGCCGATCGGTGTCGTTAAGGAAGCGACGAAAACGAACATTACCGTGGATTCGAAGACTGGCAAGATTAATATTGGGGAGAAGGGCGTAAAGACACCGTTCCAACAAGTAAGTTTTAATTATGATTACTTCAGTAATACAAGAAATAAGAGTTATACAAATATTGAGGGCAAAGAATACAAAGAAGTGCTGTATACAAAATTTTCTGCTTTTGCTCATGATTACTCAACACCGGATAAGAAATATCAAACTTTGCATCTAGATCTATTTGCACCAAAAGAAACGGTCGAAGTAACTGTGTTCGAAGATTTAATTGATGATAGAAGTTTAGGGAATATCTCTGTCGAACCGGGAAAGGTAACTTCATTAGAAGTTAACGTAACGGATGTTAAAAAGATTATGATTAGCCTCAAGAACTTCGATAACGGAGAACATGAATTTGTAATTTTGCCAACCTCATATTACAAATAAAATACATATAATTGAGATCGTTTCTGAGTATAGGGACTGGTTTAATAACGCGTAAAGTCGCTATTTTAGCGGCTTTTTTTAATTGTGATTTCAAAATCCATGGTATATCCAGTTAAGCGTGTAGAGATGAGTAAGGTTTGTAGGGTAGTTCAATCAGTACTCTCCGTTATAGTTTGTGTTAATTAATATCCAATACCAATATATTGAAGGAGAAGGATGATAGAGGTATAGTTAATTAGCATTATACTGTAGAGAGGAAGTGTTACTATTAATATCAAGAAGGTATTTGTGGCTGTTTTATCTCTTGGACTTATTATTGGACCAACGATAGGATCAACTGGCGTAGCAGAAGCAAAAGAGAAAGTAGTTACATATAAAAACTGCACAGAGTTGAATAAGGTATATAAAGGCGGCGTAGCTCGTTCATCATCAACCAAAAATAAAGGTGGAAAAACGAAATATAAACCTCATGTTTCTAAAGCTCTATATGAAGCCAATAAAAAAAGTGATAGGGACAAAGACGGTATAGCTTGTGAAAAATAAGTAGATTGATTAGTAATAGACTCTTCTCGTGTTGAAGGGTCTATTTTATATTGTGGGTTACTTTAAGAAGCGCTATAAAATTCTACTTTTGGACACTTATAAGCGGACATGTCAATTTTTAACTTACCTTTTATTGTGATTTATAGAATAATGACAGGTGCTTAGCATGAAGAAATTTGCGGCAATACGGAAGCTTATGAGTATCCTGTCCATCATAGTGAATACTACGTAAGTAACAGGTAAGGCTCGTGTGTATAGGTTAATCTTATCCTCTTACCTCGCTAGGAATCTCTTCATAACAAGTTCGAAGTCTACCCATCCTGTCTCTGGATCTACACATGCTATCTCACCATTTAAAACAATGTCCTTATTAAATGGATTCTCTAGGAGCTCTGGATACTGTCTTAGGCATTCTGTACGGTGTCTTATATATAACTTGGTTTGAATATATCAAGCGGTGACCGTCTATCTTTGGTTCAATGTCTGAAAACGGTGATTGTGCCGTTTTGGATGCTTTTGTAGTTTTATAGTGGTATTAATGTCTTTTCTATCTGACGGATTGTAATATGAAGTGCGACACCTAGTTCAAAATTAAAAATGGCCCATGGCCGGATTCGTGTAGAATGGAGTTACCACACAACACCTACAAGGAGAATCCGCCATGAGCTACACACATCTT
>NZ_JARBDA010000036.1:0-6411 GCF_036577645.1 Paenibacillus sp. GYB006 | reverse complement strand
AAGTGAAAGTGACAAATAACACTGAGCCTGAACAGATTTATGGTCAGGCTAGCGTCTTTAGGCGCAGTTTGGCGACAAGGGGTTATACCCCAAGTACAAACCACCCGTTTTACGGGTGGTCCTGATTATGAGCACGACCAAAGTTGCTTTACAGTGTTTACTCATAGTATGCTATTGGAGGCAATTTATTTTTTAGGAGGAATTACAATGGCTAAAAAAGGATATATTGTTATGGAAAACGGGGAAAAAATGGAACTTGAATTTTACCCAAATGAAGCGCCTAACACAGTAGCAAACTTCGAGAAATTGGCTAATGAAGGATTTTATGATGGAGTTATCTTCCACAGAGTAATCCCAGGTTTTGTTAGTCAAGGTGGAGACCCTACAGGTACGGGTATGGGCGGTAGTGGAACTACGATCAAATGTGAGACTGCAGGAAATCCTCATAAACATGTGGCAGGTTCTCTGTCTATGGCTCATGCAGGTAGAGATACTGGCTCCAGTCAGTTTTTCATTGTACATGAACCACAACCACATTTAGATGGTGTTCACACTGTATTTGGTAAAGTAACTTCAGGTCTTGAAACAGCCCTTAACATGAAAAATGGGGACAAGATGGTAGAGGTTAAAGTATTTGATGTTGAATAGGATTTAACCCGTAAACACCCCTAATCAGGGGTGTTTTTTTATTTATGGATTGAATTATTTATAGACCCTGTTGATTTTTATAGAGTAGGGTGCTACTATTTCATTAAGCTTTTTACAATTTCATATCGATTTTCCTTCGGGGCAGGGCGAAATTCCCTACCGGCGGTGATGACCTCCATGGTACGTAATTGTAATATGGATCAGTCTAAGTCCGTGACCCGCTAAGCGTATGCTTACGGTGGATCTGGTGAAACTCCGGAACCGACAGTATAGTCTGGATGAGAGAAGGAATAGAAAGTACATAGACGTTATCTGTTTATATACTAGCTTTCAAATCAGTTGAGTTAGCAGAAGTTTTTCTATTTGCTATGTCATTTATTTGGCATACCTATGATGAAGAGCTGCTTATTAGCGATTTTGATTTGTTATGCTTTTATTCGTCGTTCTCTCAGGGCCCCCGTCCGATATTATTTATCGGTTGAGGGTCTTTTTTGTTATCTATTGCATGGAAGAGGTACAGTGAAATGGGGTGATCAATATGGATGTAATGAATGATGAGTTCTACATGACACTTGCACTCGAAATGGCAGAAAGGGCACAGGGGCAGACAGGAATTAATCCGGTTGTAGGTTGTGTTATTGTCAAAAACGGCCGAATGGTTGGGCTCGGTACTCATCTGCAAAGAGGTAAGGGCCATGCGGAAGTACATGCTCTTGAGATGGCTGGGACGGAAGCGGAGGGAAGTACCGTTTATGTTACCTTAGAACCTTGCTCTCATTACGGTAAAACACCTCCATGCAGTGAAAAGCTGATCAGAGCCAAGGTGAAAAAAGTGATCATTGCTTGCGAGGATCCGAATCATGAGGTTGCGGGTAAAGGAATCTCTATGCTTCGGGAGCAAGGAATTGAAGTTGAAGTGGGATTGCTTGAAGACCGTGCGAGATATCTTAACGAAAAGTTTTTTAAGTATATTACGACAGGGCTTCCTTTTGTAACGCTGAAGACAGCTTCCACTCTAGATGGGAAAATTGCTGCCAAAAGTGGAGATAGTAAGTGGATTTCAAATAAAAAAGCGAGAGAGAATGTTCACATGCTCCGGCATCGTCATCAAGGAATTATGGTCGGGGTAGGGACAGTAATAGCAGACAATCCCGAGTTAACAACCCGGTTAGATGTGGATGGAGTGAATCCCGTGCGGATCATCATAGATTCTCAGCTTCGAACCCCTAGGGACTCGAAGGTAGTGAAAGACGGTCTTGCACCCACCATTCTGATTACAACAGAAGGAGCGGATAAGGAGCGCGTTGATTATTTTGAGAAACAAGGTGTTCAGGTCATTTGCTCTGGCACAGGTCCAAGGGTTGATCTTCTGGCCGCACTTCGTAAACTTAGTGAACTTGAAATTGGTTCGATCTTGCTTGAAGGCGGAGGTACATTAAACGGTGCTATGCTGGAGAATAAGCTCGTGGATCGGCTCGTTATGTTCATGGCCCCTAAAATTGTCGGTGGTTATAAGAACCTCGGAAGCTTCCATTTTGAAGGAGTAGAACGTATGAGTGAAGCGATTACGCTGAGGAATCTTGAGGTAGAAATGCTGGATGACAATATCCGTATTTCAGGTGTGCCCGTCTGGCGGAAAGTGGATAAGGAGTGATGTGTTTTGTTTACCGGCTTAGTTGAAGAAGTAGGAAAAGTACGGAGTATAGGCCGGAAGGGCGAAGCGATGGTGCTTGGTATTTCAGCTAAACGGGTTATGGAGGATTTAAACATTGGTGACAGTGTAGCTGTAAATGGAGTATGTCTAACCGCTACGTCGATCGAAGCTTCCGGATTTTTGGCCGATGTGATGCCTGAGACTTATAGACATACGAATCTGAAATTACTGGCAAAGGGAAGTCCGGTTAACCTTGAAAGGGCGATGTCTGCAAAAGGTCGATTTGGTGGTCACATTGTGCAAGGTCATGTTGATGGTACAGCCCATATTATATCTATTAAACGAGACCAAAATGCGGTCGTATTTGAAATAGCTCCGGTGAATACAGAAGTATTTCGCTATATTATTCCGAAAGGATCGATCACGGTGGAAGGAACCAGCTTAACCGTTGTGGATGTTACGGGAAGTGCTTTTACAGTCTCCATCATTCCTCATACGCTAGATCAGACGGTGCTGGCTTATCGAAATACGGGTGATCTTGTCAATATTGAATGTGATGTGATCGGAAAATATGTGAACCATTTACTCGGATATCATGAAAATAACGGACCTTCACAGAAGGATCAATCTGCTGGACTCAGTTATGAGTTTTTAAGCAATCATGGTTTTTCATAAAAAAATTCATACATCATTACAAGACTATCAAGTGAAAGCAGGTAATCACGATGGAAAGTACATTTCATTTTCATACAGTAGAAGAAGCGATTCAGGATCTACAAAAAGGAAAGGTCGTTATCGTCGTTGATGATGAAGACCGTGAGAATGAAGGGGACTTCGTTGCCCTGGCTGAACTGGCTACGCCAGAAGTCATTAATTTTATGATTACGGAGGGCCGTGGCCTCGTATGTGTTCCGATTACGCAAGAACGAGCAAATGAGCTGGATTTAAAACCTATGGTTCAGCATAATACAGATTTTCATGGTACAGCCTTTACGGTATCTGTAGATCATAAGCTGACAACGACAGGAATTTCGGCGCAAGAACGTTCAATGACGGTGAAGTCGCTTATTGATCCTGAGGCTGTAGGAGAAGATTTCAGAAAACCAGGGCATATGTTTCCTTTAATTGCGAAAAAAGGCGGGGTATTAAGACGAGCCGGACACACGGAAGCCGCTGTAGATCTTGCACGAATGAGCGGAGCTTATCCAGCTGGTGTCATATGTGAAATTATCAAAGAAGATGGATCGATGGCACGTCTGCCTGATCTATTTGAAATGGCTAAGAAACATGATCTAAAACTAATTACCATTAAAGATATGATTGCTTATCGCAACTCGCAAGAAAGACTTGTAACAAGGGAAGTTAGTGTTCGGATGCCTACCGATTTTGGAGTGTTCCAGGCCATCGCTTATACCAATGAAGTAGATAACAAAGAGCATATCGCTCTTGTCAAAGGGGAGCTGAATACAGATGAACCTGTACTGGTGCGTGTCCACTCTGAATGTCTGACAGGCGATGTTTTCCACTCTCACAGATGTGACTGTGGTCCTCAATTTGAAGCAGCTCTTCGCCAAATTCACGACAATGGAAGCGGCGTTCTGCTCTATATGCGGCAAGAAGGACGAGGAATTGGACTTATTAATAAATTAAAAGCTTATAAGCTACAGGAACAGGGACTCGATACCGTTGATGCAAATTTAAAACTTGGTTTTCCAGCTGATCTAAGGGATTACGGCATTGGCGCTCAAATTCTAAAAGACCTTGGAATTAGTAAAATCAAGCTTCTTACCAACAATCCGCGTAAGATCAAAGGTCTGGAAGGATATGGTCTCGAAGTTGTGGAACGTGTTTCCATTCAAATTGCAGAGAACGTAGAGAATATTTCCTATCTCCATACGAAGCAGGCAAAGCTCGGTCATATGTTAACGTTTGATGATATGGAACAGAACGAGAATAAAGAGTTGTAAACGACACGAAAGGGAGATGTAGATTATGGCAAATGTTTTTGAGGGAAACTTAGTATCTGAGGGATTACGATATGGAGTTGTGGTAGCTCGGTTTAACGAGTTTTTAACAAGTAAGTTATTATCCGCTTCACTCGATGCTTTCAAGCGCCATGGAGTAAAAGATGATGAAGTCGATGTGGCATGGGTTCCTGGTGCTTTTGAAATTCCGCTTGTAGCCCAAAAGATGGCGGAGAGCGGCAAATATGACGCAGTTGTCACACTGGCTACCGTCATCCGAGGCTCAACAACCCACTATGATTATGTATGTAATGAAATGTCCAAAGGAGTTGCGGCAATTAACCTGAAAACAGGTGTTCCTACCATCTTCGGACTGGTTTCAACAGAGAACATAGAGCAAGCGATTGAGCGTTCTGGAACCAAGGCAGGTAATAAAGGTTGGGACGCGGCAGTAGCAGCAATTGAAATGGCAAACTTGACGAAACAGCTAAAATAGTGCTTATTTAATGTAGTGCCCTGTACTCGTATCTTTTGTTACAATACAAGAGATGCGGGGGCAGGGTTCTTGTATTTTGTAACTGTAGCGGGAGGATGCGTCCATTGACGGTTGTAACCTATAAGCTTGAAACGTTTGAAGGACCTTTGGACCTTTTATTGCACTTGATTGACAAACATGAAATTGACATCCAAGATATTCCGATCAGTCATATTACAGATCAATATATGGACTACATTCATTCCATGCAGGAATTGGAACTTGATATTACAAGTGAATTTCTTGTCATGGCGGCAACCTTGCTTGCGATTAAATCCAAAATACTTCTCCCCAAACCACCGGTGTTTGCGGATGATGAAATCTATGATGACTACATGGAAGAGGAAATGTATGATCCTCGTGCAGAACTTGTACAGCGACTCATGGAATACCGTAAATTTAAAGGAATTGCCCGTCATCTGCATGAAAGGGAATCTGAGAGAA
Source organism: Paenibacillus sp. GYB006 (assembly GCF_036577645.1). Classification (NCBI taxonomy): domain Bacteria; kingdom Bacillati; phylum Bacillota; class Bacilli; order Caryophanales; family Paenibacillaceae; genus Paenibacillus; species Paenibacillus sp. GYB006. The sequence continues at coordinate 1,166 of NZ_JARBDA010000036.1, read as the reverse complement.
GTTTGATCTTCTCTAAGGAGCCGGAAGACCTGACTCCATACGTTCAGGTAGAGCCAAGTAATCCGGTGCAGGGACTGCATACCTCAGATTTAATAGCGGCTTTTCAAAAAGCGCTAAGCAGATCTTCTAGGCAGCCAGCTGTGGCTAAAATTCATCGGGATGAAATATCGGTTAAAGATCGGATTCGTGATGTGGCAGGAGCACTGCAAGCCAAAGGTTATGGCGGGAAGATGTTATTTTCCAAGCTTTTTCATGAAGAAATGATTCGTCAAGAAGTTGTAGTAACGTTTTTAGCGATTTTGGAGTTGATGAAAATGAAAAAAATTGTATGTTACCAGGAACGATTGTTTGAAGATATCGTGATGGAATGGAGAGGGGAAAAACAGATCGATGGACTTGCGAACATTGAAATCGATTATTGAGGGACTTTTGTTTTTAGCGGGAGAGGAAGGGCTGGGCGTTAAGCAGCTCTCGGAAATCGTTAACGAGTCTCAAGATATCGTGGCTGGTGCCCTCGAGGAGCTAAAACAAGAATATACAGAACAGCAGAGAGGTCTACAAATTCTGAAAATTGCCGGCAATTATCAAATGGGTACACTTCCTGATCATGCTCCGTATTTTGAAAAACTAGCCTATTCGCCGTCACGTTCTTCTCTTTCCCAGGCAGCACTTGAAACGCTGTCCATCATTGCTTATCGTCAACCGATCACAAGAATTGAGATCGAAGAAATTCGTGGAGTCAAATCGGAACGAGCGATTCATACGCTGGTCAACAAAGATTTGATACACGAAGTAGGAAGAGCGGAAGCCATTGGCAGACCGATTCTCTATGGAACAACAAAAGCATTCCTTGATTATTTTGGTCTTGGGACACTGAAGGATCTGCCAGAACCCAATTTATTTGAGGAAGCTGAAGCGCAAGAAGAAGAAACCCAGCTTCTGTTCACTAAGCTTGAACAGACTAGGCTGGAGGAAGACAACCAACAAAATAGTTAAATGAGAAACCGATGCTCTTTTATAGAGTATCGGTTTCTTTTTGTTATGGCTTTAGCCAGTTGAGTGCGTGAAACGCGCGAAACAAAAAACCACCCGCTATGCGGGTGGAACAATCAAAGGTTTGACCACTAAGACCATTCCGATAGAATTGAGATGTTCAGGCTCAAAGA
>NZ_JARBDA010000035.1:0-6440 GCF_036577645.1 Paenibacillus sp. GYB006 | reverse complement strand
AACTTCATGTTAGAGCGACCTCCTGATGTGGATTTTAAGGGCTTTTGACCCGTTGCGTACTCCCATCGTACAGAGGCGCTCTTTTTTATTCAAACTCCAAATTTTTCGTTTTACAGGAATTCTAACGAGAAAACGATAGTTTAAGAAGAACCAGTAAGCAACCGATCTACAGAGCGGTTGCTTTTTCTTTAATATTGGGCAGAATAGTTTAACAAACACTAGAATTAAATTCATATCTAGATTGAATGTTTATCTCATTAACAGAGAGCTAATATAAGAAAAGGTGCCCATATATCAATAGGCACCATAAGTGTTCGGGGATACTTTAGATTATTGATGGAGATGTCTAGCCAGTCACTACATAAAAGCCAAAGTTCCGTTGTCGGTTACTTTGGCCTTTATGGAGGTGACTCAATTATTCTTTAATTTGACCAATAACATTCATGACATCATCAAGAGTACCTGTTATTGTAGAGGCAGTATAGAAATGATCCGATGTCATTAAATGAACGACCTTTCTATTCTCCCCATCTACATAGGCAGATCTGCGGAGGACGAAGTTTCCCGGTATGTTATCCTGAATAATCGGATGCGTAATATACCGCTGAAGCCTTTAACCGATGCAGTGACGACACAGAGGGCCAATGCGTCCGTATGAAATTTTCCTGAAGGATGGATACATCGTCGTGAACTTCGACATTGAATCGATCCGGAACGGAAATCTAAATAGCCGCATTTGCAGTACATTCATGCACCACTTATGAACCAGTGGTAGCTTGAAGACTACCGAAACAATGTGCTTGATTCTTACAACAGTCACTATTCGCTCAGTGATGGTGATATTGTCTTCTATAACACCGATAAATCGATTCGTAACGATTTCAGCTCCTAAAGACAACACCCTTAAGAAAGCTCCTAAGGGCGTTTTTGACTGTCTGAGGACATGTTGATTTCTATCAAAACTGAATTCAAGAAATTCGTTTAGTATTGTAATTTTTTACAGTAAATAGTATAAAATACATTAAATAAGGTTTTGTTTTTTTATTCTTCAAAAATTTGGAATTAGGATAAAAAGAGCGGGAATACTAATTATTGAAAGGTGGTATTTTTGATGATAAAAAAAGTTTTGACAACCTTTGCAATAACGATGATTTCTGGAGCTTTCATAACTATAAATTCAAATTCTGCAATCAATGCGGATAGCTCCTCCCGTTCAAAAGCAAATGAGACGATAACAAATACTACTGTTTCCCCAGGTTCAGAACTAAAAACTCCAGAAGAGACTAAAGATTTTTATCCCTTAGATCTTAGTGACGTAGGTACAATTACTACGCACCAGGGTAGGTTTTCCCGAGTAGTAGAGCAAACTATCTTCGATGAGTCTCAAATTGCACGGGAGATGAAGGAAATTGGTCCAAATACAATGCAAATCATTCTTGATTACGGAATCTTTTCACGAATATCAGAATCAGAATATCGATCTAAATAAAGAAGGAGCAGTTGTCATGGACAACTGCTCCTTCTTTATTTAGATTACTGTTACTGAACATATCCATTTCCGGATATAAGGATCTGCACCGAGATTTTAAACTTCAATACGATAAGTACCTGCTGGGACCTGATTCCAAATGATCGTGGCATTAGTCCCCGTATAATTACCATAAAGTGTTTGAGAGTCTAAACAAGTAAATTGCAGGTACAATGAGTAAAAAGAAATAGCCAAAGCATCTAATTAATAAAGGGCAACTGCTCCCTTTTTGCTAATCAGCAGGATAACAAAGCTTCCCAACCGTTGGAATGTGGTTTCAGTAGAATTGTATAAAAAATTGAACAAACGATTCTGAACATTCAGCTAACGGAAAAACGTTAGGTCAATAACAGCATGGAGCAGTTTGCCGGTGGTCAGCTGCTCCATTTTCCGTTAAGTTAACCGGCAGGTTAACTTTCTGCTCCTTCCTCCTTTACTTATCGCAACTTATAGCAATCTTTCAGGTATAACTTATATAGATTCTAAAAAAAGGAGTCAACGACAACGTGAAAACGAAAAAGAATATATTATTTCTTCTAATCGCATTAATACTGGCAGTAATTGTCTTACTAAGTTTTTGGCTTTACTCTAGTAAAGCTTATTATCCAACGCTTCCTTTTGAAGGTGTATCAAAGAAAGAAGTTGTTGAGAAATTAGATAAGAGTAACAATGAACTAGTTGAATTAGCAAATGTTAATGGGTTTTATTGGCTCGGTTATAGCGGAAATCAACAAGAAGGAAGAGACAAAGTCATAAGGGAAATGGAGGGTCAAGGGTTAAAGTATGACTCTTATGAGGGTTCTGGGATATTTTTTGAAGGTGAAGGAAGGATTATTATAACAGGGCAGATGTGGACTAGCGATTATGTATTATACAAAGTGCCAACAGAAAGTTATTTAGGTGCAGGGGATCATTAACTTCACAACAGGTTGATTACGCTAACGGAAAAACGATAGTTCAAGAAGAAAAACTAAGCAACCGATCAATAGACCGGTTGCTTTTTCTTTATGCTTTTGGGCAGTTTAACATAATCGATAATACTTATGATTAAATTGAAAACATATTATTTCAAGTTTTAGTATACGACAAAACGCGAGAAATTTTATTTGTTTTTCTATATTCTGGTATAATGAAACTAATTTAGAATTTCAGGAATGATTCATTAAAGGTGATTGAAAAGTAGCTTCCTATGTCTCTTTTTAATCTGACTAAATACACCAAATTATTTGAAAAGAGGAATATACTTATATGTACCAAGATGGGAATTTGTTAATTAGGCCAATTGAATATACTGATCTTTTTCGCATTTGGGAATTAGAATATAAGGATGAAAAACCCGAATGGAAGAGATGGGATGCTCCTTATTACCCTCATCAATCTCAAACTTATGAAGAATTTTTACCAATCGGCGAAAGCTGGATAAATAAACCAACCCCTTGGGTAATTGAAGTAGATGGAATTGTACGGGGTATGGTTTCTTATTATTGGGAACATGAACCTTCGAAATGGCTTGAAATGGGAATTGTATTTTATGAGAGTGGTTCATGGGGCAAAGGACTCGGAACACGTGCATTAAAGTTATGGATTGATCATTTGTTCGATACAATGCCACTTGTCCGTGTAGGTTATACTACATGGTCAGGCAATGAAAGAATGATTCGAGTTGGTGAAAAATTAGGGATGAAAAATGAAGCGCGAATACGCAAGGTACGTTTCTATAATGGGAGTTATTATGATTCCATTCGTATGGGGATTTTAAGAGAAGAATGGGAAAATACTTTTAAGTAGCCTAATTTATATTATATCTAACTACAACACTGTGAAGTAACGTTCAAGTAACGGGAAAACGTTAGCATGATGACTTCATGAATAGTTCATATCCTTTAAATAGAAAAAGGACTCCACATCCCCAATGTGAAGAGCCCTTTTGTTTATAAAGTAGTGGCAGCTGTAATTACTTTTAGGTTACAAAATCACCCTGTTCTTTCAACTAGCTTAATAACGGTGGTTCTTTACGACTCACATGGTCTAAGTTCGGCACCTAGCATTTACAAGAAGAGCACTCTTAATAATATCCTTTTGAAGCTATAGCAACTGCACTAAAATATAGATTTCTTTTTTCATACTCTTGGTTTTCCGGACTTAATTCTTCTAAAAATTCTACTGAATTCATCTCATCTTCAGTGAGCGCACTTGGTCTCCAAAATGACAGCTGAAGGTCTTTAAAAGTATAACACACTCCCATTTCAGCCTCTTCATTTCTAAAATAAGGTGTTTTTTCGTCGATCTTCTCTACTAAGCTGTTGGCTTTCGTCTTAAATACATCAATTCCATCGTAGAGTAATTGAAGATCAAACTCATCAAACGGATTACTTATTTCTATAAATTTCAATTTATCATTTTCATCATACTCGCATCTGCTAATCAGATTTTCAAGATAGCCACCATCCTTTAAGATCTCATGAACTTCTGATTGGCTCATTCCTAATTTTACAGTACCAATCCCGATAAAGGGTGAGATAATCATTATATTCTCCATTAAAACTGCCTCTCCCATCAATATTAAAATAAATTCTTAGATAATTTATACAAACCAAAAATAAGCCACTATAATTCACTAATTTATCTTATATAAATTTATCGGTTTGTATGGGGAATTTAATCCACAAGCTTAGAAAAAAATCTATTTTTAGGTAATCAATAGTATTATATAAGAATTACCTATTAAATTAAAGAACCTCTCATTATAAAGAGAGGTTCTTTAATTTTTGATTATTTGATTGGAATATTAAAATATTGATGTGCGTAGAAGAGGGCATCAGACAACGCATATCTATATTTATTAGCCAGAGTACCGTAACCTCCACCAGGATCAGCTATCTTTTTAAGATTATCAACTGTGAAATTTAACAGCTCCTGATATTGTTTGTTCTTCAAATATTGAAGCTCTTTAGCACGATAGTTTTGTGCTTCAGTACTATTCGCATGGTTTGGCGTCAATTTATGATCTTTTGTTAACATTCTCATTGCGGGACCCGCATATGAACTTAGACCTACACTTTTTAATGCTGCAGAAGAAACAATATGGTGTCTCTCACCACCCATTGCAGCCATTTTACCATAGTGTCCACCTGAAAAATGGTATCTTACTTGATTATATTTACCTTTGTTTGAATAGTTATAAGTACTACCACTATCTTTAACTGTAATATCATAAATATAAGCTTCAGCAACAGCTACTGGGGCAGCATTCCAAGTGAAGACCTTTCCTGTATTAGCCTTAGTCTTGCTGAATCCTGAAACCGTTCCTTTTTGCCAAGTAGTTCCGTTTAGTGTCTGTCGTTCTACATCACCGGTTATTGAATCAACTGCATTACCTTGAAGAATTGAAAGGGTAACGAAAAATCCCGCAGAGGTAGTTAAATAGGTCATTTTCCAAGTACTATCTGGACGAACAGCAAAAGGGGATACTAGACTTTCAGGACTTGAAAACAAATAGTATTCATCCAATACATACTCTGGTTCAGGTTCTCCTAAACCATATAGTTCCATTATTTTAGCTCTGTCTTCAGAGGATACAGTTGACGAAAAATCTTCATCTATTGAATTATCAATGTCTTCTTCAATACTTAGTGATTCAGTAATCTCAGACGGTAATTCCCCCATATTAGGATCTATTTCTTCAATAAATTGCGCTAACTCAGGGTAATTGTAGATGTCTTTAGCATTAATGCTTATTAGTTCTGATGACTCTACATTTTCATTACTAGCCAACACTTGACTATTTGGTACAAAAAGCAATGATACAATCAATACACTAACTAGAAAATAATTTAGTAATTTCTTAAGAGACACTTGAATAATCCACCTTCTGTTTTGTTATTTATTGGGTGATTTTTCTGGTCAAATTAATAAATTAATAAGAGAAAACTTGAAGATTATTCATTTTATACTATATACATCTATGTACATTAATTTCATTCTTTAATTTCATAACAGTTAGATATAGACATATCTTTTCCAAATAAAGGGTGAACTTAGCACTTGCTAAAGACATGTAATAAAATATAAATAATAAATGTTTTTAACTCTAAATAATTCTATTAAATTAAACCCATTTTCAACCAATAAAATTATTATAATATTCCAAGTTTAATATTGTCAATATTAACTATATAATCAAAAACGGATGTTTTCGCGTTAATAAAACGACCAGTAGTAGAGTGCCTTTTCACCCAGGTTCATACGTTTGTTACAGATTTTCAACAATGGACAAGTAGTTGACTACGGATAAAATTGAGAAATATTCACCCTGTAGTTCAATCAGTACTATAGTTTGTATTAAATAATATCCAATATATTAAAAAAAGGATAATAGAGTTATTTTCTATACTGTAGAAAGGAAGTGTTACTATTAATATCAAAAAGGTATTTGTGACTGTTCTATCTCTTGGACTTTTTATTGGACCAATGATAGGATCAACTGGCGTAGCAGAAGCAAAAGTAAAAGTAGTTACATATAAAATTGCACAGAGTTGAATAAGGTGTATAAAGGCGGCGTAGCTCGTTCATCATCAACCAAAAATAAAGGTGGAAAAACAAAATATAAACCTCATGTTTCTAAAGCTCTATATGAAGCCAATAAAAAAGTGATAGAGACAAAGACGGTATAGCCTGCGAAAAATATGTGGATTGATTAGTAATAGACTCTTCTTGTGTTGAAGGGTCTATTTTATATTGCAAGATTTGTTTAAGCTGAGGCCAAGTCAATATCTGTTTCATTCAACTCCCTCGAAATGATTTAAATAACTCACTCTGGCTCATGAATTCGCAGGATTTCTCCTTAGTCAAAGTGTGAAAAATGAAAGCTTAGGAGTAGCAAGTGGCTGAGGTGTCGTAAAAGGGCATAGGA
>NZ_JARBDA010000034.1:0-7173 GCF_036577645.1 Paenibacillus sp. GYB006 | reverse complement strand
CATTGCTAAATACGAAACTAAACAAATTATTGAAAGAAAGAAAGACCATGAATTTATTTTTTCTCTCATAAATTTCACCTCCTCATATAGCTAATTAAGCATAAGAAATATCCGATGGATTTTGTAGAATCTTAAACGATCATATGTGCCTGATAATCCTGAATGTTGTTATTTATGGTTTCGCTAGGCAGGATTGAAGCATTAACTATATAGGATAATAACCTCCAATCACAATGCAAAAATTTACATCTAAAACTCAGTTAAAAAACAAGAAACACATAGGCTGTCCTAATAAAAGGGAGCAGTTGCCAAATGGCAAACTGCTCCCTGCTGTTTTCAACAAACGTTTTTTCGTTTTATTAGGGAAGATAAAAATGATGATTAATTATTATCTTGTCTAGCTTTAACCAATCGCGGTATTTTTTTCTCGTAAACAGATAATACTTGTGAAATTAATTTTTCGCTTGGAATCTCGTTATCTTTCAAAATAGCATATATAAGGTTCAAGAAAGTCTTCGCATCTTGTTCAGTTAATTTTTGAATAGATTCCATTGTGTTATCATTCGAGAAATTTCCTTCTTTTGTCTCCATAACTATCCTCCATGCTTATGTTCATTTGTTCTTCCTACACAATAGCTATGTCCCTTAGATATAACGCTTTTAGTGATTAAAAAGTTGAATTAATCTGTCAAAAGTAGCTAAGAGAAAAAGCAACACTCTATTGATCGTTGCTTACTTTAAAGGGAGCAGTTGCCAACTGGCAAACTGCTCCCTGCTGTGTTCAGCTATCGTTTTATCGTTAGTGTAACAAATGACAATTGATGTAAAATAATCACTCCGGTATCATTGAAAGCCGAAATGCTTTTCGACTTCCAATAACATCTGATCTTTATTTAACTGAGCTGTTCTTTAATTGATACTCCTCAGCTTGTCCTAGGTCTTGAATGAATTAACTGACGAAGATCTTTAAAAAGCAGATCTTATTAGTCACCTGCAATTATAATGTTGTAAGGAAGAAGATGTTTTATTTTTTTAATTATATTGATTAGTTGAGATATCTTTTGTCAAGGAAAGGGACTAGAGTATTCAATTCTTGAATAAATTCTTCAACCTCAGACCCTTTAAAATTACCTTTCGCTAAATAATAATGTTTTAAATTTCGAACATATTTCGTTTTACCCCAGAGTTCCTTGTTAATATTATAGAAAATTTGAGTATGCAACTCATACGATATCTCTACATAGTCAGTTTCATTACCATTTGAATCACATAACATAATATCTAAACCCAACAAACGCACCCCAATTTATTTGTATTGTTGTTTTTCCGTTAGCGTAACAGTTTAGGATTATTCGTTCTTATCTTTCATCATAAGTTCTTTGATCTCACGCAATTCCTTTAATATTTCTTTTGAATATTGAGTACCTTTAGAATTATCTACACCTACTTTTATAATTAATCCGCCTACCAACAAATAAACGATAAACATTATTATTCCGCTCAATTGATTTCCCCTCCAATCTTTATCATAAGAGAATTTATCCCAATTATAATTTTTTCTTTTGTTTTCTTTCAATAAATATCCAAGTGTAATATATCAACCAAAATACAATAGGTGCTAAAAACACATACTGTCTCTGATTTACTGGAAGAAAGCAGAATGAAAATAGCCCAATTATTAACATTGGTGGCATTAGAATAAAATACTTTTTCTTATGAACGTTCATCCCCTCCATTTTGTTTAATGATAACAAAAATACCTGCCGGTTTGCATGACTAAAAGGGAGCAGCTGCCAACTGGCAAACTGCTCCCTGCTGTTTTCAACTAACGTTTTTTCGTTTTATTAGGGAAGATACGAAATGATGATTAATTATTATCTTGTCTAGCTTTAACCAATCGCGGTTGTTTCATGGAAGCAAATCGCAAAGAGAAGATCCGCAGTTGAACGAGTAAATGCATACCTGAAAGAGTTCTTTCAATTAAATAACCTAAGACACCGAACAGGAGCAAAAGCGAGGCTGCACTTTATCCTCGCAACACTAGTTTACAACAGCATGAAGCTAGTCGTGGATCGTGTGAACAAACAATAAAGAGCGAAAGCCTCATAAAATTTAAAATGTATTACGATTGCATTGGAGTAGTCTGCAATTCTTTAAGTCAATGCATTATGAAATTGATTCAATTATATTAATATTAAAACCAATATATGGATTGACTTATTAATTAACTATATGTATTATAGGTACTCTTTGGTAATAATCCAATGAAAAGTAAGGGGCCCATTACTGATTCTTGAAAATTATTACTAGTTATATTAAATGGGGGAAATGAATAATGAAAAGAAAAAAAACATTAGGAGCATTAATAAGCCTTGGTCTAATAGCTGGATTAGTATTGATGGTTAATACTGGGTATAGTCAGGATAAAGAATTTAAAATGGATAATGGCGGTAATATTAGTATGAATGTTACTGAAAATTATTCAGATGTTTTACCAATCGAGCTCAAAACACAAGAAGAGGAACAAGTTATTGAAGAAAAGGCTGGTATTCAAGAATTCAGTTTTTCTAATGAAAAAAGGAACGCTCAAAGTAAGAAGAGCTTATCTTTAAATATAGATCTAACACCTACAGGTGATTTTTATAAGGTCAATGGTAGCGGATCATTAGAAATGGATGGAGTGAAGAACAAAATTGAACTGATTGGGTCTACTATATCCAAAGTTAAGCTAAAATCAGGGGATACATACGTATTCGGTCCACTAGATGCAATTATGACAAAAGAAAATGAAGAAACAGAGGAAATAATAATCGGTCTTGGCTCAATTGTGGAGACTGGACAAAGATACTTCTCCTTAACTCTTGGTAACTTTGGTGAAGGAATCTCGTATTTAATTTTTGGTGACACTAGTTTCTTAACCGAAGAGATTGCAGATATTACAACGGAATATGCAGGGGGCTAAAAGAATGAGAAAAAAATTAATATTAAGTATGTTAGCAGCTTCATTTTTATTTTCTTCAACGTTGATATCATCTAGTGAGAAGGTATACGCTGCTGAAACAATATTGCCAGGGTTTGACTATTATTATAAAGGAAGCTCCTACGCTAATTTATATATGAAAGGCTCAAGTAATGATAATTCTAATAAGACTGCCGATAGTACTGTAGTTATGAGTGCCAAAGCACTCTATCAACCTGAGCGTGGTATAGGCTATGAATCAATTACAGCATGGTCTAGACTCAGTACTATAAACAATATTTATAGCGGTTTATCATATTCAGATGCTAAAGTTAATCAAATAGATGTTAAATTTAGGGTTCAAAATTTAGGTATTCCTTTTGATATATACTCAACTGATCCAAAAGAGGAATTAACTGAGCATAAAGTTAATCCTTACCTTGAAGGGTCTTTAAGTTCCCTAGTTAATGTTCTAGCATATAAGTATCCGATAACCTCAGCTGTTTATACTCCTTTTCAAATGGTTCTAAATAACATTAATGTTAAAAAAGGGACTAATCTTACAGGAAGTGGGGGTACTGTCCAAACAGTGCAATTCTTGCTTCCTGATTCTTCAAAAGCCGACTTACCTATTTCAATTTCTTATAAAGAAGCTGATTATAAAACAAGGAAAGGGGGGGGACTTGAAAGAGGCGTTACAGTTAAATTCATATATGATATGCCTAAAAATTATCAAAACATAATTGTTGTTCCTCAAGCCAAGGTTAAATATTCTGTAGTCATGGTTGCTGGTAATGCGGCTCCAGTCACTTTATATGGTTGGACAAACACTGCCTATGTTGAACATACTGTTAACTCAAAGTGAGGAAAATTTATGATGAGAAGAACTTCTAGTATCAAGGTTGTTTTGGTAATTTCATTAATTCTCAATGTAATTATTGGAGTTCTATTATATAATAGCTACCTCATAAATAAGGATAAAATTGTGGGTGATTCATTAGAATACAGTAGGTTTATAAACCGTCTTGAGAGGTATGTATACTACCTCGACCAAGCAGGTAAACAAACTACATCTAACGAAATAATGAACTCTTTAATAAATGCAGACAAAAGATTGAATCTAGCTGAAAAATCACTAGACAAGTTCAATAATTCTATGTCTGCAACAGATTTAATCGCTAGTAGGATCACTTTGATAATTGAGGATATTGATGAAGCGAATTTTAGATTGTTATCTCAGTATGCATTATACAATAATGGAGAAGAGAAAATCGCAGATATAAAGAAATCTATAGATAGATTACTAGATGCGATACCTAAGGAATATTCAATCGAGAAAAAAAGTGAATTCATTAAAAAAATTAATAATCTTAGTTATTGAATTTATATTTCTTCAAAAACCACCGACTTATTGAAGTGACCCCTAAATGTTAGACACGGTTATTTCATTAGGCAGCTTGGGTAAAACGAGTTCGGTACTGTACCGGACTCGTTTTTAATTTTGCCTTCAATCGTTTTGTGTTGTAGTAGTTCATATATTTTTCTAGTTCTAATTTAAAATGTTCTACACTCTCAAATTCCTTTAAGTAAAGGAGTTCCGACTTTATAATCCCAAAGAAATTCTCCATTACTGAGTTATCATAGCAGTTACCTTTACGCGACATACTTTGTGTGATCCCTCTCTTTCGAAGAACTTCGCGATATGGTTTCATTTGATAATGCCAGCCTTGATCTGAATGCATCATTAACTTGTGATCCTCTGGTAAACATTCTAATGCTTTTTCTAGCATCTCAGAAACGAGTGAATACGTTGGTCTAGAGCCAATTGTGTAGGAAATGATTTCACCGTTAAACAAGTCTAATACAGGTGATAAATAAAGCTTCTCACCAAATAATTTAAATTCTGTAATATCTGTAACCCACTTTTCGTTCGGAGCTTGTGCTGTAAAGTTACGGTTTAGAATATTTGGTGCAATTTTGCCCACTGTTCCTTTGTACGACTTATATTTTTTCATGCGAACTACGCTTTTTAACCCTAATTCTTTCATGATACGTTGCACTTTCTTATGATTCACTTTTTGCCCACGATTGGCTAGTTCATCTCGAATGCGACGATAGCCATATCGACCTTCATGTTCCTCGTAAATCGCTTTGATTTCAGCCTTCAAATCAGCATCTGGATCTGGACGATCTAGCTTCTTCACTACATCGTAATACGTGCTTCGTGGAATAGCAGCGAATGCCACAAGCGCCTTCACCGAGTATTTATGCCTTAATTCATAGATGACCTTTACTTTGTCTTCCTTGGTGATTTTTTCTTGTTTTGAACTAAGGCATTTAACTTTTTTAAATACTCATTTTCCATTCGTAAACGTTCCACTTCTGCCTGTAAGGCCTCTACAGACCCTTCTACTAACGTTTGATTCTTCTGTTTGATCGATTCTTTTTTCACGGATGGACGCCCCTTTTTCTTTGGTCTTAGGGCGTCCATTCCATGTAATTCTAAGCTCTCTTGCCAGCTTAAAATGGTACTATGACTCGCAATATTAAATATTGCTGCCGTTTCTCTAACAGACGTCCCGAATTCGTTCATATAATTAAGTACGTCTAGTTTATCCTGTAAGGAATACGGTGTATAGCGCTTTTTAAAAACCTCTTCACCATGGTGCTCATATTGTTTAATCCAATTTAATAAAACAGAATGATGGATCCCTATAGATCTCGCAATCGATTTTATACCTTCCGATCCATTTTGATAGCGCATAACTGCTTGTAATTTTTCATCTGAACTAAACTTAGCCATATAAAAACTGCACCTCCAATGTTAGTTGATGTCTAACATTTGGGGTGCAGTTCATATATGTTTGGTGGTTTTTGAATTTTCAAACTAAAATAAAAGATATTAGTTTGAAATTGTAATTATAATAAAGTAGGGACATAGGGTTAATCACCCGGGTTGTCCCTGCTAACCCGATCATTGCAGGACTCGGTAGCGCTAAAGGAATGCTTTGTGCCGTAGACGTCTAGTGAAGTTTAAGCTAGGTTATTATCGTCAAAAGCGCTACGCGGGGAATGCAGGTAAGATCACTGCAATTTTATTATGGCCTTCATGGTATAGGCAGGTTCGATTCCTGTCAAGGTCTTAGAGGTGATGAATAAATGAATTGTAAACATAGTTGGGGACGTTCTGGACATATTAATGATCTTATATGTACATATGCAAAATATATAGATATGGATAACTGATAAGAAATGTATGCGATAAAAAGAAAGCGAAAAAAACAGCCATTAGATTGAGAAATGGGCTGTTTGTCAGTGATTTTTAACTGTGTGTCAAACTAAATCTATTGAAGGAGTATTCGTTGGCGAGATGATCATCATCTAATCCTAATGTACTTGCTGATATTGGATTATGTTTTAATATGTCTTTTGCAACTGCTTTTGGAATCACTATTTTGTGCATTATTTTCTGCTTGTTACCTGCGTTTTTAACATATTTAATTATATCTATAATGTTACTTGAAAAAATAAAGAGACCGTTTTGTAGTTGAAGTCTTTCATTACTTGCTGAAACGTAACCGGGGCTAATTGCAACGGGGCTTTGCATTTGATGAAAGGATACATATTGTTTTAAATATTCCATGTAATCACCATCCGGAGAGACCGCATAATTTCCATTTATACTATATTTGTTGAATTTAGCTGGATCTAACAACCTTAAGCAGGGATCGTCTTTACTATCCTGATCAGCAGCCTGACAAGCAAAAAACAAGGCTGAGTCTAAACTTGTAGTCCAATCGAGAAATCTTGACGCTAATCCGTAATGTTGGGCAAAATAAGGTATATCCCAGCCAGATAGTCGATGGATTACGCAGCCATCTGGATGAGTGACTGTGCCATTTTCAAAAAGTTTGTCATATGTCCACATTTCATATTTTTTAGCAATAGATAAATGATTACGTGAAAGTTTTACAGTTAGAGTAACAACATTTTTAAATTATAACATTGAATCCGCTATCTTCTGGATTTCCTGATCATCAAGTGGCCTTCCTGTAAAATCAGTAATTATATACTGTATTCCTGAGTCAACAAAAGTTAAGCTTTTATAATCTCTAGTTAACAAAATAGCTGGAACTTCTCCTTTTAAGAATAATTTCTTTGCATAGGAAGCTCCATCATAATGCTTAATACGATCAAATTTTTTATTCTCTTTA
>NZ_JARBDA010000033.1:0-7564 GCF_036577645.1 Paenibacillus sp. GYB006 | reverse complement strand
CATTGCTAAATACGAAACTAAACAAATTATTGAAAGAAAGAAAGACCATGAATTTATTTTTTCTCTCATAAATTTCACCTCCTCATATAGCTAATTAAGCATAAGAAATATCCGATGGATTTTGTAGGATCTTAAACGATCATATGTGCCTGATAATCTTGAATGTTGTTATTTATGGTTTCGCTAGGCAGGATGGAAGCATTAACTATATAGGATAATAACCTCCAATCACAATGCAGAAATTTACATCTAGAATTCAGTTAAAATACAAGAAACACATAGGCTGTCCTAATAAAAGGGAGCAGTTGCCAAATGGCAAGCTGCTCCCTGCTGTACACAACTACTCTAAAAAAATCAAAATGAACTTTAATCCTAATATAAAAAGAAGGTCGATAGACCTTCTCAGATTGTAGACAAAAGGCATTCAGAATGCCTTTTGTCTACAATCTGAAAATAAGACCCCTAGGGGTCTTATTTTTTAAGAAAATTGTTTAGTTCCAATATTTTTTCTTGATCCGGATCATCTTGTATATCAATGATTTTCTCTTGTACTTTTCCTACGTTTTTCAAAGGTTGATTATTATCAATTTTTTCTGCAATAATTTCTGCTAAACTGGTATTCACTTCTAAATCAGAGTAATACGATAAGATATCAATTCTTGAAGCAGAACTGAGAACAGAAGTGTTAGGGACTTTGCCTTCTTCAAGTTTCGAAGAAAAGAAAGAAAGCTCACTTAATAATCTCTGGTTGAGGTTTTGCTGAAATAAATCCTGTTTAGCGTTATGGGATTGATATAAAAATATATTAAAGAATAGAGATCCAATAAGAAGTATCAATAGAGGAATATATGCTTTTTTTTTCAATTAAAATCCTTCTTTACCAAGAAATTTGATTGTGATTGTAAACTTCCATTGTTTTGCTTGCTGGACCAATACTTATACCAGCAGTTCCTTTTATGTCTACACTTAATGAGGAGTTTAGAATTGTAATATTATGACCGTATTTAGCATAGATATCTGCCTTTGTCAATGTCGATACATTTGGAGTATATCTATACTTCATGTAACCTATTATGTTTCTTGCATAATCGGGATGAGAAGGGCTGTTTCCATCATTAACTTGTGGAAGTTGCATCTCATACGCATAACCTAGAACGCTTTGAAAGGCTACTGGATTATTGGTTTTTTGGATTACTTTGCTGGGATTAATTTGATCTAAATAAGTATATTTAAATACATTTGATGCTGTTCCGGGTATAACACTCATGTTACTATTTGTTCCAAGAGCAAGGACATCTTTCTGTTTTTGTGTTGGTGTCTTAAGCCATTCGAACCGAGCAGAAGCACCGCCTTGAGATGTAGAATATTTCTCATTGCTTGTCTCAAGTTTAAGCCAACTAGTTGTGGTCGTAGATGCTCCCATGGTAGTAATTCCATTATCTTTATTATTAGATTGTTCCATTGCTTCCTGTTTGGAAACTTCAGATACATTTGTGTCTACAATTTGAAGTGGACTATATCCGTTATCTGGAGTTGCTAAAGTATAATCATAGACCTCTTCTAGTTTGAAGTAATTTTCATCAACTGAAGAAGTAACTAGTTCGGAAATACCATCATAATAATACTGTAGATCTTCGTCAATTAGATCATTTACCCAATCTTCAGATAAACCGTATGCTTGATGTACTGCTGACCTTTTTTCTTCAATAGACAACTTTTCACTTGCAAAAGTAGTTGAATTACCAAGTAATGATGCACAAATTAGGGAAGCTGAAGCCAAAACTGTTACTCTTTTGATCGTTTTACTAATTAACAAAATTAATCCCTGCTTTCTCTTCCTTTTTTAATAAACAATGTTCAAATAATTGAAATATTAATATTAATAATGGTAACAGAAAGAAAAAATTAATAAAATAGGAGGATATACGTGATCTACTATGTATAAATTTGTCGAATAATAAGGTATTAATGAGCCTATATGACTATATTCAAGAAACCTGTATATATGCAATTAGAGGAGCTTGTGAGTTCTTCAAAGGGCACTTAATGGATTAATTCTTTTAACTGAGTCAGGCTACCTAATGTTAGTAAAATCTTTTTCGGATGACCTTGCCTGGGAAGTGCAACGAATGCTAGTCATCACTTATTTTTGCTTCAGACAGTTTGTAACCAACTGCACTAACTTTACCTCGTGGGGTGATCCTTTAATTTGGTGGTATCAAGGATCTCAAAACAGTACTATTTGGTCAGTAGCACATGATTACGTGTACTTTGGTAATAGAAACAATGATCAGGACGGAGGACTTTCTCACGTTTATACATCAAGTGTAAAAGATCTAAAGATCGGTAGAATAGCGGCACATCCTTTTTTTATAACTGTCTACTTAATAGGGTTCAGGTTCATGGCAAGCTGCTCCCTACTGTATTCAACTATTGTTTTCTCGTTAGCGTAACAATAAATTTAGATTATAGCATTGAATCCGCTATTTTTTGGATTTCCTGATCATCAAGTGGCCTTCCTGTAAAATCAGTAATTATATACTGTATTCCTGAGTGAACAAAAGTTAAGCTTTTATAATCTCTAGTTAACAAAATAGCTGGAACTTCTCCTTTTAAGAATAATTTCTTTGCATAGGAAGCTCCATCATAATGCTTAATACGATCAAATTTTTTATTCTCTTTACTAATGCTTAATAATATTTGATCTCCTGCCTCAAATCCATAATATCGGACTTCTATTTGTTCTTTACTGATATCTTTTGTTTCAGTTTTTTTATATTGTAAGGAAGAAACGTAGGAAGAGTTATTTTTAACCCACTCCGATTTTCATATGACTTGATAACTTTCTCTTCAGTTTGATCAATGTTCACCCATTCGTTATGTCCTGATACGTTTATCATCACCATTAATACGAGTACTATGTAGTTAAACAATCTTGTTCCTCCTTAATAAAAGATCCATGTTTTTATTAAGGTTACCTGAGCAAAACTTATTATTCATCGAGATAAAGTTTCGTACATTTCGTCACGCTATCCTACTCTGCTGGTTTGTAAATAAAAGAGAGCAGTTGCCAAGTGGTAAGCTGCTCCCTGCTGTGTTCATCTAACGTTTATTCTGTTAGCTCAATGAAGAACTCGGAATATAAATACTAAATTACTATTTACTTTCTAACAGCTATCCCGTATTTTTCTGGATGATTGATGTACTCTTCATAATTAAGTGATCCTTTAAACTCAAATAACTTAGATGTATTGTTGTATTCAAACACCAGTAGTTGTCCACGAATGCCAGAATGCGTTCCGTCATCTTTCACACCAATAATGTTTGAGGAAATTTGGATGAATTCGTTATTACTGCTTACAGTTACATTGGATGGTGGAATAATTGTTGGTTCAACCTTTTGGTTAGGTTTAAAGGCAATGATCAACAAGCTTAACAGTATTCCAGTTAATATTATCTTCGTGTAGTTTTCATTCATAATATCCTCCTAAGACGCTTTTTTAAATAGCATATGTTTATATTCACCAAGTACCATAAAACCCTTTGTGAGGAATATTTATGTGTCTGTTTAATCAACTTTCCTGCCGGTTTACATAACTAAAAGGAGCAACTGCCAACTGGCAAGCTGCTCCTCCATACATTGGGGATGATATTCCTATAAGCTTAAAGAAAAGCAACCGGTTTATTGATCAGTTGCTTACTTTTTCTTCTTGAACCATATTTTCGCTAACAATATTGAATCTAATAGTCTCTCATAAATCACAACACGTCATCTAAAGAGAAGGTTACGATCAAATTTCTGAATCGAGATCTTTATTTATCCTCTATTAGCTCATCAAATTTTTCAACGAAATTTGATATCTTAGAATCTAATTCTTGATCTGCTTCACCGTTCATATAATAATAGACTATCAAATTACCATTATTCACAAGAAAAGTTTTATACTTAGGATCTTTGAAAGATTTTTCTTGTTCCTCTGCTTCTTCTGTATCTTTAAGAAAATATATAGCAAAATTCGCATCTTTATTTAAAAAATAATGATAATAATTTTCCTCCATATTATCCCCGAATGTTACTTCGATTCCTTCATTACTTAACATGTCTCCAACTTTTTTAGGAGATATCTTGTCTCCACAAGCAGTTAATAACAAAGTTAAACAGAAACATATTGCTAAAGACCATAACTTTTTCATTAGTTACTCCTTATTTCTCTTATTTTTTAATGTGTAAATGATATTGTAAATCTGCAGATGAACCTAATGCAGATGATACTTTAAAATAATAGGTTCCTGGACTTAGATATACATCGTTCCGTTCATCATAACCATCAGCACTATCTGCAAGTCTCGCGACTTGTGTTCCAGAACTGTTAAATATAGTAACATTATAGTTATAACTACCTTTAGGATTATTTAATATTACCTTATGATAGCCACCTGTTGTAGCTTGAAATTTCCAGTAGTCAGGATCTTGAGTTGAGGTAATTGTTCCTCCTCCCCATTCATTAACTAATATGTCATCTGGAGAAACAGCCATTGAGTTATTGTCTTCCCATTCATATCTGTACCTTTGATTATCTGGAGCCGTAAATTCCGGGTCAAAAGGAACAAGAATTGCACTAGAATTACCATTCACACAATATTTCCCACACCCGTAGTTAGTTCCTTCTTGTGCAGTTATTTTATACATACTCTTTGTACTATCAGTATTATCCAATTTAACTGTCGAATAATACCACTTACCTGATACAAATTCATTAGGATCGTATGATCCTACAGAAACATCTGGTTCACTTTTACTACCTGCAACACCCCAGCTGTTTAAAATTTGTGTATCTAAATATGGATCCGGAAAATTAGATTCAAAAGCTGATCCCGCTGCATCCCTAGCAAAGGCTTTATTTTCGTAATCATAAAAAACTGCTGAATGCTCATAAGTATCAAATGTAGAATCATAGAAACCTACTGTAGCACTCCTAAAATAAATTTGTTGATGACTAAATCTTTCATAACTTGAAGTAACATATATACTAGAGTCTCCTTTCCAAGGAACCCAATCTTCAGCTGGAGCAGCATTTACATTAGAAACACCTATAAAAATCATCATTGTCGCAAGAACTATCGATATGAATTTTTTAAACATTAATTTTGTACCTCCGACGTAACCGTGTTAATTGGTTTCCAATTTTCATTATCTCCAGTTACTTTTTCTACTAATCTAACTTCTTCCTGTGACTTTAATTTTAAAAGATTTTCACCAGTTCCCTTTACTTTTAAGCCATATATTTTTAGTCCGTCATTGTTAAGTTCATTCAATCTCTCTTTAAATACATGAATAAGTTCTTTTTTTGCTTCCACAGAACGTTGTTCCTCTTGTGCTTTTTCTGCATTGGGATTTTGTTCTAATATAAGTGATCTTTCTTTTAGAGAAACTTCTTCCTCATAATTTTCAATTTGATTTACAAGCATAGTTTTGAGATCATCTTCATATTTAACCACTGCATCTTCAATTGTTTGGTCCTCTTCTAAAATAAATCCACCGCTGATTACTTCGTCTTCATACGTGTATGCATGATACATTGCTTCGATTTCTATTCCCGTTTCAGTTGAAATCGCTTTAGCAATTTCAACTTCATGCTGTCCATCTAAGGAGATTAATGCCTCTATTTCTTGATTCGTGTTCTCTTCTAGTATTTTCAGCTCTTTCTCTGAAGTATTAATTCTATCACTAATTGTGAATTCATCTGAATTAAGAGCTGGATTCTCTGCCTTTAAAGTTGGTGTATTAAATACGATTCCAATTGCCATTAGAGTAGTAAAAAATAGACCTCCTATAATCAGTTTATTTTTTTTGTTTTTCATACGTCCTCCTGAGTTGTATTGTTTATTTTCAATTGGAAACTATATACTAATATTATCAGAAAATACAGGAAAAATATAACAATTAATATTCTCTATGCTAGATAGAACTAAGAAAGTTATCATCTTAATAGTCGATAATATAAGAGGCACTTTAAGTGTAGAAAGTATCACACTGTAATACTTTCTACATACATTTTAGAGAGGTTAATGATGCTAGCATTAAAATATACAGAGTTCCCAGATACATATATTGAATTCTCAAATAGAGGAATATAACCCTCTTCCAACAGAAATAGATTGCGATAACTATAAATTTTAGAAATGAAAAAAATCAGATACAAAACTTAAATAGCTTCAATTTCATTTAGTTTTTGTTCAAGATTATTTATATCTTCATTTTTCTTGGCTACAAGTTTTAAAAAGTTATTCCGAAGTCTCAGCATTAATTAAACTAATCTGTTCGTTAGCTAAAAGAAAAAGCAACCGGTCTTTTGAGCGGCTGCTTACTTGTTCTTATTGAGCTATCGTTTTTCCGTTAGTTGAACTTCTTGCAATTAAAATAAAAAGATAAACAGAGGAAAAACAGACCTATAAAGAACATGACTCCACCTATCACAACATTGGAGACTATCTATCGTTTCTACGTTATTCAATCATCCCAATCTTCAAACTCCTTGATTAACTCTGGGATCTTATCGCTGCTTCCCTGTCTGTCTTTAGCTGGGCTGTAATCATTATCCGTTTGATAGGGAACCACTGTCTTTACGCTCTTATGCGTTTTTCTTTGAACTTTGAATCAGCATATCTATTAGAAACCCCACACCAAACCAGAACAATACGGCAGCAATATAAGCTAAGGATATCGGGATATCAACTCGGTGCATACCCGGAATAAATTCTTTAACCCACGCTAAAGGACTAACTCCCATAAGTAAAAGATTTAATTCATCTAGCCCTAATAAATTTACTATTACTGCTAAAAAGGCAATGATAGGTAACCATATACGAAACTTTTTCATTAACTTCACTCCTTTACCCAGCCCCTAAGACAGAAGTATATCACGACATTGTTATGCTTAGCAGTTATAATTTACCAATGTTCAACTTTATGTGTGTATACAGTAGGCACAATATGCATACCCAGGTGCCACACATTTATTGAGCTATACTGCCCAATAACTTAAAGAACAAGCAACCAATCTGTTGATCGATTGCTTACTTGTTCTTCTTGAACTATCGTTTTTCCGTTAGTTCAATCAGTCCAACTTTCAAACTCCTTGATTAACTTTTGGGACCTTATCGTTGCTTCCTGTCTGTCTTTCGCTGTGCTGTAATCATATATCCGTTTGATGGGGACCACTGGTCATCATCATTCATAACTTTAATTGTAAATTCTGAAAATTTATCATCTGTGTATACCCAACCGTAAGTGAAATATCAGGCTCTACTGTACCTTTATCATCTATAATTCGAAAGCCGGAGAGAATAGTTGTGAAATTATGACCATCTTACATATATTATTACAATCAGTACCGATATCAAATGGGGACTAAAAAAGATGATTCCTGTACTGTACGAGGCCACTGAAAAAGTCCAATATCTAAAATCAGGATGCCTTTCCTCAATATTGAGGAAAGGCATCCTGATTTTTTGTATAATAAAAGTATAAATTTCAGGTGGTGTCTCGGATGATTTCAAATCA
>NZ_JARBDA010000032.1:0-8181 GCF_036577645.1 Paenibacillus sp. GYB006 | reverse complement strand
TTCCTATGCCCTTTTACGACACCTCAGCCACTTGCTACTCCTAAGCTTTCATTTTTCACACTTTGACTAAGGAGAAATCCTGCGAATTCATGAGCCAGAGTGAGTTATTTAAATCATTTCGAGGGAGTATAAAAGAATTAAAATTAACAGCAGCCTTTTCTGGCTGCTGTTTTCACTAACATGCTGGTAATAGAAATTAATGCACTTCTTCAGCAAGGGAAAGCCAAAAATATTCCCCTATACCAATAAGAATTTCTTCCTTACTATCGTCACTAATAGTCGCTACATGTTTAACAGCTTTTATTTAAAACAGGTTGTACAAGTCTTATTCTGGCGATGGAATCGAATGCAAGATTATATCTTTCTTGATAAAGCTCTACATATTGTCACAAGTTCATCCGGAACAGTCCATATTTCCCCGAAATAAAACTAAAGTAGACTTTGTTGTATTAGTTTATGAATTGACACCTAGAGCCCCCTTCTTAACTGCTCATGCGACTTAAATTCAAGGCTATAGTTTCCATATACTCTTGATCGAAGCCAC
Source organism: Paenibacillus sp. GYB006 (assembly GCF_036577645.1). Taxonomy (NCBI): domain Bacteria; kingdom Bacillati; phylum Bacillota; class Bacilli; order Caryophanales; family Paenibacillaceae; genus Paenibacillus; species Paenibacillus sp. GYB006. The sequence goes on along the minus strand of NZ_JARBDA010000032.1, from coordinate 7,637 downwards.
GGTGCCTATCTTTAACGGAGAGTCGCTTAACCGTAGCTTCTTTTCCCGGCTTTGTTCGTTCGTTTAAACACTCCATTTGTTTGAATCATTGGCAAAACCTCCCCTATGAGCTTTCCGTCTCTTTCCTTCTCGGTTACCAATACCTTTAACATTGGTGGTATGGAGTATACAAAGTCAAGCATCTGTCGAAATGTCTTAGCCGGTTTATTGGTAAAAGACGAGTGTTTTAACAGTGATGGTAACCGTGCGTGTAAATATACTGTTTCAGGAGATATCGTTTACAGTCTTGACGAAATTGAAAAAGATATTGCTGATTAAGTGATTAATGAATTCTCAACTAAGAAACCGGAACCGACGAATTATCCAATAGAATCATATACTGTCGATTCGAAAGGCCCGTGCCCATCTAACAAAAACTAATTCAGTACCTTTTTTTTGTGGGTATGTTTAAAGTGTATGTATTATGTATTCGTAGTAGTAAAGATCTTCATGATTTATGTTATTGATTACGGTGTATGAAACCTACGATTTTGGAATTTTGTATATAGCCAATAATATTAAGGAAGTAGTATTAGTATTTCAAGCTTCATGGAGACAAAGACACGACTGATTCGTAAATATCAAGTAACTACTATGGGTACAACATTAACTGGTTTGATTTTGGAGCTCATTTGTCCGACTTTAACTTTTATATAAAATAATCCACATCTTAATCTTTATTTTAATTCTTGCTTATGAGGATATTTATTATTTGATAAATTTCCTATCATTAAGAATACTAATCAGAGAATCAATCGAACACTCTCATTTTTTTAAATCTGAAAATATAGCCACAAGTATATTTTTTCTTCAGCGGAACATAATATCTAGTAGTTATTGTGAAATATAGAAATGTGTAACAATTAATTTTTATAAAAATGGAGGGTTTTGTTAATATGAAAAAAAATATCCTTAGTGCGTTGATTTTAGCTTTGTTAGTACAACTTTCCTTAGTATCATTTAGCTTTGCACTAGCAAATCCCAAAAATCTGTCTGCTGTAGAATTCTATAACAAAATAGATCATTCTGTTTTTAGTGAATACCAAAATGCTTCATTAAATCTTAAGGAGTATATACAAATTAAAGATTTAGTAAAAATTACTGACAAGATAGATAATAATACAAAAGACAAGTATGAACGAGTATTCAAAGAATATGCAGCTCATAATTCGAAAGAATGGGATAATAATAAGTATGTGTATGTATTTATTAGTTTTAAAGATGAACCGAAATATACGAGTTCAAAATATGCAATATTTGACGCCACAACTTATCAGTTAATGTCATCTGGTAAAGATTGGGGTCTTAAGGAATAATACTTTCGATAAACAAGATGACTTTAAATTGAAGTCATCTTGTTTATCGTTTTCTAAGAGTTTATAAGTTATTCTATTTTAAGATATGCCAAAGGATATACAGTTATTGGTATATGAAATACTTTATTAGCAAGAAGCAATGCCTAACTGGTACTAAATAGTTGGAATACTAGGAATGTGTAATCACTTACTTGAAATTAGTTATTAAATCGGTAGAAAAAGCCAAAACTCTATTTTTTATACGAAGCAAACGGTTTACTACATAAACAACCATTAGGCATTTGGATTTAATCCTGTCAGGTAAGTACATTGAAGTATATCCTCTCGCTAAAGTAAAGAGTTATTAACCCAAAAATATTTCCTCTCTTAAAACTGTGACATAACACATAATATTACAATTAATGTCAAAATAAAAGGTAGATTTGTGAAGTGACACATGATAGTATAAATTTACAAATCTTTTATTTTATGGAGGTGATTTCATGAGAAAAATATTGCTTACTTTTTTTGTTTTGTACTTGGCGGTTGTTACCCCTGCAAGTGCTGCGACGGGACCAATTAATACTACAGGGTCAAGTTGTGGATTTGGTATTACAACTGTGAGTGGGCAAAAATATATCTATGCTTTTGCGGGAACGTACCTTAATACAAGTGATAAATATCGTAAAGTTTTTGTCGCTGTGAATTTATCTGAAAACGGATCAGTAGTTAAGTATGCTGAAGATACTAAAGAAAACGATAATTATGCATATACAACCACAGGGAATTATCTTTACAATAGTTCCCGTACCTATACTTGTGGATCAATACATAAAGTATATGAAGGAGATCAAATTTATAATCATACTGTGGCAAGCAGAACTTATCCTATAACAAACTAATAACCTGGAATTGCACATACCTTGAACTGAGATACTTATCCTCATTTTTAAAGTACAAATAAACATTAAACTTACAAAAAAGAAACGAACAGGCACTGCTCGTTTCTTTTTTGTGCTTTATACAAGATTTTCTTTTTTAACGTATCATGTGTACATAAAAGCTGCCGATCGCGAAAACCGGCTGCTCTTTCAGAGTAGGAACTTGATTATTTTTTATTACCTGTTCAATTTCATCTATTGAGTCTCATCTATTCATCTAATTATAAACAATAAATCAATTAAGCCCCATATTTATACTAATTGTTATATATTCTATTTTTGAGTCTCTACCGTCCATAAAGGTACACCATTATAGACACTCAGCAAAGTAGTGTAATTCAGTCTATATATTACGACAATTAAACCTTTATAAACGTCTATAAACTAATTGTTGTTTATATACGTCTAGGGTTATAATGAAGGCAACAAGAGATATAGATTGGTGGTCGGGATACAATGGGAATTAATTTTGGGTACACTCGTGTGTCAACTAAAGAACAACACCTGGACAGACAGTATGAAGCATTGAAGCCATATGTAACGAATGATAAATATATTTATAGTGATAAGGCATCAGGTAAGGATATGGAACGAGAAGGTTTTCAAAATATGCTGAAGGCTATGCGTAAAGGCGATACCCTCTATATCAAGTCTGTAGATCGTTTAGGAAGAAACAAGGAACAGATCAAACAATATTTACAATACTTTAAGGATGAAGGTATTCGTGTAAAGATTATTGATTTACCCACGACTATGCAGGATGTTCCCGAAGGCCAAGAATGGGTTATCGATATGATAAACAACATTATAATCGAGGTTTATACATCCATTGCACAGCAGGAACGTGAGACTCTTCTACAACGTCAAGCTGAAGGTATTGCGGTTGCTAAAGCTAAAGGTAAACATTTGGGAAGACCTAAGTTAGAACTACCTGAAGAGTGGGGTAAACTGTATAAGCAGTGGAAGGCAGGAAAGATTACAGCCGTAGCATTTATGGATATGGTCGATATGAAGAAGCCGACCTTTTATAAAAAGGTGAAGGAGTACGAAGCCACTTTGTAGGTATGCAGCCATCAACAGTAGGGAATTAAATTCTAAGTTTTCCAACCTAAGGTTTATTTTTATCAATATACAACTAAAACTGATCTTATACGTCCGTTTAAAACGATTTTTATTTTCATTTATGGGTAACTGGTCACAAAAATGCTTCTAAAACGGTCCAAGTTTTACTATGTAAAAATTACCGTCATTTTGGATCCTTCAAAAGGCTAGCACTAACAGCTGGCTTTTTTTTGTGTTGAAATAAGAACATACGTTCGCTTATAATTACTTGTATGAAGAAGCTGAAAGGATGGATACTATGCTCGATGATTCCGAACGCAAGATACACCGGATACTACACAACTACTCCGTTGGACGAGGGCGGTTACCATCTATGCAAGAATTGATGATTAAAACCGGAAAGTCTGAAAAAGACATTACTGAAACGCTAATTAGCCTGGAAGATAAGCTTTTTATTATTTGGGATAATAAGCGACAAGTCGAATCGGTTAAATTACTTCAAGGTTGGGAACAGCAGCTTAGAAGCGAACCGTTTAAACCTTTAGACAATCTAGATTACTGGACCAAGTATTAGGAGGCAGAAGTGTGTCAAAAAAACTTAGCAATAACGGTTTATATGAGTCTTCACGTATGATGCTTCCGGAACACCGAGAAGCGTACAATGAATATATGTCTAAAACTGATCTGAAATTAAAACCGATCATCGATGAGCAGGAATGGCAAATGATTGGGGCTGCACTTTCAGAGTCGTTATGTGGCCATGTTAAAGTAACTCTGACGTTGTATGCTCCACACGAATTTAAAGAGTTGACAGGTCTCGTTTCTGTAATCAACACGTACCGTAAGGAAATAAAATTCCATTATGACGATGACTGGGAATGGATTTCGTTCGATAGAATTGTATCGGCCCGTAGATGAATTTAGGAATAACATATATGAATAAATCAAGGTGTTCCTGGTTATTGGGAGGCACTTGGCAATTAAATGAGAAGCGTGTTAAAAGAGTAGTGTGGCACTTTTTTAGAAGTACAATAACAGGAAAGATAGGTGGAAGTAAACCACTATTGAAATATCTAAGAGAGAATAAAATTAAAATACAATATCATTATTATTTTTAGTTTATAAGGAGTTGAATTTTTGTTGGATTATCCATTAATGCATCCACCATTTGAGATAAAAGATTTTAAGGAGATGACGAGAAAAGAAGCTAGGGTTCATTTTAATTGGTATGTAAATGAAATACCGATTCGAATCGAACTCTTAAAAAAAGCATATGAATTTACAAGTAATGGATCAGAAACAGATCTCGATTATTCTCCGGAATCCTTAATTCCTTTATGGGAATGGTTTGTTAATGATATAGCTGAAGTGGTGAACCTGTCGAAGGAAGAAATAGAAAAAAAATTATCTGAAACACCTGAATGGATACACTCTTATATTAAAAGAAACAAATTGAGTGTTTCTAGCCAAGGAGTTGCACTGGATATAGGATTATACCTGGCCGAGACCCTTAAAAAAAATATAGATTCATTATATTGGGATTTTAAGTCAACTTCAAAAACGTATATTTTTTGTAATAAACCTATACTAAGGCATCCCACTGTAAAATGGTATGATTTTGAACCTGCTCATATGGTTTTTAACTTGCTTTATAATTTATTAGATGGTAATAGGGATATAAAAGCTTTATATGAATTATATACAATTAATCAAAAATATTTTATTTAAAGGAAAAAGTAAACGATCAAGCAGTTCTGTTTAAAAAGCGCTGCTTGATTTGATATATTAGTTCCATTCAGTTACTATATCCATTAAGTAAAAATGGATACAATTAATTATGATAAAAATAAATGAGGGATTGGAATGGATAAAAAAGAATTTGAAGCTGTTATTCAATTACCTTCAAATATTCGTTATGAATATTTTATTAAAAAAATAGCCGATAATGAAGAAGTTTGGGCTCTCTATGATAATGGTTGGGCTTTAACGTCAGACGATAACGGGAATCTATTATTTCCTTTCTGGCCAAAAAGAGAGTTTGCAGAAGCATGTGCGATTAAGGAATGGGAATTATATAAGAGTGAATCGATAGTTTTATATGAATTTATAGATGATTTATTACCACACTTGAAAGAGGAAGGTATAAAACCTTCTATATTCTTTAATAATGATGACTCTGCAGTATTAGAAGTCGATGTCTTAATTAAAGATATTTATACAGAGCTAGAAAACTATTAGTCTAGATAGAAGTTTTAAAGACACCGATCATTAAGTTATGATCGGTGTCTTTAAATTTGTAATAGTAAGCTATTTCTTGGATCTATACGGAATAGGTAAAAGTTCTGTATTTGATACTTATATAATATGTAAGAAAAATTTTAAACATAACCTTTTTATGAAACTTTATCAATGCTTCCAAGTTTCTCTTTTAGTTGAAGCTAGAAGATATACAACAACGCTCGTCATCTTCTCTATACAAAAGATGACGAGTTGTGTTAAAATAAATGTAGCAAACCCTGATTCTACCGTTTGCTAAGCGCAAATAAACTTGTCATCTTCTATAGAAGCGAAATGAAGGAGCCGAAATAGTCAACGGTGATCGAATCGAAGAATGGTTGTAAGTAAATATTACCAATACATAAGGAGAGTGAATTGAAATGTATTTTGTAACAGATGAACATAAAAATAATTTTGAGATGCTTGTTGAATTTTATAAAGCCGAACAAGATTCGGAGTACAAATCAGCTTGTTATGTATTAGCACTTCCGGAAATTTATAATAAGGTCAACGGGAAATTTGGTGAACGACCGTTTGATTGGATGTATAAGTTTGAAGAAAAAGAAATAGTAGAAGAAGATTTTTGGACTAAAGAAAAAAGGGTAGTTATTGATCGTATTTATGAACTTGATGAGAATGGAGAAGAGTTGGAATCCCAAGCTTATGGTTACCTCTCTAGTGGATATCGTAAGATCGTTCAACTAGCTCAAAATTTGTTTAACAGTTCTAATGAGTTCAACTTATGTGATGCGCTAGGTACTTGGGGGGATGATCTTTTTCAAGTATATCAACAAGCTGTTCTACTCCGGACAAAACGTCAAGAATCATAATAATAAGACAAATTTGACTTGGATAAGGAGTAAAATGCACATGTCTACTATGTTCGGATTATTTGAAAATCATCTACGTAAGTCAGGAGTATCCGAGCGGACCATATTAAATTATTTATCTACGTGGAACAAGTTTGAGAATTGGATTAAAGGAACTGATCCGGATCTGTCTGATGCCGGGACAGCCACACAAAAAGATATAGCGGATTACAAACGGTATATGCTGCTTTCCGGAGGAAGAGGAGGGCAGCCTGCCAAGCCGAGCACGATGCAACTTACGTTTGTTCATTTAAATGCGATTTTTCGTTTTTTTGCCGATCAGGGACTTATCCAAGATAATCCGGTGGGTCCAATTAAAAAACCGCCGGCAGCTAGACGGTCGCCAAAGTGGCTTACTCGAAATGAACAGAATGCATTACTGAGGGAGGTGCGCGGGCAAAATAGCAAACGGGATTATGCAATTGTGCTTCTCATGCTTCGGGCGGGCCTTCGAGTTCATGAACTCTGTGATCTTCAGAAAAAAGAGGTAATAATGAGTGTAAGGTCCGGCAGCGCATATGTTCGAGGAAAGGGAGATAAAGACCGGGAAGTACCGCTAAACAATGAAGTTCGTTCTGCATTGCAGAGTTACTTTGATGATCGAGATGATACGAGTCCGTATGTTTTTGTTTCACAGAGATCGAAGCAATTATCTGTTCGCGGTGTACAGCATATGATTGAGAATTATAGAAGCCGTACAAGAATTGATCACTTGACTTGTCATGCCTTAAGGCATACTTTTGGTCACGATTTGATTAGTGCTGGTAATGACTTGCAGCAAGTGGCTATGTTAATGGGACACTTTAAGAAAGATGGGACACCTAATATTCAGATGACAATGATCTATACGACACCTGGTATGGAGGATTTAACGTCTGCTGTGGAGTCAATTAGCTGGACGTGAAAGGAAGAAATGGGTCAATATAAGAAGGACTGACCAACATCATTTATCCTCCTCTGTATATCGACTTTTAACAGAGAACCTTGGATATTATTTCAAGGTTCTATTTATAGCGGGAATATAGAGTGACGGATTGTAATATGAAGTGCGACACCTAGTTCAAAATTAAAAATGGCCCATGGCCGGATTCGTGTAGAATGGAGTTACCACACAACACCTACAAGGAGAATCCGCCATGAGCTACACACATCTT
>NZ_JARBDA010000031.1:0-8487 GCF_036577645.1 Paenibacillus sp. GYB006 | reverse complement strand
TAAACTTCATGTTAGAGCGACCTCCTGATGTGGATTTTAAGGGCTTTTGACCCGTTGCGTACTCCCATCGTACAGAGGCGCTCTTTTTTATTCAAACTCCAAATTTTTCGTTTTACAGGAATTCTAATGGGTAGGATACATACAATGGATGGCGCGCTCATTATCGGATTGCGGAATATACTTCCCCTACAAACAGCAAAGGATTTACCTTTACACCATTGATAATGATTTCAAAGTGTAGATGGTTCCCGGTGCTACTGCCAGTTGACCCACATCCACCAAGCACGGTTCCTGCAGATACTTGATCCCCAGCACGAGCTTTAATGGAAGACAGATGCGCATAGGTAGTAACATAGCCACCCCCATGGTCCACACGTACATACTGACCGTAACCTTCACTTGGATTACTCGCATCTTGCCAGCCAGCCATAATAACCTTTCCGGCTTTAGATGCGGGTATCGGTTGTCCATGCGAACAAGCAAAATCTACGCCTTCATGTGGTTTTCCTACTTCGCCCGTAACGGGATGGGTACGTGGGCCAAATCCGGATGTAACTTGGCCGTTGACCGGACGACTAAATCCAGCCTTACCCGGTTGCGGAATTATAATAGCATCGTATCCTTCTGTCACGTAAAGCGTAGCGTATTTCATTACTTCTGATACATATTCCTGGCTGTGATTGTATTGATATAGTGCTTTTTCAATGTTACCAGAAGCCGCTCCGCTCTTTCCCAAGTAATTTGCTGCAGAAAAGACCGCATCTTCTAAATCCCACATATCCGCTTTGCCATCACCGTTTGCATCTACACCATATCCACCATACTTAGAGATTAAATCCAAACTAGTTTTTTCCTCATCGCTGAAGTTTCCAGCCCCTGAACCACTACAAGAGCTATGCCCCCATCCAATAAAAGTACAAGGCATGAATTGTAAGTGCCCCTCTGCCCCAACGGACGAAATCATAGGATCTAACGTAGAGAACCTAGTTTCAATTCGGTGTACTGCCGCTAAGAGGTTCCAAGGAACTCCATATTTTTCTGCGGCCGCCTGATAGATTGGAATATACTCTGCTGGAATCTCAGATTCACCCAAAGAAGATATAATTCCGCTCCCCCATCCGCCGCCCCCATAATTACCTTCAGAATCTGAACTGCTGAACATCATGACCATTAACATAAGTACAAATAAGGCACCAACAAAAAGTATAGGAATGAAGGCCAAACCGCCAAGTATTGTGAATTTCTTCATGAATTCCACGCCCTTGAACGTACAGCTAAATCATCAATCTTCCATTTACCATCAATCATGTTGACCTTAATGATATAAGCTAACGTACTTGTACTCGTTTGGCCGTCCTGATCGGTATGCTCCACCTCAATATCCGCATTCCACCACTGTTCCTCCAGTCCCTCTTTCTGTGGTTCTAGCTCTACACTAAGCACCTTCGTTTTAACAATCGTTAGCGTTCCCCGGCGCTTCTCCTGTTCAAATGCCTTATACAAGTTACCAGTTACATAAGGTAGAGACTTTTTCAAAAACTCATCTGGGTTTTCAATGTTGAACGGTACGTACAACTTCAGAAACTCCGGAATAACCTTTTGGATCTCTGTCTGCGTTTCTTCTGTTGGAGCAGTCACCTCTTCCGCATACTTCTCTGCTTCCGCTTCTTCATTTGGGGAATACTTGCGAACAGATTGCTTCTCCTCGGTAACAGGCTGCTGCTTCTCTTCAGCAGCCTTTTCTTGTTCAATCCGATTTCCTTCAATGATTGACCCAATAAGCAAAGCTATCATACCTAAAGCAATCATCGTCCCAAGCCATTTCATTACTCGTTCCTTCATGACTCATCGCTCCCTCTATTACGAGGATCTAGCGGTATACTCTGTACACGGTTCTCCTGTTTCCCAGAACGTATAGGTGTGGACTCCTCATGGTTTTCAGCTTGACGATCTACTCCCCTGCTTCCAAGTGATTCTCCCTTCTTAGATGTTCGGGTTCGGAATTTCTCCTGCTGAGTACCTGAAGAATGTAGCGGTATACTTTGTACACGGTTTTCCTGCTGCCCTGATCGTATAGGTGTGGGATGCTCTAGGTGTCCTGTTTGACGATTTTGAAATCCGCTTCCAAGTGACTCTATCCCCCTGGATGTTCGGAAATTCTCCTGCTGCTGTCTTCTTTGATTACTCCCTTGGCTTTGTTCTGAATATAGATGTTCTTTATTAGAAATGACACTAAGAGGTACGGTCTGTGGTGCTTGTCCGCTGTTAGCTGTGCTATGAGGTGGCCGCGAGTCTATAGCTTGATCCTCCATCGGCATAGATGAAAACAAGGAAGCATCATAACCTGAATAGTCTTGACGATCTGAAGATCCTTGTCCACCGGTTAAGGACTCCGATTGATTTCTCAAACTACCATCACCCGTGAAATAATGATTAGGTCTAGTAGTAGCGTCCTCATAACCTGTATCCCCTGATACACCTAAATTTCCGTATAACGGTGTAACGTTTTCAGGAAATTGTCCGCTCGTTGTGCTACGCGGTCTCGCTAAGTCTCCCGTAGCGCTAGTTTTTCCTTTCGTATCGTTTAGAGATACTGTTTGCGGTGCAGTACCTGTATCCCTATCTCTCACGGAGCTTGTGGCAGCTACTTCTGCTCTCGAATCTCCAGTAGATCCAGCCATTACCCCTGCTATCATGCTGGCGCTCATCCCGCTTCCACTAGCTCCTAGTGGTGGTGGATCTCCTAAACTTTCTGATTGTAGCGGAGGAATATCCTCAAAACTGTTATCTGTAAGCGTACTGGAAGCAGCATTTTTATCTGTATCATCCAGGCGTTCATTTTCTAGTGCCGCCGCGGAGCTATGATCTCTACCACTTTCCATACTATCTACGGCCGCTACAGCCGCAGCTCCTCCCGCTGGGCCACCCGCCATCATTCCTGCTACTTGAGCAGCTCCGCGAGTCGCTTTATATCTAGCCCCATTCATCCGGCGATCGAGCTGTGACGCTTCTATCGCTAGTTGACGTGCAACCTGGTTGCCAGCAAATAATATTCTAATTAAGCGATTACGAATCAAAAAGATAAGCACCAGGATAACAAACTCGATGATGGCAACGGCAATGTATCCGATGCTATCAGTGTTCCCTTCCTGATATACGATCTCGGACATGGTGAACACGATCAGCGCTATAAACGATACACCCAGTTTAAGAATAAGCGGCAAGGCCAGTTCTTCCATATACCTACGAAATACACCACCGCCTGCCGGGAATGCTGCAATGAGTAAATAAAATGGTGCAAGTGCGGCCACGGCCAAAAACCAAAACTGCAGAACAATGATAAGTAGCGCTAGAGCGAATATCGGCAGGGAAGTAATTCCGTTAACTACGGTATACAGTCCAGTAAAAACTAAGCGCTCTGGTACTTGTACGTAAGTCATCATTCCATTTCCTAATTTTTTAACTTCCACCTTTTCTACATATTCCTGCCGCACCTGTCCTGGTGGTGTGCTCAATAACTCATCAACCCGGCTTACTCCTACCTCACTTTCCTTATCTGTGCCATATTGCATATATAAATAGGGACGATGTACAAATAGATCCCACATATTGTTTCCCATGCTTTGCCTTCCACTTGTTGTACCGTCTTCACTAAGACCCGAACCAGCTCCCATGATAATGGCCGAAGCTTCGGTCGTTAGAGAGTTAGCTCCCTTTAGCACCGTAGCATAGTTACTAAAGAACAACAGCGTAACTACCAAGATTAGAAATGTCTTCACCAAGTTTCCGACGGCTTCAATTTGTGCGTTTCTGAATAAATACTGATAAGCGAATAGTAAGCCAATAGAAATTCCAATGATTCCAATTAACTTTCCATACAGTCCCAAACTACTAAAACTCATCGAGGAAATGCCTGTTAAACTTTGCATGACTCCTTCAATACGCTCAATCAGCGTATTTACTACATCAAAATCAAATGCATAATCAAGAACGGTTAACATGGCATTGGTCATGTATAAGTTCATTTTAAATAAGATATTGACCATAAAGTTCATGGCTTCATAAAACTGTGCCATGATTGAATCCTTAACTGCATCCCCTGATATCCAGCTGCCAACCGTTGAAAATGCTTGGGAAAAAACGTTCTCTTCTTCATCTCCGTCTTCTGTTTTTGAAGTAACATCAATTTGGTAATAGGCTGGAGATCCATCGCTGGTTACTTCGTGGTCAGTATTAAATAGATTTGACGAAATATTATTGCTAAAAATTTTATCCGGATCGGCTGCGTCTGCTATTGGCAGTGTACAGCTCACAAAAAAGATAAAAACAAGCATGCCATATCGAAGCCAGCGTTTCATTCCGATCACTCCCCGCTATCACTTTTGTGGACAATGATCGCTTCATCTGGATTCGCATTCCTTAGCATTTCCTCTTCATCGACTATTCGGATTTTCCACTCACCATCCACTTTACTCATACTTAGGAGATCGAAAAAATACTTTTGATGATTGTCTAAAAAATATCTTACCTTATAAAAAATTTCGCCATCTAGTTAGGTAGATCCTCAGAAGGCTCATTTATATAGGAGTTGATATTGTAATTCTTGGTGTTTAGGTTGTCCGAGGAGAATGGAGTACAGTCACCCTCTTTTCTAAATTCGCAGGTTTTTTAACTAAATGTTCGCTGATTATCTTTTTTTTGAAGAGATTGATTTACGTTGGTCATTACCTTAAGGGAGTGACCAACATGACAAAAAGAATTAAAGATCAAATGCAAAGTAGATTGTTGATGTTTTATTTGGAATCCAAGCGTTTTGCTTTCCTAGTAGATTATGCTAGCGCACTTTACGAATTATTAGACTTATTTAACTTACTAAGGCAGCTACTTTAATTTTTTTAAGAACTGGTGCCATCACTTGGCACCTTTCATGATGATAAAACCAAAGCGGAATCATTATGCTCTCTTATGCTTGACTGCTTGATGGGAGCGAAGCCAAAAGCGGAGCGGACAGGAGGCAGTCTTGACTTCTCTGGTAGCGGGGTATAAAACGAGGGACAGAAACGTAAAGCACCTTGTACAGATGCTCTATTCTTCCATCAGCCGACCATTTTCAGAAGCAGATGCCCATCAGGATTCAGAAACTTCCTTTGAACTCACCTTGGTTAAAACCAAGCTACAACCATAGGACAAATAAAGGCCTCCCAGTAATCCAGGAGCACCCGCTATAAAATTTTTAAATTCATCTACCCCGATTCAACTCCTATGTAGCGGGAATTACTAATTGTAATTTTTAACACGTACGTTTACGTATACGTAAACGTACGTGTTAAATTAAATTTACATCACACCTCATATATCGAGAGCTCCCCTTCCTGATCCTTACATGTGTCATTAACCCAACTAGATCCTTCACAGATCCCTATTAACGATCTATTTCCTCCAAGATGTTTATAATGCGTTTTTGTTCCCTTATCCCCTTCTCTAATAAATAGGAAAGCACCGCAGTCATCGTTATATGATCATCTGAACTAACCGAATTAAGATGTTTAGTAATTGCTCGAAGTTTTGCCTCATCTTTATCACTCAGTATATTTCTTATAAACCTGGACATAATAGGATACATCAGATCTGCTCTATAAATAACTTTTGTCAAAATTAAAGATGCTGCCACTTGGATGGAACTATCTAAGCTATAAGCCAAAGAAGCCATCTTTTCATGGTCCCGATCCAGGAACCTCATGTATAGACGTTTCTTAGAATTGAGTTTCATTTTAAATGATTCCCGCTCTGAGTTTCCAAATATGTATCTGTTCTCATACTGAAGATCTCTTTTGAAGTATGGCTGCAGTTCATCAATAAGAGACGCAGATTTATATCCTTCTATAATGATAAACTCTCCAATGAGTTTGATGGGAGCATCACAAACATAGCTAAGCTTTGAAAAAATCTCATATGCACTCAAACTAATTGGAGCAGCGATTGCTCTTTTTTTATCTGATCTTACCTTTCTCATCGTCTCCCCTTTAAACATTTTATCTCCTCTTTTCTCCATTATCTCTGCAACACTGTAGATATGTTGCTAAGTTAATGTATTGTATGCAGCGGTAGAGGACCTTTAGAACGCCCGTATATATCCAGATATAAAGGGAGATACTATAATGTAAAAAGCTTGTGGGAGAGTGCAGAATGAAGATAAAGATGAATGAAGAAAAAGCCAAACAATTATCTAAGGAAATTATAGATTTTGCTCATAGAAATAATCTCAAAGTACGAAAAAAAACGAAAACAAAAAGCAAGGGCGCCTAGTTGCCCTTGCTTTTTAAATTTCACGAGTTTTATTAGGGCTAATAACTCGAGATTTTACATATCTTTTTCAATTCAGATAATGTTGTAGGACATCTTCCAACATAATATAAGTAAGTCTGCTCGCACGTTGCTTCGGCAAATGGAACAGGACGAGACATTTTATGTGAAGCTTTTTTATTGTTGAAAGAGGAAGGAATACTAAAAAAATATAAAAAAATAATTACTTTTCGTGACTAGATCTACTCATTGATATAGATCTCATTATTGATAATCAGCCATCCTCCAAAGAACTAACTATCACAGATTTACTGTCTCACTTTTTTAACAAAATGATATTTTTTTCAAATACAATCTCATAAAAATTTATAATCATTACGTATTTGGATACCAACTTTGTCATCTCCTTATGGAGATAATCGATTACATAGAAATATCATTTTGAACCCAGTTATCAAACTACATTACAATAAATTGTGGTAATTTAAGTCATGAGGTTGAACATAACTTTTAAGAATCCAATGTACCACCTAAATTCATTGTAATTTGTATTTATAAATCTCAAAGAGAACTCGCCATTGCACACTACAGGAAAAAACTATGGCGGCCCGTATAAAGTGAGGCATTATATCCAGCTCTTCAAAAACATGAAGAAAAGGAGAAGATCAAAAAGGATAACCCGTGAATATACCTTGATGTGGACTATAGAAATTTTGATAACTGCTTGGAAGATGAAGTGGACACAAAATCCATGGGGTTTACCGAAGAATGGAACTCCTTACTAAGAAATCAGATACATTAAAAATACACCCTTGAGGGAATGATTTTTAATGGTAAAGTATTCACTATCAATAGTTTATGGATTCGAGGCAGCATATTATCTAGACATATTATGTTATCTATATCCATTATTTGGATGACTCACTAATTCAATTTGTTTCAGTAATACGGAGGACTTCTTCCGGGCTTTCAACATAATCAACATTTAAGCGAATCATCAATTCATATACACTTACCTTATACTTCCGGTCAGTAACCTAATGTATCTCATACCGTTTATCTTCTCCCACAGAAACCCCACCTATTGTATATATTTCACCTACAGGTAACATCTGAATTGTCTTTTTCTCAACATCATTTACAGAAGGCAGCTATGCCCACATCTGGCCTGACAAAACTAACTAATTAATGAGCAGTGGAACCATATTTCTTTCAGGGATTTAGAGATTCACCTATTTAACAGATTTTTGGCTATCTTTAATTTTACGGTTTTCTTTTCTTTGACGTTCTTGTATTTTAGGCTCATAATAACTCTTCATAACGATCTCATGAATTTTGATGTAACGCCCCGTATGATATACCAAACCTACTTTTTCAAATTCCTGAAGGTTACCAAGCCTGCGATCTTGTTTAATTGTTCCTGGTATTAGTCCCCACAGCTTCTCCGCTTCATTTGTTGTCATTACTTTTTTCATGGCACCAATGCAAGAAGGACAAACAGTAACACTTGCTGGCTCGACAGAGTTATTGTATTGGTAAAACAAGTGTATGGGATCTTCATTTTCACGTATCCAATGATCACAAACAGTACACTTTTTATCCGATCGTAAGAATGTTAGTTTTTCAAGTCGATATTTTAATTCATTAAGCTGATTATCTATTAGTCTTTGAGTAGTGAATCTTACATCTAAGGGCAACGTGTCTTTTATTAGTGAAAATTGCTCTAAAGCCCGCTCTAGCTCTACAATTTTCTCCTGTGTGCTTTCAATAATTGACAAAATGAAACACCTCCAAATGATAATTTTACCCGATATTGAGTATAATTATAATCGATATCGATTATAATTATCAAATCAAGCCTTTTAGATATTACTGAGGGAAGGCCGGATCAAACTAAAACTGCTTGATACCAAAGGGTTTAACAGTGGGACAGCTTAATTCTTTGGGAGAAAACTGCTGCTATAGCATGTGAGGCACAAAGACTAATTCAATATAAACAATGAATTAGTAATCACAATAAAAACAAACAAAAACGGTCAATATTTACGGTTGATATTAATCGAGTAGGAGGCTACCCATTAGAAGAGTAGCCGACCTCTCACACCACCGTACGTACCGTTCGGTATACGGCGGTTCAACCGCATAAGTGCATTTTACGTAGACGCTCGTACTGCGCAGGAAAGT
>NZ_JARBDA010000030.1:0-11505 GCF_036577645.1 Paenibacillus sp. GYB006 | reverse complement strand
AGCAGAGAAGTAAGTCAATATAAAAGAAATAGATCACTTCCTATTCAAAAACTAAACAGGAAGTGATCTATTTTGTTTTGAGAAACAATTACTAATTTAAAAGCGCAACTTTTTCAGTGGCCTCGTACTGTACAGGAATCATCTTTAGATGTGGATTAATTCTTTTTAATAAGGGCTCCAGATAGCAGTATAGAATGTTTTTTCATGATGTCTATTCTAGGTTTTGTCTTTTTAAAAACATTACGAAACGAATATGAGAACAAGAGGAACTTAATTTCGAATGATTACGATAATAGCATTAATAATAAACACAAAAGCAGTCGTTCCGAGAGTGCTAATAAGAATCTTTGCAACTGGAATACCTTTATTCTTACTAGTAAGAATAAAGGTATTCGCTACAAGCATAATAAAAAGTATACCGATGATACTGTAGCTTTTAACATATAAGAAATCCTGAATATCAAGCTCTGCCAAATTAACCCCTCCGCTGCCAATTATGCTTTGATATCCCGTTTGTATAATTAGATACCTACAGTCCATGTTTTATAAGTTACACTTCCGGAAGGACTGATTGTGAACCGTGTACGATAGTGCCATGTATTATCTTTTCCTGTCTTGCTTAGATAAACAATAACTTCTTTTGTTCCCGCTGGAGGTACTGGAGCGTTAATAACATCCCCCCAGAGTGGTACTTGATTTGAAACCATCCAAGAACCTGCAGTGAGTGACCAGTTCGTATATGGAAAAGGTTTTTGATTTCTCGCTTTATCCATAAGTTTAGACATATAAGGTACTTTCCCGGAAACTTTATAAGTAAGGTATGTTCCGTATCCATTTGAGAAAGTTTGAACGAATTTCCCTAAAGCAGCGTTAAAAAAACTTTGAGTTGCTTGTTCTTGATAATAGTAAAGGTCTGGTCGTATGTTCTTATTTTATCACAAAAAAACATATTTTAACAGTTGGTAAATTTCAAGTATGTATAAAATGGTCTGAAAATTGAAATCCTTTGCTTTTATTTATAACATTGTTAATTAAAAAAGAGCAGCGTACATATCGCGCTGCTCTTGCTTTAGTTAATAATGTTGTTTACTTTGTTTGTTCCATTTCGTCTTCTGGATAAACTTCTTTGTAGTTCTTCATCAAACTCTTGTCCCCTACAAAAAAGGACTCGACAACAGGAAGAGCTTCGATAGTATATTCTACACCGTTCTTGACTCCGCCTCCTCCGTCCATCTTTCCTGCGCCCTTATTATGAATATCCTCTATTTGGTCAAGTTCCTTTACCTTATTTCCTTCTTCGTCTACATAAAAGTATCTGTCAGTAGAAGTACCATAAAAAGCATCTTTGTTAGATGTTTTAAGGATGCCATCCTCTCCAATTCGGAAGGTAGTTACTCCGTTCTCCTTCTTAATCTCTGGATACTCTGATTGATCGTATATGATATAAGCCCATCCAACGTAATCTTCTGGAATTAGAAATTCAAACTTTCCATTCGCCTTACTGCAACCTGCCGCAACGAAAACAAAACATATTGCCATAAAAAAAATAGATAACTTTTTCAAAAAAACCACCCTCTCTGGTTGTTAAAAGCCATTATAAAACTCCCCTATATATGAAGAGCTCGTTAGTAGAGTGACTTCATATACTAATCCTGCTCATAGCAGGAAAAAACACGGAGGTGCCTTACATGGCTATTTCATTTGCTGTTCGTATTATCTCATTTATTTCAGAAGCTTGGGTAAACTCACCTTTTGATCCCCCAAGTCCTGCTTACAAAGTAGATTTCAAAGGTGACAATCGAACGTTCTCTAAAGACATGGAAAATGCTTCATACCGTACGGTTCAACAAATTAATTTCAAATTCGATAACAACTCAGGCGATTGGAACAAATATGCTAAAACAGGGATAACTACTGAAAGACTTACAAACAGAAACACCGGAAAAGTTACCTATTCAACTGGCCAAGCTAGCGTATCTGGCATAACAGCCAAGCTCGATGCTTCTCATCTTCTCGGAGAAAATAGTGATTGGATCAGAGTCCTTTGTGAAGGAGCCGTTGCCGATCCGTTAATTGGTGTTGCCCCAGCGGTAAACTATAAGTTCTATGTTTATGCCAATAAACAAGGGAAAATCGAACTCGAAGGTATGCACGATGGATATCCTAGCTTTGAAGTCTATGCTCAGGTAAATGGAGGTACATGGCAAAATATTTATTTATTTGAAGAACAGACAGTGGCGAGCCTATTCCCTCCTATGGAGATTAAAGGCGTTTATAAAACAAGATACATTATCTAATAAGTCCTGAAGTAACGTTAGGACATACGATAAGCTAGCCCCTTGTCGTATGTCTTTTTTATATTGTCGTCATCTGGTATCGTTTGCTTACAATTTTTTCCACCAACGTCTTCATGTACATTTTATCAGAATTTCGACTCAAAAGTCCATGAGAGATTCATAGGCGCTGCAGGTTATTCGCGATGGTATCCATCACATTCATCATATCCAGCTCCAATTGATTGCACCTCGCATCTTCTGTATAATAAAGCAAAATAATAAGGCAAGGGCGGGTATACAGTCAGTTGTATCAAGCCCTGCTACAGCAGAAGTAATCCATCAACTTGTCAGAGTTGGGGTGGATTACTTCTTTTTTGCGTCTTTAAGGATTTTCGCCATCACTTTCATCAAAGTGACTGCAAACGTCGCCCCTGCAATAAATCAAGTAATTTTATCATCCATATTATCACCCGTCTTGCGTTAAACCCTATTGCTATAAAACTTAAAATTAATGATAATATTGAAAATGTAATGCTAAGTACAGTAAATAAAAACATTGATAAGAATGCAATTATTCCAAAAATATATGAGACTTGAATTATGCCCAAGTTCGTTTCCCTTTGATCTTTCATGGGTACCTCACACCTAACCTCAAAAATATATCCTTATGTTACCATATTTGAACTAAATTTCTTCGTTAGTTGATCGAACTTTTATAAGTGTAGTGGTTCAATCTTCATTGTTGACCTTCTAAATACTAACGTCATATTTTTTCTTATCTACTGTAGTAATAGTGTCTTCAGCTCAATCAAATCGTTTATAACGATGTCAGCCTGAGTAAGTTCATCGCTTTGTGCAAAATCAAAATTACATCCTATGGCAACCAAACCGTTGTCTTTTGCTGCATTTATATCTGATAGGCGGTCTCCCACTACTGCTGCATTAGTAATCCCATATTTTACGATAATACTTCTGACTAAGTCCGACTTGTTCAAAGATTCAATTTGTTGAATACTAAAGGTCTCAGTAACCCAATTATCCAAGTTATAATGACTCACAATTGCATTTAGATATTCTTTTAAACCATTACTTGCTATGTAAATTGAACAATTATTTTCTTTTAAATGAGTGAAAATTTCCTTTACGTTTGGATATAAAGCACCTTTCCCAAATCGTATATTCTTTATTAACACTTCCAGAAAGTAAGCATCCGTCTCTTTTCTTACTTCATCAGAATGATTGGGTAATAATGCTTCCCAAACTTTTGGTAAAGGCACTCCCATAATTTCACGGTATTTTTCAATAGGCGTTGCTCTATCCCATTCATTTAGTGACCTTAGACGATCAAAAGCATCTTCGAGTGATGTCTCTAATATTTTTTTCTGTTTGAAATAATGTTCCATCCATATCAAAAATTAGTGATTGCGACATAGCTCCATCTCCCCTTTTCAAACTATATTATACATTTTTATACATATAAAAACACAGGTTATTGAACTAGCCTGCCGAATAGCTTAAAGAAAAAGCAACCGGTCGTATGAGCGGCTGCTTGTATGGTATGTTCTGATTAAATTAACGTTTTCTCGTAACGAGCCGGGATCATTTGCTAACTAGACTAGTTTCCTCAGTATCTCAATTAGTTAGCCTTATTCCGATCAGTTATATTATCTAATATCACTACTCACTCGGAGTCAGTGTACCAAGTGCTGGATGAAGCTGGACAACTTATTCTTGCTAAGTAAAATAAAATAAGATCCATTCACTTTGTAAACTGTACCCTTTGTAAAGGACACTTTAAAAAAAGCTAAGCCACTTGAAGGAGATGCTGTCTGTATTTTGCAGGCGGCATCTTCTTTAGGTTCCACTGTCCACGATAATGATTGTAATAGAGCATATAACTTCTCACTTCACGTTTCACATCGTGTAAGGTCTCACAGGTCTTTAAATCGATCTCATCTTTTAAATGTCCAAAGAAAGATTCTTGTGGTGCATTATCCCAACAGTTTCCCCGGCGTGACATAGATTGTCCTAATTTCATTTTCTTTACCAACTTTTGAAACTGGGGATTTGTGTAGTGGAATCCTTGATCTGAATGAATAAATGCATCTTTCACAAAGTGCGAATGATTGCGTTTTAATTGGCGTAGCGTATTTAAAGCAATATCTAGAGTGATCTTATCAGATACTTCATAGGCTAAAATCTCATTCGTTTCGGCATCTTTTATCGTCGACAAATACGCACGTTTACCGTGGGCGTAGGATAAGTAAGTGATGTCCGTTAATAATACCTTGCCTGCAACACCTTGTTTAAACTGGCGCTGCAAGAGGTTTGGACATGTACGATGTTCGTGCGTCGCTTTCGCCATCCGACGATAAGGATTCGCTTTTCGGATCGGACAAAATATATTGAATTTCTTCATGATGCGACGAATTCGTTTTAAGTTGTAAATGATATGATAAATTTGACGAGCACCTTTCTTTCTTCGACGGAAATGATAAGCTCTTAAAATGATATCTCTTACTTTTTCATCTGCTTTATTGCGTACTCTAAGCTTTCGTACTGACTTTTCGTGGAAATAATTATAGTAGCCAGAACGAGATACACCGATCGTTTTACACAAATAGTGTACCAAGCGACTTAGCTGATATTTTTCAATGGTCTGACGAATTAATTCATACTTCTGTTTTGTTACGAGTTTGATTTCTTCTTCAACATCTCCCTTTCGAGTAGATCGAGCTTTTTTAAAAGTTCATTCTCAGCCTGTAATAGTCGATTTTTTGCTTCTAGTCGTAAAATCTTTTCTTCTAAACTTAATTCTCACCCTAAGGGGCGACCAGAGTTTGTTTTTCTTGTATCCTGCAGTCCTTTATCTCCGTGTTCACGATAAGCCACACGCCAACGTTTTCCTGCAGAATGGATGCGGTTTATGCCGATTATTTCAGCGTCTAAGCCAGCTTCTTCAAAAATAGTTCTGGGTAACTTTCCATTCTTATTTTCATTAATAAAGAGTCGTTTAAACTCATCTGTATACGTGATCGCTTTGTTGCTAACAGATCGGACATGAGGATTACGCTTTAGTTGGGCTTGTTCTTTTTCCGTAAATAATCGTTTGGTCATCTTTATTCGCTCTGATGTTTTTTCTTATTATAAACAAAAGTACCCCACAGGATAGACTTTTTTCAAAGTGTCTATTCTGTAGGGTACAGTTTATTGTGCAATTTCAATACGTTCTTCGTAAGTCGTTTTCCGTCCTTTATTCATATGAGGGGATCCCATCCTTTTCGGAGTTGGTTTCATTTTCGCCCCTTCAGTATACTTGGAAATCCAGCTCTCTAACACAGATTTACTCGAAATATAGTACTTTTTCACCACTGATCGTACAGAGTGTTCACCAGAAAGTGCATCTTGTATCGCCGCCAGTCGTAACTCTTTGGAGTAAGCTTTCCAACCTTTCGATTTTTTTAAACCTTCCACTCCACCTGCTTGATATTTTCTTATCCATTCGGTAACCGTGCTTTTATGGATCCCCAGTTGTTTTGCCTCGTAGTTGGGATTGGATTCATGCTGCAGGCAACGTCTTACAACCTGAATCTTAATTTCATATGGAATTGGGCTTCTTTTAGACATTACAAAAACTCCCATCATGATAGAGGTAGAAGTTTTGTTTTTTCTACTGTCTACTATGATGGGAGCGTATCACTCTAGCTTTTGATACTTGCATTTAATTTTTCTAAATTTTCGACTTCCTTACTCAACTCATTTGATATATTATGAATAAAATCATCTGTCCCTATTTCATTCATATTCAGAAGATTCCACAATTGAGTAATTGCCTCATCACGTTTGATAAAACTATCTTCTTTCATATTATCAGAAAAATGATGAAGTAAGCGGAAGAATTCATAGTAATCCTTAATATTTATTATTTGTGATTCAATATAATAATAACTATTACTCTCGTTATTATTAAGATTCTCGACTTCTTGTTTTATTATCTTGGCATTCTCAATAATCTTTAAGTAGTAATCCTCAGACGCTAGCTGTATCTCAGTGTCAATGCGATCTTTTTGATTTTTTGTTAAAATGGAAAAAATCAAGGATAATAAACTTATTCCTACTAGCAGATAAACAAATATTTTTTTCAGCAAAATTAACTACCACCTATTGTATGTGTTAGACTCGCTTTCCCCGTTTTAACAGAGTAAACCAAACCATGACCGTATTCATCCGCATCTTTCATATCATAAAGTGCATCAGCTGCTGCTGTCAATTTACCAGTTTGCCCAGATCCCAGTATGTACTTATAACCAAAATAAGTTCCTAGACCAGAAGCAGTCGCATTCTTAGTTGTTACGCCAGTTTGAGTGTTTAATATACCGTTATAATATTTATCTCCGTCTTTGTAACTTATACTTCCTGGCAGTTCTGATTTAGGTCCAGAGAGCAGTCCGTTTGAAAAAGTTATACTAGCTTCCTTATTATTATCTGTGATTTTATGTGTAATTTGGGCTTTCATGGAACCAGATAAAGCTTTTGATGTTTGATAAGCAGCATTTAACCAAACATTTGTAGAGAATAACCAGTCCAAGGCAGGAATATCTCTCCAACCAACAGATTCTTTTGGGAGTATTTGTGTTTCATCCACCAATAGTGTTATATTGTCAGGGCTTCCGAATCTAACTCTAACATAGTTGAGGGTCGTTGCGTTGGCGTCGTAATAATTACGTACAACTTCTTCTCTTGTCCAGACTCTTATTCTTTCTTTACCAGTAGAGCGCTGATCATACGTTGTTGCGACTGATAATACAATACTAGATTTTCCAGTGTCTATAGGCTTCCCACTTCCTTGTATTTCCATTACAGGACTGTATGCTGCACCTTTATAATAATATTTTTCTGCGGCTTGAGTACTTGAAACATTAGTGAAGCCAAAAATAATTGTCATAGATAACAAAGATAGAGTAATTTTTTTAATTTTTTTAATTTTTTTCATGATTTCACTCCTTATTTACCTGCTCTTATTTCGTCTATTTTAGTAAGTTCATCCCAAGTTAAAAATGCTTCTCCATAAGGCAACAAAACATTACTATTTGTATCCATCTCACCGAGAGTAATAGAGAGGTCGATCTTTTCATTTTCAGGTTCATATCTAATAGACAGTGCTCCTTCACCAATGCCACCGTCGATGTCTACAAACATGGATCCTACATAAACAGTTCTACCATCAAATATAACTTCGTCAAGTTTTCCGTTAGCCTCAAAATTATAGTCCTTGTCTAGATGAAGCATTCCCGATATCTCTGCCGGAATAAACGTTAGCTTACTATTAAATTCCTCTTTATTGTCTTCATCCATTTCAATATTAACTTTAATTTGATCTGATTCAATTGCCGTCTCACGACTTGTTGAGTTGAGAGTGCTTAATAGTGATTTAGATGCATACTGCGAATAAAACGCATCATTTCCACTCATTATTGGTTTATCTTTAAAATGATCTAAAGTAGTAACATTAATTCCCATTTCTAGATTGTCCTCTTCAGCTCCGCTTGATGCCCCCATTATTAGTACTCCAATACCAATAGAAGCAATTACGAGGATAGCACCAATGCTAATTCCCCACTTCCTACCTTTTAATTTCATATAATTCCCTCCAATACAATTTTAGACCTTAGAAAAAACAGGCAAAGTTAATAATAAACTAATATTAATGTAATAATCAATAGTAATAATTAAATAAAGTTAATATTATTAGTATTTTAGCAATCAATATAAATAAAAAAGAAGCTAAACTGTAGCTTCTTTTTTATTTATATGTTAATTGATGGTAAACTTCCTAATAAGTAAAAAATAAAGGCAAATTATACTTGTTAACAAGTATAATTTTAATAAGATCTGAATTAATTTACGAAATCCTTAAACTCTTTTGTCATTAATTAATTCAACACCTTCAATTATCTCCTTATTTTTAATTTCTACAGTCAATGTTTTTTTATAATAATTTAACTTCTGAAAATTTTTATTCTAAATATATCAGGCACTTTAGACGGATCTGTATAACTCAAGCTACACTATTTTGAATGGATACTTTAAATAAACCAGGCTACTTTTTTTGTTGCTTCATCTCTTTAGTACTATGTATTAGTTCTAGCTTCACCAATAACTATTAATATGTTTCATTTGTACATACGTAAACGAATACGTTTACGTAAATAGAAATAAATAACCCCTTAGATGAGAAAATCATCTTTAAAGTCTTTTTAGTGCCATGTGCACCATGTCGTATGGAAAGTCCTGGTGATATCCCTATTGTATTATGGCCGCAGAAGTACCACGCTCCAGCTACAGCCAAAAAAGGACAACTCGAATAGTCACTACTTGTTCTCTGGTAAGTATAGTAATAATCAGGACCACCCGTAAAACGGGTGGTTTGTACTTGGGGTATAACCCGTTGTCGCCAAACTGCGCCTAAAGACGCTAGCCTGACCATAAATCTGTTCAGGCTCAGTGTTATTTGTCACTTTCACTTACCAGTTAAACTGGTTATTTCTTTTTTGTTCTGTTACCGATGAATGGATCTTCGTACTCTTTTACACTCAGTTTATCCACTGCTTGGTCATGTGCTTCTTGTTCTCGAATGTATTTTCGTACCGTCGCTTCATTTAAGCCCACCGTACTTACATAATATCCTTCTGCCCAGAATTTTCGATTCCCGTATTTGTATTTTAGTTGGGCATGTTTCTCAAAGATCATTAGAGAACTTTTACCTTTTAGATATCCCATGAATGATGAGACTGCAATTTTGGGTGGGATTGCTACCAACATGTGCACATGGTCTGGCATCATGTGACCTTCTATGATTTCTACTCCTTTGTACTTACATAAACGTTTGAATATTTCAATTAGATCTTTTCTTACTTGATTATAGATCTCTTTCCGTCTATACTTCGGGGTGAATACAATGTGGTATTTGCACATCCACTTTGTGTGAGCTAGGCTGTAGCTCTTGTTTGCCATCTAAGACCATTCCTTTCTTTGAGCCTGAACATCTCAATTCTATCGGAATGGTCTTAGTGGTCAAACCTTTGATTGTTCCACCCGCATAGCGGGTGGTTTTTTGTTTCGCGCGTTTCACGCACTCAACTGGCTAAAGCCATAATAAAAAAAGGAGGACTTCGGTCCTCGCTTACAAACACTCATTTGTCAACATATGAAAGTTGAAACTATGTTTACTTTTCTATTAGCAGGAATGCTTACTTCCGTGTTACCTAGCTTACAATATAGCATCTACAAGACCTGAAAATAATGAAAACTAATTCATATATTAACATTCTAAGTTCATGTAAACTGCCGAATAGCTTAAAGAAAATGCAACCGGTCGTGTGAGCGGCTGCTTGTATGTTCTTATTAAATTAACGTTTTCTCGTAACGAGCCGGGATCATTTGCTAACTAGACTAGTTTCCTCAGTATCTCAATTAGTTAGCCTTATTCCGAATAGTTATATTATCTGATACCAAGCTGATAGCGTGGGTTCGATTCCCATCACCCGCTTCTTTAAAAAAAGAGATCCATTCGCCAAATAAAATGTACCCTTTGTAAAGGACATTTTAAAAGTGAATGGATCTTCTTTTATTTTACTTAGCAAGAATAAGTTGTCCAGCTTGATCCAGCACAAAGGCTGAAGTTCTACCATTGAACTACACCCGCATATAACAATCGGGATGACACGATTTGACATGTGACCCCCTGGTCCCAAACCAGGTGCTCTACCAAGCTGAGCTACATCCCGTAATATATGATGCCGGCCGTTGTGGAATCAACCCCCCACGATTTCCCTCACGAATTTGAGTCGCGCGCGTCTGCCAATTCTGCCACACCGGCTGATTTAATTAAAATGGCGCGCCCTAAGAGATTCGAACTCCTGACCTTTTGATTCGTAGTCAAACGCTCTATCCAGCTGAGCTAAGGGCGCAGGCTAAAAATGCGGAAGACCAGACTTGAACTGGTACGATAGTCACCTATCGCAGGATTTTAAGTCCTGTGCGTCTGCCGATTCCGCCACTCCCGCTTAAAATAGATGAAGGCGCCACCCAGATTTGAACTGGGGATCAAGCTTTTGCAGAGCTATGCCTTACCACTTGGCTATGGCGCCGAATGATGGAGCGGACTACGGGAAGCGAACCCGCTGAGCCACGTCCGCAATAAAAGGATGCGCGTGAAGGGACTCGAACCCCCACGTCAAAGACGCTAGATCCTAAGTCTAGTGCGTCTGCCAATTCCGCCACACGCGCAT
Source organism: Paenibacillus sp. GYB006 (assembly GCF_036577645.1). Classification (NCBI taxonomy): domain Bacteria; kingdom Bacillati; phylum Bacillota; class Bacilli; order Caryophanales; family Paenibacillaceae; genus Paenibacillus; species Paenibacillus sp. GYB006. The sequence continues at coordinate 938 of NZ_JARBDA010000030.1, read as the reverse complement.
AATAATGGTGAGCCATGAAGGACTCGAACCTTCGACACCCTGATTAAAAGTCAGGTGCTCTACCAACTGAGCTAATGGCTCTTACTAAAATGGCTGGGGATATAGGATTCGAACCTATGCATGACGGAGTCAAAGTCCGTTGCCTTACCGCTTGGCTAATCCCCAATAGTGATAAGGTTTAAAAATGGGGCGATCGATGGGACTTGAACCCACGAATGCCGGAGCCACAATCCGGTGCGTTAACCCCTTCGCCACGACCGCCATAACAAAATTCTATAAAACAAATCTGATGGAGGATGATGGATTCGAACCACCGAACCCGTAAGGGAGCAGATTTACAGTCTGATGCGTTTGGCCACTTCGCTAATCCTCCATATAGAAATGGTGCCGGCGAGAGGACTTGAACCCCCAACCTACTGATTACAAGTCAGTTGCTCTACCAGTTGAGCTACACCGGCTAACTTATAAGTGGTGGCTCGGGACGGAATCGAACCGCCGACACGAGGATTTTCAGTCCTCTGCTCTACCGACTGAGCTACCGAGCCTTACTTTAGAATAAAAATGGCGGAACTGACGGGATTCGAACCCGCGATCTCCTGCGTGACAGGCAGGCATGTTAGGCCTCTACACCACAGTTCCAGGTACTCTAGTTGCGGCAGGATTTGAATCTGCGACCTTCGGATTATGAGCTAGGCATGCTACAGAGCTGCTCCATCCCGCGATATTTATATGGTGGAGATTGAGGGGATCGAACCCCCGACCCTCTGCTTGTAAGGCAGATGCTCTCCCAGCTGAGCTAAATCTCCATATTAAGTGACCCGTAGGGGATTCGAACCCCTGTTACCTCCGTGAAAGGGAGGTGTCTTAACCCCTTGACCAACGGGCCGCTGGCTCCCCGAACAGGACTCGAACCTGTGACAACTCGATTAACAGTCGAG
>NZ_JARBDA010000029.1:0-16319 GCF_036577645.1 Paenibacillus sp. GYB006 | reverse complement strand
TGATTTGAAATCATCCGAGACACCACCTGAAATTTATACTTTTATTATACAAAAAATCAGGATGCCTTTCCTCAATATTGAGGAAAGGCATCCTGATTTTAGATATTGGACTTTTTCAGTGGCCTCGCAGCATACCGAAGTCATCTCATTGCCGCTTAAACAGCAGCGCATCCTTTTTTTAAAACTGTCTACTTAATAGGGTTCAGTTCATCCATAGAGGTGCACGCGCTTTTTCTTTTTCTTATCATATGATGGATGGGAACGAACTAGACAGTTTCTGTTTCAACAACCTCTGCCGTGACCGATCCAAGCAGGGTACGAACTTCTTTAAATTCTGCAATTCCTGCTCCTGTGATACTAAATTTATCATCGTGAGAAGTCAGGAAATTTTCTTGTGTAAGTCTCTCCAGCTCTTGTTTCACTTCACGCTCACCTACTCTGTAACCTTGTGTTTCGAGTTTGGTAAGTACGCCAGTTACCGTTAAATCTTCACTTTGGGCCATGTGAAGCATGTGAATCCGGATAAATAAATTTTGTGTATCTGCAAGCATATAATAACTCCTCTCTGTGATTAAAATAGCCTACCAACATAGAATGATATCCATTGTATATTTTATAAAACTTCCTTCGTTTACTTCATCATTACCCTTGCTTACGTGAGATCAATCACATACAATTAATTAGATATAATAATGATTTTTGCTCATTATACACATGTGAAACATAATACTAGCGACTTCTGGAAGGGGATTACACATGTCATTTCAAACCACTGCCTACGAAGGAACACGGGAGGAACAATACAATACCGTCCTCAGTCAGTTAAAAGGCTTAATCTATGATGAACCTAATGCAATAGCCAATATGGCAAACGCTTCTGCTTTGCTTAATGTATTTTTAACAGATATCAACTGGGTTGGATTTTATATTTATGATGGTAAGGAACTCGTTTTGGGGCCTTTCCAAGGTCTTCCTGCTTGTATTCGTATTGGTATAGGAAGAGGCGTATGCGGAACTTCCGCTGAGCAGCGCCGCACGATACGGGTGGAGAACGTGAATGAATTCCCTGGACATATCGCTTGTGATGAAGCAACCAAAAGTGAAATTGTCGTTCCTATTGTGAAAAATGGAGAATTGTTCGGTGTACTGGATATAGACAGCCCCCATTTATCCCGTTTTGACCAAGCGGATCAGGAATTTTTGGAACAGTTCGTGGAAATTTTATCAGCACAGCTATAAGATAAATAGAGCGTTAAAAAACAGGCACCTCGAGACTGATCTCAAGGTGCCTGTTTTTTTATAGGATTACACTTACTCTAGTTCCCGATCTGCCAGCACGAGCATACTGTCGCGCATATACTCTGCCATCCCCGGATGGTAACGATTATATATCTCCCTGTACTGTATCTTGTCCACGTAAAGATCTGCCAGGCCTTTATATATCGTTGCCGTCGGAGTATAAAATTGTTTAACCCAATCTAAATGCATTCGTACCGTTCTTTGTACTTCCTCACTTGCAGGTGTGAGTCCCCTCTCCATCGCCTGTTGGAGCTGTTCATTAATCATATCCAACGTCTCCTGGGATGATAAATATTCTTCCTGCACCAGAGTAGTAGAGTTACTTAACTCCATCTCAATTTCTCTTGAGGAGCGGTTTGGCACCTTTTTTTCACTTCGTTTCTCCTCGCTGAAACCTCTAAATAAATGATCAGGTTCGACCTCCTTATGGAGTTCTAAAGACTCAATCGTTTCATCTACAGACTGAATTAACGTATGAATTCGAGAAGATTCCCTGAGTAAATGTAGACGATGATCATGCAATCTACCCAGTAGTTCCTTCGGTTCCGATTGCATTCGTTCTTTAATTTGATTAACGGTCAAAGACCGTTCCCTGTATAACATAATCTGCTGAAGCGCAAGCAAGCTATCATATCCATATATCGGTGAATGATCTAAGTCCCCGTGTGATTCGAGTAAACCTTCTTCCTCATAGGAAGTTAACGTCTCTTGATCCACTCCTGTAAAAGAGGAAAGATCATCTAGTGTATACTGCAACGCTCACACCCCCTTCCTGCTGTTTTTGATTTGTAATGATTGTTTATTCTCGGTGATTTTCTATGGGATTAAGTACATTTGAACGTACGAACTTCTCATTTTACTATATATGGTTAGTTACCCATTCTGCTCAAAATGAACCTAGTTATAAGAAAATTAACATGAAACAGCGTTCTAATTTCGATGAATAACGACAAGTTTCAGTTCAGTCATTGCATCCAGAGCATATTTGATACCTTCCCTGCCGAATCCACTTTGTTTCACACCCCCGTAAGGCATATGGTCTACACGAAAAGTAGGAATATCATTAATCATCACGCCACCCACCTCGAGTGTATCTGCTGCTTCCATCGCATCATTTATGTTTTGTGTGAAAATACCAGCTTGAAGTCCATACACGGAATCGTTCACCAGCTGGATCGCTTCTGTTATAGAGCTCACGCTATGAACTACCATGACCGGTCCAAATACCTCCTGACAGGAAACTTTTGCAGAAAGCGGAACATGGGTTAGAATGGTAGGTTTAAGCACCCGGCCTTCCACTTCTCCGCCAATCACTATTCTCGCCCCCTCTGCCTTTGCTTCCTGAATCCAGTCCCTTACTCGCTGTGTATCTTCCTCTGTAATGAGCGCTGATACATCGGTATTTGGGTCCAAAGGATCGCCTGTACGCAGCTTAGAGACTTTCTCAGCTAAAAGTTTGGTAAAAGTATCGGCAACTTCTTCATGCACATACACTCGCTGCACAGAGATACATACCTGACCTTGGTAAGAGTAAGCACCGGCTGTCACCCGATCTGCAATGGCTTCTAAATCTCCTGGTTCTTTATCAATAATGACCGCAGCATTCGAGCCAAGTTCAAGTGTCACCCCTTTTAAGCCTGCTTTCTCTCGAATTCCAGTTCCAACTTTTGGACTGCCCGTAAATGTTATATGTTTCACACGCGGGTCGGTAACCAGCATATCCCCAATCATTTTCCCATTACCGCTGACCACCTGAAGTGCACCTTTGGGCAAGCCTGCTTTTTCAAACAGTTCCGCAATCAGGTAGGCCGACAAAGGTGTCTGTCCTGCAGGTTTTAACACGATCGTATTCCCAGCTGCAATGGCAGGTCCAAGCTTATGTGCAACCAGATTCATCGGAAAATTAAATGGCGTGATCGCTCCGACCACACCGACAGGTTCTTTTACCGTGTATGCAATCCTTCCCTCACCGCCAGCTGCTGCATCCATAGGGATCGTCTCGCCCTGAATTCGTTTTGCTTCTTCTGCTGCAAAACGATACGTTTCAATCGTCCGATCCACCTCAGCCTTTGCTGCCTTGAGAGGTTTTGCAGCCTCTTTAGCGATTAGCTCGGAAGCTTCCTCTTTCCGCTCTTCTAAAAGCTCTGCAACTTTAGCAAGGATGGAAGAACGTTCGTGTGCAGGCATCTTGCGCATCACTTTATAGGCTTCCACTGCACCTTCAACTGCCTCCTCTACATCTTGTTCTGATGCAATAGCAACTTGTGCGATCGTCTCTTCACTGTAAGGTGAAAGGAGTGTTGTATAGGATTTTGCTTCTCTCCATTGTCCGTTAATATATAAATGCTGTAATAACATCTTATGACCTCCAGTCGAATTAGTAGTTAAAATGATCTATGAAAAAAAAGACTTATATAATTGTTATCTCTTATAAAGTAATATCCCGCTGACAGCAATCAAAACAATAATCACTAACATTTTTCGCCCATGTTCCTGTGTGTAGAATATGAATTATCTCATGAAATCTACGGGGGGAACCGGAATTTGGTAAATAGACAAACATAAAACGAACCGTAAAAAAAGCCTCATCCATTAAAAAGGATGAGGCTTCATTTTAAAGCGTAAATAGGTTGCTATATAACTGCTCAAGCAGGTTCTTTGTATCGCAAGATACGCATAGCGTTCAGTACAGCAAGAACAGTCACTCCCACATCAGAGAAGACAGCTTCCCACATGGTTGCTATCCCAAATGCACCGAGGATGAGGAAAATCGCCTTAACACCCAGTGCAAAGATGATATTTTGCCACACAATAGCTCGGGTCCGTTTCGCAATACGAATCGCCGTTGCGATCTTAGAAGGTTCATCCGTCATGATGACAATATCAGCAGCTTCGATCGCCGCATCCGACCCAAGACCTCCCATCGCAACACCCACATCAGCCTGAGCAAGAACAGGCGTATCATTAATGCCATCACCAACAAACATCACTTTCTCTTTCGAATCTTTTGAAGCAGTAATCCGTTCCATCTGTTCCACCTTATGCTGTGGAAGCAGTTCTGCATGCACCTCATCTACTCCAAGTTCCCTCGCAACAGATTCGGCAACGGAGCGCACGTCCCCAGTAAGCATCACTGTTTTATGGATCGAGAGGGAACGAAGATCATCCAGCGCACGGGCAGCATCTGCCTTGATTCGGTCAGAGATAACAAGATGACCTGCATACGTATCATCAACTGCCACATGAATAACTGTACCGTATGCTGCTGCATCCTCATAGGCAATTTCTTGCTGTTTCATGAGTTTCGTATTCCCTGCAAAGATGATATGATCATCCACCCTGGCCCTAATTCCATAACCTGATAATTCCTCATAATCTGTAACCCGCTCTTCTTGAAGCGCTTCTTGATATGCTTTCCGAATAGATGCCGCGATCGGATGATGGGAATGCAGTTCTGTATAAGCCGTATATTCTAATAGTTGTTGTTTGGCATCCTCTTCCGAACTAGCAGAAGCAAGAAACTTACGAGAAGGATAAATTCCGGATACTTCAAACACTCCCTCGGTAAGAGTTCCCGTTTTATCAAATACGACTGTCTTTACTTGACTCAAAGCTTCGAGATAATTCCCACCTTTCACAAGTACACCTGCTTTGGACGCCGCTCCAATGCCTCCAAAAAATCCAAGCGGAATGGAAACAACAAGTGCACAAGGACAGGAGATAACAAGAAAGATCAGCGCCCGATAGAGCCAATCTGAGAATTCAGCACCACTGATCACAAGCGGTGGGATGATGGCTAACAACAGGGCTACAATGACGACAATCGGAGTATATACCCTTGCAAATTTATTAATAAATGTCTCCGTAGGTGCTTTTTTGTTTGATGCATTTTGGACAAGATCCAGAATTTTCGATACCGTGGACTCACCGTAAGATTTGGTTACTTCTATTTTTAGAACACCATTCAGATTAACAAAACCACTCAGCATCTCACTGCCCGGCTCTGCTTCTCTAGGAAGAGACTCTCCTGTCAGCGCAGAGGTATCGAGCATAGAGGTCCCTGATATTACGATTCCATCAAGCGGTACCCGCTCTCCGGGTTTCACTATAATGACATTCCCTATTTCGACTTGTTCAGGTGAGATTTTACGAGTGCCTTGGTCTGTCTCCACGTTTGCATAGTCCGGCCGTATATTCATTAATGACTGAATGGACTTACGTGAACGGTTTACAGCAAGACTCTGAAACATCTCTCCAATCTGATAAAACAACATGACAGCGACAGCTTCCGGGTATTCCCGAATTGCAAACGCGCCCAACGTAGCAATGGACATCAGGAAGAATTCATCAAATACCTGACCTCTGGCTATATTGCGAACTGCCTGCCATAAAACATCTCCGCCAATCAGCAGATAAGCAAGCACAAACAAGGAGACCTCGGCCCAGCCACCCATCGGCAGCAGTGCTGCGAGAACAGCAAGTATCGTCCCTGCACCAAGCCGTACAGCAACTTTACGCATTTGGGCTGAACTATGATCATGACTATGTCCTTCATGCCCGTCCGCTTCGTCGTGGCTATGATCATGTCCGTGGTGATCATGGGCATCATGATTATGGACATGTTGATCTTTTTCGCCCTCTTTTTGAGGGGTTCTCTCTCCTACGACGGAAACTTTAATATGTGAATCGAGCTGCTTAATTTTACGTTTTGCTTCTGTAATGACATCTTCTTCTGTCTCATCTTCTACAGTTAGAATCATTTTACATGTTGCAAAATTAACTGTTGCAGAAGTGACTCCTTGCAGTTTACTAACCCCATTCTCAATCTTCATTGCACAGTTCGCACAGTCAAGACCATCCAAAAGCAGTTCATATTTTACTTGTTTGGTTTCATTACTCACGCTCTGTCATCTCCTCTGACTTCCCATGGAAATCGTTAAAAGTAATATATGAGCAACTGTTCATATGTTTATGGATTTATTATATGCACCTGTCAAAGATGAAGTCAATGATACTTGGAGCAAAAAATATATATTTATACACTTCCCCTTATTTTGGCTATAATAAAACAATATAAGAGGCGGTGAAACACATGGAAAATCAAAAAATAATACCGATCGAAGATTGTGATGCAACATGCTCTGGTTCGGATACATCACTAGATAACCTTAGAAACTCCTTGCTTGATAAAACAACGTCGGTACAAATGGCTGACTGGTTTAAGGCATTTAGTGATCCGACCCGCCTTCGTATTATTGATGCATTATTACAGAGAGAATTATGCGTTCATGATCTCACAGTACTTTTGGATATGGGACAATCCGCCATTTCTCATCAGCTTCGTTCCCTGCGCAACATGCGTATCGTGAAGCGGCGCAAAGAAGGAAAAACCGTATATTATTCGCTCGACGATGGACATATTGAACAAATCTTCATCCAGACTCTTCAGCATATTAAACACGAGTAACATCGGTTTACCTTCTTCAAAAATAAAAAGAAGCATTCATGCAGTTAAAGTCTGCAAGAATGCTTCTTTTTATTTTATATCCTGATCGTAGAGCCCCGAACCATCCCTGAACCAATGGAATAGATGGGTGAAGAGCACTTTGAGAACGGCATAACCGGGTACGGCCAGCAAGATCCCCACCACTCCAAACAAATTTCCTGCAGTCAGAATGACAAAGATAATGGTAATGGGATGCACTTTAAGCGATTTTCCCATAATCTGCGGGGATATGAATTTCCCTTCTATCAGTTGAACAATCGTCCAAACGGCGATCATTTTCAGCAGCATCACCGGCGAAGTAAAGGCGGCAACGAGAAGCGCAGGTGTGATCGCAATTGCCGGTCCGAGATAAGGAACAATACTCGTAAAGGCAGCAATCACAGCAAGGATGAGCGCATAATCAAGACCGATAATGACATAGCCAATATACAGCAGAACACCAATACAGAAACTCACGATAATCTGCCCGCGAATATACGAGCTGATCTGATGATTGGATTCCGAAAGAATTCGAGTTGTCCCTGGCCGCATCTTTGTTGGCAGGAAGGACAACAGATAATTAGGCAGTTTTTTGCCGTCTTTTAATAAATAGAAAAGAATAAACGGCACGGTGACAATGGTAAGCACGGTCTCTGTTAGGATTCCTAAGAAACCGCCAATTCCTGAAAAAGTGGTATCAAGAATAGTACTCGCCTGTTTAGATAAGTCCTGAATGATGCTATCCAAATCGAAATTAACAGCGCTTTGAATCTGTGTCAGGTACTGACTTCCAATAAACTGTTCAAACTGAAAGGCTACATTCTCATAATATCTTGGAAAATTAAGAATTAAGTCCTCAATCTGTTGCCGTACAACGGGAACGACCGCAAGGATTACAATCGTAATAATAGCTGCAATTAAAAGATATAAGATCAGAATCGAATATACCCTTTTTAAACCTCGGCGTTCTAATATGTCCACCAGCGGATTCAGTAAATAATACACTACACCTGTTAATAAAATCGGTATCACAATGGTCCTGAGCAAAACTTCTAAAGGCCGAAAAACGAATGAAACTTTGGTAAAGACCATAATATTGAGACCGATTAATAAGATGATCAACAAAAAAAGAACAAATTTATTATTGAGAAATAAACGCTTAAATCTGTCTGGCCAAACTCTCTCTTGTTCCATATATGCATCCCTTTCTTACGATCCAATAGCTCCTATCTATATATTAATGAAAAAAGCCCAATTTTCATACGTTTTTCTAGGCTCTTCGTTGCAAAAAAACAAAAAATTTATAAAAATCTTCTGTGTCATATACATGTTATATATTAGTGATTTAATGTAAACCCTCTCTTTTTTGAGCTTATCCATCCTAATATCTATTCAATTTCGCACAAATAATGCGTTTGTTTTAATATAGATGTAATAAAGTGCAAACAATAATACAATTAATGTGTGCACAAAATAAAATTTAGAGATTGTTATGTTAGATATATTGACAAAGTGTGATTTACCCTCTAAAATACGGTCAAAGCCTTAAAAACAAACTTTGCCATTTATGAGAATGGTCGGATATAAACCACATTCTCATATTGCAGTCAGCAGCGTGATGCAAGTCATTTTATACAAACAAGGAGTGGTTCAAGATGGAGGTCATCGGAATAAACAGTGTTTGGGTCATGCTGGGAGCCATTTTGGTATTATTCATGCAAGGCGGATTCATTCTTCTTGAAGCAGGTTCTACTCGAATGAAGAATGCCGGTCACGTTGCAGGCAAGACGATTTTTACAGTCGGTATCGTATCGATCGTGTTTTGGGCAGTGGGTTATGCTCTGATCTTTGGCGGTCAAGGGAATGCAATCATTGGTTGGGGCGATTACTTCGCATTTAATGTCACAGGCTCTTCTGCAGAAGACACCGTAGCTCCAAGCGTTATGTTCATCTTCCAACTTGCTTTTGCTGCCGTATCCATGTCCATCGCTTGGGGCGGTTTTGCCGAAAGAGCGAAATTATCCGCGTATCTCATCTTCGCTGTACTCTTCTCCGTACTTGTATATCCTGTCATTGCTCACTGGATTTGGGGCGGCGGCTGGCTCTCTGAACATGGAGACCAAGACTTTGCTGGTTCCACTGTAGTTCATCTAACAGGGGCTTGTGCAGCGTTGGCGGCAACAATCCTGTTAAAACCGCGTATTGGTAAATACAATAAAGATGGTAAGCCAAATCATATGCCCGGTCATAACCAAGTGTTTACGACACTCGGCGTGATGATTCTATGGGTAGGCTGGTTCGGATTTAATGCAGGCAGTACACTAACCGTGGAAGATGGAAGTTTCTTCGGATTTGTTGCCATCAATACACAGCTTGGTGCCGCTGCCGGTGCTGTTGCAGCTCTCCTCGTTGCTTGGGCCTTTATGGGTAAAGCTGATGTAGGTATGATGTTAAACGGCGCACTTGCAGGACTCGTTGCGATCACCGCGTCTTGTGCTTATGTAGATTCCTGGGCTGCCATTGTAATCGGTCTGATTGCCGGCATCCTCGTATTCTTCAGTATCCGCTTCTTCGAGAAAATGAGAATTGATGATCCCATCGCAGCCTTGTCTGCTCATGGTACTGCGGGAATCTGGGGTACACTGTCCACTGGTTTCTTCGCTACTCCTGAACTGGTCGATAAGCTAGGTGTAGGTAACCCGGGTCTATTCTATGGCGGCGGCTTCGGTCAGCTGGGAGTTCAGACACTTGGTGTTGTTACTTGTGCGATCTACGCCTTCGCTGTATCCTTCGCAATATTGTGGGTTATGAAGAAAACGATCGGTATCCGCGTATCCGAAGAGGAAGAGCTGGTTGGTCTTGATCTGAGTGAACACGGAACATATGGATATCCAGAGCAACTCTCCGCAGAAATCAAAAAATCGAACCTCCCCCTCTAATGAAATATCCTCCGTACCGGCTGGATGGTTCCCCAAACCGTTCAGCCGGTTTTTTGTTGTCGCATTACTTTGAACTCGGCCCTTTTGAAAGTTAGCTTGGACATCAGGGGATTTAGGTGATTCCTAGATCTCTGCGACTTTTGGCTTTGGCTGGACCATTGCTTCTGCGAATCCACTTATGTCCAGACAAAACAAGCGGAGCAGAGAGCTTGGAAACACCGCTATCCCCCTACTCCAACCGCATAACTTTGAACTCGGCCTTTTGAAAGTAAGGTTGGACTCCGGGGATCTAGGTGGTTCCTAGATCGCTGCGACTTTTGGCTTTGGCTGGACCATTGCTTCTTCGAACTCACTTATGTCCAGACAAAACAAGTGGAGCAGGGAGCTTGGAAACACCGCTATCTCCATACTCCACCGCATTACTTTGAACTCGGCCCTTTTGAAACAAAGGTTGGACTCCGGGGTTTTAGGTGATTCCTAGATCTCTGCGACTTTTGGCTTTGGCTGGACCATTACTTCTGCGAATCCACTTATGTCCAGACAAAACAAGCGGAGCAGAGAGCTTGGAAACACCGTCCTCCCCTTACTCCACCGCATTACTTTGAACTCGGCCCTTTTGAAACAAAGGTTGGACTACGGGGATTTAGGTGATTCCTAGTTCTCTGCGCTTTGGCTGGACCATTACTTCTGCGAATCCACTTATGTCCAGACAAAACAAGCGGAGCAGAGAGCTTGGAAACACCGTTATCCCCTTACTCCAACCTCACTGAAAACAGGCCGATTTCACACGTATGCTATAATAGAAGAATAACTCACGGCGAACACCCAACTAAATCAGGGTCTTTTTTTCATTTCAAGGTCTTCGGAAAGGAAGTTTTATCTATGTTTCAAGTAGGCGATTATATTTTCTACCCCATGTACGGTGCAGGTCATATTGAGGCTATGGAAGAGAAGGAATTTCTCGGGGAGAAAAAATGGTATTACCAGGTGACCATTGAGCATCCGGTAATGGAAGTCTCGTTTCCTATCCATAATGCTGAATCGCTTGGCATCCGGAATATTGCGGATGAGGAAATGCTGGAAAGCGCACGATCCGTGCTTTTGGAACAATGTTCAGAACTCCCCTCCAATCCTACGGCAAGACAGCAAAATCTGCTGAATAAACTTAAAACAGGTGAACTCAATTTGGAGCTGCAAGTCATCCGTGATTTGAGTCATCTGAGTTCAAAAAAGACACTTGGCTGGACTGACAAAAACATGCTGAACAATGCACGTAAACTTGTAATCAGCGAACTCATAACCGCTCGAAATATTTCGCCTGAAGAAGCAGCTCTTCTACTGGATAACACCCTTCATGCAGTACACTAATTATTCCTAAATAAAAAGATGCAAATAACCCGGCCGCCTTTCGTTCTGCGTACCGGGTATCTTTTTATTCTCTATTTTAGCGATCCGCAGGGTAGACAAGCCCAATCTGTCTTCGAACCGTGTCCATGATCGCCATGGTTACACTGGAATGATGATGTGAATTCACAGGTGATTCCAGCTCTCCGCTTTGTACAAGACGGATAAACTCCGCTGCCTCGTACTTCATAGCAGGTTCATTCGATACTTCCGAGATCGTCTCTGTTTCACCCTGTCGATAATGAATCTGCACTTTTCCAGGCGTACTAATATGGTCAATAACCATGCTTCCCTCTTCACCCTGAATTTCGGATGGCAGATAAGAGTTCGTTATTTTGGAGTATGTAATAACTCCTTCCATTTCTTTGTACTGCAACACGATACTTCCCTCACCATCTACACCCGAATCAAGCATCACACTGGTTGCTTTGATATTCTCAGGTTGGCCAAACAGAACGACCATCGGGTAGATGCAATAAACTCCAATATCCATCAGGGAGCCGTTAGAGAACTCCGGCTTAAAAGCATTAAGAACCTTACCTTCTTTATATGCATCATAGCGAGAGGAATACTGACAATAGTTCACATTAAATTTACGAACCGTTCCCAGCTTAGGCAGCTCTTCTTGGATTCTTGCAAACCCCGGAAGAAGTGTTGATTTCATCGCTTCCATTAGCACAACCTGATTCGCCGCAGCTGCGTCCAGCATATCCTGAAGCTGTTTACTGTTAGAAGCAATCGGTTTCTCACACAAAACATGCTTCCCATGATTCATCATGAGGATCGCTTGTTCACTATGTAATGAATTGGGGCTGGCAATGTAGACAGCATCGAGTTCTTCACTCGCAGCCATATGTTCCAAATTCGTATAAATAAATTCCGCACCGTGCTTCTCAGCAAATTCCTTAGCACGTTTCTCCGTCCGTGAATAAACAGCCGTAAGCTTGAAATCGGTGAGCGTGCTTGCCGCCTCTAGAAAACGCTCTGTAATCGTGTTTGTACCAATAATACCGAAGCGTACCATGTTACCCCTCCTCTTTGTCTCTTCTCTTTTTTTGTCATTGTATCATAAATAGGAAGAGGAGTTTTTGCTGCTCATACGTATCTTTATATCTAGGAATCTAGATAATTATAAAGAAAAAAAGCCTCCTTTCTTATAGATTTTTTTTGAGTTCATCACAAAACTGCTGAATTACCTCTTCATTTCGTCTGTAATATGTCCACTGACCAACACGTTCTGACAAGAGCAGGCCGGCCTTTTGCATCGATAATAAATAATTCGAAATAACGGATTGTGCAAGCCCTGCCTTCGCTTGAATATCTCCTACACATACTCCTTTTGTCAGATCTCCATTAGGAGGAGCATGGTACCGATCACCGAAATGTTCTTCGGGTTTTTTGAGCCATTCAAGAATATCCCGCCTTGTCTCATTCGACAACACTTTATGAATCATTATAGGTTCCATAAGCTTCATTATATATGCTCCTATCTATTTGTAAATAAAAATACCACCTTTATTCTTGAAATAAAGGCGGTATCGATAACCAATCTATCTTCCACTTGGTGCGTACTATTGTACACTTAGCATTAGGCTTCCGTAAGCCGTGAGTACAAAAACAAATCCGAGAATCAGTAACATCGCGGGGCTTGCTTTTTTGTTCGTGAATGAGATTATCATTCCCGCAAGGATAAGTAGAGCAACCCCTGCAAGAGCAGCCGCTGGGATCGTAATTCCCCAGTTCAGCGGTACACTAGCTTCAGGATGAAGCATCATGAATATGGCCGACGCATCGTTGTACTGCAGTGTTTCAGCAACCGTGTGGGCTGGTGCTTCCTGCGACATTAAGGCCGTGAACAAGAGCACAAATAGAATAAGAATGGTTTCTGCTTTGAGCCAAGGAATGACAGCAAAACCTTGATTCTGTTTCATTTTACTCCGAATCAAAAATCCATTACAGAACCCACAAATAATAATCGGAACAAACAGTAAATGTTTCATTAACAGTGCCTGCCCATACGGCAGAATCCAGGAGTTTACATATTCAGGTACCGTATAGCTCATCGTAAGCAGTCCCGATACCAGGATAAGTACGACACAACCGATCGATACTGGGGTGAACCATTTCAGAAAACGATCCCAGTGCCGGGCTTCTGCTGTAAACCACGCAACAGCAAAAAGCACTCCCGCCCATACAGCCATAGAAAGCATATGAACCGTCTGAATGACAGCTCCCTTAAATCCTCCAATAGCACCTAAGTGGCTCGCATAGCCGAATGTTGCAATGATACACAGAACAATCAGCAAAGATGGATAGAGTATCTTTTTATTCTGGAGCGCATCTTTTATCAGTAAAAAGGTAAGGAGTAATAATAAACAGAGTCCAAATACCAGGAGATATGCTTTCCCCTCTTTGAAAGAGAATAGTACGGTGGACAGTGCTTTTCCATATCCAATACCTGAACCAAAACGAATAATAATCTGGAGCAGCGGTGCAAAAGCTAAAACCATTGTCCCCGCGATACTCCATATCACCGCTTGACGCGGGATACGGAGCCCCGGTTTTGCATTACCCGGAACAAGATGAACAATCAAACTTCCCATAAGAAACGCATAACAGATATATAGCAGACCTTCGCTAAGAAAGCCCATTTTTATTTTTTCCCTTTACGTCGTAGGGCAACATAGGCAGCCGCAATAATAACAACAACGATGAGTGCAATCCAAATTCCTGCATTTCCTGTATTGCCAGCTTCTGTTTCTTGCGCATCATCTGCTACAGGTGCTGCTGTATTATTTTGTTCATCTACTGTGTCTTCGCTTGTTACAGGTGTATCCGCTCCTGTATTTTCATCCTCGACAGCAGTATTGTCCGGCTGTTCCGGCTCCACCGGTGCATCTACGGTAAATGCATATTCATTATTAATGGTATGCCCATCTTCCCCAACAATCGTCCAGTCTACCTTATAAGCTCCATTCGGCAGCGGTTCACTTAACTTCGCTGTAAGTGTATTTTCTTTGACCTCAATATTCGCTAGGTCCATTTCGTTGCCTTCTTCATTTACTACTTTAATCTCACTAAGCGGCTCAATCGGTGTTTCAAACGTAAGGACTAATTCATCCAGTGCAGAAGTCACCGTATCTCCATTTCCAGGGACAGCACTTTCTAGACCCGTATGTGCAAAAGCAGCGCCTGGCAACAGCACTAAAAACAGAACCAGCGTAAGAATTCCTTTTTTCATCATTTTCATTATCGATCCTTTCTCTTCGAGCAGTTTTATGTAACACTCACTTACGACTCAGCATAACCCAACCTTCCAGAGCAAGAGAATAGCCCAGACGGGTCATACTTTTTCTGAAAAACAGGATATACCAGATGAATTATGAACAAAAATCAACTTTCACGAGCGAAATACGCTCGATATTCTTGATCATATCACTGCACGTTCTAAAATAGTCCACTACAAAAGGCTAAACCAAAAAGAAGAAAGGATCAAGAATCCCCTCTTCTTTAATAAAATTTGAATGGTCCTATTTCCGCGAACGCGATCTGACCATGAGTATATACAGGGCAATGGCAAGCACTTCAGCAGTTGCAATCACAATCCCCATCGGTACTGCCGTATCTTCGCCGCCAATTCCGACGAGAGGAGCTACCAGTCCTCCGAATAGGAACATAAGAACACCAAGCAAAGCCGATGCACTGCCCGCAGAATTCTTCTGATTCTGCATCGCAAGTCCGAAAGTTGCGGTATTTACAATACCAACACAAGAAACCACTAGGAATAACGGGATCAAAATACCAACCAGCGGAGCATCTGCTAAGATGGCAAGAAGTAAGCTGATTCCGCCGATCCCGGCAAGGGACAAGCCTGCAATCAGCAGTCTTGTTTCTCCCACACGTCCTGCAAGTCTTCCCGCAATCTGACTCGCAATAATAATACCCGCTCCATTCATAGCAAAGATCAAGCTGTAGGTTTGAGGGCTGACTTCATAGATTTTTTGAAGAACAAAAGGCGAGCCTGATATATAGGCAAACATAGCAGCTCCTACAAATCCTTGGCAAAGAGCATAGCCCATGAACACCCGATCTTTCATGATCGTACCGAAAGCACGGAACGTCTGTTGCAGACCGCCTTGAGTACGCTGATTTTTCGATAGTGACTCAGGCAGACCAAGGATAACTCCAATCAGGGATAATACCCCGATGACGGTGAGGACTACGAATACCCCTCGCCAAGAAGTCACCGTGAGCAACTGACCACCTGCAATCGGTGCAAGGATGGGTGCCGCTCCGTTGATGAGCATAAGTAAGGAAAAGAATTTCGTGAGCTCTGTGCCCGAATACAAGTCACGAACCACGGCTCTTGAGATAACAATACCCGCTGCTCCCGCTGCTCCTTGAATAAAACGCATGACAACAAACATTTCTATAGATGGAGCAATAAAACATAAGATTGAGGAAAGTGTAAATACGCCGAGACCAATCAGCAGCGGTCCACGTCGTCCTCTCGCATCGCTGATTGGTCCTGCTACTAACTGACCAAGCGCAAGTCCCAGCATACAAGCGGTAAGACTAAGCTGGGCATAGGATGCAGTTGTGTTTAAATCATCTGCCAGAATGGTGAGTGCAGGCAGATACATATCGAGTGAGAATGGGCCGAAAGCTGACAGTGTTCCGAGTATAAATGCCAGCCAAAGCCGCTTCGCACGATCCGGTGCTTCCTGGATCGCCTGAGCTTGGGTCATGAATGTTCTCTCCTTTTTTAGATGGAAATAATAGAGCTCGTGTGTACATTAATAGTTCTTTATGTAATGTTTTTCATAATTCCCTTGTTCATTTTACAATAATTCTGGCAGTTTACAACCATCAAGACTTCTAAGTAAGAACATAGCCCTAGCGTAATCACATCACTCTCTAAGTTATTCTACTGATTAACGTTTAATTGGATAAATCATTTAGATTATAGTTAGTTTAGTCCCCTTAATTATTCACCCCATGAGATAACATATTCAGAATAATGTAAATCATAGGGTGCTAATAAAAAAGACATCCCTCATAAAAAGAGGCCACTGAAAAAGTCCAATATCTAAAATCAGGATGCCTTTCCTCAATATTGAGGAAAGGCATCCTGATTTTTTGTATAATAAAAGTATAAATTTCAGGTGGTGTCTCGGATGATTTCAAATCAA
>NZ_JARBDA010000028.1:0-17111 GCF_036577645.1 Paenibacillus sp. GYB006 | reverse complement strand
GTTAATCGAGTTGTCACAGGTTCGAGCCCTGTTCGGGGAGCCACTTTTGGAGAAGTGTCCGAGCTGGCCGAAGGAGCACGATTGGAAATCGTGTAGGCGTCACAAGCGTCTCGAGGGTTCGAATCCCCTACGGGTCACTTTATATGGAGATTTAGCTCAGCTGGGAGAGCATCTGCCTTACAAGCAGAGGGTCGGGGGTTCGATCCCCTCAATCTCCACCATATAAAATATTGCGGGGTGGAGCAGCTCGTCTAGCTCATAACCCGAAGGTCGCAGGTTCAAATCCAGACTCCGCAATTGTAATACTTGGAACTGTGGTGTAGAGGCCTAACATGCCTGCCTGTCACGCAGGAGATCGCGGGTTCAAATCCCGTCAGTTCCGCCACTTTTATCTCAGTCCTATGATATAGAGCATGATATGGCGTAATCAATTAGCCGGTGTAGCTCAACTGGTAGAGCAACTGACTTGTAATCAGTAGGTTGGGGGTTCAAGTCCTCTCGCCGGCACCAGTTTCAATATGGAGAATTAGCAAAGTGGCTAAACGCATCAGACTGTAATCTGTTCTCTTACGGGTTCGGTGGTTCGAAATCATCATCCTTTAACAGTTTCTTAGGGGCATAGTTTAAAGGTAGAACAGCGGTCTCCAAAACCGTTAGTGTGGGTTCAATTCCTGCTGCCCCTGCCATAATCTTATTTATTTCAGTGAAAAATAAGATGGCGGTCGTGGCGAAGGGGTTAACGCACCGGATTGTGGCTCCGGCATTCGTGGGTTCAAGTCCCATCGATCGCCCATTTATACACCTTATCACTGTTGGGGATTAGCCAAGCGGTAAGGCAACGGACTTTGACTCCGTCATGCATAGGTTCAAATCCTATATCCCCAGCCATTTTAGTACGAGCCATTAGCTCAGTTGGTAGAGCACCTGACTTTTAATCAGGGTGTCGAAGGTTCGAGCCCTTCATGGCTCACCATATAATCACATGCGCGTGTGGCGGAATTGGCAGACGCACTAGACTTAGGATCTAGCGTCCTTGACGTGGGGGTTCGAGTCCCTTCACGCGCATTGATTTTTGCGGACGTGGCTCAGCGGTAGAGCATCGCCTTGCCAAGGCGAGGGTCGCGGGTTCGATTCCCGTCGTCCGCTTTTATATTTTTTGCGCCCTTAGCTCAGCTGGATAGAGCGTTTGACTACGAATCAAAAGGCCGGGAGTTCGAATCTCTCAGGGCGCGCCATTATATTTCGGGATGTAGCTCAGCTTGGTAGAGCACCTGGTTTGGGACCAGGGGGTCGCATGTTCAAATCGTGTCATCCCGATATTAGTACGCGGGTGTAGTTCAATGGTAGAACTTCAGCCTTCCAAGCTGATAGCGTGGGTTCGATTCCCATCACCCGCTCCAATATATTTATTCAAGTCTGGTTATATAACTAGGCTTTTTTTTGTATATAAAGATAGAAGTTTCGATTACCTCTTTTAGGGACTAGATGTATAAGGGTTTTACAAGTCGCGCTCCGTATGGAGGTACGTGAATTTAAGTGTTTTTGATTCTCTGGTTCACCGTCTTACATCTGAATGGACGAAACTGCTACCCGTAGTTACGGAAGAGGATCTACTTTTGATATTTTAGTAGTTGGGAGTCGTTAGAATACAGAATTTATGAACCAGGCAAAGTTTTTTAAGAAAAAAGGGCGTTCGCCTTTGTTTTTTACAGCCTTATCAGACAGGATTTGTATTTGCTTAGGTTTTAAAACTACACTATAATATTAGGCTAATCTACACATAGTCAGGAGGAAACAATGGGATTTATCAGAAATCAATTAGACGGATATGGAATGAGCGAAGCTGCGGTTGGTTATCTATCAAACTTGATCATGGCTGTTTTTATAGCGTTGGTCTGCATTCTAGCCAATTTTTTAACCAAAAAAATCGTGCTGAAGACGATTATTCATATCGTTAATAACAATCGGTATACATGGGACAATATTATTTTGGAGAAAAAAGTGTTTCATAAGCTGTCACATCTCGTGCCAGCCATCATTATCTATTCTTCTGCACCCATCTTTCCGTCATATGAGATTTTGATTAAGAAGCTGGCAATCATTTATATGATTATCGTAACCACCAGGGTGTTTAGTGCGCTGCTTAATGCTGTTGAAGCGATTTATCGTACATTTGAGGTTTCCAAGATCAGACCGATCAAAGGATACATTCAGGTGGCAAAGATCTTACTATACATCATCGCTACGATTTTAGTGATATCGAGCCTCATTGGTCAGAATCCCTTGATCATTCTCAGCGGGTTTGGTGCCTTATCGGCTGTTCTGATGTTAGTTTTTAAGGACTCCATCTTAGGCCTTGTGGCAGGCGTTCAATTATCCTCGAATGATATGGTACGTGTAGGCGACTGGATAGAAATGCCGAAGTATGATGCGAACGGTGACGTAATTGATATTACACTCAATACGGTAATGGTCATGAACTTTGATAAGACAATCACCATGATTCCTAGCTATGCCCTTATTTCAGACTCATTCAAAAATTGGAGAGGTATGCAAGCATCCGGTGGCAGAAGAATTAAGAGAAGTATTAATATTGATACAAGCAGTATCTCTTTTTGTACAGAGGAAATGATTGAGGAACTTCAAAAGATACACTATCTCACTGATTATGTCACGACGAGATTGGATGAAATTAATACTTATAATATGGAACACCAGATTAATACGGAGAGCAAGGTGAACGGTAGGCAGCTTACGAATATAGGTGTATTCCGAGAATACATTCATCAATATCTGAGGAATCACCCTAAAATTCATAAGGATATGACGTTGATTGTCAGACAGTTAGCTCCTGGCGATAACGGGCTGCCACTGGAAATCTATGCGTTTAGTAATGATACCAACTGGGCGGTGTATGAATCAGTTCAGGCTGATATCTTCGATCATATCTTTGCAGTTGCGCCGACCTTTGGACTTCGTGCCTTCCAAAATCCTACGGGCCATGATATCGTTCATTTAAAAGAAAGCAAAGAATATTCGCGAGAATACTCAAGATAAAATCAGGAAATTGTTGAAGCAAGATCTGGCTTTATTGAATACTAATTTCATTCGCACTGGCTATATACAGTTTGATGTCGACAATTTAAAACCACCTCAAAGGTGGTTTTTTCGCATTTATAGAGCATCTTATCAGTGATAAACGAGAATCACTTAAGGGTGATCTCGGCTTGCGTTAAATCGTTATTATTTAAAGTGCTTACTGAATTGATGATTGTAACGATTTCAGCAGGGGATTCAGGTAAGTCATTTTCTAACCATGTTTGAACAATGGCAATACAGCCTCCAACAATATATCTCACATAATAATTGGAATAGGACTTGCTAAATTCCTCAGAAACCTGTTCCAGATCAGCTTTATTCGCTATAGAAATAAGTTTATCTAGCAGCTTATTGTCCCTCTGTTTGCAAAATAAAATCTTACACAAAGCCCTGTTTTCTGAAATCAATTCAAGTACATTCAATAGTAGTGAATCTGAATACTCGTTCACTGGCGTTTCATCAATATATTTCACGATTTTATGGAATAGCTCATCTTCCATCGTCTGGAGCAAATCATGTGGATCTTTGTAATGTGCATAAAACGTTCCTCTATTCACATCTGCTCTTTTACATATATCAGTAACCGTAATCTGGTGAATTTCTTTCTCTTCAAGCAGGGTAAGGATACTATCTTTAATAGCCTTCTTCGTGTACACAACTCTTCGATTTCCTTTAATGCCTACCATAACGAATCTCCTTATAAAAGTTTAAATTATCTAACGGAATCAATTTCATAACTCATTAAAAGGTATTATGAACTTGAACTAACTCTGCAACTGTTATCAATTGAACAAACTTGTTCAATATGTTCATTTCATAACACAAAGAAAATATGTGGTCGTTGTTATTGGATTTTTGCTAATTTATAATATTAACGTACTATTAAACAAACAAGTTGTCTATTTAATGACGATATGAATTGAATACTCATTAATTCGGTAGCATATAAAACAAGCCTGGCAGCTAATGGAGGAAGAGAATGTCGTATATCAAAATTCAGGATGTATATAAAAAATATAAGGTGGGAGATACCGTCGTTGTCGCTAATAATGGGATCTCTTTTTCTATTGAAAAGGGAGAATTCGTTGTTATATTAGGTCCAAGCGGAGCGGGAAAGTCAACGGTACTTAATATTCTTGGAGGAATGGACAGTTGTGATTCAGGAGAAATCATCGTGGACGGGCTTACTATATCTACATTTAATAATAAGCAGCTTACTAAATATAGAAGAGACGATGTAGGTTTTGTATTTCAGTTTTATAATTTGGTACAAAACTTAACAGCCAAGGAAAACGTAGAACTTGCTACACAAATCACCAAGAATGCGTTAGATGTTGATCAAACGCTTGAATTGGTAGGTCTTGATCATAGAAAAGACAATTTTCCATCACAGTTATCTGGCGGTGAGCAGCAAAGAGTTTCTATTGCAAGAGCAGTAGCCAAAAATCCTAAGTTATTGCTTTGTGATGAGCCAACGGGTGCTCTCGATTACAATACTGGAAAGCAAGTATTACAAACCCTTCAAGATACATGTAGGAAAATGGGGACAACCGTTATCGTGATCACGCATAACTCGGCAATTGCACAGATGGCAGATCGAGTGATTAAAATCAATGATGCGAAGGTTCGAAGTGTAGAAGTGAATAAGAATCCGATTCCCATTGAAAATATTGAGTGGTAGGGGTACATGATGAAACTTAAGCCATATACGAAATTAACGATTAGAGAAATTTTATCTTCTAAAGCCAGATTTATTTCGATATTGATCATTATTCTTTTAGGGGTTGCTTTTTATTCAGGTATAAAGTCGTCAGGACCCGATATGAGCAAGGCGATCAATCATCTTTTTAATGAATATCATTTGATGGATAGTAAAGTTGTATCGAATTTCGGATTAGATGATGACGATGTTGATGTGCTTAGAAATGATGATCGCATCTTGGATTTTTACGCTACGCATAGCATAGATGTGAATCTTACAAACGCCAGTAATGTAGTTAGATTCATGGAATACGATAAGGAAAGTAATATCAATGATTTCATCATTGTAGAAGGTCGATTACCTGAGAACAGTGGAGAAATCGCGATCGATGAAGAAGCCTTAAAGCTTAATAAGGACATACAGATCGGACAAGAATATACAATTGAGACTGACGATGAGACAATGAAGAATTTTAAGCAGACAACGTTCACCGTAGTAGGTATGGTAAGAAGCCCAATGTATATTGAAAAAGGATCTAGAGGCATAACATCTGTGGGTAAAGGAAGTATTGATTACTTTGCCGTATTGAATCGTTCTGATCTATCCATGGATGCATACACCGAGCTATATATAAGATTTAAAAATGTACAAGGCCTTGATGGATATAGTGATGAGTATCAAGATGTAATGGATGAGAATAGTGAATATCTTGAAAACCTATTCGCTGCCAGAAAGGAAGAAAGAGCAGAAGAATTAAAGGCAGCATTACAAAAACAATGGTCTCAAAGTACGGCTAATATGAATCAATTGAGTCAATCATCTGTAGACAAACGGGCAGAAGGTATGATGGATGTAGATCAGTTAGCGTATTATGTGTCCGATCGAACGGATAACCCGGGGTATTTAGGATATAAAGATTCCATTCATAGTTTAGATAGTATTGCTTCCGTGTTGCCGGTATTTTTCTTCCTACTAGCAGTAATGATCTGTTTAACAACGATGACTAGAATGGTCGAAGAAAATAGAACCGAGATCGGTACATTAAAAGCTTTAGGATATGGCAATTTTGAAATAGCGAAGAAATATATTATCTATGCGTCCTTAGCAAGTATTTTAGGAGCTGTATTAGGAATACTCATTGGAGCGAGTATACTCCCAGGCATTATCAGTAATGCACATGAAAGTTTATACAGCCTGCCTAAAGTAAGCATTGTTTATTATCCGTCCTATATCGTTCAATCGCTATTCATCTCTATATTATGTACGGTAGGGGCTAGTTTGTTTGTCTTAAGAGTTGAATTAAGAAATAAGCCAGCTAATCTAATGAAGGTAAAAGCTCCGAAGGTTGGTAAAAAGATACTCTTAGAGAGAGTTACGCCGATATGGAGAAGATTCAATTTTAATTATAAGGTGACATTTCGAAATATTTTTAGATATAAACAACGTATGCTGATGACGATATTCGGTATTTCAGGCTGTATGGCATTACTGGTTACCGGATTTGGACTTAAGGATTCAAATGTAGGCATGGTGGACAGGCAGTTTGGACAGTTGTGGAATTATGAAGCGATGGTCATCCTAGATGACGATTCTACAGAAGAAATGAAAGAGTATGATAATACGCTGAATAGGTTATCTGGATATGAAGATAAATTAGATCTGCACCAAGAGTCTGTTGTATTTAGTAAGGAAGATATGAATAATCAAGAAGCTACCTTGTATGTGCCGCAATCTACAGATCATTTAGATGACTTTATCATTTTGGGTAATCGTGAATCTGGAGATAAGTATAAATTATCAGATGATGGTGTTGTGATAACCGAAAAATTAGCCAAGCTCCTAGATGTTTCTGTTGGAGATACGGTATCGATGACAGATGATGATAATCATACGTATGACATAAGGATAGATGCGATTGCTGAAAACTACGTTAAACATTATATCTATATGTCACCTACGTACTATGAAAAGGTACTTGAAAAGAAACCTGTATATCAAACGCAGCTACTCAATTTCGATCGAGATCTAGCTGATGAAGATGAGATATCTTCCAAGCTTATGAATCATGAAAATGTGATAAATGTGACGTTAACATCTAACATGCAAGAAGCTAGCGAAGACTCCGTTGCGAATATGAATCTGGTTATGATCGTTATCATTATTTCTGCTGGATGCTTGGCCTTTGTGGTCCTATACAATTTGAATAACATCAATGTATCAGAGCGTATAAGGGAACTATCTACTATAAAAGTGCTAGGGTTCTATGACAATGAGGTAACGATGTATATCGTAAGAGAAAATGTCATACTCACCTTACTCGGAATCGTTACGGGTTCATTTTTGGGGAATCTATTACACGCGTTTATCATTTATACAGCAGAAACGGATACGATGATGATGTATCCGGATGTTTCCATTCTTAGTCATATCTTATCTGCAGCTATAACAATATTCTTTTCAACCATCGTTATGATGATCATGCATGCGAAGTTAAAGAAAGTGAATATGATTGATGCATTAAAATCTAACGAATAGTGTAGAGTACGAATATTATCAACTAAATGTGCCTATTCTAAAGAGATAACTCTCAAACTACGTGAGTTATCTCTTTTCTTTTTCCATTTAGAATCTACCACCCCAAACTTAATTTAATTCGTCTTATATTCATTTACACGTTTTTTATTTGTTCAAATAGTCTAAATAATATGTATTGAAGTATATTCCTATACTCGAGCTGTTTCTATAATATATTTGAAATAAATGTAAAATGTTTATTTTTTAGTTTTAGGTTCTCATTTTGGTCATCGTAAGTGATTATAGAGGAGGTTGATTCATATTATGACAAAGGAAGTTTCGATCTTACCCATTCAATCCGTCTATTCTATTGATAATCACATGATTACTGCCACCGTTCTACATGAAGAACCTTTAGTAATGAAATTTGATCAGGTATTAAATGATGAGGAATGTCAGATGTTTATTGCTGCTGCTGCGTTACGTCTTAAAAAATCGAAACTCGCGAATAAAGAAGAGAGTCAAATTCGAACTAGTAGTGGGATGTTTTTTGAAGAAAATGAAAGCCCTTTAATAACCGAAATAGAAAATCGTATATCAACTTTAATGCATGTACCCATCTCACATGCGGAAGGACTACAAGTATTACATTATGAACCTGGGCAAGAGTTTAAAGAACATTATGATTTTTTTGGGGCCAGTAGTCCTTCTAGCCATAACAATCGAATCAGTACATTAATTATATATTTAAATGATGTAGAAGAAGGAGGGGAAACAACCCTTCCGAGGTTAGGTATTACCATGAAACCAGTGAAAGGTTCTGCGATTTACTTCGAATATTTCTATAACAATCAGGAGTTGAACGAATTAACTTTGCATAGTGGAGAGCCTGTCATCCGCGGTGAGAAATGGGTAGCGACTCAATGGATGCGTAAACAACGAATTCGAGAAGGATACTAAAGTCAGAGAGACCACGGTTGCGGTGGTCTTTTTTATTGTTTTTCATAGCAATATGAGTAGATATTTTCAAAGGAACTTTTATTAAATAGGTTGTTGACTATCCTAATAAAATAAATTAAACTAATCGTGTAATCGGTTACAGATGATTAGGAAGGATGCTTTTAGTGGCTACTATTAAACAGGTTGCAGAAAGAGCTGGAGTTTCTGTTGCGACAGTTTCTCGAGTCTTGAATGACAATGGGTATGTACAATTAAATACAAGGAAAAAAGTGGAGGATGCGATCAATCAGCTTGGATATGTTCCTAATGAAGTAGCGCGTTCTTTGTATAAGAAAGAGTCCCGTTTAGTTGGTTTACTTTTGCCGGATATAACAAACCCATTTTTTCCAGAAATGGCCCGTGGTGTAGAAGATGAGCTCCAAAAAGAAGGATTCTATTTGCTTTTTGGTAATAGTGATGAAAGCTTAGAGCGAGAGCTGAATTACATTCAGACCTTTGTACAAAATAATGTGGTTGGTCTTATATCGGCAACGAATTTAGCTGATAAAATCAACTATGAAAACTTACCCATTCCAACTGTGTTCTTGGACCGAGGTTCTCAAAGTGAATACTCCGTTTACTCCGATGGCTTTGAAGGTGGCAGAATGGCTGCTATTGAAATGATTAAACGAGGCAGCCGCAAATTAACTGTTCTCAAAGGACCTGCATACGTCTTGCCTGCGCAAGAACGCTTTCAAGGAAGTATTGAGGTTTTAGCCCAATCGGATGTTGATTTTCAGGTGATTTCAATGAACTCACTTTCTTTCCAGGAAGGATTGAGTAAAGCGCAAGAAATATTCGAAAAATTTCCTGATACGGATGGAATTATTGCGAGTAATGATATAACAGCGACAGCTATCTTGCATAAAGCTTTGAGTATTGGAAAAGTTATTCCTAACGACGTCCAAATCATTGGATTTGATGACATTCAACAGAGTAGTCTACTTTTTCCATCATTATCAACAATTAGACAACCGATTTATGATATGGGGAGAGAAGCGGCTAAGCTGCTTATAAAATTAATTAAGAAACAAGCGGTTGAAAAATCGCATATTAAATTAGATGTATCATATGTAAATCGTAATACAACAAGGAAGGTGAGATAGACGTGGTAAAAGTAACGGTTATTGGAAGTTCTTCTATGGACTTCGTGGTAACGACAAGGATGCGCCCAGGTGTAGGAGAGACAGTGATGGGGGATTCCTTTAAGGTCGTTGCCGGAGGAAAAGGGGCGAACCAAGCGGTGGCTGCAGCCCGGTTGGGCGCTAGTGTTACTATGATTGGCTGCGTTGGTGATGATTATTATGGTCAAGTTATCTTAGATAATTTTAAGAAGAATGGTGTTTTTACTCACAATGTGGAACCGGTTACAGGTATTCAAAGCGGAACAGCTCATATTACGATTGCTGATGGGGATAACAGTATTGTGGTGGTAAAAGGAGCAAATAATCATGTAACACCGGCCATTGTTGAAAAAGCGCTGAAGGTGATTCAAACATCGGATATTGTCCTTATTCAACATGAAATTCCGTTGGAGACTGTAGATTATGTCAGCCAAGTTTGTGAGCGATATGGAGTGCCATTACTATTAAATCCAGCACCGGCTGCGCCGCTGACGGAAGGGATATTAAGAAGAGTATCGTTTTTAACTCCTAATGAACATGAAGCAGCTGAACTATTTAAAGAGCAAAATCTATCTGAAGTATTGAAGCAATATCCGAACAAATTGTTTATCACGGAAGGGAAAAATGGTGTTCGTTATTTTAATGGGAATGAAGAGATATTAGTACCTGCTTACCCGGTAGAAGTGGTTGATACGACAGGAGCTGGAGATACTTTTAACGCTGCCTTTGCTGTAGCACTAGCTGAGGGTAAAGAGATAATGGACGCATTGAAGTTTGCGAATCGTGCTGCCTCTCTATCTGTAATGAAATTCGGTGCCCAAGGAGGAATGCCGACACGTCAAGAATTAGAGGGTTGTCTTGATTAGGTTATATTGGATCGTTTATAGGGAAGAATATAATAGAGATGCTTACATTAGAAATCCGTCTTTTGTAATATTCAATGTGTAACCGATTACAGATATTAGGAAATCAACTTATCTATATCCTAAGGAGGAACATTAACATGAGAAAAATTCCAGTAATTATTGACACAGATCCTGGTATTGATGATGCAGCAGCTATTGGTTTGGCTCTCCACAGAGATGAATTAGATGTGAAATTAATAACCACGGTAGCCGGGAACGTGGATATTGACAATATCACTACCAATGCATTGAAACTTGTATCTTTCTTTGAGCGAGATATTCCCGTTGCGAGAGGTATGGAGTCTCCGTTACTGAAACCTTATGAAGGAAGTAGAGTACATGGAGAAACAGGCATGGATGGTTATGATTTTCCTGAACCTACGAATCAGATTATAAAGCCGCATGCTGTTGAAGCGATTCGTTCTTTGCTGGAGGAATCAGAAGAGAAGATAACGATTGTTCCTATTGGCCCATTAACCAATATTGCAGTATTGCTGTTAATGTATCCGCATGTAAAAAACAAAATTGAGCGAATTGTACTCATGGGGGGATCTTTATCCGGAGGGAATATGAATGGTCCAGCCGAGTTTAATATGTGGGCTGATCCTCATGCAGCGAAGATTGTGCTTGAATCCGATGTTAATGTGGTGATGATTGGCTTAGACGTAACGTTAAAAGCACTCATTGGTGAAAAAGAATTAACACAATGTCAAAACAAATCTGCTGAAATGTTTAACGCGATCTTCCATCATTATAGAGATGGAGATATGGATCATGGCGTTGTTATGCATGATTCCTGTGCTATTGCGTATCTGACCAAACCTGAATTATTTACGATTGAACGCAGACATGTGAAGGTCATCACCGAAGGACCAGCAAGCGGTATGACAATGGAGATGTTTGAAGAAGAGACGACGAATATGAATGTGGCTGTTGGTATTGATTCGGAAGCTTTCCAGGCATGGTTCCTTGAAACATTACACCGAATGAAGTAAAAATTTTTAACTATTAAAATTAAGTATTGCATCAGATTTGGACATCCAGACACTTTAACCTTCTAGCAGAAAAGGGGATTGTCATGAAGTACCTAATTTTTATCCTATGCTTAATTGCAATTTTCCTACTAGCATATTTAGTAAGCTTCGATAGAAAAATGGTTAAGAAGAAGCTCAAAACAATTGTTATTATTCTAGGTATTCAGATCCTATTGGCTTATGTATTCCTGCATACAACGATCGGTATTAAGATTATTGGTGGCGCTTCCAAACTTTTTGAAAAGTTATTAGGTTACGCTAATGTAGGGATCGAATTTGTATTTGGAGGTATGATTGAAGGTGGTTATGCCACTTTCTTATTGACTGCATTATTTCCTATTGTATTTATCTGTGCGTTACTTGGTATTTTGCAATACTTTAAGATCCTTCCTTGGTTTATTAAAATCATGGGAACAGGACTCAACAAAATCAGCAGACTTGGCAAGCTTGAATCATATAGTGCGGTAAGTGCCGTTATTATCGGTATGACAGCCGTATTCGTCTCCATCAAAGACCTCTTACCAAAACTTAACAAGCAACAAATGTATACAATTGCTGCTTGTTCGATATCAACAGTGGATCTAAGTATTGTTGGTGCTTATATGAATATGATTGATCCTAAGTTTGTTATTCTAGCAATTATTCTAAACTTGTTTAGTGTGTTCGTCATTCTATCCATTGTTAACCCATATAACCCAGATGAGAGAAATGAAGCACTTGCGATCGTTAATCAGCCAGCTGAAAAAGACGAACGCGGATTCTTTGAGGTACTGTCTGATTACATGATGGACGGCTTCAATTTGGTATTAGCGATTGTCGCTATGCTGCTAGGATTTGTAGCTTTGGTCGCTTTCTTAAATGGTATTTTTAGTGGTATTTTTGGTGTAGATTTCCAAACCATTCTAGGCTATATCTTTGCTCCTTTTGCTTTCTTAATGGGTGTGCCTTGGGACGAAGCAGTTCGCTTCGGTGGATTAATTGCGACTAAGCTGCTGTCTAACGAGTTCGTGGCAATGACAAGCTTTATAGAAATGGAAGGATTATCAGAAAGATCTACAGGTATTATTTCAGTGTTCCTGGTATCGTTTGCTAACTTTGGTTCAATCGGTATGATCATCGGAGCCTTGAAAGGGCTTTGTCCGGATCAAAGTAAAGTCGTTGCCGGTTTTAGTCTTCGTCTGCTCTATGGAGCGACTCTTGTTAGCTTCTTATCCGCGGCAGTGGTCGGCTTAATTTTGTAAGATAGAAGCTGTAAAACATATATTGTTTTAACAAAAATATTCAAAGTAACTCAATCAGGAGGAAGCTAGAGATTGGGCAAATATTTGAAACATCCTCTGTTTATTATTGGTGCTAGCATATTAGCTGTTATCGTAGGTTGGGTTATGAAGGCTCCCATTCTGGATACGATTGTATCCGTGCTCGGCATGGTGCATGTATGGCTATTAATGAAAGAGAAGATGCTTAATTTTATTTTTGGTATTATTGCTTTTGGCAGTTACGTATATATTTATGTTTCTTCCGAATTGTACGCTATGGCTGTCGTTGCTTTTGTTCAAACGATGTTTCTAATCTATGGCTGGTTTTTCTGGAATAAACACAAGCAAGGTGATGAAGTTCCACGAACTAACCGTTTTACACGTAAACAGTTGCAATTTTGGATACTTGGGATGCTTGTAGCCTGGTTCCTTTGGGGATTGCTTGAGAAAAATGTATTTGGCGGATCCTTGCCTTTTCTAAACAGTCTAACGGCAGTTATAGGACTAGTAGCTGAATATTGGCTTAGTCGAAAGTATCTGGAGAATTGGCACCTTTTTATTCTTTCCGATGCGTTAGCTGTTTGTACCGTGCTCTTAAGCGGTTTGTATCCAATGGCAATTCTTTATGGTATCAATACTTTGCTATCCGTACAAGGTTTACGTGAATGGAAGGCGAATGATCATAGTAAAAGTATCAAAGAAATTAATGTAGTTTAAAGCTGTATAACTTATTAAATAAAGAAAGCCTGTGATTTAGAAGAGGCACAGATTGACCCAGAAACCCAGCCATTTACAAAGACTGGGTTTCTTAAATTTATATAGCGAGTAATACCTCTTCACTCATTCACAGAATTAACTAATGATGGTAAAATGGAATAATTAGTAGATCTTTTGAACTAAAATGAACTAAAGTTTTAATACATAGTTACGTAGTAAGGAGAATTCTAAAATGAATACCATTGAATCCTTGGATAATCTAATTGCCATGATTCCCATCTTAAAGGCAGCAGTGCCTGCTGAATTATCCATTGCTATTTGTGACACAGAGAAATTTATTGCCTATTGGCCTGGAGAAGATATTAATTTGGAGATCCATGTCGGCCAACCTTTGCACCACGAAGAACCGTTAACGCAGGCAATTCGGGATAATATAGCATTAAAGGCAGAGGTACCTCCCTCATTTTATGGTTTTGAATTTATAGGGACGGCTACACCGCTCCACAATTCAAGTGGTCATGTGATTGGCGGTATAGCCATTCAGTTACGCAAACAAAGTGAGCTAATAGCCATAGCGGATCAAATTTCGCTCTCACTAACCCAAGCCAATAAACAGATCTCAGAAGTGGCAGAAGATTCATCAAAATTAGCCGATTCTGCTCAGCAGCTGCTTACGTTCGCCCATCAGACGGTAGAGCAGGTGAAAGAAACAGATAAAGTTGTAACAATTGTCAAAAGAGTCGCGGATCAAACGAATTTATTAGGAATTAATGCGGCGATAGAAGCGGCTCATGCAGGAGATCTAGGAAGAGGTTTCGGTGTTGTAGCGAGTGAGATACGGAAATTATCCAAGGAGTCGCTTAACTCTACGAATGTGATTCAAACTACACTGAAAACATTTGAAGAGGCAATTAGCGAAATGCGCGTATCCATTGAACAAATGACTGCAATTGTTGAACGACAGGCAACATCGTCCCGCCAGGTCTCCGATTTTATCGAAGAAGTGGATCGGATGTCAGAACAGTTGAATGAATTTGCAAAGAAATTATAATTTAGCTCTAAGTGGCGTCTAATATGATCTTCGAACAGGGTTTTGATTGTATTTTCCTATTAAGTAAAAGCCGCATCCGTATGGGGATGGGGTTTTTGCTCCATGATCTATATTTCAAGAATATGTAGTGGAAAAATAATGAATTGCAAACTATAATATACATGTTAATTAATTAACATATAACAATGGCAAATCACACTTTATGAGACGGGAGGATTAGAAAGTTTATCGATGACTGAATGGCAGCTAGGATTTAACTAATATAGAAAATTGTAAGCGCTTTATTTATAGAGAGGCAATAGGAGCTAGATAGTCTATCACCGCTTTAACCTAACTTATTTTCGAGGGTATGAAAGGAGACTAGTCAAATCATGAAGCTGATCCAACAAGAATGGAGTAAAAAATGGATTTCACTAGCTATTATTTTTGCTTTATTAGCCGTTTTTGTATGCAGCGGAGCCGCTTACGGAGCCGCGAGTTCATCGACAACCTCATCAACGACGAGGGCTTCCGTTCATGATCCTTCCATCTTTTATGATTCTTCAACAAACCAATATTATGTTTTCGGTTCCCATTTAGGGCAAGCTTCCAGCACCGATTTAAGAAACTGGTTTTATCTGGGGACACAGGGCTACTCAAACGCAAGCTTGTACGGAGCATCCACATATGAAGGCTACTATTATATAAAGAATAAAAACAGCGGGTTATATTTGGATGTTGCGAATGGCTCGTCTGCGGATGGCGCTAATATTCAACAATGGTCATATAACGGATCCGATGCGCAAAAATTTAAAATTGTGTACCAAGGCAGCGGAGATTACTATATTCTAACTGGAAATTCGTCCTATACAAGCAGCATTGATGTAAACAGCAATTCTGCTGCGGATGGCGCCAATATTGAGCAGTGGAAGTATTGGGGCGGCACGATGCAATTATTTAAAATCGAGCAAAACAATGACGGTACAGTTTCCTTTCTCTCTAAAGCATCTGGATATAAATCTGCGATTGATATAACCGATGGCAGCACCTCCAGTGGAGCAAATGTCCAACAATGGAATTACTGGGGCGGCGACATGCAAAAATGGGAACTAGTAAAGGCGGGAGGTACAGGGAATTCTTCAAGAAGCACAGGGGCGGCATTGAATTCTGCGCTGGCTTCTTCATTTGCATGGGCTGGATATAACGACCAAGACAGTTCGGGCGGTCATTCGGTTTGGGCTCCTGCACCGATTTACAATGCATCTTATGAATGGGCGGATGGTTCGAAAGGTGCCTATATGTTGTACTACTGTACGTCATCCACTTATATGCGTTCTGCAATTGGATATGGCGTGTCTAAGTCAATAACCGGTCCATTTGAATATGTGGATACGATTGTTTACTCTGGATTTACAAACGCAAGCAATCCGATTACAACGAGCTCGTCGTTAGGGACAAAAACCGTGAATACATGGGTTCAGAACACGAATATACCGGAGCTCATAGATAACGGTACATTGTCAGGAACGAGAAGCGGTTGGTTTACGAGCAACGGCGGATTCAACAATACCAATTTTCCAAATGCGATTGATCCCACTCTTGTTTATGATAGTTCAGGAAATATGTGGATGACCTATGGGTCTTGGTCCGGAGGTATTTATATTCTTCAAATTAACCTTGCGACGGGCCAACCTTACTATCCTGGTTCTGATAGCGGCGATACTGATCGCTATTTTGGGAAGAGAATTGCCGGTGGATATGGTAAATCTGGTGAAGCTCCTTATATTGTTTATGATGCAAGAACAGGCTACTACTATTTATATG
The DNA here is from genome assembly GCF_036577645.1 of Paenibacillus sp. GYB006. NCBI lineage: Bacteria > Bacillati > Bacillota > Bacilli > Caryophanales > Paenibacillaceae > Paenibacillus > Paenibacillus sp. GYB006. The sequence goes on along the minus strand of NZ_JARBDA010000028.1, from coordinate 904 downwards.
TAACCTATGGCGGATTAGCCAATTCGGGCGGATACCATATCCGTTTATATCGCTCTACATCCATTAATGGAACGTATACTGATGCTGCTGGCAATCCAGCTGTGTATTCATCATCTTCCATTAATCAATCCAACTATGGAATTAAGTTGTTTGGAAATTATAATTTCTCCGGATTACCAGTTGGATATAAATCGGGAGGCCATAACTCTGCATTTGCTGATACCGACGGAATGAGATATTTGGTGTACCATACAAGATTTAATAACGGTACCGAGGGGCATGAGGTTCGTGTGCATCAACAATTCATGAACGCCGACAAATGGCCTGTAACAGCTGTATATGAATATTTAGGAAGTAGTATTTCTTCAACCGGATACAGTATGAGCGATATGACGGGGACATATGAGTATGTGAATATGGGGCTTGATGCCTCTACGTCCGGTGTTGGTATGCTGCCAACCCAAAGCGTGACATTGAATTCGAATGGGAGCATAACGGGTGATGTGTCGGGTACATGGTCGTATACCTCAGGAACGTACTACTGCACAATGGTGATCAATGGGGTAACCTATAAAGGTGTTTTCTTTAAACAAAGAAATGAACAGTCTAGCCATAATGCAGTTATGACCTTCTCATTAATCGGCTCTAATAACACTTCAATTTGGGGTTCCAAGTAGGATGCTTATCGTCATATTGTATTGTATCAAGCTATTAAGAGATACTAATTATTGCTTTTGATGTTCAGTAAAAAGACCAAGCGGTTGCTTGGTCTTTTATTTATGGCTTTAGCCAGTTGAGTGCGTGAAACGCGCGAAACAAAAAACCACCCGCTATGCGGGTGGAGGAATCAAAGGTTTGACCACTAAGACCATTCCGATAGAATTGAGATGTTCAGGCTCAAAGA
>NZ_JARBDA010000027.1:0-24025 GCF_036577645.1 Paenibacillus sp. GYB006 | reverse complement strand
GATGTGAATAGCTCATGGACTGATTCTCCTGTGTGAATTTGGTGTGGTAACTTAATTCTACACGAATCAGGCCATGGGCCATTTTTATTTTTTGAGTAAGGTGTCGCACTTCATATTACAATCCGTCTCTTAAAAAAATCGCTCTCTTGCAGATTCGCAAGAGAGCGGGGAAGGTTCGTGACAATAAAAGTTCTAAAGAATTAACCTCGAAGCAGGGATTCGGCTCCATCTACATAAACTTCCGTACCCGATACGTGAGAGGCTTCATCAGAAGCAAGGAACAATACTAGATTTGCGACTTGTTCCGGCTTACCGGCTTCACCAGCGAGAGGATGACCGCCCTCGGGATACTCGACAGGAATTTGAACTTCTTCCAAGTCCTCAGATCGAGTCGTCTTACCGTCAATCTCTGTGTCAATTGCACCTGGGTGAACAGAATTCACACGGATCTTGTATCTCGCCAGCTCCAGTGCAGCCATTTTCATAAATGCAGCTTGCCCCGCTTTTGTTGAAGCGTATGCGGAGAAACCGATGTTCGAGAAGACCCGGTTCCCATTAATGGAACTGTTAATGATAATGCTGCCTCCGTTATCTTTCATATAAGGAATTGCATACTTCACGGTAGCGAATGTTCCGCGCATATTGATACACATCGTTTGATCCCAATCTTCCACTTCCATCGTTTCAATAGGGGCGAGCTTGCCGTTTACTCCAGCATTTGCAAAAACAACATCGACCTGGCCGCCTGCAAGTTCAGCTACTTCTTTCATTGCGCGTTCCACCATTTTGGGCTCAGAAATGTCACATTCGACTACGTCAGCGCGGCCGCCGTTTTTCTCGATTATTTGTTTTGTTTCCTCAGCTTTTTCAACCGTCCGGTCCAGTAAAAATACACGAGCTCCTTCTTTAGCGAATCGAATGGCTGATGCCTGACCAATACCGGAACCTCCTCCAGTTACGATTGCGAGCTTGTTTTCTAGACGTAGTGTCATTCTCTTTTCCTCCCTTAATTTTAGAATCTATGTGAGTGCTGATCTAATGTGTTTTCTTATGTACGGTAAATACCCCGGCCAGAGGATATTTGAATCATAATCAAAATAAATACAAAATCCCCGCATTCTCTTTGTAAAAAAGAGCGTGCAGGGATTTAGGTTTCGTTGCCTATAGATGAATGTACAAACAGGCATGTCTTATTTGAATTTTTGCCATTCCATCGAACTATTCTCGAGCAGGTGTTCAAAATCGTTATCCAGTCGTTTTTGTTCTGCTTTTTTCTTCTCTTCTGCAATACGTTTGGCCTCTTCCTGACGAGCAACTTCAGCTGCTTTGATCTCGGATGCTTGTGCCTTGAGCTTCCCGAGAACTTCTTCACTAAGCAAATCTTTTAGTGTGGCTGCACTTCCTTCATGAGCAGAAGACCGCTGTGCAGACTGTGAAGGTCTTGTTCCATTCTTTTTCTTCACCATGACGATCCCTCCATTTCGCTTCTGTAAAAAGTATAACAGGAATCGTAACGTGTTGAAACTGATTCTTGGTTGAAATATACACCGTTTCTTCACGAAAGCATAGTCTAAAAAAGAGAACAATGGAATAGTTATAAGAAATAATGATAGCGCTTTCTTTGAAATAGTGTAAAATATAGAAACAAGAAGAGAAGACAGAGTATACAGCTTATTTTGAATACCGATACTACGACTAATTAAACAGTGAAGGGGTCGTTGATATTGGAAGTGAATAATACACAGCTGCTGAAAGGGTTAATGTGGGGCACCATTCTCAGTATACCGCTCTGGATCTCGATTATGGGTTGGGTTCGCATCTTGTTTTAAAATATTTGTTTCTCGTGTAACACATACATGGCATTGTTAAAAAAAAGACCGGCAAGCATAGAGTAGGGGACTAAAACCCATTTATGCTTGTCGGTCTTTTCATTATTGAATCTTTTCCGGTTCCGGATAATCTACACCCAGCGTATCTACGGTTACTTTTGTCATAACTGGTGGATTTACGGGCCGATCATTTTTTCCTGTTTCAAGACTTGCGATTTCATCAACCACATCCATACCTTCTGTTACTTTACCAAAACTAGCATAAATATTATCTAAATGCTCGGAGTCGGCTTGTACAATAAAGAACTGTGAGCCTGCGGAATCCAGATCATTTGAACGAGCCATAGAAATGACACCTCGGGTATGAAGCAGGTGATTCTTCACTCCGTTACTTGTGAATTCACCCTTGATACTATAGCCGGGGCCGCCTGAACCTGTACCTTCCGGATCTCCACCTTGAATCATAAAATTCGGAATCACACGATGAAAGATCGTACCGTCATAAAATCCGCTGTTAGCCAGCGAGATGAAATTGTTCACTGTATTAGGAGCAACCTCCGGATACAACTCTAAGACGATCTTTTTGCCATTATCCAGCTCAATGGTTGCGACCGGATGAGAAGCATCTTCGTTTGGAATGCCAATGCCTCCGAATTCAAGCTCATCATTTTGCACTTCATCTTGTCCACAACCCGCAAGTACAAGCAGAAGGGCGGAAACAATAAATAGAAGTTTGAAACCTTTTGATCTGACGAACATACAAGCTCCTCCTTGATTTATGTCGAATATGATTATCATACCCCAAAACAGGACACACAGGAAAGAACCCTATCCAGATGGAAAGGGCTTTTTCTCTCATTTTACTATTTTAGGAACAAAACAGTAACCAAGATGTGGGATATTCGTTTATACTATTTAAATGAATCAGTTTGATCAGGATTGCCTACTCCATTAATCAGATCGGTTCCATGCATGGCATCGGGATCAGGGGATACCGGATCAATGGGACTGTCTTTTGCAATCTCATCTGCATCGGGTACAGCAGCAAGATCCGGCTCGGAAGAGCGAAGAAGTTCTTCGTTAGGAATATTAGATTCTTCTTCCGCAGTGTCATCTGCCAAAGAAATGGGGCGAAGATCCTGCATAACTCCTTGCTCAGCTGTCTCCGTATCTGCTGGGTCCGTATCTTCATCAAGACTAATCGTCTGCTCAGTATACGTATTCACATAATCCAGATCATCTTCTGGTATCATATCCGTATTTTCTGTCTCTTGATTTAACGTCTTATACCGGTCATAAGCAAAATCCGCTTCGCTTGTTCTAGGTCTATTATCCATCATGAATTCTCCTTTCCGATGTGGATGTTATATACTGTCCTTCTAGAACATAGGGAATACATATTTTACGAGGAAATACAGTAGTCCAAAGAAAATAATGATGTAAGCCGCATACTTGATGAAAGTTGATGCTACTAAACTAGAATCGGATTTTTTCTGAACATCTCTTCGTTCAACCTCTACATTCCGATGTGATTCATTCATTTTCGTCTCCTCCTTATCTTCTCATAACCTATGCTCACAGTACGTTCTTGCCCATTCTTAAACCTCTTTGAGGCAGCTTGAAACAGGGGAAGAACAGAGGTAATGAAGTAAAGAGGAATATGTTCAGAGAAAGGGAGAAGTCAGCAATGAAGTGGTTTACTTTTGGAAATATGTTAGAAACGATTCGAATTGGACAAAAAGCATCAACACCTGGTTTTTCAAGAACAGTCATTCGTACGCCAAGCGGTTTATATTGGACCGGTGGCATATGGAATGGCAAAGTTGTGGAGATCAGGGATTATTTATTTTCAGACATATGGACGATATACGAAGATGAAGAGAGTTTGGTATGGGAAGAGTACAGAGAACCTATGGAGCGTAAGATTGTAGAAATGATTACGAATCAATATGAGGAAGAACGAGCACAAAGACGAGAAGAAAAAAAAGCGAAATCAACTCAGACGTTATGGAAAAATAAAGATGTGTTTTAATCCTTTTAAGGCAGATTCAAGAAAAGGAATTCATCATACTAACTGAATTATTGAGGTGTGAATAATGAAGATTGTTCCTAGGGTATCGGCTGTTATCATCTTGTGTTTACTATCGGTACTCTTCTTATTACCACCGACCGTCAGTCATGCAGCAGAGGAAGATGAGCCCCGAAAATTAACTTCATGGGAGATGGTTTGGCCTCAGAACCCGGCAGATAATACGGTGGATAAGCTGGTTTCTGGAAGGTATGAGTGGACAACCATTCAAGCTGGTTCCTCCATAGAACAACAACTGACGTCCTCGCCGCATACAGCCTGGATCAGAATAAAGCTGCCCGAGGACGTAAAAGATAATATGGCCATTTTTTTTGAGCGTATCTATGGTCAGCAGATTAGAGTCTATAAAGATGGACAGATTTTGTATGAGCAAGGGACTCAGCATCAATTTAATAGAAACCCGTTATTGATACCCTTACATGATCAAGATGCCGGGGGAACAATTTATATCTGGACCCATAGTGATTATTTTAAAGTCGGTGTCGATCCGGCGATATGGATCGGTTCTTCTGCCAACCTGAATAAGAAATATGTGAGCGATGGGATAGATGAACTGGTCCTTGGGAGTATACTGCTCGTTTTGTCAGTTGTCATCATCGCATTTTCGATGTTTATGTATAAGTTAAAATATAAGTTATGGCTTGGAATATCCATACTAATTGGGTGTTTAGGATTTACCATCTCGATGAATTCCAGCACAATTTATACTTTTTATCCGGATATGACGCAGCTATTTTACTATTCCTTTTTAATTTGTTTTGCCATAGAACTGCCTGTGCTTGCCTACTGCTTTGAACAAATATTTACTTCTGATGAGGCAAATGCAATCATTCGCAAGCTGAGAAACTATCTTATGGCTTATACCCTATTTTATATATTCTGTACGGTAGCAAGTCTGCTATATCCAGAAATGTTCCTCTTTATGAAGTTTATAACAGGTCCTGTTTTTGGGGTGATTTATGTACTGGAACTGTTAGTCTTGTTATATGTGACGATCAAAGAGGCGATAAGAGGTGAACAGGGGGCAACCTTACTTTCCGTTGGCTTTGGTTTATTTGCACTCACCACCATAACAGAATGGATTTTATATTACTCCGTACCTTGGTATGAGTTAGATATATCGAAATGGACCATTTTTATTTTCGTCTGCTCGATTTTGACGGTGAAAGGCCAACGGTTGCTTGGCAAGTATGAAGAAGTTGTGCGTTATACAGAGGAACTGGAGGCGGTTAGTAATGAACTGCAGCGTTCTGAGAAAATCAAAATCATCAGCGAACTCGCTGCCTCAGTTGCTCATGAGGTGCGTAACCCGCTGCAGGTCACACGTGGATTCTTGCAGCTAATGAGCAAGCAGGATGATGACAAGAATAAAAAGTATGTAGGCATTGCACTAGAAGAACTGGACAGGGCATCGGACATCATTAATGATTTCTTAACTTTTGCGAAGCCTGAATTTGATCATATTGCACTTATTAATCTATCTGAAGAGTTCAATCATATTGAAGGAGTCCTTATTCCGATGGCCAACCTCGAGGGAGGCATAATCATCATGGACATCCCAAATAACTTGTGGATCCGCGGCAATTCTTCCAAGTTCAAACAGGCTTTTATTAATATTATGAAGAATAGCATTGAGGCACTGCAAGGCAGTGGAGAAGTGAAGGTTAAAGCTTATCTTAAAGAAACGGAAGTCGTGATTCATGTTCAAGATAATGGAATAGGTATGAACCAAGAGGAACTTGTGAGACTGGGTGAGCCTTACTTTTCTAATAAAACGAAAGGAACAGGACTCGGTATGATGGTGACCTTCCGGATTATTGAAGCGATGGAGGGCACGATTGAATATAGCAGTGAAAAAGAAGTAGGAACAGAAGCAGTAATCCGCTTTCCATCAGGAGTATAACAAGCTTACTTCTACTTATTTTTCTTGCAATGGATAAAAAAGGGGTCTGTTCGTCCACAATAACAAGGTGTAAGTAATTATAAGCACCAGGAAGGTGGACAATACAGATGAAGAAATATCTCGTTAGAATTGCATCTGCAGCATTGCTTGGATCTTTACTCATGGGACAGGGCAGTTATGTAATGGCGCAGCCTGACGTTATACTTACGGAAACCGAGAAGCAGAATACGGCGGACTGTGGACATACAGGTCATTACCTGTATTTTATGGAAGAGACGGCTAAGATTCTAAAGATAGATATCAAGATGCTTGCGGCAGAGATGCAGCAAGGAAAAACAATTGCTGAGATTGCGAAAGCGAAAGGCATGACAAGTCAGCAGCTTGAAGAGCAATTAAAGCCAGCCGTGGAGCAGCGTGTCGATGAAGCAGTAAGTGCAGGCTGTTTGTCCAAAGAACAAGCCGTTTCGATGAAAGAATCGATAAGCGAAAGATTAAATAAAGTGATTCATACACCGATCAGTGAGCTGAAACAGAAACATACTAGCCGCGGCAAAGGACAAAGTAAGATTAACCGGGAATCTATAGCCAAGTTTCTTGGAATTACGACAAGTCAGCTTGATCAGGAGCTGAAGCAAGGGAAGTCGTTAGCGGAGATTGCTAAGGCGAAAGGGATCAGTGAGAAACAGCTTATTGATCATCTGAAAGAAGAATTGACACCAGATCTAACGAAGTTCATTCATCGTAAAATGAAAATGAATCCAAGACCAGGCCATGAAGCCTTGTCTCCCGAAAAAAGCTGAACAAGACTCTCATCTACTTTACCGTATATACACAAAATAAAACGGCCGGTTCTCCACTCCTTAGCGGGGGAAGAACAGGTCGTTTTAATTATGTAATGGTTTAGAATGATTAGATTTGCTTGACAGTATCCGCTTCTGGAATTAGTATTTTTCCTTATACTGCTAATTGAGGTGGGGTTTTATGAAAAAGATAATTCGATTCAGATATATCTTACCGTTTTTATATTTTTGTATTGCACTGTTAGACTGGACGGAACTGGATGTTGCTTGGAATATTGATGATAAAAACTTGATGATCTTTTTTACGAGCCCGCCATTTTTATTCATTAATGATATTAACTCCGCTTTTCATTATATGGTGCTTATCTATCTTATCAGTTTACTCGTGTGGTTTGGGGTGGGATATCTGATGGATATCGTGATAAGTAAAATTGCAGATTTCATAAGATCGATGAAATAGAATTAGCTCCACTTAAGTCTGTTCAGGAGTCGATGTTCTACACTAAAATGGGGAGTAGGAGGCGATATGGGATGTTTTACCGCAGAGTAGGAAGCAGCGGACTGAAGGTTAGTGAAATCAGTCTTGGAAGCTGGCTTACATATGGAGGATACGTGGAACGGGAAAATGCCATTCTCGCCATTGAGGAAGCGTACGATCTAGGAGTCAATTTTTTCGACACGGCAAATGTATATGAACAAGGGGCTGCAGAGGAGCTGATAGGGCAAAGCCTTGCTCCTTATCCAAGACATTCGTACGTTCTTGCTACAAAAATGTATTTCCCCATGGGAGAAGGACCCAATGATCAAGGATTATCTCGCAAGCATATCATGGAACAGGCAGACGCGAGTTTAAAACGTTTGGGACTTAGCTATATTGATATTCTCTACTGCCACCGGTTTGATCCGGAGACACCGCTCGAAGAGACTTTGCGTGCGCTGGATGATCTGGTTACCCAAGGTAAAATTCTATACATCGGTGTTAGCGAATGGACGGCAGCTCAAATGGCAGAAGCCCACACCATCGCAAACCAATATCTGCTGGACCGTATCGTCGTTAATCAGCCCATGTATAATATGTTTGAACGATCCATTGAAGATGAGATTATTCCATTCGGCGAGGAAAAAGGAATCGGACAAGTCGTTTTTTCGCCCCTGGCTCAAGGTTTATTAACTGGGAAATATAATTCGGCTACAGAACTTCCTGAGAACAGCCGCGCGGCAAAACTGGATTTCGTTCGTGACGGGATAACAGAAGATAAGATTGCAAAAGTAAAACAGCTGGGCAGAATCGCTGAGGAACTCGGGATATCTATGTCCCAGCTGGCGATTGCCTGGATTTTAAGACAAAAGAATGTAGCTAGTGCACTTGTCGGAGCAAGTCGCCCGCAACAAGTTGCGGAGAATGTCAAAGCTTCCGGCATAAAGCTTTCAGCAGATGTACTGCAGCAGATTGAATATATACTTAAGTAAATAAATGAATCCATTTCAGAATCCCTATTGTTCTTTTCATCAGGACCATATTTAGGTCAAAATGGTGTAATCCATAATTAACGAGGAAAAGCCTCACTAGAGTTATGCACCCGTGCATAACTCTAGTGAGGCTTTCTCTATTTGTTTATTCTGTTAAAGAATTGGTGGCAGGTGCCTTCATTCCAGGTTCGATCTTATCCAGCTTCGTGGTAGTTATTCTTCTCCGTCCAAGTCCCACCAAGTAACGAGAGAATGGCAGACGAGACAATCCATAACTAATGAAAAGAGAGAACACGGCCGTTAGTGCGAAGGTAAGTAAGGTGAATCCAAGATGGTAACCTGCCAGTTGAAGCGGTCTTGTAAAGAACGAAATCCAGTAAATCACGAGTGCATGTACCAGATACCCACCAAAGGAATATCGACCAATCCATGTAAAGAGTTTATAAAATTTGCTCTTCACAGATATAAGATGCAAGATACCGTAGATCAGAAACATTTGCGATAAGATGAGTACAAATGTTGTCGGTTTTAAATAAGTGGAGATATTTAAATTCATGGTGTCTCCAGAACCCCGCAGTACATCATAGGCAAGATACACAAAGAGAAGGATGGACAGCAGGGCATTCCAAGGAAGTATTTTTACCATAACGCTCCGGAACCGATCAAGCATGAATGCACAGACTGCGCCAAGAATGAAATAGAAGATATACATAACAAAAATACTAGTACGATGGTTAAGCAAAGTCTGTCCTATTCCTGGGGTTACTGCCCACTGTCCCATACGATAATAGGACAGATATAGAAGATAGCCATAGGCAAGACCGCTAATCAGCAAGATTGCGAAGACTATTCTATTTTGTTGTTTGCAATCCATTTTTTTAAGCCTGTTTTTGATCTGAATTGCAATCCTGCGAAACAATGGAAACAGCAGATAGAACTGAAAGACCATAATAATAAACCATAGGTGATACCCAGCTTGTGGTGCAAACAACTCTCTAACCAGACTCTTCCAGGTTCCTGCATCCAGCCAATTGGTATACATCGTCAAACGAACCGACAGCCAGTATACCAAAGTCCATAGAATAAACGGCACATAGATATCGCCAAACCGTTTACGAATGAAAGAAGGGTAGTGCAGTTTTTGCTCATAATTATAGAACAGAAGCACGGCGGATAGAAAAACGAAAGTCGGCGTTCCAAATCTTGTAAGATGATATATGAACATGAGCATGATGGAATCCGCGGGGAGGATATCTGCTCGGTAAATATATTCTGCCAGACTATGCTGCATGACTATCGCTAGAAAGGCAAGCCCCCTAAAAGGAGTCAGCTCCTCAATTCTTGGTTTCTTCAGGGTAATAAACCTCCAATCTGGGCAAAGGAAACTTGCCCATTGCCTTATTGTAATGAACAAAGATTAAATTCAAATGAAAAAGATTTCCCCGTTAAGAATTAACAATTTGGTACCGTGGCGGCTCAGAGAAATAAATAGTTACAAAAAGGTTAAAATCAATATTGAACTTCTTGTAACCCTTGATGAACCGGTTCCAAAAGTACTAGTAATTGTTTCCATTGGTGAGAATAGATTTGGAATACATAGGTATAAAGAACTATATAATATATTATTTTCAGCTCGTTTATTTTTGTTGATTTATAAAGGGTTTCATTCATTTTATTAGATAAAAACAGCAGTAAGTTCATGGAATATTTCCGAAAAACACTCTATAAATTTATAGTTCTTAAGAACTATATACATTAAATCAAATTTGTTACTAAAGTCTGATGATGAAGCTTGGTTCCTCGCCTAAAATGGGACAAGTCAATGGTCACTGAAGCCATTAGAATGGACAAAAACTTATGACTTCTAGGAGGATTACGACATGAAGGTTACAAAAAAGATACTTACTGCATCCATTGCGGCAGTCCTGTTACTTGGAACAGTGAACATGCCTGCTTTTGTAAATCAAGCCTACGCGGCAACGACAACATTAGAAGTAATCTACGGTGTTAACTTTAGAAAGGGACCAAGTACTTCTTCTGATGTTATCCGGATGCTTGAAAAAGGTGAGAAAGTTACACTAGTTAGTAAAACTAACTCAAGTTATTGGAAAGTAAAAGATTCTAAGGGTGTTACGGGTTATATTTCTTCCTCTTCTAAATATACAAAAACAGTTAGTGGATCATCCCAAAGTGGAAGTAACGACTCATCGAGCAGTTCATCCAGCAGCGCAACCGTGGAGAAAGTCATTTCTGCCGGCATGAAATATCTAGGTACACCATACAAGTATGGTGCAGACCGAAACAGTACGAAATATTTCGATTGTTCTTCCTTTGTACGACGTGCTTTTATCGATGGTGCGGATATAACGCTCCCAACGGATTCTCGCAAACAAGCTACTTATGTAAAAAATAAAGGAAAGACGAAGAGCAAAATCTCTAGTCTAAAACGTGGAGATCTAATGTTCTTTATGTCCTATAAAGGTTCAAGTTCTTCTTCTTACTCTGGGATTGATAAAAGTAAAGAGACTGTGACTCATGTAGGTATTTACCTTGGAGATAATAAAGTGCTGCATACGTATTCCACTGACTCCGGCGGTGTTCGTGTCGATACGATTACAGGGAAGCACTGGCAGTATCGTTTCCTATTCGGAGGAAGCGCACTATAACAATAAACCAAAAAGACAACTCTTCAAACAAAGAAGAGTTGTCTTTTATTTATTATTCTAGGCTCACTCATGATAGAGCCGCAAAATAATGTTTTGATTGTAGTTTCCGAAACCCTCACCATATAAGGTAAGTCCACCCACATGCTTGGCGTCGTCCGCCGTAGCAAGACGAAAAGTCCATTGATTTCGGTTCACCGGAATATCTGTGATGGTTACATCCGACATTCGCTGTCCATCGATGAAAGTACCCATAGGGGTTACTCTAATAATCTTCAAAAGTCCATATTGGTTCACATCATCGAGCCACCAATCTGGTGTAAATACACCCCGCCCATGTCCTGAATCACCAGGACTTGTCCATATTCCAAGTTTCACGCCGTTTAGCGTAAAGCTGATATCAGACGGCCAATTTGGATTCACACCTGGCGCTTCTGAGCCAATCTCGAAGGAAAGTTCAATTTCGGTGAGTGAATGACCTTGTAATACGTAATTTGGGATTTTGTATTCTACATACCCTTTACCAAACCAGAGGATATGTGCATTCACTCGTTCGGGGTCGAGAAAGTAACGAGGGTCATCATATTGACCGATTACTTTTTCCGTAGTAGACAGCCCGCAAGTAGGGTGAACTTCACATTCCGTATAATGACCAATCGGAATGGACACTTCTTGATATTGACGAGAATTTTGCGCTTTCTGCGGCATCGTAATTTCAATCCAGTCAACAGAAAGGGAGTTGATTTTATGTGTGCCGCCATTTTTTCGAATCATCTTGGATTCCGTTATGCCGACTTCCTCTAGTTTACGAACATGCATCGTAACAATGGCACTGCTTAGGTTTAATCTTGCTGCAATCTCTTTGATATTGAGCGGCTGCTCTGCAAGTAATTTGATTATGGAAAGACGTACATTGCTAGCCAGAGCTTCATAAAGAGGAAGCCACTTTTCATCTGTATTTGCTCTAATCATTTAGATTCTCCCCTGAACGTTCAATAGTTATTATCAATTATTATAGAATTAGCATTAATATAAATCCAATGTTTTTTGAAAAAATAGATTTAAGAGGGTTGATTTTATACTATAATTGGATTTTAATATAAAGTAAGCGGTAACAATTTATAGTAGAATTAATTTTTTTATTAATTTAAAGAGGTGAGAAGCTCATGGGAAACAAGGCAAAGATGGTTGTAGATAAAGATTTTACAATTGGGGAAGTAGATAAACGTATTTATGGATCTTTTATTGAACATTTAGGACGTGCTGTATACGGCGGGATTTATGAACCTGGGCATGAAACGGCAGATGAGTCTGGGTTCCGTGGGGATGTCCTTGGGTTAATTCAGGATCTTCAGGTACCGATTGTACGTTACCCAGGCGGGAATTTTGTATCCGGTTACAACTGGGAGGATAGTGTAGGTCCCAAAGAGGAACGGAAACATAGACTGGAGCTTGCTTGGAGAACAACAGAAACGAATGCTTTTGGATTTAATGAATTTGTGGATTGGGCGAAGAAAGCCAATACCGAAGTCATGATGGCAGTGAACTTGGGTACACGCGGGATTGATGCAGCACGTAATATTGTAGAGTACAGCAATCATAAATCAGGCTCGTATTATAGTGACCTGCGTATTAAACACGGGTACAAAGAGCCGCATAATGTAAAGACATGGTGTCTTGGCAATGAGATGGATGGACCGTGGCAGATTGGTCACAAAACCGCAGAGGAGTACGGCAGAATCGCCTTAGAATCTGCGAAAGTAATGAAACTGGTTGATCCTTCCATAGAGCTTGTTGCCTGCGGCAGTTCGAGCATTCATATGCCGACATTCCCTGAATGGGAAGCAACGGTACTAGACCATACGTATGATCATGTAGAGTATCTTTCTTTGCATCAATATTACGGAAATCGGGAACAAGATTCAGCTCAGTTCCTCGCGCGTTCACTAGAAATGGATCAATTTATTGAAACGGTAACGGCAACTTGCGATTATATCAAAGCTAAAAAACGCAGTAAGAAAAAGATGTTCCTTTCTTTTGATGAATGGAATGTATGGTTCCACTCCAATGATAATGACAGAAAGATCGAACCTTGGGGAATTGCTCCTCCTCAATTAGAAGATGTATATAACCATGAGGATGCACTGCTTGTAGGCTGTATGCTGATCAGTTTGCTGAAACATGCAGATCGTGTGAAAATGGCATGCCTCGCGCAGCTTGTTAATGTCATTGCTCCGATCATGACGGAGAATGGCGGCTCAGCATGGAAACAAACAATCTATTATCCGTATCTCCACACATCCGTGTACGGCCGTGGTCAGGCACTCGTTCCGTTGATCCAATCACCTAAGTATGATACAAAAGAAATTACGGACGTTCCGTATCTGGAGGCAATTGCGATACATAACGAAGAGGCAGGAGAAGTCACGATCTTCGCTGTCAATCGTCATCTGGAAGAGTCGCTTCCTGTAGAAGTGGATTTGCGCAGTTTCGGTGACTGCCGTCTAATCGAACACACGGTACTAGAGTCAGACGATCTGAAAGCAGTGAATACAGCAGCGAATCCAAACCGCGTAGCTCCTCATACAAATGGGAATGCAGTGGTAGACGGAACAACCGTTACTTCACAACTTGCTAAAGCCAGCTGGAACGTGATCAGGCTCAAAGTGAGTGTATAAGAAGTACACACTATTTATTCTTTTTATTAAAAACCTCTGCTCCGGGAATCTCTCGGGGCAGAGGTTTTTCTAATCCACAAAATGTATAGAATCATACTCTAAGACTTGTTTACATAGTGATGTATAGCATCTCTTAGAAACTGGGCTGCGCCGGGGCCTGCCTTATCATCATAATAAGAAGTAAACCGCTCATCTGCTACATACATATCGGCAAGGTTTTGATATGCATCTTCGGAGAATTTGCTCCACGAATACATCAGCCACTGTTTATGTTTCTGTACTATCTTTTCTGCTTCTTCAGATGCGGGGCTGTTTGTCTCAAGTGCTTTTTTTAGTAAATCAATGATTTCGACTTCAAGAGTCTGCATCTGGTGATAATCTTGTTCACTCATTCCTCTTAATCTGGCGTTGCTTTCATCGATCTCGCGATCTCCATATTTCTCTCTGATCTCAGCACCGTAGTTACGTTCATTCTCCCTAATTCGCTCCGCTTTTAACCCTTCAAATTTCTCTTTGTCTGGCATCTTTATTCCTCCTTCTTTACTCTCAATAGTTACCTTCACCGTATGGAGCAATTGTTCAAGATGATCTCGTTTTTGAGTGAGTTTATGATAATGTGCTTTCAAAGCAATCACGGGGTCAAAATCAGGATGTTCTAGAATCTTATGAATTTCATCCAGACTCACTTCCAGCTCGCGATAGAACAAAATTTGCTGAAGCCGATCCACCTCTTTCTCTCCATAAATTCGATAGCCGGATGAATTAATTCGGGCTGGCGGCAATAGTCCAATCTGATCGTAGTACCGGAGTGTGCGGCCGCTGACCCCCGATAATTCTGCCAATTGATGAACGGTGTATTCCATGATGAATCCTCCTTACAAATCTCATCCTAAACGTATACGTAACGTATAGGTCAATAACTAATTTTTAATTAAATATAGTTCTATGAGCTATGTAAAATAAGCTCCGCAGTACTCCCGACCGGAAGCAAATGCGAAGCTTATCTTTAATCCGTATTTTGCTCAAGTATACAAATTAATTCTGTTTTTCATTCTTTTGTGCGGAGGGTTGTTTTTCAAATACTTCAGCCGCTTCTTCAGCAGAAAACTCAGTATCGAAAGCTCCTGGTACAGGCAGCTTATTCAGCTTCGTATTGCTAACCTCTGCTTTGGTTGGTTCATTGCTTGATGATTTACGCATGGGAACACCTCCTTTACACGAACATCAACAGTATTTTTCCAAACATGGCTATTTTCTATACCACATTTGGGACTGTGATCTAAGGATCAGAGGGAGAGATCGAATTATCGCTGAAAAGAAGGCGCTGCAAACTTGTCAATCATATCTCTCAGTTGCTTACGAAGTGTGTGTTCGGTGGAACACTCAATTTCAATGACAGGCTCTGACGTAGGATCAGGCTGAATATTATGGACACTGTAAAAATGCTCTTCTACATTTAGCAGTAACAGCATCTGCTCTGGAGTTGGCATTTCTTCATCACCATAATGAAGAATGCTAAGATTATCTAGATTTTTTCCTGATTTTATGAAGGCAGAACTCCAGGCCCGAATCAATTGTTGTTCAGGATCGGTCATCGCCCATCCACTTAAGAGAGTGGAGACGTTTGTATCCGGCGAAATAGCAGTGAGTGCATTCCATCTAGACTCAGATAAACGAAGCTTGGTCGATTTTGCAGGAAGTAAACGCTCCTGACTGAGATAGAATCGATATAACTCTTCTTCCCATTCGGAAGGTTCCGTCCAAGTAAACAGATGAATTCGCTGATTTACTGCGAGATGGTACAAGTATTGACCACGCTGTTCTTCTTCTCCAGCATGAATCGTGAGCACTTTTTCTTGATCATTCATAAGCGAATAGCCCCGGAGCATCCTGCGGCTTCTTGCAAAATGAATGAGCATTTCCAGCAGATCGGGTACGAATTCAATTTCCATCTCTTCTAAGCTGACAATAAGTCCTTTGGAAAGAAGACTATGAGAAGCAGCCTGAAGGATCAGTTCCCATTCACGCTCTGATAGTTCTCCGTACATCGGCTTCAGTAAGCCGGCAGCTACGTCCTCTGCTCCCATTGATGCGAGTGCAAAGCCAAACTCTTCTATGGATAACGTAATTAGTGGTTTGTCCATAATTCCTCCTATTAACTGTGATAATGAATAATATTGGAAACATTGGCAGGTATGTAGTTGTATATTTTTGTTTTGTACTTATTTTGTGCCTGCCCCATTATGGACACCGCGAAGTAGTTTCAGTGTTTTGTTTAGTTCGTCAGTACTTAGTACATGGTAGGTGTTGATATCCACATGTTTTCTATTTTTTAGCTTCAATCGATAGAAAGGAGGGACCGATTGCACCCACTTGTTCATGGAAGATTCGTGAAGCTCTATTTTCTGAATGGAACTCCAGGGAATGAGGGTTCCGTCATTCAGCACGATATGGTTATGATCGTAAGAGAACAATGGTTTCTTAGAGAAACTAAAGCGCAGCATCAGTATGAGCTGAGGACCAACAAACCAGAAACCAATCAGCATACCACTGGCATAGTAAATGGCTTCAGCTATACCCAGGTTATCACCAGTAAGGGCATATACGAGCAAAAAACAGCCGGAAATAATAATGAGAGCAGCCATTGCTTTTCCGAAAGCTAGTTTTCGTCGATAGGATATCGAATGCATGGGTTTAGCCTCCAGTTTCTTATGAGATGGGGTATATTTATTCTATACTTGCCCCATTATGCACACGGCGAAGTGTTTTCAGTGTTCTTTTTAGTTCGTCAGTACTTAATACATGGTAGGTGTTAATATCCACATGTTCTCTATTTTTTAGCTTCAATCGATAGAAAGGAGGGACTGATTGCGCCCACTTGTTCATGGAAGAATCGTGAAGCTCTATTTTCTGAATTGAACTCCAGGGAATGAGGGTCCCGTCATTCAGCACGATATTGTTTTGATCGTAAGAGAACAAAGGTCTCTTAAAGAAGGTCAGGATCAATAGTCGAATGAACTGGGGACCGAAAAACCAGAAACCAATCAGCATACCACTAGTATAGTAAATGGCTTCGGCTATACCCAGGTTATCTTCAAAAAGGGCATAAACGAGCACAAAACAGCCGGAAATGAGAATGAGGGAACCCATTGCTTTACCGAAAGCTAGTTTTCGCCGATAGGATATCGATTGCATGGGTCAACCTCCGGTCTTTGCGATAACTTCGTATTTCTGGATTATTTAAATAATCCGCTAGCCCAGCGGATGGCACCTTCGGCTGCACTTGCCACATGTTTACCGGCGAATGACCCCACAGCACCTCCAACATAAGCGCCTACTGCCGTTCCTACCGGTCCAAATGCAGTTCCAAGGGTTCCGCCAACAATGGCACCTGCGCCTGCAGCTGCTGATTTAATAACGACATTGGAGGCAGATATGGCAACGTCTGTTCCGGTGAGGGTTCCGCTTTTTATTTTCCCAGCGGTTTTGATACCTTCATCAAAAATATTAAGTCCTACGTTAATAGGAAAGAGTTTCTTGCTGATCATTTTTGGAATCGCTGAAATCTTCATTCCATACTGGCCTTTTTGTACTCCAGCTACCACATTACGAGTCCACTCTGGAAAACTGCTTGCTTTACTAAGACCGAGCCCGATTTTCCCTATTTTGAGGTTTCCGGCCCATTTATCGAATCCTTTCAATCCCTTCATGACAAGACCGGGCTGACGAAATTGTTTATCTATTCTTCTTGCCATATTTCTTAGGAAGGTATCGGGTCCTTTTCCGTTTACCCATTTTGCATTATGGATGACTGCTCGGGTTGGATTTTTAGCACTCCGTTTGAATTCAACGGTCTTTGTTAAGACGAGTGTGCTCGCTAGTCCACTGTATAATGCAGTCCCAGCCATAGCTAGATTTCCGCGTAAACCATTGACGGTACTCCATGCACTCGAACCATTGTCAAATGCATCCGAAAGGGTCTCTTTCGTTTGTTCTTGCCATGCGTCTTTGCTATTTCCTTCTGACGTGATTCCGGTATCTTGTGAACCATCTGCTTCCGCAAATTTAACAGAGATAGAATGAAGATCGGTACCAATCGAAGATACTCTAGAAGTAAATGTCTCCATCTGGGTACGAGCGGTCTGGAAGTCCTGATAAAACCGTTCCTGAGTTATGCCAGACCACTGGCTTTGTAAGGAGAGAATATTTGCGTTCAGACTCGCCACCATACTTTTACTTTTCTCGGATGCTTGCGTAAATTGTTTGGAGATTTCGAGAATACGTTCCGGGGGGACTACAATTCTTGTCACTACCATTCACCTCATCAAAGATATTAAACAGAAGAAGGGCTCTATCAATATATGGTTTATTTACCCAATAATTCTAATGTTAGAATCATCCGGTTGGCAACGGGAAATGGGTTTATTAGCAGAAAACAGGACTTAGGAAAGAGATAAGGTGTAAGCCCAAGGTTCCGTAATGCTCTCATTTAAAAATAAAATAGCCCCAGAAGCATGGTAGCTGCTGAGGCATCTTCTTACTATTTGCGTATTTACGTACGAACGAAGCTGAGTTTAGCCGGCGTCATTTCGTGATTTTTCTTCAAATATCGTTTCACGTCCTGCTTCAAGTGCATGTTGATATAAATCTTCATACGTTCCTCTCAGCTCCATTAGTTCTTTATGGGTGCCGGATTCTACGATTCGGCCTTCTTGCATAACAAGAATACGGTCCGCATGCATGATGGTCGATAATCGGTGAGCAATGATAATGGTAGTTCGCCCGGCAGCTACAGAAGAGAGCGCATTCTGAACTAATTGTTCCGTATGTGAATCCAGATTCGCTGTTGCTTCGTCCAGTATGAGAATTCGCGGCTGGAACACGACAATACGAGCAAAAGAAATCAGCTGCCGTTCTCCTGCAGATAACCCGCTGCCTCTTTCGGATAGATGCGTATCATATCCATCTGCTAAACGGCGAATCATGGAATCTGCCCCTACAAATTTGCAGGCTTCGATAACCTGCTCTTTGGGCACATCTTCTCGGAACAGCCGGATGTTATCAATGATCGAGCCGGAGAAGAGAAAAGGGTCCTGCTGAATCAGCCCGACAATTCGGTGCAGCGTTTCTTGCGGCATTTTACGAATATCAACACCGTCAATCTCGATACTGCCCTCATTCACATCATAGAATCGATTCAGCAGACTGATGACTGTACTTTTACCCGCACCGGTCGTTCCAACAATTCCAATCATCTCACCCGCATGTACAGTCAGATTCAGGTTATGAATGATAGGCTGATCCTCAAGATAACCAAATGAGACATCGTTAAAATCAATTCGTCCGTTCACATCATCTGTTGTTAGGGTGACTGCCTTATTTGTATCCGGTTCTCTCACTCCAGGATCCGTGCTGAGTATTGCCCAGATTCGTTCCATGGAGACCGTAGTGGACTGGAATGTATTCCACTGCATCGTAATTTGGTTGATCGGCTGGAAGAATTGACGGATATAACTGATGAATGCATAGAGTACGCCGACTTCCAGTGAGGAACCGAGGACTGCTTTACCGCCTAACCAGATCATAAGTACAAGGGCAATATTCCCTAGAATATCAAAGGTTCGGTTAAAAATGACGTTAGACCGAATCTGCCTTACATTAGCCGAAAAGTATTGCCCATTCTGCTCGTTAAATTGTTTCATTTGTTCCTTTTCCTGATGATAAGCCTGAATGAGAAACATGCCGGATAAGTTCTCCGCGATAAAGGAAACCAGTCTCGACAAGCGGGTTCTTGCTTGCTGATAGGTTTCACGTAGATATTTGCGGAACAAGACGGCCACAAGGGCAATGAACGGAAGAACAGCTACAGAATATAGAGCAAGTGTAACGTCCAGCTGGAACATAAAAACAATAATCATCACAAGCATCATGCCATCTCGTATCAGACTGAGCAGTACCTGTGTAAAGAAAGAACTGATCGTTTCTGTATCACTCGACACATTGGTGACAAGGCTTCCGCTGTGTTTGCGATCGAAAAAGGACATCGACATCTTCGTAATATGAGTGAACAGATCTTTACGGAGTGCAGCTACAATGTTTTGTCCTGCATACTGCAGCAGATTATTTTGAATATAAGTGAATACAAAACTAATGACTGACAAGACAAGATAGACAAGGGCAATTTGAATGAGAAAAGTAAGCCCAGTTCGGCCAAGTGCTAGATGGTCATCGATAGCGACTTTAATGAGATACGGCTGTGAAAGTTCAGCAGCAATCCCAAGCAAGGAGCAGAAAAAGATGAGAACAAAAGTAAAACGATGCGGCCTGCCATATCGTAATATGGAGCGGAATGCACTTGATTTCTTTTTCTGATTTTCGCCCAGATCCAAATGGGTACGGGGTTGTTTCTCTCTTATCATCGTATCAGACATGATGCAATCCCTCCTCCTGTATACGCGCAAGAGAAGCGTACCTGCCTTCGAGGTTCATCAGTTCTTGATGCGTACCTTGCTCCATAATCCGTCCTTCTTCAAGAACGACAATCACGTCCGCATGTTTCACGGCACTGATCCGGTGCGAAATGATCAAGGTCGTTTTATGTTTACGATCTTTTTTTAATTGGTTTAGAATACCGGTTTCGGTTACGGCATCCACTGCGCTCATGCTGTCGTCCAGAATAAGTAAAGGTGAATTCTTCATCAGTCCTCTGGCGAGACTTGTTCGCTGCCTTTGCCCGCCTGACAAGGTGACACCTCGCTCGCCGAGCGGAGTTTCAAATGACTTAGGGAACTGAATGATATTATCGAAGATCATCGCTTGTTTCGCAGGTTCTTCCACCTGACTGATCGTAGCCGTTCGATTGCTGAATGCGATATTGTCACGAATCGTTGTGCTGAACAAGAATCCGTCTTGAGGTACGTAAGCTAATTTGGAACGCAAACTTTCCAGTGTCAGACTGCGGACATCGGTTCCGCTGACTTTGATTGTGCCGGCAGGAGGTTCATAGATGCGGAGTAATAGTTTTACGAGTGTGCTTTTTCCACTGCCTGTTCGTCCAACAATGCCGACCGTTTTTCCTGATGGTATGACTAGATTAATATCCTTAAGAGCAAACTCTTTACTGCCTGGATACTTGAAGGATAGTTCCTGAATTTGAATGTCTTCTACCTGCTTCAGCGGTTTTGCATCCGAAGTTTCCCGTACATCGGGAATTTCAGCGAGCAGGCTGTTGACACGTTCAAGAGAAGCACCGGACCGCTGCATCATATTAATCACATTCCCGATCTGCTGGAGAGGGCCCATAATCATACGCAAGTACAGGGTCAGAGCTACAAAACTACCAAGACTGATTGTGTTCTGAATCGTCATGTATCCGCCTACCACAATAGATACTACGAGAGAAAATGCTCCGAGCAGCGGAAGCAGTGCCTGGAAAAGAGACGAGAGACGTACCAGCTTCAGCTGTTTATCCCTTATGGCATCTACAGAAGCACCAAAACGGATCCGAGAGATTTCTTCCGTTGCAAACGTTTTGGTAACACGAATCCCGCCAAGCTGTTCTTCTGCTGATTCTGTCATTGATGCAAGCGCTTCCTGAACAGCTTTTGACCTTTTGCGAATACGTGGTCCGAAGTACACTACTAGAAAAGGAATAGCCAGCAGAGGACCTACACTAATCGCAATGAGCGTAAATGGAATTCCGCTAATCATCATCATGACTACACAAGACAGCAGCAGGAATACAGCATTCGTAGTCTGATTGATCCCGTTAGATATGGCTTCTCGGACGGAAGTGACATCATTCATTACATAGCTGAGAAGCTTGCCTGTACCTTGTTTTGCAAAATATTTTTCACTGAGCTCCGAAAATTTACCGAAAAGTTTCTGCCGGGTAATGAACTCGAATCTTCTGCCGAGCCGCATAATCATAAACTGACCGAGTCCGAATAAAGCATTGTAGGAGACTGCAATAATGAGTAGCAGTAAGCTATAGCGAATGATTTTATCCATGGTGAGCGTTTGTCTTTGCAGTTCGTCTGTAAATTGGCCTACCACACGAGGGAGCAGAGCCTGATCAACATTAGAGATTATGATCAGCAGAATGGCACTAAGGTAGGAAGGCCAGTAGGACTGTACATAGTTACGAAGTAAACTTCGATCATTCACGGATCACTCATCTCCTTAATCAGTGTTTGTGGACACAAAAGGGCAGGACGCTGTTCTGTTAAAAAAGCGTCGTGCCCTTTCTAATGTATGTATTTTGATGCACATTATAATCTTATTCTTAAGTAAACTTGCATTATTGTCAAACCATTTAGTGGTTAAAAAACAGTTGTATTGCAGGGCGAACCCAGGGCTAAAAAGATTGTAATGAGATATCTCTTCTTTGGGGAATATATAAGTAGACTTACACAAATGAATTTGCAAATGAAACATATTTCAGAGCATTCTCGTTTAGAGAATAGAACATATACGAATCAATTTCATATTACCTCTAGTTGCTTTAATCAGGAGTATATATAGATCAAAATGGTTCTATTTGTCTATATATAGTTACAAATTTATCGTTTTAATGAGTTATGAAATCGATTCACGTGATTGAATTAAAGGTTCATAAATGATGGAGGTAGGTTACGATGAAACGTTTAACCGTTAAAACTTCAGTTGTAGCTTTAAGTTTGACCTTTGTTCTTGGAGGAATGTCTGTTTATGCTTTTAACGATGTTACATCAGATACACAAGTTCAGATGCTTCAGGCGCTCCGAGATCAAGGGATTGTGAAGGGAGTGTCTTCAAATAAGTTCAATCCCGCTGGTACTTTAACAGAAGCTCAGGGTATTCAGATGATTGTAAATGCATTTGATCTGAGCGCAGGAAATGAAAAGACGGAGTCGGGAAACCCGAAATGGTATCACGCAGCTTATGATGCGGCAAGAGCAGAGGGTTTGTCCATACCGGCAATGAGAGACGCTGAAGAGGCTCTTACGAGAGAAGTATTTGCAAATCTCCTGTTCGAAGGGATAAACACTACAGGTGAATATCCTGTTATCTTACTCTACAACCACATCAAAGATGAGCAAGAGATCAAACCTGAATATATATCTTCGATTCAGAATTTACTGAATATGAAGGTAATTAGCCTAAGTAATGAAGAACAATTTAGGCCTCATGATACGCTCACTCGAATGGAGGCGGCAGAAATGGTCTATGAGGCAAGAGAGTTCATCGATCGACACGGAAATGGCGGCTCCTCAGATGAAACACCGGGAACTGTGCCAGGAAGCGGTCAGCAGGCAATGATACCCGAGGTCTCTTCCCAAACGATAGACGAGAAGACGGTGAAAGTGAAAATTAGTCTGGAACTGCCTAATCCCGGTTATGGTCTTGAGATTAAAGATGTAGAACTTAGTAAGAATGGCAAAGCGATCATCAAGTATGAGATCATTCAACCTGATCCTAACAAAATGTATCCGCAGGTAATTACAGAACGGTCTGCGGAGACGAATATCCCTTCAGGATATACGCCGGAAGTGGCGCCATTTTCATAACGCTCCGGTATTCGGGCGCTCTGGAATTCCATCTGACTGTTGCAGGCGCTCCGGGCTTCCATGCTGACTGTTTCGTTGTTTTGCTTCGCAAAGCCAAAGGCACTGTCAGATGGAATTCCTCCGCTGGGAGGGTTAATATATGAAAACTGGGATTCTCTTTTTTTATGGAACCCCAAAAGACGTCTTCTGTTCACATGTCTTGGACACAGGACGTTTTTTTGTCGTTTTTTTTCGAGGAACAGAATCAAGAATCGCTTATTGAAAATCGCTATTATAGGGGATAAGAGTATAAGTTCGTGTCCCGTGTCCACGACAAGAACTAGTACCGATTACGGAAATGGGCAAGAATTTGTCCCCATTATAGATTGGGTAACATGTCACATTAAGCTAACGGGCAGAATAGTTTAACAATCTAAAGGAGTGTAGATATGAAAAGAGGAATCCAGTTTGAGGTACCTAACGAATGGGGAAGTCATCTCGGAGAAGCACTGAAACCTTTCAACATAAGCAACTTCGATTGGTACAACGGAGGAGAAGAAGCATATCGACTCACTGAGGGGGTCATGGAACCTTTGTTCCATGGTGAGATGTATGGAATGAAGGGAGAAGACCTTAGCAAAATACTTCAATCAACCTTTTCATATATAATTTTCGCGGATTTTAAGGCATACCCACAAGGTGAAAGCACAAAAGATGTACTCACTTATGAAGAATTCTTAAATAGTCAGTGTCAGTTGATTGTGCTTGTCGTTGATTCTTCATATGTCGCCGTTTATTGTAAGGACACCGAAATGCTTAACCTGATATATCAAAACGCGGTAGAAAAAAGATATGAGAAAGTTAAGTATATAACCAACGAAAATGACACAAGGACAAAGCTCTCCGCATGGTAAAAGCTGTTCTTATTCAATTAATGAGAAAACGATAGTTTAATTAGAAAAAGTAAGCAACCGATCAATAGACCGGTTGCTTTTTCTTTAAGCTCCTGGACAGTTTAGGACCCATATTCACATTGCATGGATTAATAATGAAACCTACAATTTTA
>NZ_JARBDA010000026.1:0-30395 GCF_036577645.1 Paenibacillus sp. GYB006 | reverse complement strand
GTGTTACTCACCCGTCCGCCGCTAAGTCTCAAAGAAGCAAGCTTCTCATCGACTCCGCTCGACTTGCATGTATTAGGCACGCCGCCAGCGTTCGTCCTGAGCCAGGATCAAACTCTCCAATAAAGTTTATTGAAAAGAGCGATAAGCTCATTTAGAAAATGCTGACGAGAACTAAAAAGTTCTCTATATTAATACTCACTCGTTGTTCAGTTTTCAAAGATCAATTCATTCCGGCGTTTTCCGACCGGATTTATAATATATCATGTTAAAACAATATATACAACTGGTAATAAAAACCAACTTTGATGAGTCAGTAACTAGCTTTATCCGCTGCATCATAACTCATTTTAAAGCCGCTCTCTTAGCGGCGAATTTATAATATATCATACTGTTCGGCACACTTCTACTTGTAAAATGTTCCATGATAATTACTATCATCATCTCAGGTAGATTTTACACTACATTGGATTTATCCCCACTAACGGAGCACGGTTAGTACTAGCATTTCTTAGGCAGGAGAAAGTTATATTTAGCACACCTTCTATTTAAGATGTAAATCAAATAAGGCACAGGCATGTCTGCCCAGCAATTTTCTAGAAGTTCCACTCTTTAAAACTTTGAAAGCAGCAGACCTCTACCAATCTTAACTATAGAGCCCCCCTCATCACTAGAAGGAAACAGCGAATATTTGTCAAATAAGATTTTATGTAATGCAACAACACCCTTAAAAATATTAGCTCTAGTTATTCTAATGAACATAAAAATCAAGACAAGAGATCCAGACTAAACTATTATTTCGTGAAATTAAATGATTCTTTTTTAAGGAAACTATTATTTTTCTCAATATGAATGATTTATATTAACCGCTATCGGTTCAAGATCTAATTATTCGAAAAATTGGTAGTACATAATTAAATTATAAAACTAGTATTGTCTGAAAACCTTTTAGTTCAATTCAGTATGTGTAAGTGCATTAAAGGGGGTGATAAATAATCGAACATTTGGTAAGCGGTTACAAGGTGTCATGATTCATGATAAAACTCATTCATATTCTCATTGAATGAAACATCAGGAAGGGCGGATCAAATTTATATGTTTCTATGGGGCTGCCTTTTACAAAAGATTTCTTCCCCCATTTCTAAAAAAGATATTAGATAGAGGAGGAGTTAATTAGATGGACCGAAGGACTATTCCCATCCAAAAATCACTGTTTGTATCCTTTTTGGCATTCCTTATGATTATCTCATTAGTCATCCCCCCTTCTCCGGTGTATGCAAATTCATCAGACAACCTGCCTGCTCGTCATGCAGAATATCTTAACCGAGGTTTGGTTGCAGTTCTGGTAGACAATGGTGTGTTCTTGAGCTGGAGGTATTTAAATACCGATCCTAATGATATCGCATTTAATGTTTATAAAAATGGAACTAAAGTGAACACATCCCCCATTAGTAATGTGACCAACTATGTGGACACAACAGGCTTTGACAGTTCACAGTATCAAATTTCTACTGTCATTGCAGGAAAAGAAGAAATGCAGCCTGAGGTAGTATCGGTTTGGCATAACGAATATATGCCTATTAAGCTGGATAAACCTGCTGACGGGCGGACCAAAGATGGCGAAATCTACTCATACTACGCGGGCGACGCTTCCATAGCGGACTTGGACGGCGATGGTGAATATGAGATCGTCTTCCTTTGGAGCCCGAGCAACTCCAGGGACAATTCACAAAGCGGATATACCGGTAACGTCTATATTGACGCTATCAAACTGGACGGCACAAAACTGTGGAGAATCGACTTGGGCGTCAACATCCGCGCTGGAGCGCATTATACCCAGTTAATGGTGTATGACCTAGATGGTAATGGGAAAGCCGAAGTCGTTGTTAAGACGGCAGACGGAACAAAGGACGGACAAGGAACGGTCATCGGCGACGAAACGAAGGATTATCGCAATGAAGGCGGATATATCCTGACAGGGCCTGAATACTTAACACTCTTTAATGGTGAGACGGGAGCTGCTGTATCTACCGTTGATTATAATCCGCCAAGAGGGATTGTTGGTGATTGGGGCGACACCTATGGCAATCGTGTGGACCGGTTCCTCGGCGCCATAGCCTATTTGGACGGTGTGAAACCAAGTGTAGTAATGAGCCGCGGTTATTATACGCGTACCGTACTTGCTGCTTATGATTTTACAGATGGAAAACTCGTAGAGCGCTGGACATTCGACACAAATAAAGCAGGAACTCAGTATCAAGGACAGGGCAATCACAATCTAAGTGTGCTAGATGTGGATGCGGACGGCAAAGATGAAATCATGTTCGGCTCACTGGCGATTGACGATGATGGGACCTTACTCTACAGTACCCAACTGGGACATGGCGACGCCATACATGCTGGCAGACTCGATCCGAGTTTGGATGGCTACCAGGTCGTAAGTGTGCATGAAAACAGCAGTGCCGAATATGGGCTAGAGATGCGTGATGCAGCGACAGGTGACATCATTTGGGGTCAATACACAGGAAAAGATACTGGACGCGGAATGTCAGCTGATATTGACCCGAACTATCCTGGATACGAATCATGGGCATCGACCATCGTTAATGGAAAAATGGATCCATTAACTTCCGTATATTCGGCAAGCGGCGAGGTTATTTATGAACAAAGTGATGCTCCAAGAAGCACTAACTTTGCTATCTGGTGGGATGGAGATCTGCAGCGTGAACTGTTTGACCACGAGTGGAATAACAGTACAGCAAAAGGTATTCCTCTCATCTACAAATGGGACTATCAAAACAAAAAACTGAATGAAATCTTCCGGGCGACTGGGACACTGACCAATAATCATACTAAAGGAAACCCGGCGCTTCAGGCGGATATTCTAGGAGATTGGCGTGAAGAAATTTTGCTACGGAGCGAAGACAGCTCGGAGTACCGACTCTATACCACAACTATTCCAACAGCATACCGGATACCCACACTGATGCAAGATCCCGTTTACCGACTGGGTGTAGCTTGGCAAAATGTAGCTTACAATCAGCCGCCTCATACAGGTTTTTATCTTGGAGAAGAATCTACAGAGTTCCCTAAAGCTAATCTGACACTAACCGGCGGGGAATCAGCCATGGAGCCGGTTTATCATTTTGATTTTGGTACAGAAACCTCTGAGGGGAAAACTGCCGTGCAAAACACTTTATACGAACAAAAAACTGGTTTTGGCTTTATGGATACAAGTAACATTACCGTAGGAGCAAACGAGGTTTCTGTTGCGGCAGGAACAACATTCGCCGTAGACCTAGCAAATGCTAACTATAAAGTGACACTGAGATTGGGCGGCGATGCGCAAGATTCAAAAATTGGCGTCAAATCTGAATTTGTCCAAAAGCTGGCCGTGACCAATATAAAGGCAGGACAACCACTGGAATATTCTTATGACGTTGCGCTGGTAGATGGACAACTCGATTTCCTCTTCACCGGTACAGCCATAGTCGTGCAGGACATCATTATTGAGAAGTATCCGGACAAAGCGCCAGGAGCAGCAACAACAATTTACATGGCCGGTGATTCAACAATGCAGTCTTACAGTGAAATGCAGGCACCGCAAGAAGGCTGGGGCCAGCAATTTGGCCAATACTTTTCAAACGGGGCAGTAATCGTGAATAACGCAATCGGCGGTAGAAGCAGCAAATCATTTATGGTTGACGGCCGTCTTGATACGATTTTGCAGCGGATTAAGCCAGGGGATTTTTTCTTCATCTCCTTTGGTCATAACGATGCGAGCATAGGGATTCCGGACCGTTATGCATCGCCAGAGGATTATAAGACCTATCTAGCTCGCTATGTGAATGGCGCTAGACAGCGCGGTGCAACGCCGGTTCTGCTTACTCCTGTTGGACGCAGAGATTTTAATACCGTGACTCAGGAATTCAATGTCAGCTTCCCCGCATACGTAGAGGCTTGCATAGAAGTGGCAAAGGAGCTAGACGTGCCATTAATTGATCTAAGTAAGTTAAGCATCGCGTATTACGATCAAATTGGCTATCCAGCTACAGAGAAAGTATTCCTCTACGCTAAACCAGGTGAATATCCAAAATATCCAAACGGTGTAAATGATAACACCCATTTCAGCAGCTTTGGAGCACAAAAAATTGCTGGATTGGTTGCGAAAGCGGTCAAAGACATGGGGCTTAGTATCTCTTCACTAATCATAGATCCAGATATATCCGAACCAGAACCAGAACCGGAAATCCAGCGCTATGAAGAAAACTTTGAAGGGGACTCAGCCGACTACAAGTATTCAATGGTAAATGCAGCAGGCATTGCAGGAACACTGGCGGGAACCATTGTTGAACAGGACGGAAATAAAGTATTGTCCATTAGTGGGGGTGGCTCAGGCCACCGCGCAAAAGCGTTCCGACTATTTGATGCGGTTAACGGCGACATCGTTAATGTAAACTTTGACTGGCATTCTGGTAATGTGATTAACTACCCGTCAGAAGGGCATCTCACTGTCCAGGATTCAAGCGATAACAATCTTTTTACGTTGGTTGCTAAAAACAGCAGTGAGCATATCCACTATTTTGTCGGCCCCTATACAGCTGATTATGGTACTGGCTTTACAGCTATACCTGAAGGTGGTCAGGCCACAGTGATTCCAAAGAATCAGTGGTTTAATGTAGATGCATCTATTAATTTCGCTAATAAGACAATGGACCTGACTTTGAAAAGTCTGAAGGACTCGACTATTGCACAGACCATTGAAAACATTCCGCTAAGCCCGGGTGTATATGCAGACAATGTTAGATCCATTCGTTTCCTAGGTACAAGAAAAAGTGGATCAGGTACTTTAAACTGGACTACCCAAATCGACAACATACGGATTGAAGGCACTCAGCTTCCTCCGGAAGAAACCGATCAGACTGCCTTGATTGCTTTATATGATGAGATCAAATCACTGGATCTGTCATCATACACAGAATTATCGAAAGCCGTACTAAAGCGAGCTTTGACAGCTGCCGAGGCAATATTGGGTACGGAGGCCACTCAGGCTCAAATTAACCATGCGGTTAACATGCTGACTGTTGCAAGAAATTCACTGACAAGCACGCCAATCGAAAATGTAAGTGAATATAAATTTGACTTTGGTTCCGGCGATGTTGCCGATGGATACATCAAAGTAGATGCTAAAAGAGCATATATTGAAGAAAACGGCTATGGCTTTACTGATACCACACTAACCGAAGATGAAAACAGAAAAACCGGAGATGCTCTGACAGAGGATTTCATCCGGGTAAACGGCACCTCCTTTCTAGTAGAGATGGAGCCGGCTAATTACCGAGTAACAATGACCATCGGGGATGCAGAAGAATCGACCAATACAAACGTAGTTGTAGAGCAAATGACAAAGCTGCCTCTCACAACGATCTCTAAAAAAGAATTCAAAGAAATTACGTATGACATCGCTCTAATCGATGGAGTCTTCAATTTCGACTTCACTGGAAATTCACCAAAGATCAATGCGCTAAAACTTGAGCGTCTGCCTGATAATGGTGCCAGTAATAAACCAATCATTTATTTAGCGAGTGATTCCACAGTGGCAAATTACGCAGAGAGCTATCGTCCGCAAGCTGGCTGGGGAGAAACATTAGGAAGATACTTTGATCTAAATGAGGTTAGTATCGATAACCGGGCAGTCGGCGGTCTAAGTAGTAAAACTTTCCTTGTAGGTGGTTATCTCAACAATATTCTTCTGGACATTCACGAAGGCGACTATCTTTTCATGCAGTGGTCGCATAATGACTCTACGCCGTCCCGTCCAGAGCGTTATCTTACACCCGAACAGTTTAAGGTGTATTTGAAAAATTACATTAATGGTGCCAATCAAAGAGGAGCCATTCCGGTTCTGGTCACTCCTGTAAATAGACGTGATTTTACTGGAGATACTCTGAATAAGAGCTTTCCTGAATACGTGAAGGCGATGAAGGAAACGGCGCAGGAAACCGGAACGCTTCTAATTGATCTTAACCAGGCAAGCTGGGAACATTTCCAGGAGCTTGGCCCGGAAGGGACCAAATCAATTTTCATGTGGGTAGGTACAACGGAAGACAATACGCATTTACAGATGAACGGTGCGATTAAGGTATCTGAACTCGTAGCACGACTTGTTAAAAAGCTGAATATACCTTTGTCTACCTTTATCAAGCTCGAGGAAGAGTCTTCAGATAAGGAAGGACCGCATACTACGGCTACTTTGGAGGGAGATTCACATAACGGCTGGTATACTTCAGCAGTACAAGTAATATTCTCGGCTGTAGATGATCACTCCGGAGTCTCTGCGACCTACTATCAGGTCAATGGAGGAGATATAACAGAAGGTACACAAGTTACTTTAAGCGATGAAGGGAATCATGCAATAACCTACTGGAGCGTCGACCACGCTGGGAACAAAGAAGCGGAAAAAACACTAGCAGTACCAATTGATCTCGCACCACCGGTTATTGAAATACAAGGTCAACCGGAATATACGATTAATCAACAAGTGGAAATTAGCTATACTGCTACTGATACAGTCTCTGGTGTCGCAGAGCCAGGCGGCTTGTTAAAGAACGTACCCGCTTATACGTTGGATCCGGGCTTGAATCAAGTAGCTGTTACGGTATCCGACTTGGCAGGTAGAGAGCAGAGCGCCTTTTTTAACTTTGGTGTAACAGCTACCTTCCGCAGCCTAGCTGAATTAACACAAGCGTTTGCTGTAGAATCAGAAAATCCAAATGCTGAAGAGGTCGCGGTACGGATCATAAGTTACCTGGAGGAGGCTGAGCAAGCGGCAGCAGTCCATAATGGAACCAAATCACGCCAGTTACTGGAGAAATATAATAATGAAGTGATTGCTGGCCAAGATAAGACGTTTACTGCAGAACAAACAGAAGCTTTAAGCAGGTGGGCAACTTGGCTCAGCCAGATAACGCCGATCGCTAGCAGTGCACCAGGAACTCCTGAGCTATCCCATGATAACGGCTATGATACAGGTCTCATGGACGGAGATTATACCATTACAATGAACCTCTGGTGGGGTAATAATGGGACTCAATTTAAGCTGTATGAAAACGGGGTATTGATTAAAGAAGTTCCTTTATCCGATCAATCACCTTCTGCACAGTCCGTTCGGATTGACATATCCGGCAAGCAAAATGGCACGTATGTATATACGAGCGAGCTGATCAATTCACTGGGGACAACCGCAAGTACGCCTCTAACTGTTGTAGTCACAGATGCCTCCCCGGGCAAGGGTACTTTATCACATGATAACTGGGACGCAGATGGAAACTATAATATCAGCATGAATATGTGGTGGGGTACGAATGCCTCTAAATATGAGCTGTACGAGAATGGAGTTTTGGTAGACACACAAAACTTGCAGGTTCAAACGCCTCAAGCCCAATCAGCAGTTACGGCTATTACAGGAAAAGTACCGGGGATCTATAAATATGAAGCAATATTATACAATGCCGCAGGTGAAGTGAGAACGGAGGAATTAACAGTCATAGTACGTTAGAACTTCAATCCAATGTTATTAATCGTTGTATCTGCCGTAAAATGAAGAACACTAAACTAACTATTTAAATTTCTATAAGTACAATTCAAAACTCGTTATCTTCTCTAAAACAGAAGATAGCGAGTTTTTAAATCTTAGTACTATTTAGCCCATCGCGATGATCTCATCCAATCCCAAAACTTCGTAATAGCAATTTTTAATCCGATGTCTCAGCGGTCATAGATTTTTTTGATGTATATTTGGAGATTGTAGATAGCACTATGAAAGTATGACGCCATAGAAAATCTAAATAAGCCGTTTTAAAACGATCTGAAACTCCCCTTTTAGCAAACATTTAGGCATCGAATAAAGAAAAAGCATTATCTTTATCTCTTTACACTCATGCCCGTTATCCTCTTTTCTTAAATATTGGAATACTTAATGCAGCTTCTTCATCCATTATCGGTTTTGGTTTTTCAGCTAGTTTTGCAGAAGGTGATGCTAAAGACAAATTAAATTTCGGATCATCACCTAATAACTCTTTGCGGATAATATCACGTAAAATCATGCCTCTAACACCTTTAGGAAGTCGCTGAATAGCTTCCCATAGTTCACTTTCTTCCGCCTCAGGGAAATATATCGTTATTTTTTGTTTTGTTGCCATTAGCTTATTGTGCTCCTAGCGTACATATCATACCCGAGCACCTGCAAATCTTGCGGTGATTCAGGGAATAATGTCTTTCTTAAACTATTTTCTTTTAATTGGTTTTCCATCCGTTCAGAAGAACCGCCGAGGAAAACCACTTTATCAATCAAATGTCCTCTATCAATATATTTCCACTTAATGTCAGCCCAAACATTTCTCGCCTGCTTATCTAGCACATGTAGCACTTCTTCATCTTCTGCAAAGTATAGTTTCTCTTCTTGCGAATTTTTATTGATAATGGTTACGCCATGATCCAGTGCAGAATCAACATCATACTTCGTGTAATTCTTAACACCTCTAGTACGTCTGTTAATGATCTTGCCTATTTCATCATAAGCCGAACCAATACCCAAACTTGGATGTGTGTCAGCTAGTTCATTAAATACATTTCCTTTTTGCATATATACATAGTTCACAGTTTGGAAGCCAACATCTGCTACAAGAACATTTTCTTTTTTCAAAGTTGGATTTGAAGAAAGTAAATACAAATTAGCTGCGTAACCCTGTGGCATAACGATTACATCGTCAATAGATATCTTGAATTTTGATCCTCTGAACTCAATATCAAATTCTTTATCAGAGAATAGATCTACCAGTAAAGGAGCTTCGTCCTCCATAGTTTGAATAGGCAGACCGGTTACTATGTCAGTTTTAAGATCCTCACCCGATGCCTGCACAGCTAAGGGGTAAAGGAACAATATCTTATACTCTAAATCCTCAACCCTGTTACGTGTACTTGATGCAGGCACCACATTTAAGTGCACAAATTCATGTTTACCAATTATGTACTCTACGCCGTCTACGATTATGGTATCCAGCTCGCTTCTTGAGTCTAGCGCCCCTAGTGGAATTTCTGTAACGAGGGCCTGCCGCTTTAGCACCTGCTGTTCGCTATCCGTCCATTTAACATACCCAAAACCTATATCAACTGACTTTTTCATTTTCTCCTCCTTATGTATAGATACGTATCTATACTTTTGGTTTCATATTGAATTATATCAGTTATATCTTTGAATATACAGCTAAAAATTCTAATTTTTACCTTATTTAGAGTTTTAACACTGTCAAAAGTATAGTTATGTATCGTTACGTATCTATACCATGTTGTACGCTGCTGATTAACCGCTTATATAATCAAACTAGGCCGCATTAGGACTATTAACATAAGCCTCTTTTGCTTCCCTTTCTTTAAAGCTAAACTACGTATACTGGTATTCAATAAGGGAAAATAGTCGGGGGTCATCAAACAAGAAATATTTCAAGAGGCTCAGACAATAACATAGAGACTTATCGTAACGATCTGCAGGGAACAATTGTTTTCATCTTGGACGCAACTAAATATTAAATCATCCACTAGTGAAGGGGGAGTATACTGCAGTAACGAAACAGGGAGAAAAACAGTCAAAGAGCAGATCCCATATAAAAAAAGAAATCTCTAACAACACGTAGGGACAACGAAGATATAACATGTGAAAAATAATAGGAGGTCTATTCTATGAAAGGAATCGTTAATCGATTTGAAGGAGAATAAATAATTGAAATAATTAATGACATAAAAAGACATCGAGATTTATTATAGATACATCGTTAAAGTGGATGTTGTTGTTAACTTTAAGAGATAGAAACCCAACCGATTTGAAACAAAACGGCTTTAGCAAAGAATCAATCAACTCATGGAAAACGTCTGGAAAAATGGAAACAAGGAACTTACATATAATATTCTTAAATCATAGGAGCAGACTTGAAACCCTTGACTGCTCCTATTTTATCTTTATTAGACAAGATAAGTATTCTTAATTTTACAAATTCTTAAAGTATAAATCTAAAGCTTCATTAAGAATACGTGTCTTTGTACCTCGTCCACCCTCAATACTAAGCTCATCTAGGATCTTTTTTATATCGTTCTTGAACCATACAGTCTCTCTCGTGTATAATTCATCGAATTTTTCCTTTTTCTTAACTGTCCCTTTATTTTTGCTTTTACTTAAAAGTTCTCTCGCTGTGTTAGTAGTATCAATAAGTTCTGAATGGACTGCATTGCTTACTGGTCTTCTAATTTTATTTTTAAGCTGTTCCATTTTTGAATCAGACACGATTAATCAGCTCCTCTACAAATAAGCGATACTGTTTTAAACCAGCTTTTAATTCAGGGTTATTTGTAAATCCATTGATTGACAATCTCCCAATAGCAGCAGTTCGGGTCATAATCGTTTCAAAACAAAGATCCTCATATTCCTCTTCTACAAGCTCAATCAAAGCCTTATTATCTGTTCTTCTAGAATCAATTAAGGAGCGAAGAATACCAGCTATCTTTAAATTTTCGTTTGCGAGTTCCTGAACGTGTACGCAGGTTTCTAGAAACCTACCTAAAGCTGAATAACAAAATTTACTCGCTTCAAACATAGCCACTACTGCATCAGAAGCAGCTAATGCATTGATTGTTTGATCCCCTAAAGCTGGAGGTGTATCAATAATAATATAATCATAATCATCTTGAACACTTTCTAGAGTTTGCTTTAAAACGAGAGACCTATTACCTCTATAGGACCCATACAGCCAAGATGGGAAACGAGCTAGATGGTCTTCAGCACTTAAAAGATCAAGACGATCAGTTACTTTATGTATATATTTGCGAGCGTCTTGTTCTTGTAAAGCTTCAAAAACAGTTCTTTGATGGAAAACGTATATATCCTCTTGTGTCAATAATTCGGTCAAGTTCCCTTGCGAATCTAAATCAACAGCCAATACTTTCTTTCCGTATTCCGCACTTAGTATATGAGCAACTATACCAGAAGTTGTTGTTTTACTTGATCCACCTTTTTGAATGCCAAAAGAAATAACAGTTGCCACTAAATAGCCTCCCTATTTATTAAAAATTTCTGATATAAGTATAACATAATACATACGTGTACGTACACGTATACGTACACGTATGTATTAAGATTTATAGACCTTCCCACACTACATATTATTATCTACAGAATTTCATCGAATCTTTGATTCCTTCCCTCTAATTTAATTTACTTATGTTACAGCAGGAGAATAAACGGAAATACAGATTCTTATGATTCTAAAAAAGGTATTTCATGAAGAACGAGTTATATATAGCGCAACAAGAGAATGAGGGATTTGCTGAAGTAGCCTTGAATTATATGAATCTATATTAACGCATTAAAAACCAGCTTAAGTTAGCAATGTAAAAAAATAACAATCTAATTTCTACGGTAACGGACAATAAGCAAAGAGGACACTTTAAAGAAGGGGGCTTAATATGTAATGAATGGGTGGCAATAAACAAAATCGCCCAATTTATTATTAGTAAATTACTTGAAGATGAATTATCAGCCACTTCTAAGACCAGCTTTCATCAGACTAATTTATTACAGAAAGCGTTTGGCTTGTCTTTTGTATTTTCTAATAGAGCGATTAAGGGCTGAAACATGGGTTCATCATAGAAACTCTGACCGAAGATTCATGAGCATTATATGGGTCTTTTCCCCTGTTTTTTTCTTTGAATTGATGTAAAATTTAGAATTATCCAATATAATAAATTTTGTTTTATTAACCGAGAGGAACTATCATCATGAATAACATTAACGTAGAAATTACAGTAGTCGGTGAATATTCAACATATGAACAGCTTTATGCTGAGGCTGAGAAACTACCTAAAACAATACGTCTGCAATGGATCAAGGCTTTAAAAATAGTTAAGAAGAATCTCTATAATGAGAAGATTTATTTTCTTTCATCAGCTGCTTTTAGTGGTACCACAATGGGCTATTTGTTTATTACGGACACAAAGGCAATATTAGCTGAAATAAGGCCTTTTGGAAAAATAAGACCTCATGAGATAAAGTATTCAGATTACTCAGAAATCGATCATGATATTCTCAAAGCATTAGGTATGACGGCATCTTCAATTGAATTTAAAAAAAGAGGATTTCTGAGAAGTAAGAAAGTTAGAATTACTCATATTCCTCTAAATCAATTTGAAAATATTTTTAAATTCATTAAAAGGCATTTTAGTTAAATTTTTACAATGATGAATAATCAACCCTTAATACGACTTTAGAGGACTTCCCCCTCTGAAACTTTATTAATTTTTTATGGTAGAGGGTTGCATCGTCAAAGTGATTGTCTATCCGGATTGAATAAAAGGGATATTTCTAGGTAGCATAGGATTTATTTCTTGTATGAAAGATTAGTCCTAAAAGTGCGTTCTCAATTTTGCTAAGAACACCCTTTTCTCCCTCCTTCTGGCTCAATAATGCTATTTAACAGGTTATCCATAATTTTTATCGGATGGTAACTAGTTCTATTGCGTGAAATGTTTTCAATAATCCAAGCCTTTCGTGTCCAATAACGATAATCTTTAGCACCTTCATCTTGTCCGGACTTGAATTTCCAAGATTGCAATCTGCTCCTTTATTAACCACTCGGAACAGATTGTATTTGCAGTTAAACGCCGTGATATAGAAAGAGCTGCAGGGCGAAAAAGGGAAAAGGAGTAATACCTTTTATATGATAATACTGGTCCAGGAAGAGCGGACCCCCTGATGTAAGGGAATGACCGATCTCTGACGGTACAAGAAGCCCTCCTATAGCACCTTTAAGGTAACCTATGATGATAATTATGCATCGACGTAAATCTAGTTAATGATTTCAAACAGAAAGCTTAAATAGATCCTGGATTAATAAAATTACCCAAAAGACGAAAAATCCAATATCCATACCACACTTTGTTAAAGAAGACGGAAATTTTCAACGTCCTAGAATTTTACAAATACGCAAAGTTGATGGTAACGGCTTAAGATCGGAGTGATAAACATTGAGTGATAGAGTACGGGTCGAAGTCACTTTTAATGAAAAAAAACATGCAGATATCCTAGAAGCCATGAAGCAATATGGTAGCCAAGCTGGTTTCCTCAAATTTGCTGCTGTTTACTTCTTAAATGCAACAAAAAACGAAGGTTCTACTACTGCTGCTCCAGCCCCTAAACAAAGCACTCAGCAGCCTGCTATAGAAGCTACAACTGCCAAACCAGCAACAGAAAAACGCCGAAAACTCCCTCCAGGTATTGGAGGACAAGCATTTACTTCTCGTATGAAGGATTAGTTCTAGATACGAACAACGGAGGAATATTATGCTACTAAGCCAAGTGGAAAAGAAAACGATTGAATCGCTTCATACAGGAGAGAGTTATACGTTCGGTGGAGTCACAACTGGTAAAAATAAGCGCTATGAAGTACAAAAAGTTAGTGATGTTGAATATAAAGTTGCGGTTTATGACCTGTTGATTCGTTTAGATGCCGATTATGTCAAAACCCCAAAAGAAGTCATTGATTTTATAGAAACAAATTAATTAGTAAGTTTTATGGAAAAGACAGTCTGTCTAGCACTAGTTTGATAGATGATCAAGGACCTATAACTATTCATATAAGGGTGTTCTCATCATGCCGAGAACACCCTTTTAAGTTACTTAAATTCAAATGATAAAATTATTTTAAGTAACTTAAATTAAAACACAATATTTTATTTTAAGTTACCTATTTTCTTTCCAAGGAGAAACATTGTTAGAACGCAGGACAGATGCTAATATGATGTTGTTGAAACACCCTTAACTAAAACAAAATTTACATATATAGGATTTCAGGATCAATTTCATATGATTATAATATTTAAAATCATATGAAATTTAATGTTGGAAGGAGTCACTATAGTGGGGATTAATGAGGCGATAACAACAAGAGTCCGTCTTCTTTGCAAAGAAAAAGGTTGGACAATAAACGAATTGATTAGACGATCCAATGTAAAACAATCGACAGTATCAGAGATTATGTCTGGAAGAACTAAGTATCCAACGATTATTACAATTGTAAAATTAGCAAATGGATTTGGAATCACTCTTTCGGAATTTTTTGATGATGATCTCTTTCTAAATCTAAATGATTACGATTAAAAACAAAAAATCGCTAGGTGAAAAAGTACACCGTAGCGATATCAAGAAAGTAATATACGATAGAATTAATTGAATAAAAATATTAAAGTAACTTAAATTCCTGATATTGCAATCTTTTAAGTTACTTAAATTAAAATGCTAAAATTGTTTGTAATCTCGCTGCTTTGGAACAATTACTTTGGAGAAAATGTCATTGGTTTTTGATTACTTTCCTCCATTTGCTCAATGATGCTATTTAACATGTTATCCGTAATTTTTATCGGATAGTAACCCGCTCTATCGCGTAAAATGTTTTCAATAATCCAAGCCTTTCGTGTCCAATACTGGTAATTCTTCGCACCTTCATCTTGTCCGGACTTAAATTTCCCAGGCTGCAATTCGGCTCCTTTATTAACCACTCGGAGCAGATTGTATGTGCGCTTGCGTTCATTGCGAACCAGCTTTAGTAGTAAGGTCAAATAATAACTGTCCTTTTCCATAAGTTCCTGTGTCGGTCGTTCTGCAGCTGACAGAAACACTACTTTTTCAGCTAGTAGCGGCCTTCTCATCCCGTTTTCTTGCACCTCATCCCGGTAGACTTCCATATCACAAAATGAGCAATACAGCCCCTTACCGACGGGTTCAACAGCTGAACCACAATACCCACATGTTTGCATGATCTGGCTCCTTCCTGGCCTTTTTCTTCATCCTTTATTTATAGAATCCGTTATTCTGTATGAAATAGTAAGCTCAGAAATCGAGGGATCCGGGAAAATGTTCTTCACCTAGAGTCGATTAGTCAAACAATTGGCTTCTCTTTTTGTTTTCCACTTCTACTATACTGGTTAATGAGTTCATCTAATAGCATCGATTGCTTTATTACAACCGGATGTTGAAAATCGTTATTGTATTCCTTAGCCAAGGCATTAAGCTGCTTTCTAGCTTGTTCAATACAGTCCCTGTTTTTTTCGATCAAATCAAACCCCTCCTAAGCGCATCTTTCTTCATCCTTACTGTTTTAGAATTGGGTTAAGAAGTTTTCGACTATAAATTGCCTTGTAATGATACAGCGTAGCGTTATCAGTATGCTGTCATATCTCCCCTGAGGCGCATCAAAGCGCCTTTGATCTTGGCTCCGTGCGGGGTGTAAAGCGAAGGACAGGAACATAGAGCGCCTTATCCGGGATGCTTTGTTTCCCGGGTTAGGCGCTCTTGTTATCGGCCTAAGTAACCCTGCAGCGGTGCGTAGCGGCTCTTAGGCGGGTGGTCTTGCCGCCTTAGAGCGGGTAGCATCAGCCCTAACATCTTTCTGTTCCTCTGAAGTCTCTGTCTTGCTTAAAATAAGCACCTCCAGCAGA
Source organism: Paenibacillus sp. GYB006 (assembly GCF_036577645.1). Classification (NCBI taxonomy): domain Bacteria; kingdom Bacillati; phylum Bacillota; class Bacilli; order Caryophanales; family Paenibacillaceae; genus Paenibacillus; species Paenibacillus sp. GYB006. Next base: position 14,858 of record NZ_JARBDA010000026.1, on the reverse strand, counting down.
AACAAGATCGTTTCCCCTGTAGAGCCTTAAAAGCTTCCTCAATCCTCCATTTATTTAAGGCTTGGTTTTAACCAAGCCCAGGTTGAAACCAGCTCTGAAAAAAGGATATACCTGGTGCTATTGCTCTAAACTTTTTTAAGGCGATAATTTAGGTAACCTATATTATAATAATTAAAGTTACTCAAAAGATAAGGAGTGAAACTTGTGAACCAGACTCATGATCCGCGCCCTGTTGGCCGTCCCTCTCAAGGAATCACCAAAAAAGTTTCCTTAACGCTAACCAAAGAAGAATGGACAGAAATTGAAGATTCGGGCAAGACTGTAGCTGCCTTTTTAAAAGATAAAATGAAAAAACAGCCTGATGTTACCCTAAGCCCTGAATCGAAAACGCAGCGTATTCCCATCTCCTATCCTCGCCCTCTAGCTGAAGAATGTTGGGACACCTATCTGGAGCGAACGGATGAACAACTACCATCTGACATTATAGATGCCGCGAAAGAGTCAATGTTTCAAATTCTCTATCCTAACCAAGCAGAAAATGTAATTGTAGAAGTAAAAGAACAGTACATATGCCCCTTTACGGGAAAACGGTTCGGATCTATGGATAAACTCGTTAGCACCGCGATCCCCACATTAATTCAGTGGTCTACTGCAAAAATAAATCGTGAACTAGAAAGAGCTGCGAAGCGAGAAAAGGAAAGGAAGTAGTGCTTTTTATTTAAATAAGAGGGGGTCCAGGGGGAGGAATCCCCCTGGCGAAACTCAATTCGCAGGGGCAAAGCCCCTGCCTCTTTAGTTACCATTTGCTTCGTCAAAAGTCGTGCCTAGTATATAATCTGTCGCCTTTTGGGCTTGTCCTGCGGCCTTTACTATTAACGTTGGATCATTTTTAAGTTTTCGGTGCCAAGATTGAATATAAGCGGCGCTGTTCTCGATGGTGCTGTTATCAATGCCGCATGTCGCGCAAAGCATAGCTGCTCCAATCTCGGCTATAAGTTCTTCCTTGGAATAGTTTTCATCGCCAAAGGCGGCGTATTCCTCGATGCCTGGCCGGTTTAAACGGCTCTGATGCCCACTGCTGTGTATGAGTTCATGAAATAAGGTCGAATAATACTCCTCTGCTTTTGGGTAGTCTTGTATGGGTGGAACACTGACCCTGTCTGGAGATGGCATATAATAAGCCCGTCCTGACGCGAAGCCGATAGGCGGAGCGTCTGCATATCCGTCTACAATAGCTTCCGCTTCCGCAATAGGATCATGGTCAAAACTGACCTCCTTCCGCTTGCTTTTTATGCCCTCGCAATCCTTTATATCAAACACCCGGTAATAGCGAAGCATCGGTATTTTCTCAGCTTCTCCGGTATCCGCATCTTCTTTTTCTAACCAGCGCCAGAAAACAACAATTTGAGACTTAGCGCCTTTTACACTGCCCCCAGCTTCCGTAAGCTGCTTATAAGTGGCGTACTCTCCCGGCGGCAATAACAGTGTATTAATCCCCCGGTAGGGCCGCTGCGATATCCAGTTTACCGCGCCACTAACGACCCACGGTCTGCGCCACGGCACCACACCCGCCGCGAGCAGTTCTAAAATCCGTTCCGTCACAATTTCATATACCGATTTCTTCATTGCCATGGTCAAAGTCTCCTCTCTGTGCCGGGAGAAACCCGGCTTAGCGGATTAATTTGCTTCTCGCTCTTCGCGAACTTCAATCGAAGAAATGTCCATTTCAAAATTCGCGAAACTCTCGCTTATGACCGCATCCATTAGTTCTTGAATCTTGTTCGTTATCAGGTGATATTCATTCACTCTCACCGTCCAAATGCAGTAATAGATCGGCTTTCTTTCATCTACTTTTCTAAGCATCCCTGCCCACTCACGGACTCTAGCGGGCGAAAGAGTAGCTACCATTTCCCTGTACTCGTCCATCGTGAGAAAATGTATTTTCACAGGCTGTTCGTTAAATACAAACAACGCTTTTTTATAAATGCCATGACACACCGTAAGTGCCGCTACTATTTTGGGTTTATGAGTTTTCATTTCATTACCTCCTGCTCCTGGATCTAAAGTGTAGGTATGGCAGCAACCTTAGTGGTTGCTGCCACCTGGGTTTTACTTACGGTCATTGTATTTATTCGTAGACCACTGAAGCAGGAATGTAATCGACTGAAGGAAAATTGAAAACAAAATGAGAATCAAAAGTAACATTTCCATTAGACTTGTCCTCCCTTTAACAAACTGGAATTTTGTGTTAATATGGGAGAGTAAGGGTTGTCAAAACCCCTTACTCTTGTTTCTTTACGGCTAGTTATTTAGGTTTCTTGGGCTTCGATCGGTGCGAACGGTCGGAGCCTTTTCCTTTATTTCTAGCCGTAAGCCATTCAATGAATGCTTTCACTACGCCGAGAAACTGTACAATTACTTGTAAAAATGCCGCTATCACGGCAAGCAAGACAATCGTTTCATTTTGCATTTCCTCACCTCCTTTCTGTTTTAAGGTTTTAGGTGTCAAAAGAGATTTTTTTGGACGTTGCCTGCCGCATGGCTGGCTTCCCCAAAGGGGAATTTTTTTCCCTTTTGACGCATGCTTGGGAACCCGTGCAATGGCAGTGCGGTCAAGGGATCAGCACACCAAAGTTTTTCTTCCGCTTCTTCTTTTTCAAATAGGAAGAAAAAGTTTTGTTGCCCCTTGACCGTATGCCCGCCTACTTGGTTTCCGGGAGGTTGAGGGGCGAAGCCGGAGGCTCGGCCTCCCGGAAACTTAGTAGGCTTTGCAGCGGGTTACCATGCGGAAGGCAAAAGGGAGAAAAATCATTCCAATAAAAAAGAACCGGCGTATGCCGGTTCTCTCCTTTTCCTGCTCTCCTTCACAGGTGATGCTTAATAATCCCTTGCATGATGATAAAGCGAAGCGGAATCATGATGCTATCTTTTTGCATGAGCTGCTTGATGGGAGCGAAGCAACGCGGAGCGGACATGATGCAGCCATGCCATCCCTGATTTCCCATCAAAGCGCCCTTGGTCTTTAGCTCCGTGCGGGGTGTAAAGCGAGGGACAGGAACATAGAGCGCCTTATCCGGGGCGCTCTAGTTATCGGACCAAGTAACCCCGCAGCGGTGCGTAGCGGCTCTTAGGTGGCCGATCTTGCCGCCTTAGAGCTGGTAGCATCAGCCCTAATGTCTAAATCTCTTCTATTTGACTCTTTTCACCACTTCGTATTAGCACTTCAGTTGTAACAAGATCGATCCTCTTTGCTAAAGCTAAAAGCCCATTTCTCAAGATCGCCCTGTCGGTTATTTGCCACAGGCAAAACTAAGACCAAGACCCATTCCTGCATCGGACTCCCAAATCTAAATGATTATTTCCTCCCAAAAATATCATCTTTATCAGCTAAAGCAGATATAGCATTTCTAGTAATTCTAGCTATTTCATCATTTTTTTCATTTCGAACCACAGAAGATAATAAAAGACATACAACTCTTTCTGGAGATACATCACTTAATCTTTTTATGTGATCTTCAAAAAATTCTTTAGAACCAAATTCAATACTCATTTTTTCTTTCCTCCTTGGATTTAATTTTGCACCTATGGTACTGAATTTGATTAATTTGATCATACACCGCATATAAAACTCTCAAATGGCCGTATAACGCATTTTATGTTTTTCTGTTAATTGGATACTTTGTTTTTCAAAAACCTTTACAGGGTAGGATTCTGCCTCACTATGATTACAGCAAGGCGACTAAATTCTAAGGGTATTAAATTTCCTCTAAGGCTCTCTCCATTTGATCCTCATTGGCTTTCACAGACTCACTATCAACTGCATCTGCACCTCTATAGGTATATTTCGAATTCTGCCAAAAATCAAATGCGAAACTAGGCATTGGTTCATTTTTATCCTCATAACTCGATACAATAACACTAGACTTGAATATATTGGTGAGCATATACTCAGCATCTGTTATGTCTTTTAAATATTCTTTGTTTTTAAATGCACTTATAATTTCATTCTCAAAAGCAGTGAGCTCCTCTTCTGAGGGAATATAATTATTAACTAATTCAAGCTCTACTTGGTCGAATTTCTCTGTTTCACTTTGATCAGAGTTAGCTATTTCTTTAATTTTAGTTCTCCAATCAATAGTTTTAGTTTCCTCTTCAACTTCTGTTCCTGATGGCTCTGCTTCAATTTCATCTTTTGGTGCTGGTTCTACACTTGGCTTATTAACCTCTTCAGATTTAGTTTGAGTATTTGTTGTAGTTGGGACTGTTTTAGTCTCAGCTAATTGCTTTTCTTGGTCTTCCGTTGGAATTAAAAAAAATAAAATTATTAAAATACTCCAAATGATTGCTGCCACTTTTGGCGCTTTACCTAATTTCCTCCAAGAGATAATCACCATAATAAAAGGTATACAAATCCAACCCAAAATTCTTAGAAACTTCATCTCCACTACGCCCCTATGAAATATTTTCCAGACAATTAATTATATAGGAGATTTGGTCCATTGTCGTTGCCTTTTTATACGGATTGATTGTTTACTATAGGTATAATTGGAACTACCTACTTTAGAGTTAATTTTCTTTTATTTTTGTATCAATTGTAAGGCCATCTTTAATTTCAACAAAAAAGCTATTGAGAAAAAAAAGACTGCAGGCAAACTAGTCTAAGCTAGTTTGCCTGCAGTCTGAAGCACCTTAACAGATGCTTTAATTTATCTAATACCCAATAACATTGTAACGTGAAAATACATGTATCCAAACACCAAACTGGTTACGATCATGTAAATCATCTGAAATCGTGAACTCTTAAAACTATTGATAAGACTCCACATAAATATGACGCCTACAAGAAAATAAACTATGTTCATATCCAATTGTGACCCTCCGTTTGTTTATTATTGAACAAAATAAAACTTTCTCATCTATGTTCTCCCAAAGATGTCATTATGTAGAACCGACCAGTAGCTACGAAAACGTAATACTACTAGTTAATAATATTAATGTCTAGTATAAAATATGGAAATATTAATCTGACTTTATAGAAGGTTTAAGTATTCCCTGATTTGTGCAGTTTCTACATTCAAACCTCTTCTTCTAATACATTATCATTCAACAAATGTTCCTTCTTTTTAAAAGGGTAGTTCTATTTGTATAACCACAAGTGGTTTATATAAATAGAACTACATGTGGTTTTTCATAATTCCTCGATGAAAAGAACCGGCGATGCCGGTTATCTCCTTTCCTTGTTCTCCTTCCTTGATTATGCTTAATAATCCCTTGCATGATGATGAAGCAAAGCGGAATCATGATGCTATCTTTTTGCATGAGCTGCTTGATGGGAGCAAAGCAACGCGGAGCGGACATGATGCAGCCATGCCATCCCTGATTTCGCATCAAAGCGCCCTTGGTCCTTAGCTCCGTGCGGGGTGTAAAGCGAGGGACAGGAACATAGAGCGCCTTATCCGGGATGCTTTACCCCGGTTAGGCGCTCTAGTTATCGGCCCAAGTAACCCCGCAGCGGTGCGTATCGGATCTTAGGTGGCCGATCTTGCCGCCTTAGAGCTGGTAGCATCAGCACGAGCGTTCTATCTCCCTTTCACTCTTCTTTACTTAATAAGTACCACCAGCTACCACACAATCGATTACCCTGCAGAAGATAAAAGCCCATTACTCCAAATAATCCTTTTAATTTATCCTTTCATTTGGTTGCAACCAAATGAAAGAAAAAAAGATGCACCCATCATTCAGGTGCACCCACGTTTTGAAACTAATATGTACGATCTTCAACCAGATCAATGCTTTAACTTTCCAAGGGAACGATATATACATCTATTCAAAGTAATTCCTAGTATTGGGTAAATGTATTTTTAGCCGTTTTCCCAATAATATTTGTGCCGATTCCGTCTACCGCTCCTCCGATTATACCGCCTAACACCGGAACAGCTTTGCCTAAATTTATAACGCCTTTTTCCCCAAACTTGGTTAGTAATCTAGCTCCTACTTTTTTGTTTATCGCCTTTATCACTTCGTTTGGAATCTTTCGGTATAGGGTCTGCACCTATGCCATATTGAATTGTAGATAAATGCAGTTCATCTTCCTTCACAAACCAAGTATTTGCAAATTCTTTAATTACCTTATTACATTTCCGCTAAAGCTTAGAATATAAAAAGAAGAGAATTGATTATCTCTTCTTTTTATATTATTTATGGCAACCCTCAGTTAGAAGTTACAAGCTTATTGAATTCATCTACCGCTTTATTGAAATCAGCATTAAACGATTTAGATTTCGAATACTCTGATGGTAAGTTTTCTACAAGCTCATGAATCGCTTTTTTGTAGAGCTGAAATTCCTCAGATTTCCATGTATTACTCTCCTTAAATTGAGCATACATTACGGATCGAATATTGATAATCATTTCATCAAATCTAGGGAGAAGTTCTATGGTATTAAGCTTAGAAAAAAATGAACTATTTTGTTGGAAATGAGTAAGTTTTTCGTCCCAAGCTATCAGGTTATTATAGATATCAAAAACATATCGAGTTGTTTCTTCTTTAGGTGCCTGTTCACTAAGTAGGTTGAAGAGAAAATCGACATCCTTTCCATAGTTGACAAATTGAATGTATTCTTCTGATCTCTTTGTTTTTTCTGTACTACTGTCTAGTAACTGAAAAGTGAATATACCAATTAAAATTATATTCAAGAGAACAGACAGCATTATAATTATATTATATCTTTTCAACTCGTAAACAATCCCCTTTCTAATCAAAAGCTTAGCCCGTTTAGGCAGAATACTAAACTAGCTAAGCTTCTGAAACTATCTATCAAAAATTAATTTAGTTTACAGTATGTTTAACATAAGCATAATTAGTCCATAATTTAATTCCCAGTGGAACTTCAGAATTAACCATATTATATTGAACTCTACCTCTGGAGATGAGGTTAACAGTTTTATTGGTGAATAAAGTCCAATTGAATTCAGCGGTTATACCAGACGTCTTACCATTTACAGCCTCATTAGCATTTTTCCAACTTATAGTATTGGGTAGGTTTAAATTAGCAGGTTTTTTAAATGTCACCCACGCTTCGTCATATGAAGGGCGATATGATGTAGTACCCGAAGTCGTTACTCCATTTGAAAATGCTTGAAGCACTTTTCCAACATATCCAACGCCAGGAACAATATAATCTATTAATTCAAATGAGTATGTAGACATAGTATAGGACTCATTTATTGTCCCAGGTGTCGTTGAAATAATCCTCAAATATTGTCCGTAGCCGTTACTATCCTCAACATTTAATTTTGCTTCGGCCCCATTAAGATAAACTTTATAGAAGTCTTTCCAATGGTTGTTTAATGTATCTAATCTTCCCCATATTTGAATATTAGTATATCCCACTTCCACGCCTTTCCTATTAGAAGTAGCCATTACAACGGTACTCCAATTATTTGCAACAGGATTGTTTTGAAGTTTGTAACTATAAGCATTACCTTGATGCTTAAATTGCAGTCCTTTTCTTTCTTGAATAGTGTTTATTGTATTACTTTCATCAGAAGTAGTAATATTCTCCTCTTGAACTTCATTATCTTCTAATAATATCTTTGTGATTTCATCGTCTTTCAAGAAATCACTATCGCCAAAAGGCAAGACAACTGCTCCATCTTCATATGTACCCATGGTTACGTATGAGAATCTTTCACCGGATTCTACAATTGAAGCAGAACTAATTGTAGTAACCATATTTTTTTCGTTTATATCTTTAATAGTTGTTTCAAAGGTTCCCCAAAGAAGGGTATTTCCAGAACTTAAAGTTGCAGTTTTGGTAGAAGCATCTTCAATTATAAAATCGAATGTATTACCTGCTATTGTCAGGGTTCCTGTTCCACCTTTACCAATATAGAAGTCTCCAGATGGCTTTAACTCTTGATTAATTGACAATGAATTATTGCTACGAGACAAGATAGAAAAGTTCTGGATTCCTATACGCGCTGCAGAATCAATGTTGTCTTCACCGTCAAATCCTGGTGGAATAGCGTTATTATTGTAACTATCAGAGGTTTCAAATATTATTGGATTAACATCATCCACAATCTGAGGACTTGCAACAGCTGTATTAACTACTAAAGATAGGCTAGCTATCGATGCCATTAATACCCTACTGCCCATAATCAGAAATTTTCTTTTGTTTTTTTTCAAAATCTTTTCTCTCCCCTTTAATCAAAATGAAGCACCACATAGAATAATCAAAATAGAAAATTATTCAAAATTTCAATTCTATGAGATTAGCACATTGATATTAATAAAACAATACAAAATTAGGAAAATATTAATTAGTAATTATTCAATATTATAGAATCTAGTCTTAAAATAAAGCTTATACCTAAAAATTCAACGTAAATATTCTATTGATATAGGAACGAATGTTTGATTATAATGATTAAAGCAAACAAAGAACTGAAAATTACGAGCATCGGGTTCATCAACTACTTATCAATAAATCGTTGCCAAGAAGATTGGTCCATCCTCTCGTAATGAAATGACAGCTTGCCTGAACCAAAGTTATAGATTCATGTCGTACACGCCCATCTGTCTCATTGAAAACTCATTATTTGATTTGACGGGTACAAATTTTGCTTTACGACATAAAGGTTAATTTTCATAAATTTTGAGCTGGAATCGAGCTCATGGAGATAGGAATAAAAGCCTATCGCATTAAGGCAAAAGGGAGAAAAATCTTTTCTATAAAAAAGGGAGCGAAGCAACGCGGAGCGGACATGATGCAGCCATGCCATCCCTGATTTCGCAACAAAGCGCCCTTGGTCCTTAAGCTCCGTGCGGGGTGTAAAGCGAGGGACAGGAACATAGAGCGCCTTATCCGGAAAGCTTTACACCGGTTAGGCGCTCTAGTTATCGGCCCAAGTAACCCCGCAGCGGTGCGTATCGGATCTTAGGTGGCCGATCTTGCCGCCTTAGAGCTGGTAGCATCAGCCCTAATGTCTAAATCTCTTCTATTTGACTCTTTTCACCACTTCGTATAAGCACCTCAGCTGAAACACAATCCATCCCTCTTTGCTGAAGCTAAAAAGCTCATTTAAGATCCGGGAAACTGCTCTTCACTGAGGCTTGGTTTAAACCAAGCAACCCAAATAAAAAAAGGTGCCCCCATGATTTAGGTGCACCTGTGTACTAGAACTCATCAGCTTTTACGATGGTTGACTATTTAATGATTCATTACCAATGGACTAAAATAACCTTTCATCCAATTTAAATCTTCAGTTCCGTTGAATAACCCTATTTCCCCTGAAAATAGTTCCCTCTTTGTCATATCTCCCTTCATGTAGTTGAATATCATTTGCATATTATGATGAATAACAAAGAGCTTACGATTTAAATCATTCGGCATAAAATCAATATGAGCGTAATGTGAGAATGGCCCATAAACTTGAATCTTAGTTTTTGGATCCTGCCGGTATCTTGAAGCAACTCTATGGTTTCCATCAATAATTAGCTTTTGGCTAGTTGGAGAATACCAAACTAAAATGATAGGTTCATTGCTTTTTAAAGCATTAGGTAAATAACTTTCCGTAATTTCATTTTTTTGAATGTAAGGGTATACTTCTTCCACGCTGACTTCGTTTGCTATCAATCTTCTATTTTGTATCATTTGGTTAATAAGGTGCCTCGCTCTATTGATATCCCACGTCACTGTGTATTCACCATTACAGTGAGGAAAGTACATTGTCTTTTCAAACGTATGTTGGCTATTTAAAAGGTATGGCTGACTATGATCTGCACTTGCCAGTTCATTCTTATAATTTGCAACAATGTCCACCAAATTAGGATACTGATTCACAATCTGTATCCCATTCAATTTAAAAACGGATTCATCAACAAAACTGTCTAATAAATTCCCTAAAGTATGCAAGAAAACACCTCTTTTTTTTCATTATAGGTAACTCAGTACTTAAAAGCCTGCTACTTAACAATCAACAAACAACATGCTTGTTCTATTGGGAGCTATCGTTACCCGTTACTGAAAAAATTTGATTATACCGAGGTATCTTAATGAAATAGCTGAGGAATTAATTTAGAGACATGTCTTTTAATCTTAATAGGATTATTCTTGTCCCTCAACATGGTTTGTGTCCAAAACTCCTTTAGACCAGCATCTTGATATACCTTTAAGCCTTCATTATTCGACTTATCCCCTTATCACTTTGTCATATTATCTCATATCTTCCATTTTCATTCAATTATAAGTCTGCCAACTAGATAATCAAAATGCTAAAAATGAAAGATTAGAAGAAGTAGATTGCCAGTGTGACGTAAAACAAAAACATAGCTTCATTTAGCTTAGGGAATACTCGTTTAATCCAGAGCCTGTAACCCTCCTATATAGAAAACGAACTTTGGCATCATTATGAAGATGACAAGCTTTATCCAAGGGTTTAGTCCAAATACCTTGAAATAAAATAAACCCGACTTCTACAAGCGAAATCGGGTTTTTACTATAAGCAAACTATACATGCAGAACTAAATTATCAATCAATCTTCCCAAACATCGTCCATAAGCTTTTTAATCTGCTTCTCACGATCCTTTGTTTCCGTATGATCTGGCTTCCATACTCCCTCTACCAAAGTAACAACATCCCCCGCTTTGACAGAAGCATCAACAGCGGACATAGAAACATCATGTGTCTGTCCATCGATTTCAATTACCGCAAAGTCACCTTCAAACCGATCAACGATTCCCCTCAATGCACCTGCCTCCTTTTTATCTTTCACAAGCTATACCGTCTTTATCTCGATCTAGTTTCGTGCTATAACCTGGATCACCTTCGTAAAGCGGTGCCTTCCCAGCTTCTCTCACTTCGGTACAGTTCTTATAATAAACATTCGTGTTTGTTTCCGTCTTTGTTACTGCAGTGTCTTTATTACTCGTCGTTGCTGCAGGTTCCTTTTTAGTTGATGCGGTATCTGATTTTTGACTGTTTGTTTCTTTATCTTTCGCAGCTGCAGTATACTTCCATTCACTAACAGATGGCTTAATGGTAGTTCCATCCGAGGTAAAGACAATCGTTCCCTGCAGATCGTTACGATAAATTTTCACATTCTTATTATGAAGTCTCTTTAAAATGTTATCCGTCGGATGGCCATAACTATTGTCACCTACTTGAATGACAGCATACATAGGATTAACCGCATTTAGGAACGACTGGCTGGTCGATGAATTGGATCCATGATGGCCTACAAGCATCACATCTGATTTTAAATTCACACCGCTGTTTATCATATCGCTTTCGCTTCCAGACTCCGCATCTCCCGTGAATAGAAATGAGTTTTTGTTAAAGGTAATCTTAACAACTGCACTCATTTCATTTTTATCATCATAGCTTTTAACGGGAGCAACCATTTTAATATCAAGCTGATCATCTAAATCGATCGTTACACCTGCTTTAGCTGTCGTAACTTTAAGACCTTTATTTTGAATTGATGTAAGTAAGGATTCAAATGTTTTTGTGTTGGAAGACACTTTTGGCATATAGATCTTACCGATATCAAAAGCATCTACGACTGCATCAAGTCCTCCAACATGGTCAGCATCTGGATGCGTTCCAATGAGAACGTCTACTTTTTTTACACCTTGTTTTTTCAGATAACTAACCATACGCTGCTCATCATCATTATTACCTCCATCGATAAGCATCGTTTTACCACTTGGTGTTTGTATAAGCTGAGATGCTCCTTGCCCTACATCTATGTAATGTACGGTTAGTTTACCTTTAGGGGCGGTTGTAGAAGGTTTGACTGCTTGTGTAGTTGTTTCCTCTTTTTTTTCTTCATCTTTTGTCGTTTCATCTTTCGTTGTTTCAGCCTCTGATGAATCTTTATCTGAAGATGTAATGATGGAAGAGTTGTTATCGTCCTTACTTACTGCTGGATCTGTAGTCTGTGCAGTAGTGCTGCTATTGTCTACTGGTGTCTCTGGTGTTGCTATTGTTGATCCGCATCCACTAAGGATAAGAAATACTAAACACGTTAATAAAACACAGTAACTATTCTTTCTAAAAATTGCCGCAAATTTCTTCATGCTAATCCCCCATACTTAAATTAACTTATTGCACCTGTCATTATTATATAAATCACAAGAAAAGGTAAGTTAAAAATTGACATGGCCGCTTATAAGTGTCCAAAAGTAGATTTTGCAATGCTTCTTAACGTAACCCACAATGTAAAATAGACCCTTCAACACGTGAAGAGTCTATTACTAATCAATCTACTTATTTTTCGCAGGAACCCTATGATTCAGGTGCACCCCTGTTTTAGCTCATATGTAGTTATAATATCCAGATGTGTCGTACATGCCTATCCAGTGGATTCTGTATCTTCGTCGTAATCATCTTCGTCGTAGACGTATTTTTTGTCGTCAGGAGGATATTCTACCATTCGATCATCCATTGTTATCACGTAAAAATCAAGAAAATGTTTGTGGACTTCTCCTTTGAACAGTTTGGTTTAGAGCCTCACACAGCCGATCTATAAAATCTTCGTAGTCTTCTATATCATTACAATTACATGATAATTTTGATATTTCACTATCCAAGTCTAGCGTTTTCTCATCTATTTCTATTAGCCCATTGCTTCCTGCCCAACCCCTTCCTGAGAACTTTCTTCCCTCAAAATCAAACTCAAATTGTTTTATCATAAGAATGTCCTCCTATACGAAAAATCAATAGTAGAGTCATAACATATCCTTTTCATACAAGCCCTTAGGTTGGGGATACAAAATAATTACATTAATTATATATTATACCATTATATCACAAATCAACAGTGCTGCATGTAGTTGTTCTTGTCTATGACGCTCGTTCTGATCAGCAATCACTACATTCAGTTCTTTTCCTAACTAAGCTTTATTCTGATCGTCATGTTCGTACTCGATCATCGCAATAAGCTTGAATATCTTTTTCGCATCATCTGCATCCAGCTCTTCCCGGCTCTTCTGCTTTTCCGCCTGATCAGTTGCTTCCAGTTGAGCCTGTATAGCTTCGATCTGAGCACTGTATACACTGTTGATTCGCTCTATCTCTTGATCAGCAGCCTTTTGAGTGGCTTCTAGGGGGATTACAAATGAAAGTCACAACGGCTGGTAAGATCACTGCACTTTTATTATGGCCTTCATGGTATAGGCAGGTTCGAATCCTGCAAAGGGTCTATATATTTTTAAGCTGAATTGAAATCAACTGGTAACCATTATAACGATAAATAAATTGAATATATTGTAAATATATTATATATATTCTATCGAAGTTAGTTAGTGCCTATGATGTTTTTTTGTGTTTAATTAACGTGGAAAAACGAAGAAAAATTTGTCGAATATATGCATTTACTAGGTCTAATTGCTTAAAATTCTACTTAAAGGTTTACAAAACTAATAATAATTAATAATTTGGATGTGAAACATTAATAACGCAAAAAAAGGAAAACACCAGGAGGAAACAGAATGAACTACAAAAAAGTCACAGCTACAATTTTAGCGGCCAGCTTACTCATTCCAGTCGCTGGACAATCTTTTGCTTATGGGTCAGTAAACTCACAAGTAGAAAGTGCTAGTATTGTTAATCTCAGAAGTTTAGATTCTAGTTCTATTGAACAATTGCTTGATTCACCAAAAGAAAATATATCTTTTGTTAAAGGTAATTATGGAGATTCTGAAATAGAATATACATATACTAGCAGTGGAAGAGAATGGAAGGCTATTGAGAAAACTTCTTCGGATTTCAAAAAACTTAATAGCGACATATACTTGAAAAATGATAAAGGTGAGTATGAGCTTTTTGTGAATTTTGAGATGGATATGGTATCAAGATATAAAGCTGAAATTACAATTACTCCGCAAAATGGGGAAGAGCCATTAAAAGAAGTTATTGATAATACACCTCAACAAGCTGGATTTGAATTTATTAATGAGCAATCTAGCCTCAGCGAAGACATAGAGACTAGAAATCCATCTGGTCTCCCAATTTCTGCTTGGAACCATTATGGTAATTTTTTCTATAATACTAAAATTGCAAAATATACTATTTCTTACGTAACTAACATTGTAGTTGGTTTAGTGGGTTATTCTGCTTTGGGACTTGCAGGTGCAATTGTTGTTAGTTCAACTACAGAATTAGTTGCCGAAATTGTTAAAGATAAAATTCCAGATATATGGTATACTGATAAAGTTTATTATAAAACTGTCGTTCCACCAAATCCAAATATGTTTAGAATGAAAGTTGCTGAGAAAACGACTCACACCTTCTATTCTGATAGCGGGAGAACAAAACATAGGAAAGGAAGTCCAATTACAAGTGAGGTATGGTTGGACGGGTACAAATAATAGTTAATGAAAAGAAAACTTAGCTTTAATTTTTTGAAACTTATAGCTTGTATTATTGTAGGCATACTCGTAGTTGCTCTTTATCATCTTTTTATGGGTACAATAAATGAAGTGAATTGGATCGAGTATTTTTACTTCTCGTTAGTTGCTGTGGTAGTATTTTTTATACTTCTATTTCTAGATCGAAAACGAAAAAATAAGAACTGAACAAATTTAAAAAAAGCCATCAAACCATTTTATATCTGGTGGCTTTTTTGTGTATTTATATCTACTTAATTAGTGAAATTTATCTACTTGATCAACTTTTTTCAGTCGTAGTTACATGAGGTGTATCTTAAACGGATTTTTATTAGATGACGGATTGTCAATCCAAGTGCGACACTTCTTCTTCAAATGATTCGTGAGCAGTTTTCCATCCCAAACATTTCCTTGGTCTGTTGTTAATAAGTTGGAGGGCGTGTTCTAATTCTTCCTCGGTCA
>NZ_JARBDA010000025.1:0-31050 GCF_036577645.1 Paenibacillus sp. GYB006 | reverse complement strand
AGCAGAGAAGTAAGTCAATATAAAAGAAATAGATCACTTCCTATTCAAAAACTAAACAGGAAGTGATCTATTTTGTTTTGAGAAACAATTACTAATTTAAAAGCGCAACTTTTTCAGTGGCCTCCATGTGCCAAGAGGAGCCTTTTCCTTATT
The DNA here is from genome assembly GCF_036577645.1 of Paenibacillus sp. GYB006. Taxonomy (NCBI): domain Bacteria; kingdom Bacillati; phylum Bacillota; class Bacilli; order Caryophanales; family Paenibacillaceae; genus Paenibacillus; species Paenibacillus sp. GYB006. The sequence goes on along the minus strand of NZ_JARBDA010000025.1, from coordinate 30,897 downwards.
TACTTATTATTTCGATGCTTAGTGATCGTCTTTCCAACTTCCGTGAGTATGCTGTCCAAGGAAGCTGGATCATGCACATCATACTCATCAATGTTTAATTTGAGCACAGGGCAAGCGTTGAATTCTCCGATCCATTTCGCATAACGTCCATGCATCTCTTCCCAATAGGCCGGATCGGTCTGGATTTCCATCTCGCGGCCGCGTTCTTTGATCCGGTTCAAGATCGATGGAAGGCTTCCTTCGAGATAGATAAGTACATCTGGATGAGGGAAATAAGGAGTCATTACCATTGCTTCAAATAAGCTTGTGTAAGTCTCAAAATCCGTTACACTCATCGTGCCTTTGTCTGCGTGCATTTGAGCAAAAATTCCGGTATCTTCATAGATCGAGCGATCTTGAACATACCCTCCCCCTGCTTCAAAAATATTTTTTTGCTCTTTAAAACGTTCAGCCAAAAAATAAATTTGAAGATGGAAGCTCCATCTCTCAAAATCATGATAAAACTTCTCCAAATAAGGGTTATGATCCACCTTCTCTAAAGAGGTTTTGAAATGAAGTCGATCCGCAAGTGCAGCAGTTAAGGTAGATTTCCCTACACCTACAGTACCCGCCACCGTAATCAAAGCATTTTGCGGAATGTTGTAATCGTTCATTGAATGTACTCCTTTATCTCAGACACAATCAGGTCAAATTGCTCAGGACTTGCGACAAAATCGATCTGATTACCGTCAATTGTAATAATTTTTGTATCTGGCTCTCGCTCAGCAAGAGACGTCATTGCTTCATCGTAATCTATAATAAGCTGTTCTAAATAAGCGGGGTCCATATTCTGTTCAAAAGAGCGTCCGCGTTTGGCAATTCGCTTAAGCAGTGTATCTAGGTCTGCTCTGATATATATAATAAGGTCCGGCTTCGGAAGATCATCGGTAAGGATATGATAGATCTTGCGATACTTTTCTCTTTTGACACCCTTCAGCGTGCGCTGTGCAAAAATCAAGTTTTTATAGATATGATAATCGGAAATAACTCTTTTCTGATGCTGGATATAGTTCGTCGTCGTGTCTTCCAACTGCTTATACCGATTACACAAAAAGAACATTTCGAGCTGAAAGCTCCATTCATCTATATTTTCATAGAATTTTCCGAGAAACGGATTCTCTTCTACAATTTCTTTTAATAAAGGGATATCTAGTTCCTTGGAAAGCATGGACGAAAGCGTCGTTTTTCCAGCTCCTATTGGACCCTCAACCGCAATAAACATGCCTTTTGTCATGTGAATCCTCCTGTTATATTCGTAACCGATATTACCGTCATAGAGAGTTTATTGTATCACAGAATATCTCTTTTCGGACCGATTAAAAAAAGGAAGAAAGCATTACAATTCCCAATCCACAAAAAATGATATAAACAGCAAAAAAACCACTCCCCATGCAGTTGCACTGGAAAATGGTCTGAATGATTAGTTGCTCTCTACTTCGATGCGACTTTATATACCTCTGCATACAAAGTATTCCGGTAAGACTGAAACTGCTCCTCTGTAAGCAGACTTGGATAACTCATTACCATCAAAGGGAAATCAGGTTGTCCCTCTCGAAGCGGCGGCTGCACATAGGGATAGGAATTCAGATGAAAACCAAGCCGCTCATAAAATCCAATCCTTCTCTGACTCATTTCTTCCTCCGGCGGCTCGACTTCAAGCACGACCGGTTTATTCATTTGCGCTATAAAGTCCATCATCAGCTGCTTGCCCAGCCCCCCACCGCGAATGGATGGTTTCACGGCGATGTGCTCCACAAAACAGAATTCATCAAATTCCCAACCCCCCAGAAAGGCGATGACCTCACCCAGGTCATTCTCTTTGGTGAGCAGTCGATAGCTTGCATTCGCAAGCAAAGCTTGCTGTCCTTCAAAAGTGCGATATTCAATCAAAGGAAACGATTCCTCCATAATGCTATACACTTGTTTAAATACATGGGACTGAATCTTGCTCATAAAGTCACTTCCTTCTTGTTGTTACCTTCATTCTTCCTCGCGTAAGTTAGCACCAGTCTACCATTTGACGTGAAGCTTATCCAGTTCTGCCGAGTACGGAAGCAAAAAAATAACCCGTACCACGAACGTGGCCGAGTTATCTTCTATTAATCTTCCTAGTTCAAATCAACACGCGGTGATTTTCGTCCACCGTGGGAAGAACGCGAACTTCTCATCATACCAGATACCGTGTTAAAAACTTTATCACGTGCCGTTTTATTTTTCATCAAGTATGTCACCCCAGCACCGACGGCTGTTAAAAGCAAACCCTTTTTTTTCAACATTTCAATTTCCTCCTTCGTAAGTGGTATGGTTACCTTCTTGTTTGAAAATTACCCTTCTTACAGAATTCGAAACGCAAAAGAAATGCTTACTTTTTGTTACAATATGGAATTATCTAAAAAGCTCGGCTGTCTCTATCGAACTTTCAAACCTCGTGATCGTATGCGTTGTATCGCCTATAAGCTGTTTCCATTTGAGCTCATAAAAAACTTCTGTATTCAATTTATCTTTAAAGAAATCTTCATTTGCCGAAAATGATACTTCATATACGGTTGTTTTTAATTTTCTTTCAAGCACGGAGATCCTTGGCTCTGAGAATGCCTGCTTTGCTTCCTGCGGCAGTCTCATTTCAAAAGTAATCGGCTGATTCGGCTCATTCGAAAACTCGGCTATTTCTACAAATTCCTTACCTTCCTGTTTCAGATGTGAATACACAAGGGTGCTTACTTTATTTATCTGCTCATTTTCGTCATCCCATTCAGCAAGATCAGCTTCATTCTCTTCTTCCAGCTTATAAATGATTTTATCCTGCTGCGCAGGGGGAGCTTGAACATCTAATTCAACCGCTTCCTTGTCACATGCGGACAGGAACGACAGACACAAAATCAGTCCTGCTGCCACTAGACTTATTTGTAGGAATTGTTTTCTCATTTTGTTTTGTATCAACCTTTCGGGATGAAGTACGTATATCAAACTCCCAGTATAACAGAACGAGTCTCATCACTCTTCCTTTTTCCGTTCAGACGCTGCATGTGTTGCCTTCGCTTCAGCATCGAGTTCTCTGATACTCCGGTTAAGTCTCAGTAAAGAACTATCTAGTTTATCAAGACGTGACCCGATGGTTTGCAGTACATAGCGAAGTAAAATAACACACACTGCCATTGGGAATCCGATATTCGTAATGAGATAGACCATTTCTTCCAAGTTTAGATTTTCCATTGCTCATTCCTCCTTTATTAAGAAAGGAAATAAGAATGGCTATTTTACAACCTAAAGCAGATAAAAAAGCCGACTCTGTTGTTATCAGAACCGGCTTCCTCTATTCAATTAGCGAGTATCAGCTGAGCTGCCTTCACTATTGTCTGTTTTCTTTGTACCTTTACTCTTGTATGGTTTAGGAGAATTACTAGCACGGCGTTCGCCTGCTTGCCAGCGATTCCATCCTTTTTTCCCTGTGCCTCTTCCTGTTCCGCCCTTACCTTTTGCCTTACTCATCCAATCACTCCAGCTCTATTCCTATGTTATGCCTGAACTATACAGGAAAAATAGCGATAAGTACAGTAAAGACATGAAAAGCAAAGATCCTGCTTCCCCTGCCAAACCATGAGATTGATATCCTTCTATAGCTGTTCTATCACCTTAGAGGCAGTCTTCTCCCCATTCGCAATACAGTCTGGAATACCAACGCCGTAATAAGAGCAACCCGCAAGCCTAATACCTGGGTAATACAGAGACATCTTCTCTTCAAGTGACGTAACCAGCTCATGATGCTTACGGTGATAATTCGGCATTTCTTCATGCCATACTCTCACATGATGAGTAATGGGTGCTTCCGACATACCGAGACTTTTCCGTACATCTTCTGCTGCTACTTGCAGCAGTTCTTCTTGTGTCATATCCTTCATCTGTTCGTAGGCTGGATTCACGCTTTTATAAAAGAGTCTGACTAACAGCTGACTCTTGTTCGAAGTATGTTTCCATTTACGGCTCGTCCAAGTGCAGGCATTGCAAGTGAGATCGCTGCTCCCGGAAGTGATAAATCCGGTCCCATTCGCAGGAAGCCGCTCGTCCGGTACATCATACCCGAGATAGATACTGATCATCGATGAACTGCGCAGCCGCTCAAAATCCTGATTCAGTTCTTCATGCTGAAGCATCTGTTGTACTGCCTTATGGGGCGCAGCAAGAATGATCTGATCTACGGTAATATCTTCTCCATCGGAAACGGTAACCGTATAAGTTCCTTCCTGCGGTCCATGAACGATTTTGGTAACAGCCGTATTCTTGCAGATGGTTACATTCGTCAGTTCTCGCTCATAGGCATCAATAAGTTCAGCCATCCCGCCTTCGAAAGATAAAAATTTCTTACCTTCTTTGGGACCTTTCAGCTCGCTTCGATGAGCATCAAGTCCACGGATGAGACTTCCATATTCATTTTTATAATCCAATAAATAAGGCATCGTTGACGCAAGGGTCAGTTCATGAATATTTCCTGAATATACGCCGGAAATCACCGGTGCAATCTGCTTTTCTACAAACTCCGCACCAAGAAATGCCTCAAGAAAATCGCCAAGCGAGTCCTGTTTCGTAAACGTTTCGTTAGGGGTGTAGAAATCTTTCAGGGCCGCTACTTTTCCTTCTGGAGATACCAGCGTGGTCTCGGCAAGAGACTCAATGCTCATCGGGATCCCAAACATCGCATCTTCCGGAATCTGCTTGAGCTCTCCATCCGTGTGGATGAAAGAGGTCCCTGTCTCGTTATAGACCACTTTTTCCTTGAGCTTCAATTCTTCAATGACTTCGAAAATATGCTTTTTACGAGTGACAATGGAATCTGCCCCTGTCTCCATCGTGAAGCTGTCATCGTGAGCAGTACAGATCTTGCCGCCCAGCTGACGGTTCGATTCGAATAAAATAACACGAGCATCAAGGTCCTCTTTTTCAATTTCTTTTTGCAAGGTATAGGCTGCGGATAATCCGGTAATGCCGCCTCCAATTACAGCTATCGTCTTCACAAACGCTCACCTACTATATCTAAAGTTTATGGTTATTTAACTTATAAATGATGCAATAAAGTATACCATATCCTGCCTGACGGTTCTTAAGACAAACATTATTGAACAAAAAAACATCTGCCAATCCTATAATGTTGATTGCTTCATCAACCTAAGGATTTAACAGATGCAGATTCACTTTATGAATAAATGCTCTGCGTGAGCACTAAAAACACAGTGTATAGTATTCCATCTCTCCACATGGAATTACCAGTGGACCGGACCAGGCTTACGATAGCGATGAACTATATAGTCAAGCAGAACTGTCATTTTGCAGCAATAATAGCCGCACCGATAACAATGACTGCCACTCCGATCCAGCGGTTCAGAGGGACACTTTCCCCAAAGAAATACCAGGCTGCCACGATCCCAATCGCATAAGCAAGGCTTTGCAGCGGATAGGCTACACTCAGCGGCAGCTTGGACAGAACAATAAACCATAGCCCCGTAGCCAAGCCATAAAACAGGATACCAAGCAGGATGAGAGGCGAAAATAGAACCGACACGAAATTGCTGAGCTGAATGCCTCCCTGCTGTTCAAGCCCCATTTTCCAGACGATCTGGCCAGAGACGAGTAGTAGTATATTGAGGAACAACACGACATAGGCCATATTATCGGATCTCCTCCCTGCTTGAATCATGAGGGGGAACAACATCACGGTCTAGAGATGAGGGACAAACTTGATCATTCGAGTGTTTCAGAGACAGCCCGGGGGATTGTGAGAAGTCCGGTATGGCTATCCCTTGCTCCTCATCTTCAGCTATAGTTAACCCCTGTGCCTCTGCTGCTTTTTCGACCTGCTTCTCCAGCTTTTGAATACGTTCCTCCGTAAGCCCCAGTGTTTGCGTCAATATGACGACCCGGTTCGTAAGTGAGGATACGGTGATCGTCAGATGCAGCAGAATGAATAGTATAGCAACTACACTCAGCAGATAAAGCAGCGACGGAGCATAGAAAATACCAATTCGTACCGCCAGCCCATCCAAAATGGACGGAAATAAAGATAAAATCATCATGATCGCGCTCATCAAAAGCCAAAGCAGTGCATACTGCTCCTTTAATTTTCGCTTGCGAATTAAATATAGAATCGTAGTGGCAAACGCTAAGCTTATACAAAAGCTAACGAAGTAAACATTAAGATTCATAGCTATGTTCCCACGCTCTCTTTTTCATGGTTTTCATGAGTAAGACAGATAGGATCACCTTGGACATATAGTACACGGATCTCATCGCCGATATGCTTGATACGCCGCCTTGACGTTCCTTCATGATGACAGGAATCTCAGTAAAGGTGAGTTCTCGGTTATACAAGAGCATCAGTGCCTCTACTTCTGGGTAGTCGGTCGGATACTCGCGAGCGAACAGAGAAATGGCTCGTTTTCCACAGAAGCGATAGCCTGAAGTTGGGTCAGTTACGGTCTGCCCGGTGAGCCGAGTCAAAAGGGCGGATAGCAGACCGATGCCCATTTTACGGGCAAAGGTCGACTGAAACCCTTCCTTTGTAATAAAGCGAGAACCAATGACCATGTCAGCTCCCGTCTCGAGTATCGCATCCAGAAGCCGATTGAGATCACTCGGATTATGTTGTCCATCGCCATCAATCTGCACCGCATAATCGTAATGATGTTCAGCCGCATAGCGGTAACCCGTTTGCACAGCTCCGCCGATGCCAAGATTGCAGGTCAAATCAATAACGCTCGCGCCTGCTGCTTTGGCAATCCGACTGGTGTCGTCACTTGATCCGTCATTGATGACCAGCACGTCCACATAAGGGATATCTTGACGAATCTGGTGGATTACTTGCCCAATGCCTTCCGCCTCGTTATAAGCAGGAACAATGACAAGCACTTTGAGCGAAGAATTATGAATGGTTGGTCGATTCGTCATAGATAACAGCTCCTTTCTGTGAATGTGAGGGTCTTACGTATTTATTCCAAAACCAGCGTATGATAGCGACGCCGACCACCGTATCCAGCATAATAATCAGCGGCATGGAGGTGTAGTTATACCGATATTCCGGTACAAATGCTAAACGTGTCACCGTCATGACCACGAGGATCAGCGTTAGCAGCGTGAGCGGCTTTCTCCACTTTCGAACAGCAGCAATCAAAGCGACCGGACAAAAATAGACAAGTGCTAAATGAAGCATACTGCCGAGCGGACTTGGAAGCACACTATATATCGGGGTATGACCGCTGCCAAAATACATATTCGAGTAGATGTATTTTAGTTTTCCAACGGTATACCATTTTACAAATGTCCATGTGTGTTCAGTAAAGCCGACCTTCAGCCGCTCTTTTGCGACCTCCATTTGGGTCTTACCGTGACGGTCAACTAGTCCATCATCATAGTTTTTATCTGGATAAGTACCCGCTGCAAAGGGATTGACCTGTGTAGAAGCAATAACGACCTCGTTCAGAGTCACGATGTTGCGGATCACCCAAGGCGAGAGAACAATCCCGGTACCAATGCAGGTGAACAGCAGTAATTTCAGCGTGAACTTAAAGTTCTTTTTCCAAAAGTAATAAAACACATAAACCGCTGGGATTAGAATTAAAAATTCCGGACGCGTAAGCACAAGCAGTCCCATTGCAGCACCACTAAGCAGAGCGAGGGTTCGTGTCTTCTTCTCAAACGTAGAAAGCTGCAGGCGGATATAAAGCATTAAGAAAAAGCATGCCAGCACTTCCGTGAGCACCGCGCCATTACTCCAAATGAACGGAGGATATACAGCGCTTATAAGCAGCACAATGATCGAAACCGTTTGGCCCGCCAGTTTTCGGGCAATGGAATAAATCAGCCCCAGGGTAACAAGGCTAATACCAACCTGGATATATCGAATGTACGGAAAAGGATCATTATTTTGATAATCGACCATCTTATAAACCGCCGCCATAAAAAGCGGATAACCCGGCGTAACCTGGGCGTTTGGCTCCGTATCCTTATAAGCATAAATTCCATCTTCCAGCAGCTGCCGAACCATAATGTCGTAATTCACTGTATCATGCGATACTTTATGATTGACCGAGACGAGAAAGTCGAGTCTTAAAAAAGCAGCCAGTGCGAAGATCAATACGATCATCGTGATAAGCAGTGTTTTTTTATGTGTAAGCATCTTCGACGCCATCGTGTCCATTCGTCAGTCTTGCTCCTTCCTGAAGTAAATATGTCAGAGGCAGCAGCTTTCGCCATTGCTTGTTTTCCTCTTGTTAAAGTCAAGACTACAAGACACTTCTTAACGGTTCTTATCTAAATGCTTAACAAACTCTTAAGTTTTTCATTGATTTATTTAAAATAGACCTTGGGCTATTCCAAGATGGGCAGTCGAGTCTCGAACACCGTTTGTCTAGGCGAGCTTTCTACGGAGATTTCGCCCCCATGCACATCGAAGATACTCTTTGTGATCGCAAGTCCCAGGCCAGTTCCGCCCGTTTCTTTCGAACGAGACTGTTCGACGCGGTAAAAACGTTCAAAGATATAAGGAAGGTCCCTCTTCGGAATAGGTTCTCCATAGTTACAGATGCGTACAACAACCTGTCCATCTTCTTTTTCAATATAAATGTCTATATATTTACCGCTGCTTGCGTACTTAATCGCGTTAGAAATGAGGTTTTCGTATGCTCGCACAAGTTGGTCGCCGTCTGCCTTGATCATCACCCGATGATCTGGTACATGCGTTCGAATGGTCATATTCGCCTGCTCCAGACTCGGAACGAATTCCTCAGCCAGCTGCTCAATAAGTCCTGTTACATCCAGTTCACGTAAATGAAGAGGCATACCGTTGTTAATACGGGTATATTCAAATAGATCATCGATGAGTTTTTTGAGACTAAGTGATTTTTCATACGCGATATTCATGTAATAGCGAAGTTCCACCTCATTGGTATAACGGTCTTTATCAATGATTTCTAAGAATCCGAGTATGGAAGTAAGCGGGGTTCGAAGGTCGTGGGAAACACCAGTAATTAAATCGTTCTTCGTTTTCTCCGCGTTTCGCTCTTCTTGAATGGAACGGTTCAGTTGTTCGCTCATCGCGTTGATACTCTGTGCAATCAGGCCAAGCTCATGTTTTTCTCTAACCGGAATCTCGTGGTCAAAATTCCCCTTAGCGATTTTCGCAAGCCCTTGATTTATCTCCTCCAGGTACATATGAATCTGTTCAGACACGCTGTTGATGTTTCCTGCGATTGTACCCAGTTCATCAGAAGCCTTCACCTTTACAGTCGTATGAAGCCGGCCGGCCGCCATCTCCTCAAGAACGCTTGCAAGTTCCTTTGCACGTAAGACAAGCGGACGGGTCGCAAAGATATATAAAGTGATGAAACAAGCTGTTCCAAAAATAAGGATGGTATTTTGAGATCCAACATGGTTGATGATCCACGCTAGGGGCACGTTATAGGGGCTCAGTTTGATAACATAGGAAGCGAGCAACCCCCCAAGCAGCACGAACAGCAGTGTGAGTCCCATGCATCCAAGAAATATGGCAAGGAATTTCCAACGAATACTGATGTATACTTTGGTATTCATCTCCCTTACATCTCCTTTGCAGATCTCATTTTGTAGCCGATGCCCCAAACCGTTTTAATATAAGCGGGATGCTGCGTATCCTTTTCGATTTTTTCGCGGAGCTTACGGATATGTACCATGACCGTATTTTTTGAGTCCATGAACGGCTCGTTCCAGACTTCCTCGTATATTTTGTCCATGCTTAGAACAATTCCCTGATTAACGGCCAGAAGCTTTAAAATATCAAATTCGCGGGGCGTCAGCTTCACTTCCTGATCCCCCACCGTCACGGTATGCGTAGCCGTATTAATCACAAGATCGTCAATCACGATCTCATCCTCGCCCGAATCACTGCGGTTATTGAGCATCTTGTACCGACGGAGCTGTGATTTAACCCGGGCAACCAGTTCGAGCGGGTTAAAAGGCTTGGTAACATAATCATCCGCACCGATGCTCAGGCCTGAAATTTTATCCATATCCTGACTTTTTGCAGACAACATGATAATGGGAGTATTGTTTTTTTCTCGTATTTTCATGCATGCTTGAATTCCGTCCATCTGTGGCATCATGACATCAAGAATAATTAAATCAACTGGGTTGTTGCGCAGGATTTCGAGGGCCTCCACCCCATTGAATGCCTTAAATATTATGTATCCTTCATTCTTTAAATAAATTTCAATAAGTTCAATAATTTCCTTTTCATCATCAACAAGTAAGATTGCTTCTCTGGACATGCTGCATTCACACCTCTTTAAATATTCTAAAATCTAAGATTAAATAGCATTATAAACCAGAAACCTTAATATTACGGTCGCAAATATCTTAATATTAGCTTAAATTCCTGTTGATGAATTCTCTTTAGAATAAGCAATCTCACGCTTTTTATACAGTTAATAGGAAGTTAGATGAAAACAGAGGGATCGCTGAAATCAACAGTTAGGCAAGAATTTTTTCTCACTAAGACTTGGCCCTCACAGGTTATAATCAAGCACCTGAGATCTATATGAGAATAACAAAGGAGAAAGAATCCAATGGATCAAGAAGAGAATTATCGTCCCATCATTGCCCTTACCGGCGCATCGGGAAATATCGGCCAGTATCTAATGACCGAACTTCAAAAGAATTACGACATCATCGCCTTATCCCGGCGAGCTGACCAACAGAAAGATACAGAGCATGTCACTTGGCGTGCTTGTGACTTTTTCTCCTATGACGATGTTGAAGAAGCACTACGAGGAGCAGACTATGCTATCTATCTCAGTCAATCCATGTACTCTTCTGCCAAACTGACTCAGGGCAGCTCTGAGGATATGGATGCGATCTTGGCAGGGCATTTTGCCAGAGCAGCCCAGCGGAACAACGTGAAAAAAATCGTATATGTCAGCGGAATGGACCCGGCGGAGGTAGAAAACAAAGACGTACCCCGTCACTTGCGAAGCAGACTTGAAGTAGAGCAAATCTTAGGCTCATCGGGTGTACCTGTTACTGCCTTTTGGGTAGAGCAGTTCGATGGTCCGTCCATTTCTCCTTATCCAATTACGGGTTTAGCGAAAAAATCAATGAAATCAGATGTGAGATCCGTACAGCGGCTCTGTTTACCGGAAGGGAAAAATGCACAGTGGGTTCTGCACTATTACATAGAGTGGCTGTCACGTATTACAAAACCGTTCATTCGGATTACAAGAAGTGAAGATCAGATTGTCCGCATTTTTCTTAGGGCTGCAAAAGTTCCAATCCTCGAACTAACCTATGATAAAACGAAAAGCAGTCCATCTCATGCTTCGTACCGAATTTCAGGCGGAATCTTGGTTAATAAGCGGGAAATTCATAAGGGGAGACTTGAATTTTTACAGTTGCCAAACTCGAGAGAATGTATCGTAGCGATTCACGATTATGTACCTTCATTACCTTGGTTTATCTATAAATACTCTCAGGCCACACTTCATCTTTGGGTTATGAAAGCTTTTGACCTTCACCTTAAGCAGCTTAGCAAACATAACAAATGATGCCCTTCTAAGTAAGCTGCCATTAATGTTTGAGTACTGTCTAATCGGGTATCTATTATTATACCGAAGTCAACGTTACTCATTCTAAGGAGGTAATTCAGATGCAACAACAAACAGGAGATAAAGTACGTAATCAAGAGGATAACAAAAACAATTCCCCTGAGCAGCAGGAGAAAGTGAAAAAACATGAGGATATTGAGCCTCAAGCGGAGAACTGGAACCCTCGTGACCTTCCTGATCCGAACAAAAAGGATTAATTTATATTTTAAGTAGTCATTCAAATACAAAAGACCGCACTAATCTGTGCGGTCTTTTTGTCGTTGTTTTACGCGGCACTCTCATATTCATGCTCTAAAAAGATGAAACAGCTATGTATTTTGGTGTAACCATTTTATGTTATTTATTGTTTATATCTTAAGATCATGTTATTACAGCGAAGGGTGCTGGGTTTTATGAACGAACGAGATCATCTGGAGTATAAAGCAGCAAAAATGAATCATCAGAACGATCACATCCAAGATATAGAGCAAGATCATAAGACGGAGACGGAGGGCACATCCTCTCCTTTGACTCGTAAGGTGACTTATACAATAATTTCAATACTTATTGGTATAGATGTGCTGCTTATTGCACTACATAGCATGGGCTATTATCTCCGCCTATTTCCACCGGATAGTCTGGTATTATCCATGTTTATTTTCAACAGTATTGTGCTGTTGTCGATGGGAATTATAGCTAAAATTTATACCATTGTTGCTGCATTTGTGCCTGGAGTTATTATTGTTTTTCTCATTCTGTACTTCAGCCATGCAATCGATGACGCACATTATAAAACCATTCACTCACCGATCGGAAATGAAGCTGTAGTAATTAAATACTCCGCAACTAGTCTAGGAGAAACCATGTATTCTTATGACTTTTATCAGTCCATGCTGGGGGGACTCCTATTGAAAGAACTCAACAACCGTTACAGTTATATGGATTTTAGACGTTACGACTCCGCTGAAGATGTGCTTGGAATGAATGACCCTACGTGGAAAGATAGAAAACATCTTATTTTTCATACTGCATCAGGAGAACATACCCTGAGGTTAAAATAAAATCAGTGAAAAGTATTGCCAATTTTTACAATTAAGTGGTATTTTATATAACGGATTGATTTCATTGTAACTTTTAAAAAGTATGAAATTAATTCATACACAGTAAACTACATAAGTTAGGAGATGAAGAAAAATGTTAGATAATGATCCTTATGTTACACCGAAAAAGTTTGATTCTCCAGAGGCGCCTGTTATAAGTGTGAAAAGTTGGATGCTTGTTACTTTTCTGATGGCTATCCCTCTCGTGAACCTCATATTTTTATTTATTTGGGCTTTTAGCAGCAGTACCAACCCAAACAAGTCCAATTATGCGAAAGCATCCTTACTATGGATGGCTATCGGGATTGTTATTTATATTGTAATCTTCGTTATCGCATTTTTTGCGGTTGGGAGTAATTAGTTTTAGCTAAATGAGAAACCCCAGTCCTATAAAGGACTGGGGTATGTTGTAATATGCTATACTTTGAAACTGATTCATACACAGATAAATTACATAAGTTAGGAGATTTAAAGATGCTGAATAATGATCCATACGTTACACCAGAAAAGGTGGGTGCTCCAAAGGGCCCTGCTATAAGTGTGAAAAGTTGGATGCTAACGATATTCCTTTTAGCTATACCTATTGTCAATATTGTGCTGTTATTTGTTTGGGCTTTTGGAAGGGTTACAAATCCAAGCAAAGCCAATTATGCAAAAGCGTCCTTACTATGGATGGCTATTATACTTGTTATTTATATTGCTATCTTCCTGATCTATTTTTTTGCTACTACGAGTAATTAGTTTTCATCAAAAGAAAAAAGCCCAGTCCTATCGGACTGGGCTTTTTTAATATGCTCCACTACATCGTTAAGTCTTTTACGCCATAATTTTGCAAATATCATTAGTGAAAGCAACAGGGTCTTCAACCTGCAAGCCTTCAATTAGAAGTGCTTGATTGTACAGTACGCTTGTGTACACAGCAAACTTCTCTTTATCATTCTCAAATGCTTGTTTGAGTGAGTTGAACACTTCATGATTTGCGTTGATTTCCAGCACTTTATCAGCTTTCACTTGCTGTCCATCTGCATTTGGCATTGCATTCAGCACTTTTTCCATCTCAATCGTGATTTCCCCGTCAGCAGACAAGCAAACCGGATGAGATTTCAGACGCTTGGAAGCTTTGACTTTCTTCACTTTACTGCCAAGCAGTTCTTGCATTTGTTCGAACAATTCTTTGTTCTCATTTTCCTTCGCTTCCGCTTCCTGCTCATTCGCATCCGCTTCAAATCCAAGATCACCGCTTGATACAGAACGGAACTCTTTCTCCTGGTAGTTCTGAAGCATCTTGATTGCGAACTCATCCACATCATCTGTGAAGTACAGAATCTCGTATCCTTTATCGGCTACAAGCTCCGTTTGCGGCAAGCGGTCAATACGTTCTACAGACTCACCTGTTGCGTAGTAGATATACTTCTGATCTTCCGGCATACGGGATACGTATTCAGCCAAGCTCACAAGCTTCTTCTCTTTAGAAGAGTAGAACAGGAGCAGATCTTGAATATCTCCCTTATTCATGCCGTAGTCGTTATATACACCGAACTTCAGCTGTCTGCCGAAGGATTCATAGAACTTCACGTAGTTATCGCGCTCATCCTTCATCATAGATTGAAGTGCGGATTTGATTTTGTTCTTAATGTTCTTCGCGATCAGCTTCAGCTGACGATCATGCTGCAGCAATTCACGGGAAATGTTGAGTGATAGATCCTCGGAGTCTACCATCCCTTTCACGAAGCTGAAGTAATCCGGCAGCAAGTCACCGCATTTGTCCATAATAAGAACACCGTTAGAGTATAGTTCAAGACCTTTTTCATACTCTTTTGTATAGTAATCAAACGGTGTTTTTTCCGGTATAAACAGGATAGCATTATATACAACTGCACCGTCTGCACTGATATGAACGTGTTTCAGCGGCTTATCGAAACCATAGCGTTTTTCAAAATAAAAGTTCTCATAATCTTCATTTGTGAGCTCATTTTTATTTTTGCGCCAGATCGGTACCATGCTGTTCACGGTTTGTTCTTCGGTAACTTCCTCGAACTCGTTCTCAGCATCTTCTTTCGGCTTCTGCGTCTTCACATCCATCTTGATCGGATAGCGAATGAAATCAGAATACTTCTTGATGATGGTTCTAAGACGATACTCTTCAAGGTATTCATCGTAAGAATCTTCTTCTGTATTCTCACGAATGTGAAGAATAATATCCGTTCCTACGCTGTCTTTCTCTGCTAATTCAATGGTATATCCATCTGCACCTTCGGACTCCCACTTGTAAGCCTGCTCGCTTCCCCATGCTTTTGTAATCACGGTAATCTTGTCAGCCACCATGAATGCAGAGTAAAAACCAACCCCGAACTGACCAATGATATTGTGTCCGTCCTTCAGTTCGTTCTCGTTCTTGAACGCAAAAGAACCGCTGTTCGCGATGATACCGAGGTTATTCTCCAGATCTTCTTGTGTCATCCCGATTCCTGTATCGGAAATCGTTAAAGTGCGGTTTTCTTTGTCCGCCGTAATTTTAATAAAGTAGTCTTCGGACTGGAAAGTCAGTTGATCTTCCACCAAAGCTTTATAGTACATTTTATCAATCGCATCACTTGCGTTAGAAATCAGTTCCCGTAAGAAAATTTCTTTCTGGGTGTAAATGGAGTTAATCATCATTTCAAGTAAACGCTTGGATTCCGCTTGGAATTGTTTCGTTGCCATGAATAGTCTCCCTTCTACTCGTTAACCTATTTTAGCACTCTAATAAAGAGAGTGCTAAGTCTTCCTTTTATATACCATATTCCATTTTTTAATGTCAAGTTTTAGGACTGATTATAGTAACCTGGTACCATCACACTGACCGTCTCAAAGTACATAAACCGCAGCTCGTCCTGCTGATTTTCAGCACCCATTTCCTTATACCATGCTTCCTCCATCTGTTCTTCTTCAAATACATTTCCTCGCCACAATGCAAGACCTAACTCTTTAAAATAATAAGCAAACCCGTTATCCTCTTCGGAACGGTCGTAAGGCGATACTTTATCAATCATCGGAATCAGTAGCTTGGCTTTCGTATGAAAAGCATCCACCGTCTGTTCCGGCAAATGGATACGGACTTGAAGAAGTTCCGGTTCGTAACCCGTCACCATCTCTATGAAGGAGATCTTTCCCTCCTGATCATAGTCGATACGAAAAACATGATTAAGCGAATAATTCCAAAGACCTTTTAGATGCTCTTTTCTATAGGATTCCAACACCTCACTGCATTCTTTCTCGCTCATCCCAAGATAGAGATTTCCAATACGCTCACCGGGAATGACATCAATAACCGTATTCGGCACTGGTCTTAAAGCGTTATTGTATGGCCCTTCTACTCCTGGTAAGAGAAACGCCTTATTGTCTTGCATTGGATCATCCCAATCTGTAAGTCCATAATAAGCATTTGCTAATTCGGTAAAATAAGAATCGGAGAAACGTTTGATCTTTCTTCCTTGATATTCGGATACTGCTCCTTCTCCGGTAACAAGTACGGGAGCATTCCCAATCACTTGAAAGGTATAATTATGTATTTTGTCGCCTAATAACGGTATGATTGCAATGGGACGCTGAGTTACGATATAAGAAGGGTCCAGTACCTCTTCCGAGCAACATTCAAAGAGTGCACATAACGGATTCTTCTCCGCAGTCTCCCCTATTACTTGTCCGTAGGCATAGTCCTCATTCATCAAAGGGATCGTAAATACGTCACCAGTCTTCCATGTTTGCAGGGTTGGTCTAACCCAATTTCTGCAGTACTCGATTGCACTATTCTTTTCTTCATCAGTTAGGTTCATCTGATAAGGCGGAACCATGAGGTCATGCGTCAAGAAAATCACACGAAGGATCGCCTCGGCTTGGTCCTCGCTAGAGTGAACAATAATTCCCCCATCGTCATATTCGAAGGTGAGTTGATCCAGCAACCCTTCTTCCTTTTCCCGAATCTTCTCTAACAAAAGAAGACCCGCTTGTGTATTCGTCTGTACTCCAAATTGATTCGCAAGTGATGTTATGAATAAGTAGCGCTCAAGTTCATAATCAGGAATAAATAACGTCATGTGTCCAATCGTAATATGCTTATGGGTATCTTTTGATAAGATCAAGTAAATCCAGCTCCTTATTATTGTCCTTATGTCTGCGAAGTATTTTCATAAAGCTGAATGTCATTAATACACTACACCTCTAATGTCCATATTAGCATGAGACTACGAAGAAGAATGAAAAGATTAGGCAGTTTTTCGCCACTAACTTTACTGCTTTAAAATAGTAGTTGATTGATGTGGTAAAAATTGTTATATTCTGAACAAATGAACTCATCTTTTCCCCACCCATCTTCCCATACGTAAAGGAGACTTACCTATGTCTATCACCCAAGTTATTGATGCTCAGCTTGAAGCTTACAATGCACGTGATATTGAAGCATTGCTCCGTACTTATCATCCTGATTGTGTTATTGAAGATGCTGCAGGCAACGTACAACAAACGAACAGAGAAGAGATTCGCGCTAGATATACGAAGACATTTGAAGTAAGTCCTGAGCTGCATGCGAAGATTCTGACTCGGATTGTAAACGGTCCTTATGTCATTGATCATGAAGAAGTCAACGGACATAGCGGAAGAACAGATCTGCTGTATGCTGTTCCTGTCTATCGTGTTGAAGATGGTCTGATCACACATGTACGTTTCATCGGTTAATTCATCAAGCTAGATATAAAATAAATAGGTAAGTCCCCAGTCATAAATGATCGGGGGCTTACCTTTCTTTGTAATAATTTCTTCATTTCAGAATATCGATTACTCCACTTAAAGATGCTGGTAGCTGCTAATGTCCTATATGATCATCCGGAGCAATGAATTGATAGGAAGAAAGCAGAACAAAAAAGATGACCATTACAATTAAAGAAATTCCTATCCATTCATAGAAGCCTTTATTTGAAGAATCCTTTTTCGACTTCACAAGGAAATTGATGCCCATAGTTAAAAATAAAATAAGTAAGGGAATTACGATTATCATACATACACCCTCCTATTTTTCCATTACCATACTAAAAACCAATAATCTACTGAATCAATTCATAAGTGGACTCTATTAAAGAGCTTCTTCCTCCTATAAATGAGGGTTTATTTCCCTCTATTCTTCTTACCTCTTTTGCTCTCGTTCTCTGGAAATAATATACTTAATGTCTATAGATCATTTCTGACTAATCCTACCGAAGATCTTGAAAGGGGCATTTTTCTAATGAAATATAACTATCTAGGTCAAAGTGGACTTCAAGTCTCTCAGCTTGGACTTGGCACGAATTCTTTTGGTAAGAGAGCGGATGAGCAAACCTCTGCCCGTATTCTCCATCACGCCATCGATCATGGTATCAACTTTATTGATACAGCCAATATTTATGCAGGAACCGAATCAGAACGAATCATTGGACATGCCCTGCAAGGGAAGCGAGATCAAGTCGTACTCGCTACAAAAGCAGGTCTTGTCAAAGACGATAAACCTAACGGGCGTGGATCTTCCCGCTATCACCTGCAGCTTGAACTGGAGAACAGCCTGAGACGACTCCAAACCGATTATGTGGATCTCTATCAGATTCATACCTTTGATCCTAATACACCTTTAGAAGAAACCCTCCGGGCACTCGACGACATGGTACGTTCCGGTAAAGTACGCTACATCGGCGCTTCTAACTATGCTGCTTGGGAGATCATGAAGGCACTCGGCATTAGCGAAATGCGAAATTATGTGCGCTATGTATCTACTCAGACGAGTTATTCCCTGGCAGATCGTACACCCGAACTTGAACTCGTACCGATGTGTCTTGACCAAGGTGTCGGTATTATCCCTTACTTCCCGCTTGCAGGGGGAATTCTAACAGGGAAATATACAAGCAAAAACAATGCTCCAGCTGGTTCCCGTGCCGAGACGGATCCGAACTTCAACCGGTTCTTAGAAGAGCATAATTTGGAGCTTGGACGTAAGGTAAGTGATCTTGCCGCTTCCCACGGCTATTCCCCAAGTGCTCTATCCGTTGCGTGGCTCATGAACCGCCCAGCAGTATCGACGGTTATCGTAGGTGCGACAAAGACAGAGCAGCTAGACGATAATATCAAGAGCCTTGAGATTGATATGAATTCAGATCTCGGTGCTGAGCTGGATCAGATCAGTGAGCCGTTTATTCATGCTAAACCTTTTGCGACGTATCGTATTTAGGTAGATCTGCACAAAGTGCGTTTGAATTAGCATTGTATTCAGAAAAAAAGTAACCTACTCCAGTGAAAACTAGCGAGTGGGTTACTTTGCTTTGGTTATGTAATACACCGGGTGAATCTAACGAATGAAGTGATTTGATTTGATACATGGTTTTGCCTGCCCTCAAGTTATTAAAAAGGTTAGTGTTCTTCAACAAACAATCCCAGTTGCTCGATTAACGGAATTATAGTCTCAATCGACTTTGAGGTATGAACTCCCATCAGATAGTCATACCCGATAAAAACCTTCATTCTTCTAGGATAATATACTTTAGCCCACATATCTTCACGCAAAACTAATCTACAAAAAGAACCCACCTGCTCTTTATCAAGCTCATCTAAGTCTTTTATATGGGTATAAGTTTCTAGTAATTCCTTAGAATAGAGTTCACGATATCGTTCATTCATTTCCATAAAAGTATCGTAAGAAAAACTTCTCTCGACTTGATTAACCAACAAAAATGGTATTTTCATATATTCCATAACCATCTGTATGGCTTGAATATAACTGTCTTCTATTTTCATATAATGGTCAGCTGTCAGCATCTCACCATCAAACAACTTACCTATGTCACTAATAGCAATCCAATCTTCCTTTAGATATCTTCCCTCTTCATCGCGGAAATGAGGATTATATTTTGTAATTGCGTACTTATACAACTTATCAACTCTCCTAAATAATTTAATTGCCAGTAAAATACATTTCATGTTATGTTTATGAGAAATTTTTCCACTGGAGGCTAGTAATATGACCCATGAAACTACAGAAAAGATCATGCTTACGATTCCAGAATCCTTTGAAAGTAAAAGGCTGATCATCCGAGCGCCTAAATATGGGGATGGCGCTGCCTCCTATGAAGCCGTTCAGGAGAGCATGGAAGAACTGCGTCCATGGATGCCTTTTGCGAATGACTCGCTTACTCCCGAGAACTCGGAAATTAATATCAGGCAGGCACATCTGAAATTTCTGGAGCGTTCCGATTTACGACTTATGCTATTCTCCAAAGAAAATGGACAATTGGTCGGAAGCAGCGGGCTGCACCGGATTGACTGGGATGTTCGCAAATTCGAAATCGGTTACTGGCTTAGAAGCTCCTATGCAGGTCAAGGCTATATGAGTGAAGCTGTAGAAGCCATAACAAACTACGCAATTCGTGAACTCTCGGCTAACCGGATCGAAATTCGCTGTGATGCAAGGAATGGGAAAAGCGCGAGAGTAGCCGAGCGGAACGGTTTTGTCCTTGAAGGAATTCTACGCGGAGACAGTCTGGATGTCTATGGGGAGCTGTCGGACACCATGGTTTTCTCAAAAATACGAGGGAAAGAATTTTAAAGATTTCCCCCGCTAAAAAGAACTAGAACTCAATTATGGGAAAGCCGTATTTAGTGAACCCGTCACCAATGACTTGAACTGCACCCCTATGTTAGACGCTCCTAATAAAGCGGTGCAGTTTTTTATTTTTTATAATTATCGTTGGTTCATCACTATGAATTCCCTGTCCCTGCTAAGGAAGGTTTGTCCCTCTCGAAATCCAGCTCGCTCATATACTTTCATAGCCCGTTCATTGAATGTGGCAACAACGAGCTGTAATGACGAATGATTCGAGAGATTACGGATAAATGAAAGGCTCTCTTTTAAAAACAATCCACCCTGCCCGTTTCCTGTCAGATCAGGTCTCATCCCTAAACCTATATCGATTTGCTGTTCATTATTGTAAATTCCTGCTTCATATCCTCCCGGAACCCTTGCCGCTTCTCCTATACAAATAAACCCGATAAGTTGCTCTTCTTCATCAAGTGCGGCATAGTAACTCCCCTCCGTTAGTTCCTCTATAGTCTCTTCATCGTCATCCATGTTGTATAGCGAATAAGGTTCAGGGTATGTCCATGTGGCGATGGTTTTTGCGTGCTTTTGGCTCATCGGTATAAATTTCAAATGGTTCATAGGTAGGCCATCCTTTACATCTACGCAGAGCGTATTTAATAGTAGTCACTTGTACTTGCTGTCCCACTGTTGTCTCCATGTTCCAAAGTCCATCCCCGAGAACTCCTCCAGTGTCCGTCCATCTAGTGAATACACCCAGCCATCTGTAGGATCATCAAGGTCAGGTAGGCTGTACCCACCAATCACCTCATTCTCCGTCTGCATTACATATACGATTGTCTGGCCCTTAAGGTTAGAGGGAGCTTGATCTAACGGATGATTCTTAACATAAAACGTAGTGGTGTAAATGATTTTTCCTATATACGAAGCAGCATCGACAGATTGAACACTCCAGTACATTTGATGCGGCAGTTGCGTCAGGTCTTTTTTTTCAAGCCTATGTTCATAAACTATGTCTTCTTGCTGAATGATTTCATAACCTTGTTCTATTAGAAA
Source organism: Paenibacillus sp. GYB006 (assembly GCF_036577645.1). Classification (NCBI taxonomy): domain Bacteria; kingdom Bacillati; phylum Bacillota; class Bacilli; order Caryophanales; family Paenibacillaceae; genus Paenibacillus; species Paenibacillus sp. GYB006. Next base: position 9,511 of record NZ_JARBDA010000025.1, on the reverse strand, counting down.
TTCACCAGCTGGGGAGTCTACCTTTGGTAATGTGTGATTACTGCATGCCGTGGTCAAAAATACCAAAATGATTAGTAAACTAAGACCTCTCATTTTCAAATTCGATCCTACATATTTCTGAAGAGACTTGAATATAAGGAGCAGCAGTTCACAACATACTTTCCATAGGACGAACAGAACACCAAAACCAATTGCACCTGCAACAAAACCAAGAAGAACATGATCTCCCCCTGTAGTCGTAGTTTCATAGAAATCACTTGAAAGTGTATTCATGAGGGAGAAGGTCACTGAGATATATTTTCCGAATACAAAAGCATTGTATAAAACCCCAATCATTCCAGTCCAAAACAAGAGATATACCAAATCTTCTGCTGGTTTTCGCCCCAAGGTAAATAGTTCACTGACCGTTACCGGTTCAACCTTTTTCGGTATGGTTTTACCAGGCTGCTCAGGCCTCTCTTCATTCTGCTGTACCATACGATCCCTCTCCTTTCCTGATCTCAGTCTCATATTCCATTATTATACATTTATATTGTCGGTTTGGAATTTAAACCCACAAAAAAACACCCTTGCAAAACGGGGCGTTTATCTTTAGTAGCTGCATATAGGTAGGTACAGCCAATCAAATCGGTCGTTTATGGGTATAGATTGATAGATATAAACAATGAGTCCCAACTAATTACATACGAAATGAGTGAAGTGATATGAAAAAACTATTTTTTATCCTATTCGCCACAATACTGCTCCTTAGTGCCTGCGGTAAAGAGAATAATGATGACAATTCTCCTATTCAGAACGACTCTTCCGTTCAAAATGATACAACTGTTCATCCAAGCCAAGATTCAAATCAGGATAACACTGTGAATCCTCCCTCCACTTCAGCTGCTGGACGAAGTACGTATACCAAAGAATTAAATGCTGCAGATATTCATTCAATTGAAGTAAGTCAGCATTACACAGGTAATATTTTCATCAAAACGGAGCAGAATACGGACCATATTACAGCTACACTAAATAATGAAGAGATAAATGCAGAGACTGCCCCCGAACTAGTTCTGTCAACGAACAGCCAAACGCTGATTGCAGAGGTACGAGTACCGGGTGACATCGATGCCAATACCAATCATACAGGTGCGAATCCAAATAATGTAAAACTCAATCTCACGCTTATTATTCCTGAAAAAACATATGAACATATTTCACTCATTACACAAAGCGGTAATATTACTGTGGAACGGTTAAACACCAAAACGATGGAGATCAAAACGGATGCAGGTAACCTTGATATGAAACAAGTGAGTACAAGTCAGCTGAACGCCGAATCGGGTGCAGGCGATATCTTTTTCCAAACAGATACCCCAGAAGCATTTACCTTCCTTGCCGGAACGGGTTCTGGCAAACTTGAACTACTTGGAGAAGTGATCGAACAAACAGAGTCATCTGAACCGGACCATACCTTCGGCAGCGGAGCTAATGAGGCAAGACTCGTAACAGGAGCAGGAATTGTCCGAGTATATCAGTAAAATATATAATTCGTTATACACCTAACCCTTTAGAATTAATGGGCTGGGTGTTTTTTTGCATACATACATAGAAGGATTTTAATTACTCATTCCTCTATATAAAATCTCATTGCAGAGTTAAATTTTAACACTAAGATGTGAGGGTGAATTAGACGATATAGTAATATAGGCCTTTATTATAGAGTTCGTTTTACCTACGAATATGGCGAACCTTTCACAAGAGCGAAACTAACGCGTAAACGTTGCAGGAACATTTCTATAACAAGTGGTCCCTAATATAAATCATCACCTAACGCGGGAGGAAAAAGAAATGACGCAAGAATTAAGTGAATTGCATAAAAGAAATGGACTTATGGTTAGGTTGTTATGGATTTGCACTGCTCTTGGGCTCGCCGCAAGTTACCGAAGTTTGGATATCATTCTCGCGATCCTGTGCACAGCCATTCCCGTAGCAGCCGTATGCACCCTGTTCTATCTAAAGAAGTGGTATATAAATCAGACGATGTATTTTGTCGCTGTTGGATTTAATGTGATTTGTTTTACCTTCATGTATGCAAGTAAATCTCCCGGAGATTATGTCATTCTGTTGCTCGGACTAGTTCTCACCTCTCTTTATATGGATATGAAGCCACTGCTTCTCAACGGAATCATTGGACTCGCTGTACTCATCTATTTCTGCTTTGCCATCTATGTTGGCGAAAATACACTAGGTATCAACGCTTATTATTTAGTCACTTGGCTTACCCTTCTCGGACAAAGCACCATTGGAAAACGATTGCTGAAAAATATGAGATATAGCATGCAAGAATCGGAACAGGCAAGACAAAAGATGGAACTGCTCATGACCGAAGTACGGCAAGTATCTAACGTAATCACTACGTCGGGAACAGAGCTTAATGAAAATGCGAATATGGCAGGGAAGATTAATAATGAGGTGCTGCTTGCTTTTCAAGAAATATCAACGGGAATGGAATCTCAAGCAGGTAGTGTATCTGACATTAGTACTGCAATGCATGAATTAAATGAATCCGTGCAAAGAACATCTGATGCTTCAAACACCACAAGTGACCGGGCTCATAAAGCCGTGGAGTTAACGAGGGATGGAAAGATTCAGGTTGCTGAACTTAGTTCTTTAATTCACCTCGTGTCTGAAATCGTCGAAGATACAACGCAAATAATTGAAAAAGTAAATAATGAAAACAAGAAAATTGGCGGGATTCTCACCGCTATTCAGGAGATCAGTACACAAACGAACCTGCTCTCTCTAAACGCATCTATTGAAGCTGCACGTGCAGGTGAACATGGACAGGGCTTTGCCGTTGTTGCTACTGAAATTCGTAAGTTAGCCCAGTCTACCCAGCAGTCATCAGCCGATATTGCCGAAATTTTGTCCTCCATTCAGAAAGATGTAAGCAGTGCAGCCATACGTATTTCTGAAGGCAAAGAAGCATCGATGGCAGGAGCGACTTCTACTGATATTATTGAAGCACTTTTCACGAATATTGACCTCAACACTACCGAAGTGATGGAGCAAGCAGTTCACCTGCAAAATCTCAATAGTCAGCTGCAAGAGGCTTCTGCTCGAATTAATGACGAACTAAATTCAGTATCCTCTGTGACGGAGCAATCCGCTGCTTCTGTAGAAGAAGTACTTGCCAGCGCTGAATTGCAGCAGGAACGAGTTACTAATATGGTGGAGAGTATTGTAAAGCTCAATGAAACGACTCAAAGTTTGAATAAGGTTTTGCACGGATAAGTGTGTTGATGAATAAGAAAAACTCTTTCCACGTTATTTGCTTGGAAAGAGTTTTTTCATGTAGTCTTAGGCTAGAATCTCATTGGTTTCGCTATCTTTCGGTCATTCTATATAAATTCCCTCTTTATTTTTCAATCTCTAGAATTAATTTTTCCATTTTCAAAATTTCTTTATTACTTTCATTATTTAATACTTTTAACTCTTCCACATATAGCTTAGTTTTATCTATTACTTCTTTTTTCAAGTCCTCATAAATAACTCTTTTTTCTTTCCAATACGGATATGTTAAATTTGGCACTTTTTTCGTTTCTATTGCTCCACTTCCTTCAGGTTTATCAGCAGATACCTTACTTATCTCCACTATATCTTTTTCCATTTTTAGTTCAATCCATATATTAGATTTTTCGATATCACTTATTAAAACATATCTCTCCGTTTTCAGAAGTCTTACGGCTTCTAAAAAATAGTACAACCACCAATAAACTGAAACTGTAAAATCATCAATCTCTTCAGTTATAAAAATACCGTAAGTTTCATTATCAATTTCAAACTGAAAATATCCCTCTGTCCCTTTTAATTCGTTTCCCTCTACATCCTCACTTTCAAATAACTTATAACTGATTTTGAACATCTATTCTCCACCCTATCTAGTCATCTTTTTTATCCGTACAATCAAAAACGACAAAACCTTCATACGGGTATAACATGAGTTAGTTGTGTTCATTGGTTAAATGATAAATTCATTCGTCACCCAACCCACCTAAAAAAGAACATTGAAAGGTTCGGAACTAGACAAGGTTTTAACAACATTATTCTTTCAAAAATTCTACGACTTTGCCAATCAATTCAGGATATTTAGCAAAGTATTCATCATCATCAGAAATAACTATTCCTGCCTCAATCGAATCTTCATTTAAGATACCACGGATATAGTACTTATAACTTGTGCCTATTCGTTCTAATCTTTTTTGCCGTCAAATACTTCACTAATTTCTAACCCTTCTAAAACCGTAAATCCTATTGAAACTGGATATTTGCCTCCTACTTCAATTTCATAAGGGCAGATAAACGTGAAACCTGTATATTCGACTCCTTGTATTTCAAGTGTAACTTCCTCTTCAATGTGTGGGTCTAATCTCTTAACTAGAGCCACATATCTCATACTTATTTCTTACTTTCTTATTCAGCTGGGTTAATTACAGGAACATTCACACCATTTATAGTTTTCCAAAAAAAACGTCTGTCATTTTGACCCTTATCGACAAGAACTGTCTTTATCAATGGACTGTCTATGCTCCCTGATAGTTTAGCTTCGACTGTTATGAGGTTCACTTCTTTAACTGAATTAGCTTTAATAATTTCTAGTTCAAACAATTAAATCCACCTCACTCTTCTTACTCTTCAGAGGCTTTCCTAGCGTTAAATAAAAGTTTATCTCAACACTGTGATTTGATGAATGGGAAGCTAGTTAAAATTGAAAACATAGTTCCTAGGTTAAATCTTTTTATATTCTATGAATCCATTTTCTTCACGAGGTCTTGTGAGTTCACCTTATTATTTTTTCAATAATACGCTCTAAATCATCTACTTCCTCTTCGATCGTTACTAAACATGTATCATCATCAGAAGCAGGTTCAAAACCAATTTTCACTTTTGCAATGTTATACTTGTCTCTTAACCTCAAAAGAAATTCTACCAACTTATATGCTCTCTGTTTTTGTACTGATCTGTCTACTGCAAATAACTCATTTTCCGGAAAATTTATGGTTATATCTCCATAGTCCTTATCAAAGGAAAACACAACCATTACATCTTTAATAATGTATCCTATTTCTAAATGACTAAGAAATATATTTCCTGTACCAATAGGTGAGAGTATTTCTTGAAAACTATTAATTTGATGAAATACAATATCGTCTTTACTATTATTATCAAAGAAATGTGATGACTTCACTTCTAATACGTTAATCTTAAATTCTTCAAAAACCATCTTATCTAGCTCATCTTTTATTAAGTCTACTAGTATAATTTCAAGGTTATCCAAACGATGTACTCCTTTGCTATTAACCTTCCTTCTACTTAACGATCGATATATTAGTGGTTTTGATATTCATATTAGCTATTATGTGTTTTATATCCACTACGAGACCTTCTCTAGAAAAAAGACACCTTAAAGGTGCCCCCAGGTGTCTGGAAATTACTTTTTTAATTACTTTTTTTATTTTTTCGATAATATACTCTAATTCATCTCTTCTTAAACGTGTATCATTATCTAAAGGAGGCCTAAACCAATTTTCCCAATTTTATCTCTATTGTTACAAATATAAAAAAACAAACAACTTATATCACATTAAAGAGCAAATTATATCTTTACAACTGAAATAAAATTACACACTATTTCTACATTAAGAGGGGGCATCAAAATTTTACACTTTAGTAAATTAAAATCTCCACATTCTACATCTGTGATATCAATATCTTGAAGAAAATAAGGGATTTGAGATCTAGCTAACTCTCTTATAGGTCTTCTCCTATCATCAATTGTTGTATGAAAGGAAAATTCTGTACATCCCGTAAAGGACAATTCGACATTCCGCTCTGTATCCTCATATACAAGGGTCATTTCGTCACCAAAGAAACTCGAATCAAATTTTAATACTCTAGCATCCCAATAATGCATATCTTCAATTTCACTTAAGATTTTTCTTGCCTTCATCCATATCACCTCACTTCTTATATGGGATATGAGCATCAGAACTTTTTCTATCAACAATATTCTGATTAATATCAACCGAGTTACCATTTTCATCAAACAAATGAACATGATCATACTTGGTTACCTTATCAGGTGGATCGATTCTCATACGAATGTTTTCAGTAATAATTTCACCTGCGAAATTCCCTTTAGGAGTACTCGTCCCCTCAGTCTTCCCCTTTCCACCTGAACCTCCCGAACCACCCGGTTCATCATGCTTTAGAAGCTTTCCTATCGTTAAATAAGAAGCTGCCTGACTTACTATATAGCCAGTATAATACCCTCTACCTTTTTCTTCCTCTGTTCGCTTTATTTGCTCTAACAATTGTTCAGCATCTGATCGTGCAGTCCCCGTCCCCCACGCATAATCCCATGCAAAGCGTGCACCTAATAATGCATCGACTGCTCTCCCAACTGTAAATGCATATCCTATATCATATACTGTTCCGAAGGGACTCTCCCAAAAACTCTTTACTGTACCAACTGCATCGTAAAAGAGCCCTTCGACCGTAGCTCCTACTCCCTTAAGCACAGAGGCAGTATAATCAACATCACTTTCTAGCTTTGCCTCCACTTCTGGAGGTAAGCTAGGCATAACGATCGCCGATCCTCCTTCACCATCCGCTTCAGCAAAACTTCTGGCTATAAAGTTCAGCTGCTGGGCAATTGACGAAATTTTCTCCATCGTCACAGTCATGGATTGCCTGGCTGATAAATACTCCTGAAAAAACCGTTCTTTTGTCGCTCCTGACCAGCCTTCACTTATAAAATAAATTTGTTTGTCTAATTGACCGCACATCCGTTCCAGTTCCTGACGCTGGTTTAAGAAGTGTCTGACAACTTCCATCAGCTGGTCAGGTGAGACCATTATTTTCACCATAAGGTTTTCACTCTCACTGTTAGTTAAGGTGAATAAATTCTATCAAATAATGTAAAATATTACATCGGCCGTTATTCCTTTAACGTCTATTCAATCTATATCTTATGTACTTCATAAAAAGGAAAATTCAGTGAATTACTAGATACGTTTTTCATCACTGCCTCTACTAATCTACCTCCACAAGAAATATCTTTTCTTTAAATTCACCACACTGATGCGCTTTCTCTTTACGAATCTTATTTAGTTCCTCTTCACTAATACCATGAATCGAAGCCAGTGCGTAGATGACCTCCAGCATATCCGATAATTCTTCATTAGCAAGTTCATCTGTTTCCGCTTCTTGATATTCTCTATGTTCCTCTTCCAGCTTTGCTCTCAGCGCTGACTTGTAAGTTTCCTCGTCTAAAATTAAAGTCTTACACTGTTTACCCTGAGACTGAATGATACTCGGAATTAAATCCCTTACTAACTTATTATAGGTTCGCACGTTTTATATCAGTCTCCTCTCGATCTCAATCTAACATTAATCTAACTCATGAAATTATTAAAACATGGTTTCCTAAAAATCCACTCCTATCTATCAATGAAAAGCAAGTCTCGTACATATTATCAAGATTCTATAGTTGTTCGATCAACAAAGTTATAATTTTCTTTAATAATCATTCTTGCTAGACGTTGCCCTGCTCTCTTAAAGAAGAACTCATCAGCGAATTCAATTGAATCAATTGACGAAAGTTGGTTTATAACCTTCTTTCTTTTGTCATATTCAATTTTCCCCATTGAATTTTCATTTGGACCATATAGATACACTACCCTATCTTCGTCCTCAAATTCCTTTAACATCAATACAAAAACTGCCATGATTCTCCTCCTCATCGTTTTTCTTTCCATTCCACGGTCTTTCAGATTGATCATCTGGGTAGCCTTTTTTATTTATCTAGCTCTTCATTGATTAAAGAAGCATCACTCAAAGAAAAATCTAAAGACAGTTCATTTGACAATAAAGATATTAAAATATTTGTGACCTTCGAAAAAACAGCTTCACTAGAACCAACGAAACTGTGAGCTCCTAGAGCAAAAGTAATACTACCTGCATACTGCCAGTTTGATTCTAGCATTCTTTCCTTTGCAGAATTAATAATTGAATAAGCATATTCGGTAGGAATTCCTAAATAAATCTCTTCGTTTATCTTAAACTCAGAGCTATACAAAACATCATTGTCGTTACTTACTTTAACTTTAATTATTAATTCTGAAGTTTGCTTAGGTGTATATTCTACCCCCAGCAATGCATAATACGAACTATGCCTAGGTAACTTCAACTCTACTGCTATTTTTTTATAATGAGAAACTACAGGCATACTTAATTGTAATGATGTTTTCAACTCATCGTCTGATTCATTAGGAAGGATTGGATAGTCATCCTTCCATACTACTGCCTTTCTGAATTTACCCAAATCGAACACTACATTCATTTTTTTCCTCCAGAACTTACACTATTGATAAATTATACTCTCTCTAGCATCCCAATAGCTCAATGCATCAATTTCACTTAAGATCTTTCTACTTTATTCATTTCGCCTCATTTTTCTTATTCATGAATTACGCTTGTGACGTTCTTAAAGAATTTTGAACTTTCGTCCAATCTCATTAAAGGAGTTTCTACCTTCTTATCATTTGGGTGTCCTGTCAGAAGCCATAATAAAAGAGGTTGATCATGGTGATATCTGACCATAATCAACCTCTTTGAAAGGACCATGAAGACATATAGCCAATCAAGGTCACATTTTTACAATTATTGTCTTACCAAATATCATCAGGTAAACTCATTACAAAAGAATAGTTTCAAGTGCATCACTTAACATGGAATCAAAACTTTCAAATGACTGAATTAAAGTCCCTGAGGGTTTATCGAGTTCTACGTATACACTCTCTTTTTGGTCATAACAATACCATGCTGTATCAGAATCTCCAAAAAATATATATTGCTTTTGCCATTCATTTTCATACCAGAGCTCGTTTGTCTCAATAAAACCATGGATATCTTCTTCTACTTCCCTATCAAGTAGAACTTTATCAACACCGTAGATTACTAATCCGTTAAAGTCTAACCCATTTATTTTCTTCAAAAATTCAATATATGACTCAGGTAATATAAAGTTTCCTAATTTCTGATGAATATCATGATTCATTTTTACAATTTCTGTATCTGACGCTGGATTTCTAAGTGTACTTCCGTATTTTACTTCAATCTTTTCTATTTCTATCAAGGAGTCTTTCCACTGGGCCATATCTACTCTTCCTTTCTTTTAAAAGGTTTTGGTGGGTAAACATCATCCTCAAATATCGGCCAATTTATCTTTTCACTTTGTTTTGGGGCTAATCCTCTTGTTAGGGTGTTTTGCTCATTGGTAACCGCTTTATGATAAGGGTCATTCTTTATTAAGACTAAGTTAATGAAATCATTTGTTGGACTGTCAACATTAAATCAGACAACTTTTTTAAGGGATGCAGCTTTGTACTGAATTGGGGTCATGTATCCTAAAGTGCCATGAATGCGATGCTTGTTGAACCAATTCACATAATCATATAGTTCC
>NZ_JARBDA010000024.1:0-43726 GCF_036577645.1 Paenibacillus sp. GYB006 | reverse complement strand
CCAATAAAGTTATTGAAAAGAGCGATAAGCTCATTTAGAAAATGCTGACGAGAACTTAAAAGTTCTCTATTTCATTTGTTATGACCAACAAATGAAACTTGTATTAATTCACTCACGAGTTTTACTTACGTAAAACTCCTCGTTGTTCAGTTTTCAAAGATCAATCTCGCTAACAACTTTCGTCGTCAGCAACTTTTATATAATATCATGTCCGGTTCAGAGTGTCAAGCTTTTTTTTCAGAAGTTTTTAACTTCGTTAAGTTGCTTGGTTATTCAGTGTGTTGCTTACTGGCTAACTTCTTGGCCGGAATTAGAATATACCATGCTGATATTAATTATGCAAGTCTTTTTTAATAAAAAGTTAATACCCATTTTTTGACAATTGTTTGCAGTATACAAGGCATCTATTACATTCTATTTCTTCTATAGTAGATTCTTTATAAGAATCCGCTAGATTCAGTTTTTCTGAAGACTAGACCATTCCTCTATATAGGAAGCAATCTGTTTCGCAGGATCAAAGACGGGACCACTGTGACATACTTCTAATCTAACCGGCTTTAACTCTTCAACGATACGACTGCTTTGAACTGCTTCATGCATATCGCCCGTAAATATCTTCATTGGTCTTGTTAGTTTCCCCTTTTTGGATGTAAATAAATCACCTGCGAGTAGGACCTGGTCCTGTTCATGAAAATATACAACATGCCCTGGAGAATGACCCGGCGCTAAGTAAGTTTGCAGCGCTCCAAAAGAAGGAAGCTGACCATCTTCTTCTATATAAAAGGGACGGACTACATCTTTAGGCAAAGTCTGCTCTATCTTTTTTCTTCTTGGGTAGGGCAGATCGCCTTCCAGGTAAGGAATTTCTATTGGGTGACCATATACAGGTGCCTTCGTGTTCTCCACTATTTTCAAGACAGATCCAACATGATCCGAATGACCATGCGTTAAAAGAATTTGCTGTATAGGGCCTTTATCCAGTTTCTCTACAAAAGCTAGTATGTCTTTAGCCATCCTGTCTATACCCGCATCCACTAAAGTAACGCCATTCCCATCTTGATTTGCAACGATCCATACGCGAAACTCAAAGAACATCCAGCTCTTTAATGTCCAAATATGATCTGAGATTTGTTCTATCTTCATGATCCACTCTTCCCTTCTTTTATTTTCTCATCAAACCCGAGTAACAGCGTCTCAAACGCTAAGTTAAATGTCCTTTCTAGACGCTCATATAACTCTTCCATACTTTCTTTAGAGTAAACATAGGTCCCTACAATTCCATGGAGCATATAATAGTATATTCGGGTGAAGGTAAGGATTCTTTCGTCTCCATTGTTTAAAGAGAAGTTTTGCTGAATTGCCGTTTCGAGCATTCGGAAAAGATGATTGCGAAGTTCTGTGAGTGGGATCGCTGACTCAATAAGGTCCACCCTCTCTGCATTAGCACCAAAAAAGAGAGCGTGCATGTTCCGATGCTGTAAGCAAAAAGTGATAAATAAAGTGCTCAACTGAATGACTCGTTCCTTCGGCAGAATATCTTGATCATCGAGTACATCCTGCATCTTCTCGCTCAATACGGAAAGTGGTGGTATAGATAACGCATGGAGCAATGTTTCTTTGTCATTAAAATAGATATAGATCGTAGTGTGAGAACATCCTGCCGTTTTTGCGATTTCACGCATCGTTACAGAATCATATCCTCTTTCTGAAAACAAGGTAGCTGCTGCCGCTAAAATAGCCTGTTTTGTTTCCTCTGATCGTTGGGCTTGACTCCTTGCCATGAAGATGAATCCTCCTCTTTTTATAACCATAGGTTAGTAACCAGTGGTTATATTGTAATATATTGGATAGTTGGTTGTATATAGAAAAATAAAAAAAAACAAGCAAATCGAGTATTACACCCCCTGCTTGTTCTCGTAATTCACGATCTGTAATTCACTATCTGTAATTCACGATCGCCTTTTAGATAAGCTATTGCTTTCCAAGATGGACAGACCCGTAGAAGTGATCCGTTCATTTGGTTCGTTTGGTTCGTTTGAATCGTTTAGTTTGTTTGGTTCATTTGCATTAGCAACCATGCTTATTTAGGTAATATTTATTCCTCTTCAATGATGTGATCTCCCCCAACGATAACAAACGTTGTCAACTCTTCTTTCTCAATCGGCCTAAACGGCTCCATCTGATCTCTTAATCGCACAGCCTCATCATCAAACCCATGATTATCCAAAAAACGTTCTACAATGAGCAGTGACGGATGATCCGCTTGAGCTCCTACATCACGTGCAATCGCAAGGGCAGATGGAAGGCTGGCTTTCTCTAAAAATGCTTGAACAGAAGATTCATCTCTACTCTCGATCTGTTCTAACCATTGCTTCTCATCGTCTGACGCTGTACCGAACTTATCAGGCAAAACAACATGGAGGGATTCCCTAGTTAGAATACAAGCCTGTTTTCTCCGTTCTTCTTGTATAGCACGTATATATTCATAAGGGTGGTCAATAACAGGAAGTTCAAAGGTAGTACGCAGCATTTCTTTTACTTCTTCTGCATACTGTTTCTCTTCCGGTGTATCACCATAAGGACTCTCTTCTTCTTCACACTTCCATTCAGCAACTCGCTTCAGATAAGCAGCTTCAGTCTCGAAATCGTTATAAAATAATTCACTGTTATCCAAATGGATACTAAGAAAGTCACGAAAATTACGAGCGATGAGCTTATTCGTATGTCCAAAAGACATGGGGCTGATGCAAACAATGGGGGCCTCGTCCAAAGTGTCTACCGTACCGAAATCAGTGAGAAACCCGTAATGAATTCCATCACAGCCATTTGATCCAAACACAACCACATCACACGGAGTACAGTAGTAACGAAACCCTTCAACTTCTAGCATTAAACCAATTGTTGAATCTAAAACCTTCATATTCCCCTTTATTTCATGCCAATGATCCAGCTCCATTAGACGTTTTAGATCACTCGGAATCTCATATTTACCAAAGTTCATTCTAATCGCTTCATCTTGTTCCTTCATAATTATGGCACCCTCCATTAAGACTGTTGTATCTAACAATACGGGAAGAGTGCCATGTTATCCTGCATTACCCATAATCTCAAAAAGATGATATAACCTAATCAATGGCTATATAACTGAACCAATTTCATATAACCCTTAGTTGATTTTATTAAGAGTTATGGATCAAAATAGGCTTATTTTTTTCTATATAGTTACGTACGAATTTATCATTCTATTGAGTTATAAAATTATTCCCTACCTGCGCTCTCTAAGAACAATCGCGGTTAGAGGTTCAAGAATGATCCCTTTATCTATCCATTGCAAGTCTTTTGGATCCTTCAAATTATGAATGCCTGCTCTTGTCTGATCGACAATAACATCAAATTCGGAATAATCTTTCGTTAGTCTAAGCCTTCTTGGCTTATCATCCGCATTGACAAAAACATGATACAACTCACTAAGGTCGCTGGAAGCACAGGTGTATGCAATCACTACATCTTCCTTAGCAATATCAAGAGAAGTAATGAGGGTTACATTTTGATCAATAAGAGAATGATCTCCTAATCGAAATGCATCAGATGACTTACGCAGCTGAATAAGGCCCTTCATATGCTCACGGGTTATATGATTTACTGGGTAGCTTGTACGATCCGTCGCTTTTGCCCAGTCAAACCGGTTAATCGCATCAGATGAATCACAGGAATCATGAATAAAATAACCCACTACCTCGCCTTTGCTATCAGTAAGTTCGTTATACTTATCCTCTGGCTGACCTGCCGCTTCCCATTGCTTCGTCCGCCCATATTCCTGACCACCATGTATAAATACGGTCCCTTGTGAGGTCAACAGCAACACGTTTCCGATTCGAATACGCCGGTGAATTTCTGCATCGTGTTCAGCTATCTTTGGATCTTTATGAATGGAAATAGCAATAACATCATAAAGGGTTAGATTGTCATGAGCTTCGATATACTGCACGACATCTCCCGGGCTGTCAGCCGGAAAATTAGATGGCTGTGCCTTTATATTTTGGAAGATCAACTCTATATTCCTAGCTCCACCTGTCAAAAAATGCGGCTCTCCCTCAGATCCAAAACCTGACTTGAGTTCATTACGCATCTCATCGGAGAACACACCTACATTATCGGTTTTATCCATCCAGTCTTGATCTGCTGCCATTCCTTTTAGAGACACATCATGCTTGTCCCCTGCAAAAGTCCGCCACCCTTCACCAATAAACAGCGGGCTTGGATGGATACGAGCAGCTTCATTGTACGCCTTTTGTACGGCAGGATAAGTTGCATCCCCCATCATATCCCAGCGCATTCCATCAATTTTATACTCGCTAAACCAGTATTTGACCGAATCAACGAGCAGTTTCTCTGCCATAGCGCGGTCTGTAGCAAGATTGTTACCAAAAGCTCCAATAAATTCTCCATCTGCATCTTGCCAAGCATAATACCCCGGTACGATATTATTCAGGAAGTCCACAATGGCCATATGCGTATAAACCACATCTAAAATCACACCCATTCCTGCCTGATGAATCGCATGAATCAGTGATTTCAGCTCTTTGATGCGAAGAATCGGATCTGCTGGATTTTCGGAATAAGCTCCAGTGGGTGAAAAATAATGTTGAGGATCATAGCCCCAATTGTACTCATTGTTTATAGCAGAATGATGGAGTTCCCTCTCCCCCATTTTGGTCTCGTCACCATAATACCAAGCCATCACGGGCAGCAATTGTACATGTGTCACTCCAAGAGATCGAATATAATCAAGCTTATCTACGAAAGCTCTATATGTACCCCATCTTGCTGAAAGTTCACCTTCTATGGCTGGATCAGAGGTGAAATCTCGTACATGAATTTCCCATATTATCGCGTCTTCCCTTTTCTTATATCCTTCTATATGTGCAAAATCAAAGTGATCAGGAGCCGTATCTACGAGATTTACGATCGCTGCTTTTCCTATTTTGTCGCCATCACTTCCTGCATCTCCTGTAGTATTAACCCTTGATGGAGCCATAGATTTGGCATAAGGGTCCAGCACTTTTCGAGCAATCCCTTCATTTGTTACTTCGTACTGATAAAAATACCCGCATAGATCATCTGTACTGAGCTGGGAAGGCAATAGATGAATAGCCCACACCCCGCGATCTTCTCTAACTAGAGGAAACTGACCTACAAGCCGGGTATCATCATTTTTATCGTATAAGAAAACTGTAACTGCTTCTGCAAGCGGGGCCCATAGTTTTAACGTGACACTACCTGAATGGTAAGTCGCCCCTAAATCTTCCCCGCGATATGCGTACATCTGATCGAACACTTTCCACTCACTTGGTTTACGTACTACGTCTGCTTTCGCATCTTGATACAACAGATCTTTTTTCCCCATGTGTTTTAATTCCTCCGCTGGATAACTTGTGAACTAGCCCTATTTATTTAATTCATTATTCCCTAAAATCAACTTACTAGAATCGAAATTGATTCACTAAGAACTATTAAGTCAAAAGTGGAGAGTAAAAACATACGGAATTAGGAATTCATACTTTTTTATAGTGTGTACTTAGTTTCTGTATCAATTCATCTCCTAACTGAACCGCCAGTTCTGTTAAAAGCGGGATCTCTTCTTTTGTAATCTGGTCGAGATGGGCACCGCAGCAAATCGCAAAGTTACCACGAAACGATTTTCGCAGCCGTACAGCAACTTCTTCTGTAATATAAAATTCCTTATGCGTCTGTAGTTGAATCGTTTGAAGAGGTTCTAGACGAGCTCCCGCTGTAATGGTACCCAGGTGCGGACGATCTCCGCCCGTAATAAGTACGACTACATCCTCACCCATAAAAAGTGCCCGTAACTGTAAATGAATTCGTCCTGATTTTTTTTCGAGTACAATCATTAATAACTCACTCCTATATCTCTCATCTTATCTATCTAAAATGAGCCTACCTGGATCAAGATATGTATTCTGCTATAGAAATCACAAAAAAGCAGCACTCTAGGAAACAGAGCACTGCCTTACACCTGATATCTGATATCTAATCTCTAATACCTAATCACCTATTCAACTATCAAAAGAAATCTCTCTCCTATTGTTTTCTAATCTCCAGAATACTTTCATCTAGAGTGCGGCGGCCCGTTGGTTTCTCCTTATCGTGAAACTTTTCATCAAGCTGATCGATAGTCCCTTTATAACCCAGTGCAACAACTGCATGCGGTTCAATATATTCAGGGAGTCCAAGAACTTCACTTGCTTTTACACGATTAAATCCACCAATAGCTCTTGTAGAAAGGCCTAGGAGATTCGCTTGTATGGATAAATAACCCCAGGCTGTTCCTGCATCAAACTTATGGGCACTATTGATTTCTCCGCTTTCATCTCGCCTTTTATCCGACGCAATCAAGATAAGTACAGGTGCTTTATCCGTCCAAAGACGGTTCCCTGGCAGTATAAATTGCTGAAATAAGTTATGCTCTTCCTCCGTTTGTGCCAGAACAAAACGCCATGGCTGAAGATTACTGGATGAAGGCGCCCATCTAGCAGCCTCCAATACGGTGTATAGAGTCTCGCTTGATACGGGTTTATCTGCAAAAGATCGGGAAGACCAGCGTTCGATAAACAGAGGATCTACTGGGTGTTCTGCATTTCGATACACCGAGATGTCTTCCGAGACTCGTTTCGTAAGTACTTCCCTTTGTTCCTTATCCCCCTGATTTGTCTGCAGTCCCGTTTCCTTTGTGCTCACTATAACCAACTCCTTAGATTAGATAAGATGATATAAAATGATTTCTGTTATTATTATTGTTTTGTTCCGGGTAGGATGCGATATTTCTCCGTAAAAACTTCAAAAAAAGGAGTCGTGTCCCTTTCCGCCATTGTAGAAAGAGCACCTTTGTTCCAGCCAATCTCCGATCTCCAGCTGCCTAGGAGTCCTGAACTGCGAAGCTCCTCCTCATCTACTGCTACCGACATTTCCGCTTGAGCTGCCACATACAATGCATCTGCGGGACAGTAGGCTTCACATATAAAACAGGTTTGGCAATCTTCCTGTCTTGCAATAAAAGCAAGTGAATCATTCATTTCAAATACATTCGTCGGGCATACTTTAACGCACATTTTGCAGCCTATGCAGCGATCTGCACTCACAAGTTCTATCACGAGCTCTGCCCCTCCTTTGCGGGCAACATTTCATGAGCATGAGGAGCATGCTCCACACTTTGGCGGATA
This sequence comes from Paenibacillus sp. GYB006, assembly GCF_036577645.1. Taxonomy (NCBI): domain Bacteria; kingdom Bacillati; phylum Bacillota; class Bacilli; order Caryophanales; family Paenibacillaceae; genus Paenibacillus; species Paenibacillus sp. GYB006. The sequence goes on along the minus strand of NZ_JARBDA010000024.1, from coordinate 36,485 downwards.
TCGTCAATGCCAGATAGAATGATGCGGTGGGTTTGAAGCGGGTCGATTTCGGGATATTCTTTCAGCGCTTGGAGTCCTCTTGTTTCTTTGCGGACGAGCGCCGCAGTATACATCCATCTCGCAGCGGCTAGCATGCCAGCCGACTCTCTTGATTTCACTCTTTCTTGAACCGTGGAAGTCGTTAGACCGTTGAGTGAAGGGAAAAGAGAATGTAATCGAGCTAACGATTCCCTAATGACGGGTTCGCTTCGGAAGAAGTTAATTTCTAGCGGCAAAACTTCTTTTTGTATAGATGAGATCATTTGCTTTATGGACAGCTCACTCTTCTGCTCACTCTGTGTACTTGTTAGTCCGTATCTGCCAGCGGGAAGAAGGGAGCGGGTGTCTGCTTTTCTAGAATTCGCAAGGGCATACGCGGCCGCTCCTTCACCTGCCCAAGTTCCGCTGCATATGGCCCATGATGCGTTATATGATCCGCCTCCGGAAACAGCACCCATCACTTTTTCACGAGAAGCTGCATCTCCTACTGCATATAATCCAGGAACCGTTGTAACACAATTACCCGTTGTTATACGAATTCCTCCCGTGCCTCTCATGGTCCCTTCATAACGCAGTGTCAAAGGAAACTTATCGCGAAACGGATCAATGCCGGCTCGTTCCAAAGGCATGAAGAAAATGGGGTGTGCACTACGTAAGAACTGACGTTTCTCTTCTGTATCAGCTAGATCTAGCGAAGCATATACCGGACCTTCAATAAGCAGCTTTTGCATACTGCCAGGAGTTCGTTCACCCGATCGAATACGCTCACCATTCTTATCATACAGGCTAGACCAAGCGAGCATTCGCCCTCTCGTTACACTTCCGTCAGCAAAGCTTGGCGCATATTGTCTGCTAAATTCCATCCCAGATAGGTCAGCACCCGTCTCGGCTGCCATTAACAACCCTTCACCAGTCAGCACATTGCAGCCAAGTCCTTTACTAAGAAACGTACACCCACCTGTCGCAATAATGACAGCATTCGCTCGAACTTCGTAGTCAGCACCGGTTATTCGGTTAACCCCCCTTGCTCCTCCGACACCATGTTCATCGACGAGTAACTCTAGGGCAGGGGACTGATCCAGAATCGTAACCCCAGCTTTGCGGACCACTTTTCTCATGAGTTTCATATATTCAGGGCCATGCAGATGAGTTCGAAGTGTCGTTCCATCTAAATCTTTCGGGAAAGGGTACCCCCATTCCTCAGCCGAGTCTGTACTGCCTCTTCCCTAAGTTCAGATACTGCTGGTATAACAAGAAGCGTTGTTCCTCCTGGAGCCGTCGCCCCACTCGAACCGAGATAACCTTTATCAGCCAGAACGACCTTTGCTCCTTGAGAAGCCGCACTCCATGCAGCCCAGGCTCCCGCTGGACCTCCACCTAATACAAGTACATCTGCGGTCAACTTCACATCTTGGTGATTCGACATCTTCGTTCCCCTCCTTTCCTTTCGCTTATAGAGTGATTCTTTGTCTTTCCTTATCTGAGTACCCAATCGTTAATTTCAAAATTCTTTTTCGCCAGTTTCTCATCAACGAGGAAGTCTTTTGTTCCTTCCAGCAGTTTCAGCCCTTCCTCTGTAAACGGTTCTTCCTTAATCGCACTTATTGGATTCGTCTGCTTCACGATCTCCACGGATTGACCTTGCAACTGAGCTATGAACTCGTAGTACTCTTCTTCATGCTGCTTCAGGTCAGCCAGTGCCTTTTTACGGGCATCATTCCATACTTTTGGAAAATCAGAGAAAGAAGCAAGATACTCATCCGAGGCTACTGTAGTTCCGCTTCCTTTCAAATGTGGATGTTTTGTGGCATCATCGAGATGAGTAAATCCTGCCTCGATCTGTTCTAAAGCTCCCTGAGTAGTATTGTTCGTCATGGCATCTACATCGCCCCTTGCAAGTGCTGCCTTAGCGTCGGGAATCAGCATATGCACGAGTTTATAATCCGTTATACCGGCATCTTTCAGTAATCCAACCACATATCGATGCATAAAAGAGCCTTTTTGAATGGCAATCGTTTTCCCCTTCAGCTCCGAAAGAGTCTTTGGTCCATCCTTTTTTCCTAATAGATAGCCGATAGAATTAGTTGATCCCTGTGTAATAAGCCGGATTTTTGCTCCGGATGCATAGGCAATAATGGAAGGTGTATCTCCCATGCTCCCAAGATCAAGACGACCACTGATAAGAGACTCTGTTAAATCGGGTCCGTTAGGAAAACCCGTCCATTTCACTTCAGTAATACCGTGTTTCTTTAGCTCCTCCTGGATAATCCCCTTATGGAGCCCCCACCCTTCAGGTCCCCCAGGCAAATTAAGATCATTTGTCCCAATAAACCCGTAGTTCAGTACTGGTTTTACGTTCCCCTTGGCTTCTACAGCGTTAGCTTTCGTAGTTGTTGTCTGAGCACCTGTGCTTTCTCCTCCTGTATTACTGCAAGCTTGGAGTAATAATAAACTTAGGAACAATCCCGCTATAAATAACCTTCGGGATAGCAAATTGCTTCTTTTTTTCGATTTTTCCAGGTTAATTGACATGTCTAATAGCTCCTCTTCATTTCGTTTAGCGTAAGCTGTTAAATGAAACAATGATCACATTATCGATGCTTTTCTTCATTATTTTTTTGTATCTTCGTATCAGCCCTGATAACTATCCCGATAATGAAGCAGCTTTTTTTCTAAAATCCGCATCATAGTGTCAATCAGCTTACCTACTACAGCAAAAATGATAATGCCTACAAAAATAACCTCTGTGTCCGAATTCTGCTTGGCCTGATTAATAAGGAAGCCTACCCCTGACTGCGATCCAATCAGCTCGGCTACAACAAGTCCAATCCAGGAGACAGCCAGCGACAAACGGATCCCAAGTAAAATACTCGGTAAGGCTGCAGGAAGAATGAGTCTCATCAGTTTTCGCTTCAAGCTGAATTCAAGTACCTCTCCTACTTCATAAAGTTTGTTATCAACATTTCGGATCCCCGTATAGGTATGGATATAGAGTGGGAAAAAAGCTCCGCTTGTAATGATGACTACTTTGGATACCTCTCCAAATCCGAACCAAAGAATAATGAGCGGGGCAATGGCAAGATGCGGAACAAGCCGCAGGACTTGGATACTTGGATCCATAAGATATGATGCTATTCGCGAGAAACCTGTGAACGTGCCAAGCGCTAATCCTAGAAAAGACCCCGCAAGAAACCCAATAAACGCACGATACATACTGATACCTAAGTGATGAAAGAGTTCTCCTGTAGCGATAAGACGAAAAAATTGCTCTGCAATGGAGAGCGGAGTCGGTAAAAAAAGAGCAGAGATATAACCCTCACCCGCTGCATATTGCCATATCGCAATGATAAAGAGCGGAATAAGCATTGCAGCGGCTACATCAGCTCCTTTTTTCCTCTTCCGCTTCCGGATATTCCTCGGTCGATACTCCTTGTGATGGTTTGCTGTGACTGTGCCTTGAATCTTACTTGACCTATTCGCTTTATGCTGCAGTATCGGATCTGCTCGCTCGTTCATCTCAATCCTCCCTTTCTATTTTTTTAGCCGCCGTATGTATCTTTCCAGCGCAGCATACGAGCCTCAACCAGCCTTACGAGTCCATCTGTAGCCAAACCTGCACAAGCGAAAATAATGATGCCGACAAAAACAACCGGGGTGTCAGCAAATTGTCTAGCGTCAGACATCATATATCCAATCCCTGATGTAGAAGCAATCAGCTCGGCTACGACTAGTCCAAGCCAGGAAAGGCCAATCGATAACCTTATACCGAGCAAAATGTTTGGCAGGGCACCTGGAATCACAAGTCTTACGATTTGCTTCCATTTGTTGAAACCTAGAACCTTGGCTACCTCAAATAACTTATTATCTCCCCCGCGGATTCCCATAAAAGTATTGATGTAGAGGGGGAAAAATGCACTTTTTGCGATAAGTAATACCTTAGATTCTTCTCCGATTCCAAACCAGAGAATAAAAAGAGGTACCACAGCAAGGCTTGGGATCATTCTTATCATCTGAATTGACGGATCAAGAAACTTTTCTGATGTTTTAAAAAGACCTACCAAGAGTCCAAAAATAAAGCCCAAACTTCCGCCAAGCAGAAAACCAGCGAACGCTCGTATGATACTCACTTTAAAATGTCCCCATAAATCCCCAGACAAGGTTAGCTGGATCAGTGCTTTTCCAATGGCAATCGGGGTTGGAAATAATAATTCAGAGATCACACCGTAAAATCCAAGAAGCTGCCATACTAGAAGCACAGATACAGGAATAATAAGACCAAGTCCCAAGAGACTCCACCTTCCTGGACTCTGCTTTGAAGTCGTCACTGTAATACTGCTCAATTTGATTTCCCCTTTCCAACCTAAAATAGCGAAAATATCTTGCCACCTTATGCAGGCTAGCAGGATATCTCCGCAGGTACGGTCGATATGGTATGACATCTGTATAATGATACAAAAAAGAGGTATCGCAGCGCGGTTGTACGCGTGCAATACCTCTGTATGAACAGTCGGTTTATGCATTTCATATTAATCCAATGGGTATTAAGTAAATTAAAAATATCACCTTTCCCATTCATTGTCAATGAAAATCAGGTCAGTTATTTTACATCGCATCAGGCAACAATTTGGCTATACCTTTGCTGCTATGAAATAAAGCCCATCAGTCGTTTTACTTCCTTTGTATTCGCCTTAGAAGTTAACTTCTCGAGCAGAAGGAACGCTACATCAAAACCCAATGATGGACTTGATGAAGTGATTAGATTATCGTCAATAACAATCGGCTGGTCAGGAATGACCTTAGCACCCATCTCAGCAAGCTGGGCCTGTCTTTTCCCATTACTTAGATTGTATGTGGTGGCGTTTCTTCCTTCGAGAACCCCGCTTTTTCCAAGGATCAGCGCTGCTAAACAGATCGTCGCAATGATCTTTCCTTGACGATTAAATTCGCGCACCAGTTCAAGCACATCTTCCCTGAAAGCATCCTCAAAATAACCCGCTTCTTCAAATCCGCCGGGTATCGCTAATACATCGAAATCATTTGCACTAACATTGTTAATTAGCAGTTCCGGTGTCACCTTGAAATTCCATGTACACGCTAGTGTATCCCTCGTTCCTACGGTTATGAGCTCCGTAGTTCCATCACCCTCCAGCTTATTCCAACCCAGCACATCGGTAAATACACTGGCTTCTATTGCTTCAAATCCATTAGGCAACAACAAACAAATCCGCTTCATAAGTATCGTCTCCCTTTCTGCTTTCTCAATCAATCTGGCTAGTAGATAAAAAGTATTCGATATCTTAAAGATTATTGTCAGGTACTGTCAACCGCTTCATAGAACCTTAGTAAAAAAAGGGATATAATACGAAAAATAAAGGATAGATCAAATCAAAACCAATTCACCCAGGAGGTAAATAAATGATCGTATCACCAGAGCAAACAACTGTAGGATTTATCGGTACTGGCGTAATGGGCAAAAGTATGGCAGGGCATCTGCAAAAAGCCGGCTATGCTCTTCATGTCTACACAAGAACCGCCGCCAAAGCAGAAGAATTGATCAAGCAAGGTATTGATCAAGCAAGGTGCAACTTGGCATGAATCACCGGCAAGCCTTGCTGCAGCATGCAGTGTGATCATTACTATGGTAGGGTACCCCAAAGACGTAGAAGAAATTTATCTTGGAGAAAATGGAATCATAGCAAACGCTCCTTCCGGAGCTTATCTAATTGATATGACGACCTCTAGTCCACAGCTGGCTGCGCGGATCCACGAGAAAGCTTTGAAATCGGGATTACACGCTCTTGATGCGCCTGTATCTGGCGGAGATACAGGTGCAAAGAATGCCACACTATCCATCATGGTCGGCGGAAAGAAAGCGGATTATGAAGCAGTTAGACCCATCTTTGAACTGATGGGTAAAAATATTGTACACCAAGGACCTGCAGGAGCTGGTCAACATACAAAAATGTGCAACCAGATCGCGATTGCTTCCAATATGATGGGGGTCTGTGAAGCACTCGCTTATGCGAAAACTTCAGGGCTGGATCCTGAAAACGTATTGAAGAGCATTGAGACAGGCGCAGCAGGAAGCTGGTCGCTCAGTAACCTGGGTCCGCGAATGATTGCAGGTGATCATGAACCTGGATTTTTCGTCAAACATTTTATTAAAGATATGGGTATAGCTCTATCCTCGGCAGAAGAGATGGGGCTGCAGACACCTGGACTTGCTCTGGCCAAGTCTTTGTATGAAGAGTTATCAGAACTTGGATACGATGATAAAGGAACGCAAATCTTATATCAGTACTATATGAAATTCAGCAACTAAATCGATCTTTGAATGAGGGACATAATTCCGATATCATCGGGCAAAGATATAAGGGCATAAGAACTGCCTAATCTTCCCTTTATGCGCCTTGTAGATGAAAAAAAGGACCTTCTATGCTACAATACTGAAATTGCTCTGGCAATTATTCTAGGGAGGTTTATGGTATCGCATGCTGATTATTGGTATTGCCGGGGGAACCGGTTCAGGTAAAACAACAGTAGCTCGTTCCGTTATTGAACGTCTAGGTTCGAGTAAAGTGACTTTTATATCTCAGGACAACTACTATAAAGATCAGGCTCATCTTAGTCTGGCTGAGCGTGAGCTCACCAACTATGACCATCCGTTTGCGTTTGATAATGAGCTGTTAATTCAACATTTAAATGCTCTTAAAGATGGACAAACTGCCTTTGCTCCTGTTTATGATTTTACAATACATGCACGTTCTGCATCAGAGACAGTCCAGCTAAAACCAAACAATATCATCATTATCGAAGGATTACATGTTCTTTCAGATGAAAACTTGCGCGCGATGCTGGACATTAAGGTATTCGTAGACTCTGATCCCGATGTACGGATTCTGCGCCGTGTTGTGCGTGATATTGAGGAGCGTGGACGGACAATCCAGTCCATTCATCAGCAGTACCTCGCAACGGTAAAACCGATGCATGAAGCATTTATCGAGCCTTCTAAAAAGTATGCTGACATTATTATCCCTGAGGGTGGACATAACCAGGTTGGCATTCAGCTTCTGACTGTCCTTACAGAGAAATATCTGTCTGGCGAAAAAAATTGGTAACAGCCCCATTCATCAATGGGTTTGTGTAAAACAAATCAAAGGAGAGACTTCTTGCCTGAAAAAGGCTGAAGCCTCTCCTTTTTCATATCTAATGCAACTTCCTGCCCATTACTGTTGTTTATAAGTTAAGTGTAGAAGTAAATATAAGTGACTAATAAGGGTGGGAATTACGATGAAAATGAGTCCCTCAGAACGATGGGCTATGTATCCTATGCATCTCATGTTTATGTTTATGATCCATTTCTGCTTTGGAGGGATGAATATTCTCTGGTCCATTTCTTACGGGGAAAACAGTGCTGGAATCTATGTCTTTACAGCTCTCTTCTTGCTTACCTGGCTGCTCTATTCGATATCGATGAGAAATCGTCGGATCGATTTCATGATTATAACTTCCATCTACTGGCTTGGCGGACTGGCATTTTTTTTGTTGCTTTACACCTATAATCAAGACTCCACTACCACTTTTATTCTGTTATTCCCCTTCTATGGCACCATTGTTGGATTTAGCCGATTATTTATAAATACATCTTATGAAACCGCCGGAATGATCAGCTTTCATCTACTTTACTATGCAATCATTCTACTCTTCACCCTATTGGCAGAGAGGCGTTCGAAGCGAATGAACAAGACTATGTAACCCTTCTGTAACAGCACTAAAAATGGTGCGAAAACAAATAAACATCCCCCAGCGTTGTTACCATCGGGGGATGTTTATTTGTTATCATAGGTTTTTAAGCGGTACGTTTGTAAGCTTTGAATGCTGCCTCTTTCTCTGCTTTTTTGCTAAGTGGAGGATTCATCGTCATAGCAATCAGGACCGAGATTACACATAGTCCGCCAATAACGATAAAGGTTAACTTAAATCCGCCCATCATGGCAGCGATAAACGAACCGGACAGTGCACCAATACCGAAACCTTGATAGATAATGCCATAGTTTTTGGTTTGATTTTTCAGTCCAAAGAAGTCACTCACTATCGCTGGAAATACGGTAATATTACCTCCAAAACAGAATGCAATCGCTGCTACGCAAGCGAAGAACAGTCCAAAGTTTAATGGAACTACGCTAAGTACGACCGCGGATGCTGCCGTTACAGCCAGTGTGCAGCCCACAAGTTTTAAGCGGCTAACTTTATCAGACAACGCCCCGAGAATAAGTCGTCCTGCTGTATTAAAGATAGCAACAAGAGCTACAGCATTAGCCGCCGTCGCTGCATCAAGATGGGCTAGCTGAACACCGATATCTTTTACAATACCGATTAAATACAATCCGCTCATACATGCGGTGAAGAAGATAACAAACAACAGATATGCTTGTTTCGTGCGAAGCATCTCTCCTACCGTATAATTCACCTGCACAGGAACTGCTGCATTCGAGGTAGTTGTCTGCGTTTTAGAGCCAGCCTTAGCTTCTTCGGATTCTACCGATGCTTCTCTTACCAGCATCGAACCCACCAAGATCATAGCCATGACAATGAGTCCCCAATACAGGAATGCTTGAGAAACACCAACGGAATGAATCAAACCACCATTAACATATTTAAAGATAAGACTTCCTGTACCATATGCCCCAACGGAGATACCAGAGATAAGCCCTTTTCGATCAGGAAACCATTTCATAAGATTTGATAAAGAAGTTATATACGCCGTACCGTCGGCGAATCCAACAATAACACCAGCTAGAATATACAGAGAAGCCAGTGAACTTGCTTGCGAACTAAGGATTAACCCAATGCCAAGTAGAATACCAGCAGCAGCTGTCAATTTACGAAGGCCGATTTTCTCTTGTATTTTCCCTGCAAAAAGAGTTGAAAAGGCGAGCGCAAAGCTGGTTATTGAAAAGGTAATGGAGACTGAACTAAGCTCCCATCCAAATTTGTCAACAAGCGGTGAATTAAATAAACTCCATGTATAGATGGTTCCAAGACCCATCTGCATAATAACGGTACCAAGAACAATAAGAAGGCGATTTACAGGTTTTCCATTCATGTTGTTTTCCTTCTTTCTTTTGTCTAATGTAAGTGTACTTGAGCTCTTAACACACTCTCATTGTAGCGCTTACATTTAAGGAAAAAGCGAAAACAGGAATGAAATAACCTGAATTCGGAATGAAATGCCTCTATAATCGCATAAGTTGCCTGAACTCTTTAGCTTTACTGCGGCTGACGGGGATTTCAGCATCAATCTCACTTAACCGAAGTAAATATGTATTATTAAACCATGGGACAATCTCCTTAATTTTCTCTGTGTTCACAAGATAAGAACGATGACAGCGGAAAAAGACCTCTTTAGGAAGGCGCTCATAAAATTCGCTGATACTTAGCTGCATCGTGTATTTCTCGTTCTTCGTCACTACCTCTGTTGTCTTCTCCTGGGCAACGGCATAATAGATATCATCTGCATCAACCACGATTATTTTTTCATTCTTATATAAATTCACCTTTGTAATGGAAGGCAAATGTTGCTCCGGGATGGCTCTGCGCTGCCCTATATATGCCGTTTCCAATTTTGCCAGCATAGATGTAATGCGGGACTCACTGTAGGGTTTGAGAATATAGTCAAAGGCCTCTACTTCAAATGCCTCCACGGCGTGTTCCTTATATGCCGTGATAAACACAATGTAAGGTTTAACAGAAAATTTGCTGATATTATGGGCAAGTAATACCCCGTCAATAGAAGGAATATTGATATCTAAGAACAAGACGTCAACCTCTTGACTCTGCAAAAATTTCAGAGCATCCAGACCATCTTCAAACTCGGCCTCTACCTTGATCTTGCTATGTGTTTCTATTAAATAACGCAGCTCTTGCCTCGCTAACACTTCATCTTCCACGATGATCGCTCTCATCTACTGAACACCTCTTTTTGTCACATCAAAATCAATACTTGTCCCCTGCTCCAACTGGCGGATACGAAGACCTTCTCCATAGATCAGCTTCACGCGCTGATGAACATTATATAGTCCAATTTTGTTATCAGGCATATTATCACTATACACATTTCGGATAATCTCCGGTGCTATTCCCGCTCCTGTGTCCGTGATGCTAATCCTTACGTTTTCTCCGAGATCCTTGACCGAGATCGTCACTTTACCCGGCCCCTTAACCTTCAGAATACCATGGATGATTGCGTTCTCAACAAGCGGCTGAATAATAAGGCTCGGGATGCACACTTCTACTTCGTCAATATCATATTCCACTTCAAGCCGATTACCGAATCTAGCTTTCTCAATCTCTACGTAATGGTTAACTTGCTGGAGTTCTTTGCGGATATCAATCATTTCATCACTAAGCTCCAGGTTAAAACGCATATAACCAGACAGGTTTACAATCAATTCTCTCGCTTTATCAGGATCAGTCCGGATAGAAGAAGCGATGGCATTGAGCGCATTAAATAGAAAATGAGGATTAATCTTCGTCTGTAGAGCCTTCAGCTCTGCTTTATTTGCCATTGCTTTAATTCCCTCTACTCTCGACACTTCCATGAGTGTAGAAATCATCTGCGACAATCCTACTGCCAGCGCTTGTAGGGAATCCGTAATTTTATGTGCCTTCGCATAATAAATCTTGAGGGCTCCGGTTACTTCGCCCTTTTCTTTCAGCGGAATAATAATCAGGGATTTAATAAAAGGGTTCGTATGCTCTGCATCATTGTTACGAATCATGATTTCACCGCTTTTCAGCGTGTTTTTCGTCTCCTCGCTAATAATGGCATGCTGCTCCTTATAGTGCTCCTCACCCACGCCAATATAAGCCAGAATCTGCTTCGTATCAGTGATCGACACCGCATCTGCGCCAATCTCATCCTTAATAATATGGCAAATGGTATGAAGCGAATCCGGAGTGATGCTTCGAAAATAAGGCAGTGTTTTGTTCGCAATATCGAGAGACAATTTTGCCTGCTTGGCTGCGACTAGCTCCTTCTCCCCTTCAACACTCTGTACGAGCATGACAATAAGACCCACGCTCACTTGGCTGATAATCATGGGAAGGCCAATTCGAGAAACGATAACCACACCAAGCGAAGTAGGCTCAGCCAATACGATAATTAAAATCATCGTTAACGCTTCACATGCCATACCGGCGATGATCCCCATCTTCCATCTGCGTTCCCGGGATGTAATTCGGTATATTTGTCCCGACACGAATCCGGCTGTAATACTCGTAATCAGGCAAGGCAAGGAAGTAACGCCCCCGATATCAATCAAAAAACGATGAATTCCGGAGATAATCCCTGTTGCAAGACCGACCCAAGGTCCAAATAGGATCCCGCCCGATAAGATGGCAATAATTCGCACATTCACAAGCGAACCTTCTACATTAATACCACTATAGGTACCAAATAAGGCAAACCCGCTGAAAATGATGGTTGCTAGAATAAGTTCATATCCTGTTTTTTCCCTTTGCTCAAAGAAAGCTTTAAATCCTGGTATTCGTGTCAGCACAAATAAACACATCAGCAAAAGGGCTGCGCGTTCTAACAGCTGAAGCAACATTAACAAAGACTCCTGCATGACGTTCCATCACTCTCCAAATACAATATAGCAATCCGTTCCATACCCTCACAGTTTGTTATTGTACCACAGAAAAACGATCATTTAATGCCATTGAACCCTTACTAAGACACCGCCCAAAATTTAAAATATTTCTCTGTTTATGATTAGAACTTCGATTATGCGGTTATAAAATCAACAGCAAACGAAAAACAATGGAAAGGTGATGTTAAATATGGGTTGGTTATGGGCATTAATTATTGGTGGTATTATTGGTTGGTTAGCAGGTCTAATCGTCGGCAAGGATATTCCATTCGGTATTGTTGGTAATATTATCGCTGGTTTCGTAGGGGCTTGGCTTGGTGGTCTTCTACTCGGAGAATGGGGACCTGAAACAGGTGGATTTTATATCTTCCCTGCACTGATTGGTGCGATCGTTCTTGTTGCTATTCTTAGTCTTATTCTTCGTAAGACAAGAAGAGCATAACGAGAAACATCGTAAGATCTTTATTCATTAGAATACGGATATTATAATGAACGATAATACCAGAGAGAGTTCAGACTCTCTAAATAAACCCGAAGTCTCTAAGAGACCTCGGGTTTGTTTTTTTGGTAACGAATATAATGCTTCCTTGTTTTAAGAAGATGCTGTATGGCTCCCCAGATCTAGTTATCGAAACGTCTGCGTCTATAAATGGCCGCGGCGGCGACAATAGAAGCAATCATCCAAAGGATCGAAATTATCAGGTCTCCCCCTATTCCTTGAAAGCCTTGGCCCGTCGCCACACTGTTCATCATATCCATAAACTTTTGTGTAGGGAGTATACTTACTACTTGTATTAATAGCTCATTATTTAACATGGGAGCAAACATTGGTGCCATGACAAAGATAAGCAGCACGGGTAAACCAATAATAGAAGATTCTTGTACCGTGCGAGAAAGCAGGCCGATCATGAGGCCGATGGCCATAAACATAATAAGATTAATGAGTATAAACAGGGCTAGGATACCTGCAGGCACACCTGGGACTTCACTCGCCATAATCGAGAACAAAATGGCAACCACCGTAAGCACCGCTGTCAAAAGGCTTTTTCCAAGCAATATTTCGAGTGTACTGGCCGGAGACAACATGAGCGCCCGCAAGGTATGCTTTTCTTTTTCCTCAGCAATCATCATCGCAAGTACGAAAGAACCCGTCATAGATAATGCCATAAGGATCGGGAAACTTACCATGAGGATATCTTCACTAACCGTACGGTCTGTGCCCATGCGTGCAAATAAGAAGGCAAATATGATCGGAAAAGCGGTCATCGTTAGCACCTGCGGATTTCGAATGCTATCTTTCCATTCCTTTTGAACAATCGCTTGAAATCTCTTCATCGAGAATGTCATTGTAGTTCCCTCCCAGTCATTTGTACGAAAATATCACCTAACGTCGGTTCATTGGAATGAATCGACAATAGTTTACCCGCTTGCATCCAACCTGCGATCCGTCCTGCAGACTCTTCATTCTGCTGAAGTACCATTCGGCCCTCTTCTTTAACAGTTACGGTTAAGGAATCATCTGAATGTTGCAGGCGCAGCTCTTGGGGTGTACCCATGGCCTTAATGACACCTTCGTGAATAAATGCGACCCGACTACACAAACTCTCTGCTTCGGACATGTTATGTGTCGTAAGGAAGATTGTCGTTCCCTCCCTGTTCAGCTTGCGTAATCCTTCATGGATATGAAGGGTGTTCACCGGATCAAGTGCGGATGTCGGCTCATCCAGAAATAGCAGGTCGGGTTTATGTAACATGGCTCTTGCAAGCATAACGCGCTGCTTCATTCCTTTAGATAATTTTTTTACTAATGTCTTACGTTCACTCGCAAGATTTACTTCCTCCAGTACCTCAGCAATTCGTTTCTTCTCTACATCATATAAGCTGCAGAACATTTCCAAGTTATCCTGAATCGTAAGCCTCTCATATAGAGCACTATTATCAGTCAAAATCCCAATTCGGCGTTTATGATCGGCATCATTCGTCTTTCTAATTTCCTGCCCGAACACATTCACTGTTCCCCCAGTTGCCAGCAGCTGAGAGGTGAGTATTTTCACGGTTGTTGTTTTGCCTGAGCCGCTCGGTCCGAGAAACCCAAAGATTTCGCCTTTATTAATGGTAAAGTTAATATCGCTTAGCGCTCGTTTATTCCCGAATGCTTTGACCAGTCCGTTCACTTCAATGATCGTTTTCACTTGTCATCCATCCCTTTCGTTTGGCATGTCGCTTTTGATATCCTCATGTTACGAAAAACCACGCCACACCGCATTATATAAGGGATGAAAGGAGGATAAACGGGGCTAAAACCTGCATGTAAGGACCTGAATGGAGTATCATTTTGAGCGAAGAATTGTCTTAGATGCCTAAAATCTGCTTTAACTCATCGTATTTCCCTTTAGATAATGGAATTGAACTTTTCTCTGCATCCTCCAAAATAAGACTATAGCTGTTCCTGGTCCAAGTAATGACTTCTCTTACCTTCTGCAAATTAACGAGATAAGAACGATGACAGCGAAAAAAACCATATGGTTTAAGTTTCTCTTCAAGAACAGTAAGAGAAAACGAGCACGAGTATGTTCCTTGCAAAACATGGAGGTTTGCTACTCCCTCCTGGCTTTCAATATAATCCACTTCTGTCGGATCAAATAAAATGAGCTTGTCTCCTACCTTGGCCGGGATTTTCTCCAAGCGAACGGGTTGAACAAAAATCTCAGACTTGTCTTCATCCCTTGCCGCATTTATCTCTTCCACATAATTATCAACTGGCCACTCTCGGTTCGTTTGGTCTATCGGCATATTATCTGTCCGAGCAGCATCGCTGTCTACTATTGAGGTAACATCCAGTCCGTCTTCAGGCGTGTCTATCTCTGGAACTTCTGAAGAAGTGTCTAACTTTTTGAATCCAGAATGACTGTATAGATATACCTCACTTGTTACCGATATCGCCTGTTCGAGCACCATCGTTGTAATAAGTACAGACTTCCCTTCTTCAACCAATAGGGGGATTAAATTACGTAAGATATAACTGGTTTCTAGGTCCACATTTTGTTCCGGATCTTCTAGAAGCAACAACTTCGGTTCATGGACTAGTGCCTTGGCTATTAAAAGTCTTCTTTTCTCTGACAGTGATAACTTGCTGATCAACGTATTTTCCTTTTCAGAGAGCCCTAATCTCCTGAGCAGCGGATGAAGATCTGCCTTCACTTCATGAAGCATCGCATAAAAACGTAGAAACTCCCCTACTTTAAGCCGCTCATATACGCCTTCGTTCAGAAGCTGAACTCCTACGCTTTTTCTTACTATCTCTTGCGAGGCCATGTTCACATGTATTCCATCAAGAAAGATTTCACCATCAGATATAGATATTCGCCCAACAATTGTCTCCAAAAGCTGGTTCCCGAGCTCATGATTACACTGAATAGCGACACACTGTCCTTGCTTAACCTCGAAATTAATATAGGGAATAAGCACATTACTGCCCGCATTTTTTCGAACTTGCTTAACCTGTAGTAAACTCACAATGTATCTCCCCCTGCAATCTATATAAAAGAATAATCGTTCTACACTTTTAGAGTTATTCTACTATAATTTGTAATTATTGTTATGGTTTTCAGCTATTTCCCGAGAAATAATGACAAGTTCTGAGATTTAGATGATAATTATGAACTTCTTGATTTAGATCGTGTTAAGAAGCTTAATTAAAGATACAGAGGGAGGTATAGAACGATGATAAGAATGAGGAGTCTAGATGAAATTGAGCAAGTAATTGAAAGTAATCAGCTGGTGCTATTTATTATAAAGACAAATCATTGTGGGGTATGTGAGGCTGTCTCAGCTAAGGTATCAAGTATGTTAGAATCCAAGCCATCCGTTAAGGGCATTAATGTGTACATGGAAGACGTCCCAGAGATTGCTTCTAGGTACCTTGCCTTCTCTGCACCAACTTTACTACTCTTCTATGCTGGAAAAGAAGTTTACCGTTCTGCCCGGTTTATCCGTTTTGATGAACTCAGTCATGTTCTGTCGCAATACGAGAGTGTTATATGAATCCTGAGAAGACGACTAGATATTGAACTCATTGAGATACGGCATGCTGATAAAATAGAACAATCCACAACCTCAAGCGGTTGTGGATTGTTAGGATAACGCAAGTCACATGTATTCTCCATTACAACGACCCGCTCACAAAAATCCCCTGGGATCATACAGTTTACATCCATTTCTCAGCCCATTTCTCGAACACTCGAAGTGTAACACCGAGCTCGTTTCCCTTTCGGGTTAGTGAATATTCTGTTCTTACAGGGCGATCTGTTATCACGTTTCGAATCACAATACCATAATCCTCTAATTCTTTCATACGCTCATTCAACATTCGCTTACTCAGATCAGGAATAGCTCCTAAAATTTCACTAAATCTCTTTGGTTCTTTAGATAAGGTATGAATAATAATTCCGATCCACTTCTTACCTAGAAAATTATACCCCTCTTCGACTTTATTACATACCTCCTGTGTATCGTTCTGCTCAGTCACAACCTACACCTCCGAATTGTTCATCATTACTTTTATTCCCTTATGTGCAAATATATAACTTAGTAACATTAAATAACCTATTTATATTATTCTACCACAATAATTTCAACACTAAAATCTTGACAAATCTTGCGTTTTATTTAGATTCACAAGATTGACACAATTATATGGAAGAGTTAATATGGTTATGTAAAGTAACTCGTATATAAAAAGTTACCTAAAATTCATTATGAGTAAGGAGTGTAGCTATAGAATAATACGGGGTTGTCTCATTAGAAATTACAAGGTTTCATACCGATGGAAAACAAATTGAATTTTAATTTGTTTTAAAATCGCTTACAACACCTATTAGACGAAGGGGATTGTATCAAGTGAAACAACCAGAAGGAAAAGTGACGAATACCTCTGATAAAGTGGCATGAATGACAGAGAACTAAAGAAGTTATTTTTGTAAAAAGCACTTTATAGTAATTAATCGAGCATTATAACCCCTCAATGATTTTTATGCCGATCTCACACTATACAAAACTTTCGTAAATTGTGAAAAAAGTCGCTGAGAAATTTATATGTGTACCTATTTTAACAACTACTGTTTTCGTATCTAGTAATGCATCTTTTCACAAAACTACATAAAAAAATTCAGATTTATACATACCCTAAAAGGTAATTAAGGAGACATCATGAATCAGAATAAGAATAAAATCCACTTTGCTTGGTGGATACTCATAGGCGTATCAATAATGGTCGGTTTGACAAGAGGTGGTCTTAATAGTTCTGGCGGACTGTTCCTAACTCCAGTTACTCAGGATTTAGGCATTCGTATGGGGGACTTAAACATCTACTTTAGTATTGCTTCTATTGTTACTATGATTTTCCTACCCATCGCGGGTAAGATGATGGCTAAGTACAATATCCGCGGTTTACTCATGGTTGCGGCTGTACTGCAAGCCGGTTCATTTGCTATGTTTGGGTTCATGAGCTCGGTATGGGGCTGGTATTTGTTCTCTATTCCTATGGCTGTCGGAGCAGTTTTTCTTACCCAAATGGCAGGCCCGGTACTGATCAACAATTGGTTTAAAAAGAATAAAGGTCTGATGATCGGTATTATGATGGCTGTATCCGGTGGTTTGGGTGCAGTGCTTCAGCCGATTGTTGGTACCTTGATTGCTAATGAAGGCTGGAGAAACGCCTATATTATCGTTGGTGTGGCGGTTATCATCATCGTCATTCCTGTAGTATTTTTCACTCTTAGAATGTCTCCAAAAGAAAAAGGTCTGCAGCCTTATGGCGCAGATGAAGTTACGGAAGAAGATGAAACAGAAACACCTGTACTTGAAAAAGGGGTTACACTTGGAGTAGCCAAGAAATCCTCTGCACTCTATGCATTAATTGCCTTCTTCTTCTTTATTACAGCAATCGGATGTTTTGCGCAGCACGTTCCAACATTTGCGGTTGGACTTGGTTATGATGGTATATTTGCAAGTAACGCAATGGCTGGATGGATGGTCGGTGCATTACTTGGTGCTTTGGCTTTCGGATTCTTAACTGATAAGATTGGTGCGAGAAACACAGCGATTTTTGCTATGGTATTAGGTCTGGTTCCTGTAACCATTCTATTAACCTCTGCGGATAACTCGGTGATGTTCTCTATTGCGATGGTAATCTTCGGATTTGTTGTTGCATCGATCGGAACACTTGGACCTCTGCTGACATCCGCTTTATTCGGTAATAAAGAATACAGTCAGATTTATGCAATCGTAGCTCTAGGCCTCGCTGTAGCAGGAATTGTTGCCTTGCCTGGATATGGATATATTTACGACGCAACCGGTTCTTACACTCCTGTGTTGATTGGAATTGCGTGTATGATGGTTATTAATATCCTACTGATCATCCTCGCGTTTAATGGGAAGAAAAAGCTTGAAAAAGCAGGTGCATTTAACTAATCCTTCATTCGCATCAAGTAAAAGAGGTTTCCTATTAGGAAACCTCTTTTTGTTATCCACTGACTGCAATTATCATATGCTCCCGCTCACAAGACATCCTTTGTACCATACGGCTGCTCGTTCCGATCTTCGGGCAACTGCTTCAGCCGCGCAACGGGCATGCACCAACACAAAACTTGCCGTGTCCCCTGCTTTAGGCCACACTTGTTCACCCTTGGAACTAAGCGGTGTTATTCCGCCTGTGATAAAACCAAGAGACTGAGATAAAGAGAACTCGTCATTACATCCATATAATTCTGCATAGCGCCCTACCTTTTCTAGCTGATCCCCATTACCAAAAGGAGACCAGTGATCTGTTAGACTGTCCGTTGACAGTTTAACGTTCACGCCCATCTTATGTAACATTGGAAGAGGCATTGTTGATCTTCCGATCGGTACGGTCGATGTGATTGACATGCCGAGTGAAGCCATTCGGGCTGCTAACTCTTCAGCTTCCTGCGCTTCAGCGCTGGCAAACCAGAAGGCATGACTCACGGTAACCTTCCCTTGCAATCCTGCTTCTTCCGTCAGATCAGCAAGTCTCGTTAATGTTTGCTTACCCGCTTCGTCTCTATCATGCAGATGAATGTCGATTCCCGCTTTACCCGCTACAGCTATCTCTACCATTGTCTGCAGTGATTTCTCGATATCTCCATCAACCGTATATGGATCTACCCCGCCTACATGAGTTGCGCCCTCAGCTATTGACTGCTTTACCAACTGTACAGAATCAGATCTAAGCAATCCATGCTGCGGAAAAGCTACAATCTCAGAGGTGATTTTTCCCGAAAATGTATCTAAAGCTTGTTTTGTTGCTTCTAACCTATGTAGTCCACTCACCGGTTCAATATTACAATGACTTCGAACATATGTAGAACCATATCCCTGTATAAGTTCCAAAATACGCTCTGCTTGTTGTCTTGCCGTCGGCAGGAGCTTCGGTAATAAACGCTTCTCTTCTTCAATCCTTTCGAAGATACTGGTTACCTTTCGCACCGCTTGCCAAGGACCACCATAATACGTTTTATCCAAATGAATATGCGCTTCCTCAAAGGAAGGAAGCATTAATAATTGTTTGCCATCGTATTTGGGAAGAGGACTCACGATCTCTGTACCTGCCTCCACAACTTCAGCAATTACACTGTCTTCGATTCGAACGTGACAGATCTCTGTCTTCGTACCCACTACTTGTCTATCTTCCATGATATAGCCCTGTTCTAATCTTACATTGGTTAACCAATAAGAAGTATTCATCATATCATCACCCTCTTTTCCTCACATATGGTATCATAGCTGCTAATAAACGAAAAATATAAATAAAGTTCCCTTGCTACACTTTATTCATATATGAAGAGGCATATCTATATGAAAACTATACAAAAAAAGACACCATTCAGGTGTCTTTTGGTAACTTCACATTAATACGTTATCTATTAACTCAATTTTTGACCACAGTTTGGACAAAAGTTAGCACCTTCCGTCTTCGTACCACAGTTCGGACAGAAATTCGGTTTTTTCTGGCCTTCTTCCGCAGAGGAAGATGCCGCAGGTTTAACGTTTGAATTTTCAGAAGCAGCGGATTTCTCGTTAGATTCTATATTTTTCATCATCTGATTTGCTGCATTCATTCCCATTTGTATTCCAATCATATCTGCAGCTGTACTGCCGCCTTTGAGGTTGCCGGACGCAATCGCATCAGTGATACTAACCTGCTGATACTTTTGCAGATTACCGATCATTTCATGAGAGGCCGTCTTCGTAATCATGTCCTGAATCTCTTTAGGATAATTAAAACTCATCACCTGAAACCCGGTAATCGTCATCCCATTATTCATCACTTGCATATCCAAATCTTCCTGGATTCCTCTTGCAATTTCAGAGGCATTGGCCTGCAAGTTAAACATATCCTTACCTTCGCGGCTAATCCATTTCATTAGAAGCTGATCCAGCACAGAAGTAATTCGAATCTTAACGTCCTCTACTAGATAACTGTTCTTCACCCCTGCGATTTTATCAATAAGTGTCACATAATCATTTACTTTGAAATTGAACGTACCGTTCGCACGGATCGGCATTCCGCCCGGTAACTGCGAGGTTGGAATTAGAATAGGATTCTGTGTCCCCCATCTGACAGTGAACTCTTTTGTATTGACGAAGAGCACTTCCACTCTCATTCCACTGTTAAAGCCAAACTTAAACCCTTTCAGTGTAGACAGGAATGGAACAATGTCGGATTCAATGCTATACTCGCCTTCTTCTTCAAAAATCCCTTCAATTTTTCCGTTATGAATAAAGATCGCATCTTGCCCGGATCGGATAAGGAGCTTACTTCCTTTTTTAATCTCTCTATTGCTCCACTTCCAGAAAATCATATCATCTCTGAACTCTTCCCACTCGACTACGTTTGCAAACTGGTTTTTGAAAAAAGACATTTACTCTCATTCCTTCCGTTTAGAACGATCCTCTGCTTCCGCTATGCGAGTGGCCGCCCTTGCTGATTCCTCCGCCACCGCCGCCAGGACCGCCGTTATTATTATTCCGTTCAATCTTGCGTTTGGTCACTGTTGTTCTCAGATACCGATCTTGACGATCCAGTATGCCTGATGTACTTGCATCTTCATATGTCTGCCGGTTCACGGTGATACGTCCGCCAGAGCGATAAGCCATCACCCCGACGACTAGAGCGCCGATCCCCAGAGAAACGGCCAGTTGAAACCAAATATTAAATAAAACTCCTGGGCGGTGTTCCATAAACTCATAGACGGTTAGTATATAATTCTCAAATGCAAGTTCATAATTTCCATAGCTTAGATCAGGACTGATCTTGGTTCGTATTTGGTCTAGTCTGCTGTCATTAAGATAATCCAGCCCTTTATAAAATCCAGCGATATATACTTCTGTATTGTTCATATCCAGTGTCAAAATAACGGCATTCCCATGCGGCCGATCATATCCGGGAGCATGCTCATCATAGAAGTCTTCCGTCAAAATCATAGCATCTATACCCTCTTCATTTAATGTCGTATAGATGATAATATCCGTGTTTCGCTCGGCCCCATACTCATTGGCCATGGTATTGAGTCTGTCTGCTTGCGCCTGAGTTAACAACCCTGCTTCATCGTAGATTAACTGTTTATCCGCAGCTATAGAACTTGATTCGGCTGCTCCCGCCAGGTCAAGAGGAACAATCACAAGAATAAAAGCAAAGAGCAGTAAAGTAGTCAGGATGGCTTTCTTCTTTTTCACCAAAATCCTCCTCCCATCATCCAGGAAATCAATTTCAGCGATAGAAATGAAATGCCAGAGACTCCTGCAAACCAAGCACTTACTTTCCCTTTGCTAATCGGAGGTTTGCCCACCACTTTACCTGTCTGTCCGTTCATCGCAAATGTATGCTCGGCTTTTTTATAATCATATTGCACCATCCATACCGGAAGCAGGACATAATCGGCACGTGCTAAGGTGGTATCGATCTGCTTATCCGTGAAACTTACCGTGGCATAACCAGAAGCTGATGACTGAATGTAAGAATCGATATACTGACGAATCTTTTCCTTTGCCCGCGGCAGCAGCTCTGATTCATCATAGCTATATTTTTCGGCAACAAACCCGGCAAGATAAGGGGATTTAAAGCTTTTTAGCTGACCATATGGGAAAGGTTCGAGTTTATCCATCAGTTCATCATTCATTTTCTCAGCCGCGTCAATCGGTACATTATCATAATTGAGCCGGATCTTACGGTAAACCTCAAAATGCATCGTTTCCGTATAATGATAATCGCCTCTTGTGTAACTCCTCACTTTTGTACCCAGACCACGGACTTCAATGTGATTATGTAATCCATATAACCAGAAAGGCACGTAGATTCCGGTAATTCCTTTAATTCGGTCCGCTGTCATAAAGCTACTTGGCGTAAGAAGTCCATTCCGGCACCATTTTCGAAAAGCTTGTATCGCTTCTTCTTTGCTGATGGAAAATGGAATAATCTTTGCCGGGGCTAGTTCTCCAGTAAGCCGGTCGCCGAGCACAACAGAGGAACCACAGAAACTGCATACCGTAGCTGCTGTTTCCGCCTCTGTCATGAGGACTGCGCCGCAACTGGTGCAGTGGTATTCATTCACTTCATTTTCGGTAAACACATTTCTGGTTAAAGGATCCGGGATTTCCTCAATATTATCGTCACGGCCACAACTCGGGCAATGCAGCATCCCTGACTCACTGTCAAACACCATGCTGCTTCCGCAGTTCGGACATTTATATTCGATGACTGGCATATGTTCACCTCACTACCCACCCAAGAATTTATAACTTCTTGTTGTTGAGTTTTTCTTTAATTGCGGCAAGCTCCTCTTCTGCATTCCTATCCGAACTCTTATTGTTCTCCCTCTCCAACTGAGCAATAAGATCATCGAGATCGTCCTTCGGTTGCTCTCTGAGTTCAGCAATAGCCATGGCTTCATCATATGCTTTATTAACCTTTTCTTCGATTACATCGAACACAGAACCGCTAACATCCGCATTTGAGCCCATCGCATTTATTTTCTGCTGGGCAGCCGTAGCAGCTATCTTTCCGTTTAATTCTGCGCGTCGTTTCTCTAGAATGTTAAGATCAGAAATCAGTTTATCCTGGATCTGCTTCATATTTTTCTTGTTAGAGGAAGCACGTTCGTACCTAGCTTCCAGTTCACCTAATTTCTCTGCTTGTGCTACCTTACGGTCCAGAAACTGCAATGCTTGCTCCTCATTTCCGGACTCCACTGCTTTCTCAGCATATCGCTGCAGTTTATTTACTTCTGCCTTAGCATCATCCAGCGCTCTCTTCGCTCTTTTCTCTTCCGCTGCTACCGACGCCGTTTCTGATTTCACTTTGCCTATGTCAATGTTCAGTTGCTTCATATAGTTATTCATCATTTTCTCTGGATCTTCTGCTTTGGTAACCAAGTCATGCATATTCGCTTTCATAATGTCTCTGAATCTAGAAAGAATACTGATGGATATCTCCTCCTTTAAAAAAGAATCTTTACTCTATAATACATAAAAAAGGATACGAAGGTTTCAATCTAACGAGTCGCTTAAGACACCCTTCTTATTTTTTTACTGTCATCTTCATATTTTACCCAATAAAAAAACACCATATCGTTGGTGTTCATTACGTTTTAACTATTTTATCAATTTCTTCTTTTAGTAAAAGATATCGATGCACACTTCTATTAATCGGAACCTTGGTTAATTTATTTTTATCTACATACAATTTCATTTGATCTTTGGATAAACCCAGTAGATTTCCCGCCTCTGATACTGTAAGTACCTCTTCGGTGTTCGTTGCATTGAATGTCTTTTTCACTTTTAAATTATAATCCTGAAACAAATGCATACATTTCATCCCTTTCTATCCATCTGACGCCGCATAAAAAAAAGAACACCGAAGCAATTGAATCGGTGCCTTTATATAGGAATAAAGAGTAAAACTCTCCTCCCCTTATTTTTTATTCTGGTTAGGACTCGTGTTCGTCACAGCTGCAAGCATTTTCTCATCTTTTATCATGCTAGACTGACACTGAGGGCATACGGGAACCTCGGAGAATACGAAGTTATCTCTCATCCATCCTTTGCATTCGTCGTTTGAACAAGACCATATTGCCGTTAACTCCATCGGTACATCTTCCATTGGTTTTCTTCGAGAATTGTACATTCGCATCCCTCTTTCTGTATCTGAATAGGTTATATAAATAAAAATGCCCCAAACGATACGTTTGAGGCATAAGACTCTTAATTAGAGTTTTACAACATTTTCAGCTTGTGGACCGCGTTGGCCTTGTACGATGTTGAATTCAACACGTTGACCTTCGTCCAAAGATTTAAATCCTTCTCCAGTGATTGCGCTGAAGTGTACGAATACGTCGCTTCCGCCTTCAACCTCGATGAAGCCAAATCCTTTTTCTGCGTTAAACCATTTTACTGTTCCTGTTTCCATTGTTATTACCACCTAATTTTAAATTTACATGAAATTCTTACCTTAAAATAAAAATACACATAGGGTACAAGGTTATTATTAAAGAATAACCCTCTACGCTATGTGGATTCGTTAGGTCAATGCTTCAATAAACTTAGTATAGCATATCTCCGAACATTTAGCCACATATATTATAAATGTATAAAATGGAAATGAGGCAGCCCATCCCCTTTCTTCATCTATATAGAAAAAGTCTGTAGAGATCCTCTTTGTTCAAGAAGGAACATATCTACAGACTTTTTAGCCAAAAAATAAGTGTTTATCGCTGATTATACCTGCTTAAATTCAATCCAGTCGATATGCATACCAGGCTTAATATGCTCAAACTTCATCTCGTAAAGTCCTGCTTCCAGCTCAACCTTAGCTTGTTTCAGCTTTATCCATTTACCTTCTGTACCATTGGTCTGAATGGTCGTTACCACTTGGTCATTCAGAATAAGATTGCACGCACTTTGTGACAACTCTCCATCTGGAGACATCAGGCCGGCAAACATACGATATACGCCTGGCTCATTCACTTTCATGATGGTTGAGCCGGATGGAATCACTTTTATCTGCTCATCTTGCCCTACGATTTGCGCTTCATCTGCTTGCAGAGTAGCATCTGCCTTACACGTCTCGATTTTCTCCTGTATAACTTGATCTCTAGAAAATACAAGTGCTTGCATTAAAAATCCACAGATATTCATTGCATTACGCTGTAACTCACCGCGGGTAAGGCTACCATTTTCAAGTGACTCTATCGTGTTGTCGCCCCAGACATTCGTTTCAGCTCCGTAATTACTAACGACCATATATAGATCATTTTGAGCGCGAGCCATGTAATTCGTATATTTACGATCAGCCGGTCCCCCGTTTATGACATCGTTCATCACAGCCCACCAGTCGGTCATTACGATCCCTTTGAAACCCCACTCACCGCGAAGAATCGTCGTATTCAGATCATAATTAGATGCTGCCCAATGTCCATTGACCGGATTATACGAAGTCATAATAGAATTCGCTCCGCCTTCTTTTACTGCAATTTCGAATCCTTTTAGGTAGATTTCTCGCAAAGCACGCTCAGATACAACCGCATCCACTTTAGTACGGTATTTCTCCTGGTTGTTGCAGGCAAAGTGTTTCAGCGTCGCCTGCGAACCACCCTTGCGAATCCCGCGGGTACAAGCTGCTGCAAACAATCCGGAGACCAGCGGATCTTCTGAGAAATATTCAAAGTTACGTCCATTTAGCGGACTACGACGAATATTAAGACCTGGTCCGAGCAAAGTATCAATATTGTTACGCACCAGCTCTTGGCCTTCCAATACATATAATTCTTCTACTAGTTCCGTGTCCCATGTTGCGGCAAGCAATGTTCCAATCGCAACCTGAGTTGCCTGCTGACCACTGTCCATTCGGATCCCCGAAGGGCCGTCAGATGTACAGCCGACTGGAATACCATAGCTAAGAAGACTGTCGCTGACACCGCCAAAAGCAGATGCTGTTCCCGGTGTAACCAGCGGGCTGCTCATGCCTTCACCTCTAATAATAGCCGCTAAATCTTGATCACTGAGCTGAGCAATAAAAGCTTCCATGCTGACTTTCTGCTCATGTACATCACTCAGCTTGTAACCTTGATCTCCTGTTTGATCCAATGTTTTCGGTAAATTTGCTTTAATTCGATCTGCTAAAGAAATTTGGCGGGTAGGCACTTCAGCTTCTGCCAATTCATAAACCCCGTCTTCTTTACGAACACCCGGTATCATTCTTTTGAATTTTTCTGTTGGCGCCATCGCTTCTTGCAGCTGTTCAACTACGGTAAGTTCCTCAATATGGTAGCCATTCTGTCCATTCACCGATACTTTTTCTACCTGTTTTACACTTGTGCCAACATAAAATAAATAACTTCCTTCTTCTAAAACATAAGCAGATGGGAATCCCGTTACCCCGCTGTCATCATACGAAGCCATTGAATTCACAGGAAATTGCAGGATCAAACGCTCGGTTTCACCCGGTTGAACAATTTTTGTTTTTGCAAAAGCGGCAAGCGCTTTGGCCGGCTGCCCGAGCTTTCCTTGAGGCGCTTCATAGTAGACTTGTACCGTCTCTTTGCCTGCATAAGTATCACCGGTATTTGTGACAGTTACCTCAATCTCAATATACTTCGATCCATCTTTTGTGATCTGCTTAGCTTCTTCAGGCTTTACCTGGAAAGTGGTATAAGACAGTCCATAACCAAATTCAAATTGAACCTTATTTGGACAGAAAGTCTCAAAGTAGCGGTAACCTACATAAATATCTTCTTCATAGAGATTCTTAAACTCATTGCCGTAATTCTGTGTGGATGGGTAATCTTCAATAGAGTAAGCAATCGTATCCGTTAACTTCCCGCTTGGCGTCACATCACCGACCAGCACGTCGGCAATTGCATTTCCGCCTTCCATTCCGCCCTGCCAAGCGTAAATTACACTTGATACCGGATGCACAAAAGTCTTCTCACTCAGCCAGCTCATATCAATAATATTGGATACGTTCAGTACCACAATCGTCTGTTTGAAATGTGTTGTAACGATCTTTAACATTGCTTTTTCATCATCCGTCAGCTGATAGCTTCCTTGCTCGTCAGCATTATCTTGATCTTCCCCTGCGGTACGACCAATAACAATAATCGCTTTCGCTGATTTCTGTCTTGCAGCAGCGACGAGGTCATCCGTTAAAGGCATTTCTTGTTGATGCCAAGGCTCTGCAGCCCAGCCGCCTCCACCATTATCGAATGGGTTCTCTTCAATCCATTTCTCGTATACGGATGCCAGTTCTTCATTAACGCTAATTTGCGCCTTCGCCCGGAGTCCATCCAGCAGATTTGTTGTGTATACGACGTTTACGCTTCCGCCCGATCCTGTACCGCTGCGATAGTAATTTACCTGGGTGCGACCAAAAACTGAAACGTTTTCGGAAACCTGTATAGGAAGAACCTTTCCTTCATTTTTTAAGAGAACTGCACCTTCTGCTGCGACTTTTCTACTGAATTCTGCAAACCCTTCTAATGGAACGCCAATAAGATCTGAACTCAAATGATTCCCTCCTGGTCTACCTATTCTAGTAATAGGTATATGTAATGTTGTTGATTCGGCTAAAATTTAAAATCTATCATTCTCGGTATATGTGCTTGCACATCCCTTTGAATGCGCTTATTTATTTTTATAGTAACAGATTTCCCAAAAATTAAAAACTTCTATTTTTTACAGTTTGTTCTATAGGTCTCTTTTGAATCGTGACAACGAATTACAGAAATTTCGATGTCCATCAGTGATAAAGTTTACAATAACAAATAAAATTAATATTTTTAAATGCTCATTTTTGCGACTTAACTTACATGAAAATATAGATCTCGAAGTCAATATAACAACGGTTTGTCGTCCTTATCAGAACCTCAAATCTGCAAATGCTCTACAAAACCTACCCGAAATGACGTTCACAAATTTAACACTAGGAAACTCTAGAAAGTTTTTTAGTTTCGTGATATTCTAGATTCATAAACAAGAACAGTCCTTTGTTGCTGGTACCCAAGAAAGAACGTTCCTATCTATTATCTCTTAGAATCAGCTTTTCTATTTTATATTTAATTAAATCTGTGAATTGTTTCACAATACTATTTCTATAACGAGAAGGGAGTTTTTACGATGATGGACTGGTTTGATCAAATACCTGTAGAGAAGATTTCAGAATGGAGACAGCATCTACATAAACATCCTGAACTCTCATTTAAGGAATTTAAAACTTCACAATATATTTACGATACATTATCTACTTTTCCTAATCTTGAGTTAACACGCCCTACTCCAACCAGTGTAGTCGCTACCCTAGTCGGTGCTGCTGGCGAGGGAAAAACAATTGCACTTCGAGCAGATATGGATGCTTTGCCAATTCAAGAGGAATCTAACGTAGATTTCAAATCCGTGAATGACGGTGTAATGCACGCTTGCGGACATGACACTCATGTTGCAATGTTGCTTGGAGCAGCAAGTGTACTATCGGGTATGAAAGACAAACTAGCTGGAACCGTTAAATTTATTTTTCAACATGCGGAAGAACAAGTGCCTGGCGGTGCTCAAGAACTCGTGGATGCAGGTGTACTTAAGGACGTAGATCAAATCTACGGTATTCACATTATCCCAAGATTAAAAACAGGCTCTCTTGGCATTGTGAAAACAGGTTATACAACTACTGCAGCTGATGGATTCTTCCTCAAAATTCAAGGCAAAGGATCTCACGCTTCTACACCAGAATTGTCGATTGACCCTATTGTAGTCGGCAGTCATATGGTTATGGCACTTCAAAGTATTGTATCTCGTAATGTTCCAGCAAGCGAAATGGCGATCTTAAGCATTGGTGAATTCCACAGCGGCCAAGCTCCTAATATTATTGCGGATACAGCTACATTAAGTTGTTCCATTCGTACGACAAATGAAGAAATCCGCAATCTGATGGAAAAACGCGTTAGAGAAATCATTGATTATGTTGCTGCTGCTTACGGCGCTACGGTTGAACTTGATTATGTCCGTGGTTATTCGGCTGTATACAGCACACCTGAACTTGCTGAATTTGCTTATGAGTCGGCTACAAAAGTGCTTGGTGAAGATTTAGTCTATGAATCTCCTATGCTAATGGCAAGTGAAGATTTCTCTGCTTATACCAAAGTCGTTCCAGGCTGCTTCATGTTATTAGGCGCCGGCTTAGAAGAAGAAGGATGCGGTTATATGAACCACCATCCTAAATTCAGAGTCATGGAAGAAGCATTGGTTAACGGTACAAAAGTAGAAGTTCAATTAATCTTGGATTTATTGGGACAAGAATAGATTATTCATATCAAACTCGGGAAGGTGCAACTCATGGCTAAAAACAACAAAATGTTCTATGGCTGGTGGATCGTAATCACAGCCTTTATGTCAATGACATTCCTTTTCACACCCATTGTTAACTTGATTTCGTTTTTTACAGACCCTGTATCACAGGAGCTCGGTATTGAAAGATCTCAGTTCAGTCTATACTTTACCATCGTTACATTAGTTGGTTTAGTAGTAGCCCCAATCGCAGGTAAAATACTTAAAAAAGTAAATATTCGAGTTTATATGACGGTATGTACTCTTCTAGGTGCACTATCATTTGTCGGATTTTCTTTTGCAAGTAATATCTATGTTTTCTATGCACTATCTGTTCTTCAAGGTATTTCACTCATTGCAGGATCAATTGTTCCCTCTTCGGTGCTCATTACGAACTGGTTTAATGAGAAACGCGGATTGGCACTCGGTATTGCCTTATCAGGTAGCGGCTTAGGCGGTATTATCCTGAGTCCCATCGTAAGTTCCTTGATTAGTTCCGTGGGTTGGAGAACAACCTACCTGATCATAGGTATTATGATTGCCGTTACCATCGTTCCGCTGACTGCATTTGTTGTCAGATTCCACCCATCCGATATGGGTTTGACACCACTTGGTCAAGCACCTACTAAAGATAAAAATCAAGTGTTATCCGGTATGAACCAAAAAGATGTATTAAGAACACCATCATTTTGGATCTTGTGCGCGGCTATTATCGTAACAGGTATCGTTGCGAATACCATGATTATCAACCTTGCTCCATTCTTGACAGATATCGGTGCTACTTCGTCAAGAGCTGCATTCCTATTATCCTTGGGATCGGCAATGGTTATTGTCGGCAAGCTGCTCGTTGGCAGAATGTTTGATAAAATGGGACTCACTCTCATGATCATCTTCTTAGGAATTTGTAACGTACTCAGCTTTGTATTCTTAAGACATGCAGATGGACAAATCGCAGGTATCCTTTATGCAACATTCACAGGATTTGGTGCAACTGCACTTACGATCGCTCCATCCTACATTACGGCTTACCTGTTTGGTGAAAAAGATTTCAGTTCCATCTTCGGTACAGTTTCCATGTTCTCTTCCTTAGGAACTGCACTCAGTGCCGTATTTGGTGGAGTTGTATATGGTATCAATAATTCTTATGGTCTCGTTTTAACTGTGCTCATTGTACTTTCTTGTGTAAGTGCCGCTTTGTACTTCCTTGCAGCTAAAACAAAACCTAAATATGAATCTGCGTCTTTGTAACAACCAGATTAAGTTGTCGGAAATAACGCTTAATCAAGACTATATCTCGCAAAACTAACCTACTTCCTCCCTTTTCAGATAATTGATAAATATAAAAGCTAACTACAACGATTTCACCAATATTCATTGGTTGTAGTTAGCTTTTTTAATAGGGCTGATCTTATTAAAATGATCGATAAAGTTTACAGCATATGAGGTGCACACCGTGATACTGACAAAAGAACAATGGAAAATTGCGATAACTGTTTTAATTATGGGCAGTTTTATCTCTATGGATAAGAATATGATTTCGATGACTGTTTTGGCCTTGGGTGATCAATTCCACTGGTTACCGAATCAAACGGGGATGATTCTAAGTGTCTACTATATCGGTTTTACATTAATTACGATTCCAGGAGGATGGCTGGTCGACCGATTCGGTTATCGTAAATTTATTTTATCCTCATTGTTTGTCCTCATTCTCTTTACGATCTTCTTTAGTTTCTCCAGCTCATTACTTGCACTGGCTATGATGCGGATGGGCGTTGGACTGGGGCATGCAAGTTACACAACAGGTTCACCTAAGATCATAAGTACAAATTTTGACGGGGAGCAACATGCTTCCATTCAGTCTAAAGTACTTGCTACAGCTGGAGTCGGCGGTGTATTTGCTTTTACCATTGGAACTCAATTAATTAATATTAATTGGCGAGTTGCTTACTGGTTAATCACTGTTTTTTATATTGCCTTATGGTTGATGATGTTTATATTTGTGAAAGAGAAAGAGCAATCCCTAAAAAGAACAAAATCCAAGAAGTCTGTATCTCTTTTTGATGCATGGAAAGAAAAAAATGTGCTCTATATCGCACTCGGTATGTTATTTACGAACTTAGTAGCTACGGGTGTCATCTCCTGGCTGCCGTCCGTTTTAAAAGCTAATTTTCATATGATGGACAATACAAAAATCGGATATCTACTAACGAGTAATTCGATACTTATGGCAGTTGCCACGATGGCGGCTGGCATTTTGATCAACAAATATTTTAAACAGAAGGAGAAAACATTCATCACTCTCTCTTCTCTGGCTGCTGCAGCTTGCCTAATCGGTTTTATCTATTCGACTCATTTTGTCATTACCGTTCTATTGCTGTATGCTATATCCGTCTTACTTATGTTTGCCTTCACGGCTTACATGGTGTTGCCATATCGCTTAGTATCCAATCAGATCATCGGTTCCTCTTTTTCTGTTATTAATATTGGTGCCTTTATGGGCGGCATCATTGCGCCTATCATCATTGGTAATCTTGTCACTGAATCAGGAGGTTCCTTTGTTACTGCGTATATTGCAATGAGCATTTGCTTGGTCGCTGCAAGTATCGTGCCGTTTTGTATAAACTTGAAACAAACTGTTAATTCTTTAGCAGAGTCATATAAATAAGCAGATTCTAAAATTTGTTCGTTTTTTTACCATTTTTACCGGAGACTTTAATCTGTATAATAAGGTATCTCGGTATTTATATTTTCCATGAATATATAAACTTCACAGAGGAGGTGCTGATATGAATATAGAACAACGAATTATTGAAGAAGGAAAAAAGTTAATCGACGAGTATGGATTCCGTAAATTCACGATGCATGAACTGGCAGATAATTTGCGAATCAGTAAGAAAACAATCTATCTCCATTTTAAAGACAAAGATCATCTAATCAGCTCGATCTGTGATTCGTTTATCGCTAATGACCGAGAGGAACTGAACCGAATCATTCATGAGAAACATGATTATGTCGAAAAACTGCGTGCTGTTTTTTATCTATACAACATTCAAACGCTTCGCAAAAGACATCTGAATGAACTGAAAAAGTATTTTCCGGAAGATTGGGAGAAATTTAGAGCATTTAGTGAGAATCGAAGAGAATGTGTTCGAGACATCTATCGAGAGGGAGTAGAAAAAGGGGTTTTCATTCCTCAATGTCCCACTATTCCAAATACACCTACACCAGTGGGTAAAGATCAAACCGTAGAACTATTAATCTTTATTCTGTCCTCGGTTATAAATCATGCCTTTGAATCGGAAATGACAGATTATGATTTTGATGTGAATACGATGCTAATTTATTCTTACGAAATGCTAATTCAGTTATTCCTCGTTAAGAAATAACAGACGATAACATACATGGAATTTTTGACGTTTCAAAGAAAGTGTATTTTTCCTTTGAGAACGTATAAACAACAATAGAGCCAAGCCATTAAATAATATGGCTTGGCTCTATTTGTGTCCGAATAAAAGAGAAAAAATAAAAAAAAGCCCCAAACCTAACGTTTGGGACTTTCGAAAACTTAATTACAGTTTTACAACATTCTCAGCTTGTGGACCGCGTTGGCCTTGTGTGATGTTGAATTCAACACGTTGACCTTCGTCCAAAGATTTGAATCCGTCTCCAGTGATTGCGCTGAAGTGTACGAATACGTCGCTTCCGCCTTCAACCTCGATAAAGCCAAATCCTTTTTCTGCGTTAAACCATTTTACTGTTCCTGTTTCCATTGTTATTACCACCTAATTTTTAAATTTACATGAAATTCTTACCTTAAATAAAAATACACATAGGGGACAAGGTTATTATTTAAAGAATAACCCTCTACGCTATGCGGATTTCTCTAGGTCAATTACTTCAATAAACTTATTATAGCATATTTCAGAGTAATTAGCTACTTAAATGTTTAGGTATAATGTGGAAATGACTTAGATGGGAACTATTTCTCATTAGTTATTCGCCTGAATAAGCGGTGCCACTCATTTAGATGAGTGTACCTTCGCTTATTTTTAAACGACTTTCTATGGTTGATCCCGGCGATATAGTTCACGACTTTTATAACCTTTGCGAAGGATCATTTTCATCTCTTCACGCCGTTTTGCTCTCGTTTCCTCTTGTTTTGCACTGTAGACATAACGTGCCCAGTCTTTGCGATAGCCAGGGGTTAATGATTGGTAGAAGGCGAGTAAATCCGGCGTATCATAGAGATCCTTTTCGACACTTGGTATAAATGAAATATAATCATCTACATACCCGCTTGGTTTAGAAGAAGCTTTCTGCTTGTTCTTCGCGTCTTCTTTTAGTCCAACTACGGTAAAGATGGAATCCAATCCCACCATTCGCGCAAATTTAATATGACTTGTCCCGACATAACCATTCTCGTCACTGCCAAGCCCTTCTAACAATTCGTCACGGTGAATAAATGTGGGATAGACTTTGTTTCCCTTTTTCGGATACGCTGCAAAGAGATATCCACCTGTCTGAAGATGCTGATTCGTAATCACACGATCTACCAATGCTTTTAATGAATCCATATTCAGTACAAAAGCAAATATGAGATCATATGCATGATGATCTCTAAGCTCTGTATCATAACCTGTTAATTCAGCTAAGTAATTCGAGCCTTCTGGGGCATCCAAAACAGCGACTTCATTGTATTTATGTAAATTCAATTTTTCTACGATGGATTTAGCCATTTTTATTCGAAGCTCCTCCGTTTATCATTATGCCTTTATTTAAACACAGACCACTTTTGTTAACAAATACCCTCTCAAAAGTTTTCACATATGTTATAACGTCTATTCATGTACTAACAAAAATCGATAGGATTAGACCAACGTTTCGCTGATCCACCTCAACTATCTAGACTGAAGTAAACTTAAATCGCAAATAAAAAAAGCCCCAAACCTAAGGTTTGGAGCTTTTTAAAGCTAAAATTATAGTTTTACAACATTTTCAGCTTGTGCGCCACGTTGGCCTTGAACGATGTTGAATTCAACACGTTGACCTTCGTCCAAAGATTTGAAACCTTCGCCAGTGATTGCGCTGAAATGTACGAATACATCGTCTCCGCCTTCAACTTCGATAAAGCCAAATCCTTTTTCTGCGTTAAACCATTTTACTGTTCCTGTTTCCATTGTTATTACCACCTAATTTTTAAATTTACATGAAATTCTTACCTTAAATAAAAATACACATAGGGGACAAGGTTATTATTTTTAAAGAATAACCCTCTACGCTATGTGAATTCGCTAGGTCAATACTTCAATAAACTTATTATAGCACAGCTCCATCTAAAAAGCTACTCTTTAATATAATCATTTGAATTTTGTCGCTAAAAAAGTGTGACATTTCGTGAAGTTGATCTAATGCTCATTTTCCTTATTGAGGAGTACCCTTTATTTTTAGGGCCTTTTTTCGTGATGTAATTTTATGTATTTGCAAAAACAGTTCGAGTGTACTATATTGTTGATACATCAAACATTGATGGGTCAAATATTGATGGATCAACAAATAGAATAAACATATTAGACATAATGAAAGAAGGAATATACGATGCATAACGTTCAGAAAACAAACGATTTTAATGAAATTACTTTGGGACGCCGTTCCATTAAAACATATGATCCTACTGTGAAAATCAGTCGTGAGGAAATGTCAGAAATAATAGCGAAGGCTACACGTGCTCCCTCATCCGTCAATTTGCAACCTTGGCGTTTTGTAGTCATCGATAGCGAAGAAGGAAAAGAAACACTTAGCCATCTTGCCAGATTCAACAAAGATAAAGTCATGAGCTCATCAGCGGTAATCGCTGTTTTTGCCGATATGGATAACTTTGATTATGCGGAAGAAATTTATGAAAAAGCCGTTGAGCTGGGATATATGCCTAGCGAAGTGAAAGAGCAGCAGATGAACGCCATTGGACAATTTTATAAAGTCATGCCGGAAACAACACTAAGAGAAACCAACATACTAGATGCTGGTCTGGTATCCATGCAGCTTATGCTTGTTGCACGTGCACACGGTTATGACACCAATGCGATTGGTGGTTATGAGAAGGATCAAATCGCTGAAGTGTTCGGCCTTGATAAAGATCGTTATGTACCGATTATGCTCATTACGATTGGAAAAGCAGCCAGCGAAGGATTCGAATCCTATCGCCTGCCTGTGGAGACGGTAACCACTTGGAGATAAGATAACCTCGATCTATCCGTTGGTGACAGTAATAGCCGATAACAATAAACCCAGACTTTACTGGCTCATCTAGTTGAATCTTCGTAAACGGAGTAGTGAGCTGGTAAAAAACTGTTCTTTATATAAAACCTCGTTCCCTGTTTCATTAGGAAGCGGGGTTTTTGTGAAGAAATCTAAATTACATAGATCCCACCCACAATCTTCCACTGGAGAGTCGTATATGTAATGTAAAATAAAAAAAGCCCCAAACCTAAGGTTTGGAGCTTTCTAAAGCTAAAATTATAGTTTTACAACATTTTCAGCTTGTGCGCCACGTTGGCCTTGAACGATGTTGAATTCAACACGTTGACCTTCGTCCAAAGATTTGAAACCTTCGCCAGTGATTGCGCTGAAATGTACGAATACATCGTCTCCGCCTTCAACTTCGATAAAGCCAAATCCTTTTTCTGCGTTAAACCATTTTACTGTTCCTGTTTCCATTGTTATTACCACCTAATTTTTAAATTTACATGAAATTCTTACCTTAAATAAAAATACACATAGGGGACAAGGTTATTATTTAGAAGAATAACCCTCTACGCTATGCGGATTTTTTCAGGTCAACAATTCAATAAACTTAGTATAGCACAATTCCATCTAAAAAGCTACTCTTAATAAAAAAATATGATATTCCAACATCTAAAAATTATATTACATGCTAATAAAGCGTTAAACCCAGATATTGAATAGTTATACCTTACCCAGCACATAATACATTTCACATACTATTGCAATAATTAAGGAGGACCACTCATTGAGCCCAAACCAACCTGACAAAAATCTGGTCAACGAAGTAAATGATTTGGAATCAACACCTGTAAACAGCCTGGATGCTCAGCAACAACAGCAGGCCCGTAATGATCGCCGAAAACAATCGAAACATGATGACAACGGTAAGTATAAGGAAAGTTATCACTAATCCAGAACACATGTACGTATACAAATCAGGACCACCCGTAAAACGGGTGGTTTGTACTTGGGGTATAACCCCTTGTTGCCAAACCGCGCCTAAAGACGCTAGCCTGACAGTAAATCTGTTCAGGCTCATTGTTATTTGTCACTTTCACTTACCAGTTAAACTGGTTTATTTCTTTTTGCTCCTGTTGCTGATGAATGGATCTTCATACTCTT
>NZ_JARBDA010000023.1:0-49199 GCF_036577645.1 Paenibacillus sp. GYB006 | reverse complement strand
CGACTTGCATGTATTAGGCACGCCGCCAGCGTTCGTCCTGAGCCAGGATCAAACTCTCCAATAAAGTTATTGAAAAGAGCGATAAGCTCATTTAGAAAATGCTGACGAGAACTTAACGTTCTCTATTCAATTTGTTATGACCAACAAATTGAATTTGTATTAATTCACTCACGAGTTTCACTTGCGTAAAACTCCTCGTTGTTCAGTTTTCAAAGATCAATCTCGCTAACAACTTTCGTCGTCAGAAGAGTTTATATCATATCATTTCCGGTTCAGAGTGTCAAGCTTTTTATAGAAGTTTCATTCGACTTCGTTAAGTTGCTTGGTTATTCAGCGTGTTGCTTACTGTCTAACTTCTTGGCCGGAATTAGAATATACCATGCTGATAAAAATTATGCAAGTACTTTTTTGAAAAAATTAAAAACTCTACTAATCACATTTGGGTCAGCAGACAATGACACTCCATTCTTGGATAGATCCACTTTTACAGTTCGTTATTCCCAAACTATTAGTATGGACGTAAATATCAGGATTTGGGCTGAAATTCTCTCCTCTTAACACATTGGTTAATTTAGAATGCAGAAAATCAAACTTTTTGGAAGTATTCAATAGAGAGATCGTTGCAAACTGGGATACAGAGGTAAGAGGTAACTATGCGTTTCGAACTGATCCCCTGATCAACAATCAATATTAATTAAAAAACCCAGCCCTTATCAGGACTGGGTTTATGTATGGAGGCGAGGGGAGTCGAACCCCTGTCCGAAGATAACGCCACATAAGCTTCTACGGGTGTAGTAACAGATTTAATGTCACCCTAGAGACTCCCCGTTACCGGATTCTCTTCAGGTCAGCCTGATTGTCTTCTTCAGCTAGCCGCAGGCGGAGACTAGACAGCGTATCCCACTAAAGTTGAGCCCTTATCCCGGTACATGGGCGATACAGAGTAAGAGCACGCTCACAGGTTATTAAGCTGCGAAAGCGTAGTTGTTTTGTTGTTTGCCGTTTAATTGGCTTTAGCGTTGATGAAGCGGACGCGTCCCCACTACCCGCTACCCATGCTCGAACTATCCCCGTCGAATCCATAAACGCCCCCTTAATAAAAAGGGCTTCTTTGGATAGATCGGATTGTAATCCTGAGCAAAAGTAGATCTATTCCGTATCCTTTTCCTCCATGGTAAAAGGATAATCAGAAGCAGTAAAAACTTGTCTTCACGAGATCGTATGTTCCTCTCTCGTACGAAACTTAGTATATCACAAAAATATATATAATGCGACAGATAGCACACTACATCTTGCAGGTAAACAAGGAGAGAGTTACCAAATGAAGCTTCATACCATCAACCATAAACCATTAACCTTACATCTTAACGAGCAATCTTCTGCTTCTCTCGCAGTGCACGCTGAATATCACGTTGTGCATCCCGCTTCGCAGCAGTGTCCCGTTTATCATATTGCTTCTTACCTTTACCAAGTCCAAGAAGCAGCTTCGCGTACCCATTCTTGATATAAATCTTGAGTGGTACGATCGAGTATCCATCCTGCTTGGATAAACCAAGGAGTTTATGGATCTGCGCTTTATGCATAAGCAGCTTACGTGTTCTTGTCGGGTCTTCCGGATTGTGGCGGTTCCCTTGCTCAAATGGACTAATGTGCATGTTGTGAATATGAATCTCTCCATTACGAATCGTCGCAAAGGCATCTCCAATATTCGCACGACCATTTCGCAGAGATTTAATCTCCGTACCGGTCAGCACCATCCCTGCTTCATACGTATCCTCGATAAAGTAGTCATGGGAAGCTTTTTTATTCTGCGCAAGCACTTTACTGTCCGTATTCTTCGCCATGTTCTCACCTCTTCTCAGGATCATTTATTCACACTGGACGGTATTGCTAGCTAACTCTATTCCGGTCTTCATTGTAACAAATATACAGACCCAAAATCAAGGTAACAAACCTCTATATGTATTGTACCCCAAACAAGCTTTTTGAAGCATCGAAATCCTAATATGCAACCTCTACATTCGTCTTCATTCCTCCTCCCTGCGAATTCCCGTGAAAATAAACCAAGGCCCGCAGAGAATTCATTCTGCCGGCCCATCTTTCCTCTTCAAGCCGCTCCTTCATGTCACGCCTATCTCACAGCGAAATACTCTTTCAGTCGAATTTCTTCCTGCTGACGAGAAGAAGCATACGTTCCAAGAATAATCTCCAGCGAATGTCTTCCCTCTTCTCCGGTTATAACCGGCTCTCTCTGCTCACGTACCGCATAACAGAGATCACGGATCTGTTCCCTGTGTCCGTCAGGTATTACTTGAAATGGAGGAAAAACAGGAAGCTGAACCTGCTGCCCTTCGATCTCCAGCTGTACAATATCTTCTTCTTCGATGATCAGCGAACCCTTCTCACCATAGATTTCAATACGCATTCCTTTGCCTTTGAAGGCAGTTGTAGTAATTTCCAGCACACCCATAGCTCCACTCTCATACTCAAGCATTGTAATAGCCGTATCCTCTACCTCGATGTTCCTCAGTACATTCCGAGCTTTTCCCTGTAATGAGACGACATTTCCAGCAAGCCACTGCAGCAAATCGACTGTATGAATCCCCTGATTCATCATGGCACCCCCGCCGTCCATCTCCCAGGTTCCCCGCCAGCCGGCACTGTCGTAATAATCCTGACTGCGATAGATTTTGACGTAAGCAGAACATAAGCTCAGCCTGCCCAGAGCACCCTGTTCAATAAGCTGCTTCGCATATTGTGCTTGAGGAGACATCCTTCTTGGAAAAATAGTAGCCAGCTTCACACCCGCCTCACGGCAAGCCTCAACCATCCGGTCCATTCCATTTATTTCAATGGCCATTGGCTTCTCACAGAGAACATGCTTTCCTGCCTTAGCAGCCCGTATCACTTGCTCGACATGCAGTCCGCTAGGGGTACAGATACATACCGCTTCAATGTCCGTCCGTGCAAGCAACTGATCGAGATCGCTGTACGCAGCCGCCCCGTATTGTGCTGAGAACCTAGCTGCATGATCGGGCTTGCTATCACACACGGCGATTAGCTCCGCTTCTGGTATTTTGACCATCTCGGCTGCATGAACTTCTGCAATAATCCCGCAGCCAACAATTCCATACCTTAGCGGTTTCACCTTAGATACCATCTTTATTTTCCCCCTGTCCCATTCATTGTCATCTAACCTTTAGCTAAATCCGGGTTAAGATTATGACTAAGAGATTGATCTTAAGAACTTCACTCGTTTGGCCTGCTCATCAGCAAGCAAAGTTGCTTTCGTCGCTTCAAGCAAATCTTGGTGGGTGAAATCATGTGCTTCTCCTCGGACACGTCTCAAAAAATCCTCCGTCACCGATGCTACGGGTGCTCTTAGTGGAACTTCCACAAGCGCTTGTTCATGCGTCATCATAAGCAGCAATTCTTCGTCAGTCGAAACGACAGGGTCACCGGCAAGCCGAATCTCCGCACTTCCTTTTGTTCCCGTTACAAAAATACGGCCATCACCCCACGTCCAGCATTTCTCCGGTGCATGCCAGTCAGCATACAGCTGCGCCACGGTTCCTTGATCCATTTCTACTTGTACAGCTGCCGTATCATAGAACTCGGGGTACTCCGGCAAGATCTGTTTCCCCATTCTGCCGCTCACTTCTCTTACTTCCTGTCCTGTCAGCCATCTGAGGAGATCAAAATCATGTATGAGCAGGTCAATAACAATTCCGCCAGACTGCTCCTTGCTAAAATGCCAATCGGGCCTCGTATCTGGCCGTAATCGATGTGGTTTTCGCATCGTAATACTCATCACTTGTCCAAGCTCATCTTTACGAATGAGGTCATACAGTGTATATACAGCCGGCCGGTATCGCTCAGTTAACAGCATGCCAATCTGAATCTTTCCCCTGCCTATGATCTGTTCCAGCTGATTCAGCCCTGCCTGGTCTACCACAGCAGGCTTATCAAGCATCAGATGTTTTCCATACCGCTCACAGGCAGCAACAATTTGAATCTTCTCGTTATTGATAGCAGAACTACCGACATACTTTACATCTTCATTCGCCAGCAGTTCTTCCATACGATCCGCAAAAGGAAGCTGGTACTGCTCCGCTATCTGCCTTGCCAGCGTTTGATCGCCTTCATCATATATCCCAGCACAGGGATGCCCGAGTGCCTGCATTTCCTCTATAAAGATAGAAATATGGGGATGCTGACAGCCGGCTATAGCAAAGGCACCATGATCACCCTTCCCATCTGTTTCTGTTCTTTTGCTACCTAACGTCATGGGACAATTCCCTCCTTCTCTACCTGTATCTACACGGGCCCACCATCCTCTGATTCTTCTACCTGCATCTGCATGGATCCACCATGATCTAATTTCAGCTATTCAAGTGAACTGCTTCTCTTGCCCTCTCTCACAGCTTCAAGCTGTCTTTCGATCTCAGCCAGATCATAAGCAAGTCGCTCTTTCGGTGGAAAAGGGGCTGCACACTCCAGTGTGATCCAGCCGGCATACCCGCTCTCCAAAGCAGCAGCCAGCATGGGCCGGTGATCTACATAACCTTCCCCTAGCCTGCACTGCATAAATGCCTCTATGCCATGCCGAGTTCGATTGCTAAAAGACCCTTCTGCACCTTCTATTGCAATCCGTTTCTCATCTTTTATATGGATATGGCTCAGATGGCTTCCAAGCTTTCGCACGGACGCTTCCCCAAAGTCCACACCTGAAATATACATATTGCCTGCGTCATGGATAAAACCAAGCCCTGATCCACCTGTTAACTCTAAGAGACGCAGCGCACTATCTGCATCTTCCACTAAGGTCTGATTGTGAATCTCAATCAGCAGCTGAATTCCGGACTCTTCCGCCTCTGCGATACATTTCCTTAAATAGTGAGCCGCTCTCTCATAGTGCTGATCCTCTGCCAAGAACGCATTAGGTCCTCCCGGAAAAACCCGAATACAAGGAACAGACAACACCTCGGCAATCCGAAGCAACTTTTGAAATTCCTCCAGCGCATCTTCACATTCTTCATCATTTAGAGTGGAGAAGTGACCCGTGTATCCTGCTAGTGCCGGGATGCAAAGTCCAAGCCCCGCTGCATAATCGCCTAACTCTCTCACCTCTTCCAGGGGTGTATCCAGTCCAAGGTGAGGAGAGCGGCAGGCAATTTCAATCCCATCAAATCCAAGCCCTGCTGTAATTTCCATTGCTTCTCGCAGGGGATAATCTATTAACGATCCGCTAAAAGCGGCGAGGGGTATCCTTCTTGTATATTTAAGCTCATTACTCATCAGCATGCTCACTCCTCTTCTTCCTAAGTAGGAAGCGACATATGACGCGATATATGATTTCAATCCATCTACTTAATCTGACTAACTAGGTATAATCCATGCCCTTACTTAATCCCTGATGCCGAATGATTTTGCACAAAATATTTCTCAGCAAACAAGAAGACCAGTAGGATCGGAAGCAAACTCATCAGTGCTGCAGCAACCATCAGCTGCTCATTCCCCACCCATTGTCCTTTCAGCCCCAAGATCCCGATCGGAAGGGTAAACTTCTCACTGGAACTCAGGTAAATGGAAGGAGCGAGGATCTCATTCCACTTGCTCATAAACGTAAAGATCGCGAGGGTAGCAAGCGAAGGTAAGCTCATTGGCATGTAGATCCGCCAGTAAATCCGCAGCGGGTTGCAGCCTTCCATTTTGGCCGCTTCCTCATACTCTCCCGGAATCCCGAGAAACGCCTGC
Source organism: Paenibacillus sp. GYB006 (assembly GCF_036577645.1). Taxonomy (NCBI): domain Bacteria; kingdom Bacillati; phylum Bacillota; class Bacilli; order Caryophanales; family Paenibacillaceae; genus Paenibacillus; species Paenibacillus sp. GYB006. The sequence goes on along the minus strand of NZ_JARBDA010000023.1, from coordinate 43,442 downwards.
CGCATTAAAAAGATGCCAAAAGGCTGAGCAAGCCATTCAATGACCCAAAGCGGGGTTAGTGTATCCAGCATGTTCATGGAGTTGAAGATCATAAAGTGCGGGATAATAATAACCACAGGCGGAATCATCATCGTACCGAGTACAATGAGAAAGAGTATATTTTTCATTGGAAACCGAAGTCTCGCGAACGCATAACCGACTAATGAGCAGGATAACAGCGTCCCAATGACCGAGAGTATAGATACGATAAAGCTGTTCATCGTTTGGGTTCCGAAATCCCCCAGCTTCAGCACCTCAGCATAGTTTGACCACTGGAAGATGTCCGGGAACCAGGTAGGCGGTACGGCTGTATATTCCTTATAGGTCTTTAGAGAATTGAGTACAGCCTTGGCAAATGGGACAAGCATAACGAGTGAACTGATAATAATAGCCAGATATGCAGCTGCTTTACGCAGGTTTTTACCGGGCATCCGTATCCACTTCCTTTCTTACAGAAAAACAGGTATAGCCGCATTCAATTGTAGTGCACCCACCGGTTCTGCATTTTCATCTGTACGAGCGTGAGGCTGAACAAGATCATAAACAGGACCCAAGCAATCGCCGAGGCATAACCCATATGCATGAAGGAGAATCCTTCTCTATACAAATACAGCATGAGCACAAGACTCGCATTTCGAGGTCCGCCTGCGGAAGAGATATCCCCGGCCCCTGTCATGACGTAGACTTGTTCGAATGCCTGAAACGTAGAAATCGTACTTAGGATGATGACAAGAAACGTGGTAGGCGATATAAGTGGTACCGTAATGGCACGGAATTTACGAAAAGCACCGGCTCCATCCATTTCTGCCGCTTGGTACAGCTCGCCAGGAACACTTTGGAGCCCTGCCAGAAATAGAATCATGATGTACCCGATTCCTTTCCATACGGCAATGATAACGAGCAAGGGAATAACCCATTTTTCACTGTTCAACCACTGCTGTGGATCAAGGCCCCATTTGATGAGAAGCGAGTTCGCAATCCCAAAACGGGGATTAAAGATCGAATCAGCCACATAAAGAATAACCGTCCAGGAAGAAATCACCGGAATAAAGTGAGCCATCCGGAACAATTTTAGTCCCTTCAGCTTCTGATTCAGCATCACAGCAAGAATGAGCGCAAGCACCGTCTGGATCGGCACGAAAAGGATAGCAAAGTAAAGGGTGTTCCATAGAGACTTCCAGAATAAAGGTTCCTGAAATAACTGCTCATAATTTCCTAGTCCAATCCACTGTGGTGGAGTTAACATGTCATACTTTGTGAAGCTGAAATAGAGGGAGACAGCCAGCGGTCCTGCCACGAAGACGAGAAAATGTATCAGATAGGGGGACACCATGAGGAGTCCCCACCTGCCTTCTGATCGCAATAACCTGCTTCGTCCCGCCGCCTGAAACCTCCGCTTTTTCTTCTGTACTTCTTGAGGAGTTTCACTTGGAATCATGGGCGGCTCTCCTTTGTCTGTTTTTTACTGATAGAAACCATCCAGCACTTTCTGTATATCTTCATTCGCTTTTTTCAGTGTCTCTTCTACAGGTGTATCACCAAGGAAGGCACGCTCTGCATTTTCATTAAACTTCGATACCCACTCTTCCCATACGGCATTCGTATCGAGAGTCCCGGCAAACTCAAAGCTATCGAGGAAAGCCTGGCGATTCGCAGGGTTTGCTCCTGAGGTAAGGAATACGTCAGAATTCGCTACCGACTTTTTTACCGGAACGGCTTCGCCAAGTGCTGCCCACTCTTTTTGTACTTCATCTTCTGTTGCCCAGAATTTCATCCATTCCCATGCAGCCTGTGCCTTAGCATCATCTGCCTTCGCGCTAATTACCCAAGAGTTCGCAATAACGGGAGCAAAACGCTTGCCATCTGGACCTGTTGGAAGTAGCGCTACATCATAATTAAGTCCTGCTTCATTAGCTGCCTGAACACGTGCATAAATCCCGATCCGCATCGCAGCAGAGCCGCTTGGGAATACAGCCATCGAGCTTTGGAAACTTTTCAGATCAACCGGATCCGTAAAGATTCCTCTATTCATACCGTCTACGATCCAGTCCATTGCCTGCTTATTTTCCGGGGAATCTACGATGGATTTTGTATTTGTCTCATCCAGAATGCCTCCACCATACGATTTCAGTACGGAGAACCAACCTTCGGTAATGCTAAAAAAGGTTAGACCAAACTGGCTTACGCTATTTGCATCAAAACTTGCATCGACAGCTGTCTTTCCACTTGCATCCACCGTCAGTTTTTCCGCGGCAAGCTTCAAATCTTCCCAGGTCCAGCTATCCTCTGGGTAACTTACCCCTGCTTTATCAAAAAGATCTTTGTTGTAATACAGCACACCAATCTGAATTCCTTGGGGAATTCCCCAGTAGTGGCCTTCGGCATCTTTATTGAACTCTAAGCCATAATAATCATCTTTATTGAGATCCTTGTTGATCCACTCCGTCACATCTTTCAGCGTACCGCGTTCGGCATACTTCATGACAAGTGCTCCATCGGATAACCACACATCCGGGGCTTTACCCGCCGCAATCTGGGTATCGAGTTTTTGATAGAACTGGCCATACGGTGCACTTTGCGTTTTTACAGTAATGTTAGGATGCTTATCCGTAAATGTAGTGATGAGTTCTTTCATCTTGGCGTCGCTTTTCCCATCTGAATAATAACCAAGGGTAATCTCGGTTTGCTCCTGCGCTGGTGTATCTGTGCCTGGCTTAGGTTCTGTTACTCCCCCCGGTGAATCTGCAGTACCACTCCCGCCCTTGCTGCAACCTGCTGCGAATACTGTCAGCACAAGCAGCATACATACGAGTACAGACATGCCTTTACGCTTGACCATGAAACCGCCCCCCGTTATATTAGATCCATCTCACACCTTATATTGTAAATATTGTAAGCCCAAGTGGAATGGTTTTTCGTATTCCGGTTGTCTTTTCCTACACTGAAGTTTGGCAAGGGAGTGATCAAGCAGTCTATGCTGAAGAATCTAACCATTAACAAAAAACTCATTGCCATTAGCCTGTTGTTCGTCTGTCTGCCTGTTCTTCTCCTCGGCACCTATTGGTACAATGCCTCCACGGAAACCATTGAAGAATCAACCATTGCTTCGAACCAGCGGATCGTGACCCAGACCACAGAGTACCTAAACTTGTACATTGCCGGTCTTGAAACCTCCACCTATCCTTCTCTTTCGGGAGCAAGCATTCAGAATCTCATTAATAGCCGCAGCCTGTCTCCTTACGCCTATTTGAAATTATCTGAATCCATTGAAAAGGGGATCTTTGCCCAAATGCTATACGGCCGAGATGATGTAGTGGGCATGTCCCTTGTAGCGAAGAATGGTTTTGTTGTCAGTGACTATACCCGCGCTCCAGAACTTCTGAATATGGATCAAATTACGCACCGGAATCGGCTTTTACTGGGGAAAATGGATCAAATGGATGATTTTCATATTGAGGGGATTCGTTATGTAGGTTCTGAGCCTGTCCTTACGGTGACCCGAAAGATTTCAAGCAATCAAAGCTATCTGTTTGAAGGTTTGCTTATTGTCGATCTCCATCTCAGCCAGATTGCGGGTATATGCAAAAATGTCTCTCACCATGAACTTGAAATATGGATTACTGATGCACACAGTGGACAGGTCATTTACCATCCAGAGCAAACGAGAATCGGCACTTCACTTCCCCCCTCCCTTGTTCATGAACTTACATCCAGCAAGACAGGTTTATTACATGAATATGAAACGGATCTTCAAAATATTTTGTTGTATGAGCACTCTTCTCAAACCGACTGGGTTGTTGCTCTAGAGCAACCTAAGGATGCCGTGATTGGCGAACTACTGGACCTTCGTGCTACGGCAATTTACTTTTTTGCATGTATTATGATCGTTACTGTCTTTATTCTAGGAGGATTCTCACTCCAAATTAGCCGTGCTTTATCGCTGCTAGAGAGGTTAATGAAGCGGGTGCAGACGGGGGACTTCTCGCTGCCAATTACCACAATGACGGAGCGGCGCGATGAGATTGGAAAGCTTTTTCGAAGTCATGCCCATATGGTCGGGGAGTTAAAACGACTTGTGAAAGAGGTACAGTCTGCCAAGCTGAAGGAACGGGAACATGAACTGGCTCAGAAAGAATCTGCTTTGCAGGCCATGCAATCACAGATTAACCCCCATTTTCTATACAACACACTAGAGGTTATTAATAGTCATGCGATCATCGAGAACAATGAGGTCATCAGCAAAATGACCACTTCTCTTGCGGATCTTTTCCGTTACAATTTAAAAAATGCACATCAAATCGTTACCCTCCGAGAGGAGATTGGTCATCTTAGAGCGTATTTGGATATTCAGGCGGCCAGGTACCGCAAACTGAGGATCGATATAAACCTTGATGCACTCGATGAATCAATGCTCTGTCACGTATATCTGATTCGACTGACGCTGCAGCCGCTGGCCGAAAATGCTTTTATTCATGGATATCAGAATCATCGCCTTCCGCCTGCCTATATAGGACTTACCCTGAGCACAGAGGAAGATCGGTATGTTCTCCACATGAAAGACAAAGGACATGGAATGAGTGAAGAAAAGCGAGAGCAGTTAAATGCCTATTTTCAACAAGCACCCGCTTCTCAGGCTATTGCATCAAATGGTATCGGTCTCGCAAGTGTACATGAGCGAATTCGTCTGTCTTTTGGAGATGCTTACGGGCTGTATATCGCCTCATCTAACCATGAGGGTACGCATATCGAAGTTAGACTTCCACGCCGAATGAATTGAAAATAACTCTTTATGTTTATTCATTAAAATGAACCCCCAGACGGTCACTGCCTAACCCACCTTTACACTTAGGAGGAGTTTTCATGTATAAAGTAATCATTGCAGATGATGAATACATGATTCATCGCAGTTTGGCGAAGCTGGTAGAGTCCTCGGAACATCCTTTCCGTGTCGTAGGCGAAGCCGAAGATGGAGCGGAAGCACTTTTACTGCTGAAAGAGAAACCAGACCTCATCATTACTGACATCTGTATGCCGGGTCTGGACGGTCTTGCTTTTATTGAAAAAGCAAAACAAGTAAGGTCCGATGTTCTTTTTCTTGTCATCTCTGGGTATGGTGAATTTGAGTATGCACAGCGTGCACTGCGATTAGGAGTAGAAGACTTCTTGCTCAAGCCCGTAAGCCCTGAGAAGTTTCAGCAGACGCTTACAGCCATCTATCACCGATTGGAGAAACAAAAACGGAGAGTGATGGATTATAGACAGTGGTTCCTAGGTCACGAAGAGCTGCTGCTACAATTATCCGATGCGATTTGGCGTTTGGATGAGAAAGCTGTAGACGAACTGCTTCACAAACTCGTTCACCATTACGAAAAAGAGGCCGCCGATGAAATTCCTTTTCCCACTTTAAATAACATATTGCAAGAGAAAATAATGAATGAACTCGCGAATCGCGGGCTTTCTTTTCAAGATCATCCAATCTATAGAGAGTTAACTGCGGATGCAGATGAGAAAATCAATGCCACTTCCTCTGTTCTGATTCAGTGCAGAGCTTATACTCAAATCCTACTGCATGCGGTGAAGTCATCACGAAACTTCGGCTCACGGACTCATATTTCCAAAGCGATCACGTATACAAAAGATAACCTATCCGACAGCACTTTATCTGTTCAGGCCGCAGCTGATATTGCAGGTATGTCGGTCACCTATTTCAGTCGTTTATTTAAAGAAGAGACCGGGACTAGTTATGTGCAGTACCTTACTCGGCTGCGTATGGAAAAAGCAAAGATACTGCTTGATGAGCAGCTCCACAGCGCCTCCGAAATATGTGAACGAGTAGGTTACGCAGACTACCCTCATTTCAGTAAAACATTTAAGAAAATCTATGGCATTGCCCCGGCTGATTATAGTAAGCTGCATCGAAGTATTTAGTTTATTTCACAGTCCAATTACATGGCTTATTCACATAAAAAAAGCTGACACGAAGATCCTGTATTAAGGACCTCTGTGCCAGCTTCTTTGTTTAACCCATTCTTATAGAGTCATGTGCTTATTGTAAGCTGCTCTGTTGTTAAGAAGAAGGACTATTTTTTCTTCTTGCGTACAAATGCGGCCATCCCGTTCTTGTTGCCGCCTTTGTTTTTATTTCGTTTCCGCTTGCCTGCTGCTGTTTCACCTTCTGCTGCAGGTGGATTCACCGTTTGATCACTGGAATTCGGATTGCCGATAAAAATTCCGCTTTGGGTTGTTTTCTTTTTGCGGCCTTTACCTTGCTTATAACCGCCCCGGCTTTCAGAGAGAGATGAACTTGAACCAGAGGACGATCCAGCCGAGCTGTATCCACCTTTGCCAGATCCAAATCCAAAGCTTGGACGATCCGATGAACGAGGGTTCGTATTATTGTCACGCCCACTGCGTCCACTGTCTTTACCGCGATTTGCATTACCGCCTGCATTTCCATCCGTTTTTTTGGCGCCTCGTTTCTCACCCTTGCTTCCTGACTCTGTATTCCGTCCACGCTGACCTTCCCGGTTGCCGCTTCGGCCTCCGCTGCGTCCATCATTACGCTGACCTCCACGGCCGCCGCGTGGACCGCCTTGACTGCCACTTGGACGTCCTTGACGTGGTTTCATGTCTAGCATCTCAAAGTCGATCGTGTAATCATCCATATTTACGCGAGCCACACGAATCTCGAGCTCATCACCGATACGGAATACCTTCGACGTGCGCTCTCCGATGAGAGCCATATGCTGGTCATCAAAATGATAATAATCATCCGTGAGCATGCTCAGTCTGATCAGACCTTCTACTGTATTCTCCAGTTCAATAAACATCCCGAAGCTGGTTACACTGCTGATCATACCTTCGAATACTTCGCCGACTTTATCAAGCATGAACTCCGCTTTCTTCATTTTCTCTGTGTCACGCTCTGCCTCTACCGCAACACGTTCCCGTTCGGAAGACTGCTGAGCAATATCCTGCATACGGCTGGCCAAGTATTCTTGACGCTGCTCACTAAGCGCGCCGTTGTTCTCGAACACTTCACGCATTACACGGTGAATGACTAGATCCGGATAACGACGAATTGGTGATGTAAAGTGGCTATAGAATTCAGCCGCAAGGCCAAAGTGTCCAGACATCTCGGAATCGTACTTCGCTTGTTTCATAGACCGCAGCATCATTGTGCTGATCACCGTCTGCTCTTTGGTTCCTTGAATATCTTCAAGAAGCGATTGCAATGCTCTCGGATGAATTGCATTGCCGCGCCCCTTCACTTGATATCCAAAATTCGAAGCAAATGCAAGGAAATTTTGCAATTTCTCTTGATCTGGATCTTCATGGACACGATAGATGAATGGCACTTTTAGCCAGTGGAAATGTTCTGCAACCGTCTCATTGGCAGCGAGCATGAATTCTTCGATGATCTGTTCAGCTACTGTCCGCTCTCTCTTCACGATATCTACCGGCTTACCTTCTTCGTCAACGATAATTTTGCTTTCTTCAAAGTCAAAATCAACAGCACCGCGGCGCATCCGCATATTACGAAGCTTCATGGCGATTTCTTTCATCAGTTTGAAGTCATCTACCAAGTCGCTATAACGTTCAATTAGCTCTGGATCTTCTTCCTCCAGAATTTTATATACATTCTTGTAGGTCATCCGCTCTTTGGTCTTGATAACACTTGTGAATATATCATGGTTAACGACCTTCATCTGCTCGTTAAACTCCATTACACAAGACATGGTGAGACGATCTACCTGCGGATTCAAACTACAGATCCCGTTCGACAAGCGTTTAGGAAGCATCGGAATAACACGGTCAACCAAGTACACACTGCATCCGCGATTATAAGCTTCCTGATCAAGCTTCGAATTTTCAGGTACATAATACCCTACGTCTGCAATATGAACGCCGAGTCTATAATGACCGTTCGGAAGACGCTCTACATTTACTGCATCATCCAGGTCTTTTGCATCCTCACCATCAATGGTAACAATGTTCAGACCACGCAGGTCACGGCGTCCCTGACGAGCAATTTCCTCTTCTGTGATGGATTCGGGCACTTGCTCTGCTTCCGCCATCACTTCATCAGGGAATCCCTCTGGAAGTTGATGCTTACGGATAACAGATAAAATATCAATACCTGGATCGTCCTTGTGACCGAGGACTTCAATGATTTCGCCCTCTGCCGCTGCACGGCCTTCCGGATAATTCACAATCTTCACGACCACTTTCTGGCCATCTACTGCGCCTAGAAAACTTCCGCGAGGAATAAAGATATCCCGATTGATCCGCTTGTCATCTGGGATAACAAAGCCGTATACTTCATGGTTTTGGAATACACCCACTACTTGGGTAATGGCACGTTTCACAATGCGAACGACTTCTCCTTCAAGTCGGCCGCCCTCTGGCCCTTTTGATGTTACACGAACAAGAACGGTATCTCCGTTCATGGAACTTTTTAAATCATTGGCATGGATATAAACATCCGGATGCTCGCGATCTTCGGGAATAAGGAAGGCAAATCCCTTGGCATGCGCTTGCAGTCGTCCACGAACCATTTGCATCCGTCCAGGTACACCATAGCGATTTGCACTGGTAAGTACAATCTTCCCTTCATCTTCGAGATGATTGAGCATTTTAAGGAATTCTTTGAACTCAGCAGCATTTTCAATGTGAAAATGCTGTTCCAGTTCCTGATAAGTCATCGGCTTGTAGGCCGTTTCATGCATGAAATCGAGCAATTGCTGTTCTGTTATCATTAGGTTCACCTCTAGGAAACATAAAAGTAGGTCTTTATGTATAAAATTGAATTCAAAATCGGAAATGACAAGGCAGGTCAAGATGGCTTCATTTGTTCACTATCCAGGGTACCTGCCATCACTAAGCATTAGTAAAATCTTACCCTAGTATACACCAAATTAATCTAAACTTTCTCATTACCGTAAAACAAGCCCCCGTAAGGGCAATCACAACTAAATCTGAGTATTAAAAGACCTCCGTTCCTCACGGAACGAAGGTCTGAGTTAGTTATCTTAAAAAACTTACTGGAATACAGCTACTAAAATAGCCAGAATCATAAATCCGGCTGCAAAGCCGATCGTAATCCGCTCAAGAACGAGTTCCATACCGCGTGCTTTGGACTTGCCAAAAAGATGTTCCGCACCGCCGGAGATGGCACCGGAAAGACCTGCGCTTTTCCCTTGTTGAAGAAGAACAACGACAATAACACCGATGGCAAAAATAACGAGAAGCAATTTCAAAACGAGTTCCATAACTTCCACCTCCTAAAAAAATTGTGCGTATACATCACACGCTGATAAACAGTATTCCTATTGTATCATACAGGAGATGGAATTAGCAATCCTTAAACCTTGATATCAATTATACTTCCTGATGTAGGATGAGGAGCAGGTGCAGCCGAATTTAACATGTGCACCATCTGCTGACCATTCATTTCCGTTTGATTCTTCGCCATACCCATCACTTGCAGAGAAGCCGCCTGCTGAACAGATGCTTGGGACATAGCCATTGATAATGCTGCAATATCCATTATAATTTCCCTCCTTTCCTTCTTATCTATATATCGGTTACCGAAATAAAAAAAAAGAGCCGATCCATTTGGATCGACTCTTCTAGAAATAAGCAATAAGCTTATTATTTTTTCAAGTTGTAGAAAGAGTTCAGGCCGTTGTATTGAGCAAGTTCACCCAGTTGGTCTTCGATACGAAGCAATTGGTTGTATTTTGCGATACGGTCTGTACGGGAAGGTGCACCCGTTTTGATTTGGCCTGCATTTGTTGCCACTGCGATGTCCGCAATTGTGCTGTCTTCGGACTCACCGGAACGGTGGGAGATAACAGCTGTGTAACCTGCACGTTTAGCCATTTCGATTGCATCGAAAGTTTCAGTAAGCGTACCGATTTGGTTAACTTTGATAAGGATGGAGTTACCGATTTTTTCATCGATACCTTTTTTCAGGCGCTCAGTGTTTGTAACGAACAAGTCGTCACCAACGAGTTGGATTTTGTCTCCCAATTTCTCAGTAAGGAGTCTCCAACCTTCCCAGTCATCCTCGGAGCAACCATCTTCAATTGTAACGATTGGATATTTTTCAACCCAAGAAGCAAGAAGGTCTACGAACTCAGCAGAAGTGAAGGATTTACCTTCGCCAGCAAGTGTGTATTTACCATCTTTGTAGAACTCAGTAGAAGCAACGTCCATACCAAGAAGAACGTCTTCACCTGGTTTGTATCCTGCTTTTTCGATAGCTTCCATGATTGCGCCAAGAGCGTCTTCGTTGGAAGTAAAGTTAGGAGCGAAACCACCTTCGTCACCTACAGCTGTGTTCAGTCCTTTCGCTTTCAGAACGGATTTCAAGCTGTGGAAGATTTCAGCACCTGTACGAAGAGCTTCTTTGAAAGAAGGAGCACCTACAGGCAAGATCATGAATTCTTGTACGTCAACGTTGTTGTCGGCATGTTCGCCACCGTTAACGATGTTCATCATAGGAACTGGAAGTTGTTTCGCATTGAATCCGCCAAGGTAAACATACAGTGGCAGGTCAAGAGCGTCAGCAGCTGCACGAGCTACCGCCATAGATACTGCAAGAATTGCGTTTGCACCGAATTTACCTTTGTTTGGAGTACCATCCAAAGAAATCATCAGTTTGTCGATACCGAGCTGATCAAGAGCGTCCATACCGATAACTTCTGGAGCAATTTTTTCGTTAACATTTTTAACAGCGTTCAGAACACCTTTACCAAGGTAACGGTCTTTGTCGCCATCACGAAGTTCAACTGCTTCGTGAGCACCAGTGGAAGCACCGGATGGAACGATTGCGCGGCCGATTGCGCCGGATTCAAGATAAACCTCAACTTCAACTGTTGGGTTACCGCGGGAGTCTAGGACTTCGCGAGCATATACGTCAGAAATAATAGTCATGAGTAATAATCTCCTTTTGTTTGGAATCGAATCTATTGTTTGGCTAGCTAGGCCTTATATCTCTTATTAAAACAAAGTCAGGCAGTCAATTGCAAATAAGTTCGGTTAACAACCTATTTGCGTCTTGAGATGATGGATTTTCCGGTCATTTCCGCTGGTTGCGGAAGTTCCATCAAGTCAAGAATGGTAGGAGCGATGTCTGCAAGAATACCGCCATCACGAAGCTCCACATTTTCAGAAGTAACGATGAAAGGTACTGGGTTTGTTGTATGTGCCGTAAACGGATTTCCGTTCTCGTCAAATACCATATCCGCATTACCATGGTCAGCAGTGATCAGAACCACGCCGCCTTTTGCAAGTACAGCTTCAACAACACGTCCCATGCACTCATCTGTAGCTTCTACCGCACGAATGGTTGGTTCCAGCAAGCCGGAGTGACCTACCATATCAGGGTTTGCAAAGTTCAAAATGATCGCATCGTGTTTATCTGCTTCAATCTCTTTAACGCAAGCGTCAGCTACTTCATATGCGCTCATTTCTGGTTTGAGGTCATATGTTGCAACCTTAGGAGAATTGATCAGAATACGAGTTTCACCTGGAAGTTCTACATCACGTCCGCCGCTGAAGAAGAACGTTACATGCGGATACTTCTCGGTTTCAGCAATACGCAATTGTTTCTTGTTGTTCTGAACCAGTACTTCACCGAGCGTATTATCAAGGTTCTTCGGTGTGTAAGCAACGTATCCATCTACTGTTTCGCTGAACAGTGTCAAACATACGAAATGCAGCCCTTGAGGCCATTTATCACCACGATCGAAACCGCGGAAGTCTTGGTTTGTGAATACTTGAGACAATTGAATAGCACGGTCAGGACGGAAGTTTAAGAAGACTACCGAGTCGCCGCTTTCAACAAGCCCAACCGGAGATCCATCCTCTTTTACAATTACTGTTGGTTCTACGAACTCATCATAAACTGATTTTTCGTAAGATTCCTTAACTGCAAGCATCGGATCTGTGTATTTAGGTCCATCTCCGTACACGATTGCACGATAAGATTTCTCAACACGTTCCCAGCGTTTGTCACGGTCCATTGCATAGTAACGACCTTGAACAGTCGCAATTTTACCAATACCCACTTCCTCGATTTTAGCATTTAACTCCTCAAGGAATTTAATACCGCTATTCGGGGAAACGTCACGACCATCGAGGAAAGCATGGATATACACTTCGTCCATTTCTTCTTTCTTAGCCAGGTCCAGCATGGCAAACATATGCTTAATGTGACTGTGTACTCCACCATCAGACAAAAGGCCGTACAAGTGAAGTTTTTTGCCTGTTTGCTTCGCAGAACGCACAGCATTTACAAGCGTTTCATTGTCAAAGAACTCACCATCACGAATGGATTTAGAAATCCGAGTAAGATCTTGATATACGATACGACCTGCACCGATATTCAAGTGTCCTACTTCGGAGTTCCCCATTTGTCCTTCAGGCAATCCAACCGCTTCTCCACTTGCAGTAAGTGTAGTATGCGGATATTTTGCCATATAGCGATCGTAGTTTGGCTTTTTGGCTTGAGCTACCGCGTTACCAACAACGGTGTTTCGAAGTCCGAAACCGTCCATAATGATCAGTGCTACTGGTTTTGGTGCAGTCATCTTACTTCGCCCCCTGAACGAGCGCGATGTAGGATTCAGGTTGAAGGCTTGCTCCGCCAACAAGTGCCCCATCGATATCGCTTTGACCGAGATACTCGGCTACGTTCTCAGGTTTCACACTGCCGCCGTATTGAATACGAACTGCGTTAGCAACCTCTTCATTGTATAGATCTTTAATCACGCCGCGAATGTATGCAATAACTTCGTTTGCATCTTGGGATGTGGAAGATTTACCTGTTCCAATTGCCCAGATTGGCTCGTAAGCTACTACTACTTTTGCTGCTTGACCAGCAGCTAGTCCAGCAAATGCAGCTTCTGTTTGCACTTTACATACATCTTTTGTTTGGTCCGCTTCACGCTCTTCCAGTTTCTCACCCACACATACAATTGGAGTAAGACCATGACGGAATGCAGCGTGAACTTTTTTGTTTACTGTTTCATCAGTTTCGTTAAAGTACTGACGACGCTCAGAGTGTCCAATTACAACGTAATCTACACCCAGATCTTTCAGCATAACGCCGCTGATTTCACCAGTGAATGCACCATTGTCTTCGAAATGAAGGTTTTGAGCACCAATTTTAATGTTTGTTCCTTTTACTGCTTCAACCAAAGCTGGAAGATTGGTGAATGGAGCGCAAATCACGCTTTCTACACCCTCTACTTCAGCTTGCCCTTTTACCGCTTCAATAAACGAAGTGGATTCAGGTACGGTTTTGAACATCTTCCAGTTACCTGCGATGATCGGAGTTCTACTCATATCGTACGCTCCTCCTCTTATATCCAAATTATTTTTTATTTATCGTTCAATGCCACAACACCAGGAAGCTCTTTACCTTCCATAAATTCGAGGGAAGCACCGCCACCAGTTGAGATGTGGTTCATTTTTTCAGCAAGATGGAATTTCTCAGCTGCTGCTGCAGAATCTCCTCCACCAATGATTGTGTATCCTTCTGTTGATGCACAAGCTTCTGCTACTTCACGAGTACCGTGAGAGAATGGCTCGATTTCAAAAACACCCATTGGTCCGTTCCATACAACCAGTTTGGAATTTTTAATAACTTCTGCATATTTCGCACGAGTTTTCGGTCCAATATCAATACCTTCCCAGTCTGCTGGAATTTGATCAATATCAACTATTCTCGTTTCTGCATCCGCGCTAAATTCCTTCGTGATTACGATATCTTCAGGAAGAAGGAAGTTCTTACCTAGTTTCTTCGCTTTTTCGATAAATCCAAGAGCTACATCCAGTTTGGAATCATCCAGCAAAGACTTACCGATTTCGTGACCTTGTGCTTTGAAGAACGTATAAGTGAGACCTCCACCGATGAGTACATTGTCAGCAATGTTAAGCAAGTTATCAATAACATCGATTTTGTCTTTTACTTTAGATCCACCAATGATTGCAGTGAAAGGACGTTCTGGTGTAGTTAATGCTTTACCGAGAACATCAAGTTCTTTCTCCATCAAAAGACCCGAAACGGCTGGAAGATGATGAGCAATACCTTCTGTCGATGCATGAGCACGGTGAGCAGCACCAAATGCATCATTTACGAAAAGGTCAGCCAGATCAGCAAATTGTTTTGCTAGTTCTGGATCATTTTTCTCTTCTCCAGGGTAGAAACGGACGTTTTCAAGTACAAGAACATCGCCGTTGTTCATTTTTTCGATCTCTGCTTTTACTGCATCTCCAATAGCTTCGTCTGCTTTAGCAACCGGTTTGCCAAGCAGCTCAGATAGACGGTTAGCCGCAGGTGTCAAGCGAAGGGAATCAACAAATTCACCTTTAGGACGACCCATGTGACTTGCAAGAATTACTTTCGCACCTTTTTCTACCAAGTATTTAATAGTTGGAAGTGTTTCACGGATACGAGTATCGTCAGTAATCTTTCCATCTTCGAGCGGTACATTAAAATCGACACGAACAAACACACGTTTTCCTGTTACTTCTACATCACGTACACTTTTTTTGTTCATCTCCACGTTCCTCCTAAGTGCTATCTAAAAAAGATAGCTGATATCTTATGTGTAGTAACCATTAGGCGAAACCCAATAGTCCATTCATTCAAACAGCAATATAGTGCCTTTATATCTCTCTATTTATATAGACCGGTTTCTCCGGTTCTCTGGCATTAAAGATAAAAACCATGATGAAGAGGAGAGACATAAATGTTCTCCTCTTCACCTGGATTCACATCAGGCTGTTAAAGCCCTTGTGTTATTCTTACAGACCTTTTTTAGCGATGAAAGCAGCAAGGTCAACTACACGGTTGGAGTAACCCCACTCGTTGTCGTACCAAGATACAACTTTAACCATGTTATCGCCAACTACCATAGTGGATAGGCTGTCGATTGTGGAAGAAGCTGGATCGCTGTTGTAGTCGCTGGATACAAGCGGCTCTTCAGAGAAGTTCATGATTCCTTTAAGTGGACCGTTAGCTGCTTCTTTCAAAGCTGCGTTTACTTCATCAACAGTTACGTTTTTACCAAGTTCAACTACTAGGTCTGTAACGGATACGTTCTTAGTAGGAACACGCATAGCCATACCGTTCAGTTTACCTTTCAGTTGTGGCAATACAAGGCTAACTGCTTTTGCTGCACCAGTTGTAGAAGGAATGATGTTCTCAGCAGCTGCACGAGCACGACGAAGGTCTTTGTGCGGCAGGTCAAGTACTTGTTGGTCGTTAGTGTAAGAGTGAACAGTTGTCATCATACCTTTAACGATACCGAAGGACTCGTCAAGAACTTTAGCGAAAGGTGCCAAGCAGTTTGTAGTACAAGAAGCGTTAGAAATTACAGTGTGGTTAGCTGGGTCATATTGCTCTTCGTTAACACCCATAACGATTGTAATATCTTCGTTTGTAGCTGGTGCAGAGATGATAACTTTTTTAGCTCCGCCTTTAAGGTGAGCTTCTGCTTTTTCTTTCGCTGTGAAGATACCAGTGGATTCAACAACGATTTCAACGCCGTGTTGTCCCCAAGGCAAGTTTTCTGGGTTACGCTCAGCAAATACTTTTACTTCTTTGCCGTTAACGATAAGAGCGCCTTCTTTATGTTCAACAGTTGCATCCAGACGACCATGAGTTGTGTCGTATTTAAGCAAGTGAGCCAAAGTGCTTACGTCAGTCAAATCGTTGATTGCTACGATTTCCACATCGCTGTTGTTTAGTGCTGCGCGGAATACGTTACGTCCAATACGTCCAAAACCGTTAATACCTACTTTAACCATGAGTAAGTTCCTCCCAAGTTTTGCTAAATTTTTATATATTCAAGACAAATCTAAAATAGATTCATCAAGACAACAAGTTTCAAATCTTTCTTACTTCATTATAAATCCTTAACAATTTCCGTAGCTGCCGCCTCATCAATGACAAGTATATCTTCCTGCCCAAAACGAAGCACGGCTTTTATAGAATCTGCCTTGTATTTACCGCCTGCAATGGCGATGACGACATCCGTCCGAGTAATATCCTCAAGACGCATACCAAGCGTGAGCATAGTATGAACTACTTTTCCTTTATTATTGAAGTAATAACCAAAGGATTCAGCGACAGCACCTTCATCTCTAATCTCTTCGATCGTCTGAGGTGCAAGCTTACGTCTTTTAGCCATCTCCATTGCTCCGCCGATTCCATGAATTACAATGCGAGCTTTTCGAATCATACCCAAAATTTCTTGAATGTTAGAGTCTTGAACTAGTGATTCGTAGGCATGGTTACTTAACAGATCAGGCACATGAAGCAACCTGTATTCAGCCCCAAGCTTCTTAGCCATGGTCGACGCGATCGTATTCGCTTGAAATTCTACACTTTCACCAAGTCCGCCTCTTGCGGGTACAAACCATACTCCACGCATAGCAGACGACGGAGTTAAGTGTTCAGCGACCGAAGCTGTAGTCGATCCACCTGTAACTGCAACAACATCTCCATCATTCATGACACTCAGCAGGGCTCTAGCTCCTGCACGTCCAAGTGAACGTTTGGCATATTCAGAGTTTTCTGAATCACCGGGAACAACGATAACCTTTTGGAGTCCATACGTTTTCTCGATTAATTCTTCCATCTCCGACAGTCCAAATAATTCATTAGCCATAGGTTCTAACATTGCAAGCAGCTGCTCGCCGGACTCACTTATTCTCATGCCCATACTCTCGATCTCAATCAGTCCTTGTGATTTAAGCAAGTCTGTCTCCGATCTGAGTACACGCTCCGTCATATCCAGAGAGTGGGCAAGCGTTCTTCGTCCGATTACATCCGAAATCATGATTTGGCGCAAAATGGTATATCTCTTCTTCATTACGTCCATGAGATCAGGTAGAAGTTGCTTCTGCACTTCTAAAATCGTTCGCATACTTTCCACTTCCGCAAACTCCTTCATTCCGGCCTCTAATATGGACTAAAATTGTCCCGGGGTTAACTTTTTAAGTCCCACGTTTATTTTACCTAAATCTACCCTGGTATGCAAGTGGTCAGAAGTATATTTCGCAAGTGGGCGTCTATTTATGCACTTTGCCTACTTATAAATAAAATATTGCTTAGAACGCACTATTAATGTAGTCTGCACATTCTTATAGAACATCAAACACCTCCACTAAACTTTCTTGCATTTTTAATGGCAATCAGATATAATAAATTTTGCTGTCACACTTGTGCGCCCGTGGTCCAACGGATATGACGTAGGCCTCCGGAGCCTGAGATCGAGGTTCGATTCCTCGCGGGCGCGCCATATAATTACTAACAGCTTGTTATACACTTAACCGATGAAACCGAATAGGTTTCTTTTTTTATCAAAATAGTTTGACTTTCTTTGACTTTTTGTTTTGATTTGTTTATGATGTGGTTAATACGGAAACAGTAGATATAGATGCTGTTAAACGTCTAAATATAAACTCTAAACCTAAATTCCTAAGGAGGTTTTTCACGTGAGTTACATTCCTATGGTCGTAGAACAAACCAATCGCGGTGAACGCGCTTATGACATTTATTCCAGACTACTGAAAGATCGGATTATTTTTCTGGGAAGCGACGTTAACGATGTAGTAGCCAACTCTATCATCGCTCAAATGTTGTTCCTCACTGCGGAAGATCCGGAGAAAGACATTCACCTATACATTAACAGCCCAGGCGGTTCCATTACTGCGGGTATGGCGATATATGACACTATGCAATTCATCAAACCAGATGTATCGACAATTTGCATGGGTATGGCAGCTTCTATGGGTGCATTCTTGCTCAATGCTGGTGCAAAAGGCAAACGTTTTGCGCTTCCAAACAGCGAGATCATGATTCACCAACCTTTGGGTGGTGCACAAGGTCAAGCGACAGATATTGAAATTCGTGCTCGCCGCATTCTCAAAATGCGTGACAAACTCAACAAAATCTTGGCTGAACGTACAGGTCAACCGATTGAACGTATCGAGAAAGACACAGATCGCGATAACTTCATGAGTGCAGAAGAAGCTCAAGCTTACGGACTTGTTGATAAAGTTATTTCTTCAACTCCACCGCAAGGGATCTAATATAGAAATAAATGAAAAAAGCCGCAGTCCTAGAGGACTGCGGCTTTTTTCATGCTTCTAAACTGCTTTTCTCAAGTAAAGTACTAGTTAAGTTGATAGTGTACCGTAAGTTCTGTAGTCAATTTAATTTCTCCCGTTTCAACTGACGATGATTTATCAGCAGTACTGTTTGCTGTTTCCACTTTCATATCATACATCTGCTCGTAGTAACGAACTGGTTCTGCCACATTCCCTTGACTCACACTCAGAACAACTCCCAAACTGCGTCCTGAAACTTTAGCGATGGCTCCTGCCTTCAAATTCGCATTAGACATCGCTTTTTCAATTACGGCCGTTTCGAAAGCATCTCTATTCTCAATCGAAAACTGAATATTGTCGATCTGGTTCACACCCATTTTAGCTGCTGAATCCAGCAGTTCTCCGATCTTATCGAGATTACGATAGCTAATTTTTAGTGAATGTGATGCTGTGTATCCTTTTAGTTTCCGTCCTTCTTTTTCGCTATATGTGTAATCAGGCTGTACATAAAACTGATTCGTTTGTATATCTTTGCTTTGCAGCTTCCATGTCTTTTTAAGTAAATTGGTTAAGTTTTGCATCTTTTTAGCATTTGCCTTTTGAGCTTCAACAGCTGTTTTTCCCTCTGTTTGAATACCAATATAAAGATAGGCGATATCCGGCTTTACCGAAATCTCACCTTTCCCTACGACAGATACCACATTCTGAACCGCTGCGGCTTCCTGCGCTTGTGCTTTTCCCGCAAAGGAGATAGCTCCTCCTCCACCCCCACCAATGAATAGAGTACCTGCAATTAATGTAGCTGCTGCAGGCTTTAACCAAACCATTTTCTTTTTCATTACACGATCCTCCCTCTCTATTCAAACATCTTCTAACTCAGGCGCTACAAACTATTAGACGAGATTATTTTGTATAAAGTTCCATTTCTGCTATTTAATTTATGTATTAAATATAACGAAAAAAAGCCCCCTAAGGGGCTTTCCGGTATACACATATGAAAACATGAAATTTATTGGTTTTCCAATTCTTCCTTGCTTACAAGACTGATCAATGCATTTACTGCCTGTTCAGCGTCTGCGCCTTCAGCACTAATGTGAATTTCAGTACCCGTGCTAATTGCAAGGCTCATAATTCCCATGATACTTTTAGCATTCACTTTTTTGTCGTCTTTTTCCACAAAAATTTCGGATGAATACTTATTCGCTTCTTGAACGAATAAAGCAGCTGGTCTGGCATGAAGACCCGTCTTCAAACGGACTACTACCGGGTGTTTTGTCATGAAAACTTACCCCCTCTATAAAAATCTCTACATCATACTACATAATTATTAACATTATACCATTATAGCATGAATGAAACTAGAAGAAAAAAAGACTTCTTTATGATAAATCTCACACTATATGAGTTGTCCTTTTTCCACTCTAATTTTCTCTGCCATCTCATCAATTTTGCGAAGTCTATGGTTCACGCCTGATTTGCTGACGGTTCCTTTTAGTAATTCCCCAACTTCCTTCAAATTAATATCTGGATTCGCAAGTCTTACTTCTGCTACTTCACGTAGTTTATCAGGAAGGGTTTCAAGCCCTACTTCCTTATCAAGGAGCTTTATGTTCTCAATTTGACGCACAGCTGCACCGATCGTTTTGTTCAAATTGGCCGTCTCACAGTTAACGATTCGATTCACCGAATTCCGCATATCACGCATAATTCGAACATCTTCGAATTTAAACAAAGCCTGATGTGCACCGATAATGCTAAGCATCTCAATGATTTTTTCGCCCTCTTTAATATAGAAAATAAACCCTTTCTTCCGCTCGATACAGCGTGCATTCAGATTAAATTCATTGGCAAGATCAACCAGAGCCTGACAATGCTCTTCATACATCGAGGCAATTTCTAAGTGATAAGAGGAGCCTTCCGGGTTATTAACAGAGCCTCCGGCCATAAACGCACCTCGCAAATACGCCCGTTTACAGCAGTTTTTATGAATGGCATTCGGATTGATTCCTGGCGTAAATATAAACCCTTCTGATACAATCTCCAATTCATTCAAAATTTCTTGCACTCGAACTGGAACCCTTACGATGTATACATTATTCTTTTTAAGCCGCATCTTTTTACGAACCAATAACTCGGTATGCACCTGAAAGTGCTTTTTGAGCAAAGAATAGATTCGCCTTGCAATCGCGGCATTCTCCGTAGAGACGTCTAAAATAACCTTCTTGTTCGATAGCTGGACCGAGCCAAGCATACGAATGAGTGCAGACAACTCTGCTTTCTCACAACAAGGCTCGCTTTCGATCAGAGTTAATTCTTTTTTGGTCTGTGCCGCAAACGACAAAGGATCTCACCTCTTTCGAATCATCCAGTTTTGCACTAGCGTGTAGATATGATGACTTAATTTATTCGCATCATGCCGTAAGTAAGTCCGGTACATGACAAGTCGATCTGCGATGCATTCATTCGAGTACTTCAGAATCTCTTCAAGATCAAGCTGTACTGGTTTTGCACCCTTTTCTGCATACATTTCCTGAACAGGTTCAGGAATATCGCCATTGTTAACAATGACGTAATCAAATATTCGATGTCCTATATGGGCATCAATGGCTTTCAAATGATCACCAACAGAATAACCATCGGTTTCACCAGGCTGTGTCATCACATTACCAATAAAGATCTTGGCTGCCTTCGAGGACACAACAGCTTCTGCCAATTTAGGAACAAGAAGATTGGGTAAAATGCTGGTATACAAGCTACCGGGACCAATAATAATCGCGTCTGCCTGTTCAATTGCCTGGATAGCCTCTGGCAACGGCTCCACGTGGTCCGGTTCAAGATAAACTCTCTTAATCCGTCCGCCATATGCTGGGATCTGGGACTCGCCGGTAACGATCGTACCATCTTCCATCTCGGCGCGGAGCACAACGGCTTCCGCCGCAGCTGGCAATACTTGCCCGCGTACAGCAAAAACACGGCTAATCTCTCTCACCGCTGTTACAAAATCACCTGTTATATCTGTCATTCCAGCCAGAATCAAGTTTCCAAGACTATGACCAGATAATCCACCATTTCCACTAAAACGATAATTAAGCAATTCTGACATCAACGGCTCTACATCAGCAAGCGCTGTGAGCACATTACGGATGTCACCTGGAGGAGGCATCTGCAGTTCATCCCGCAGCATGCCTGAGCTTCCTCCATCGTCAGCAACCGTAACTATTGCCGTGATATCAAGCGGCTTATTTTTTAACCCCCGCAACATGACAGATAGCCCTGTTCCGCCACCCATAACGACAAGATGCGGACGTTTCATTTGTTCTACAGCCACTTCTATCACTTCACCTTCTATAAGAGGTTGCTCAAGGTTAGCAATCCGTTACTCTTTTGAAAAATGATGACTAACGAATGCGGTATGAGCGATCCATACATTGTATGTTGTATCCTATGCAGGTGTCATCCCTAAATCGATAAATCCATTCAATTCAAGTCGATATCTTTATCCATTCCACTTTATTTAGTGATTTCCGCGATCACGATCTGCATCTCTATGGCTGACTACAACCGATTCAGTCTCACTTGCCCCAAGCATTTTACCTAAATACTCAGCAATTGCAACGGACCGGTGCTTACCGCCTGTACATCCAATGCCGATAATGACCTGGCTTTTGCCTTCTTTCCGATACTGAGGAATAAGGAAATGAAGCATATCCAGCAGTTTTGTTAAAAACGCCTGTGTTTCCGGCCACTTCATTACATATTCATATACATCACTATTCTGCCCTGTATTCGGCCGTAGATGCTCAATGTAATGTGGATTTGGCAGAAAACGAACATCAAACACCAAATCAGCATCAATGGGAATACCATATTTGAAACCAAATGAAGTAACATTTACGGACAACATATGACTCTCTAAATGAGAGAACCTTGAAATAATTTTTTCTTTTAGCTGCGCAGGCTTCATGTTGCTGGTATCGAGCACCTGTGTAGCTGAGTTCTTAAGTTCTTCTAACATTTTGCGTTCCAGTCTTATACCATCAAGCGGCATTCCCTCTGGCGCAAGCGGATGTCTCCGCCGGCTTTCTTTATATCGCTGCACAAGAACACTGTCTTGAGCATCAAGGAACATAATTTCACAGTGAATCGTAAATTGATCCTTAATATAATTCAAAGATTCAGACAGAGCAGTGAAGAACTCTCGCCCGCGTAAATCTATGACAAGTGCTACCTTACCAATTTTACCATTAGATTGGACAATAAGTTCTGCAAACTTAGGAATAAGAACGGGAGGCAAATTATCAACACAGAAAAAACCTAGATCTTCCAGACTCTGAACCGCAATGGTCTTTCCTGCACCTGACATCCCTGTAATGATAATAAGGGTTGCTCCACCTGCTGGTGATTTTTCACCTTCAAACATGTTTTTCCCCCTATCAATTTCAGTTCGTCTATCTATTGACTTACTATTATTGTTATTTTAAGTTGCGTACGATCTTAGGAACGAATCAATAATCCAGCTGCGCCTACAATACCAGCATCATTTCCCAGGGTTGCCGGTACAATGGTTACCCCTTTTTGAAGAGGCTCGGGCGCAAGACTTGCAAACACACTGCGCACTTCATCAAACAGAATATCACCAGCTTTAGAAACCCCTCCGCCAATGATAAACATCTCAGGATTTAATACGGCAGCAACCGATGCCAGTGATTTTCCAAGATAATAAGCTGCACGATGAACAATACGAAGTGCTACCTCATCTCCTGCTTTCGCTGCATCAAATACATCTTTCGCCATAATGGTGTCTACGGATTGAAGTGAAGTATGATCTCCACGCTCTACCGCATCATTCGCCATACGTATAATCCCTGTAGCTGAAGAAACCGTTTCCAGACACCCCATTTTCCCGCATCCGCATTGAATCGCTTCTAGATCCGGTACTACATTCGTGTGTCCAATCTCACCAGCCATTCCTGAGAAACCTTGATAAATCTTACCATCAATAATAATTCCGCCGCCGACACCGGTACCTAGCGTATAGCATACGCAGTTTTCAACTCCGTTACCTGAACCAGCCCACGCTTCTCCAAGAGCCGCAACATTCGCATCATTATCTATCTTAACGAGCTTTCCTAGCCTATCTTCGAGTATCGAACGGATCGGTACATCTTTAAAACCTACGTTAGGCGCGAGTACAATTACTCCCTCTCGCACATTAGTGAATCCGGCTACACCTGCTCCGACTCCTGCAAGTTGCTCCCAACTGTATGGTGATTCTTCCACAATATGACGGACATATTTCTCGATGTTTGAAATGACAGTATCAACGCCCTTACTCACTTCTGTCGGGCCTTCATATGTATGCAGAAGTGCTCCTTGCTCATTGCAGATCCCAACTTTGATTGCCGTACCGCCTAAATCCACTCCAACGTAGACATTTTCAGACATTGCTAGCAAGCCACCTTTATCATCTGTAATATTTATTCATACGTTATCACTATAATTGAAGGAAGGGGGCCGGTCAAGACGAATACCCTTCCATTTCTCACAAGTCTTATCCAATCAAAGTAAGCAAAAAAGCCGTCCGGACACCCTTTTATGCCCGGCCAGCTTTTCATATTATTGTTCGTTGTTCAATGTTTCGCTCCAGTCATGAGCCATGCTGCCCTCAAGGTACTTCTCACAATCCATAGCAGCCATACAACCCGATCCTGCTGCTGTTATAGCTTGGCGATATTTCGTATCCTGCACGTCACCACAAGCAAAAACACCAGGGATATTCGTCTCTGTAGTTCCTGGATTACAAGCAATATATCCACCTGCATCCAGCGTGATTTGATTTTGCAAAAAGGCTGTATTCGGTGTATGCCCGATCGCTATAAATACGCCGTCTGCTTCCACCAGCTCATCCTGCCCTGTTTCATTATTATGGACTTTGAGGCCCTTTACTCCCTGATCGTCAGCAACGACTTCGAGAGGAGAACGGTTTAAAGCCCATTTTATTTTTTCGTTTTCTTTCGCACGGTCCTGCATAATTTTGGAGGCCCGCAATTGCTCGCGGCGATGTACGATGGTTACGCTAGAAGCAAACCTGGTCAAGAAGTTTGCCTCTTCCATAGCGGAGTCGCCGCCACCAACAACAACAATCTTTTTGTTACGGAAAAAGAAACCGTCACAGGTTGCGCATGTGCTCACACCGCGCCCCACATTTTCTTTTTCGCCTGGGATTCCTAAATATTTTGCAGAAGCTCCGGTAGAAATAATAACGGAATCTGCGGTGAGTTCCTCTTGGCCTTCTACTTTAATGCGGAAAGGACGCTCAGCGAGATCAATGCTGTCTACCCAGCCATTTTTGAGCTGGGCTCCAAAACGCTCAGCTTGTTTACGCATATTGTCCATGAGCTCTGGACCAAGAATTCCTTCAGGAAATCCAGGGAAGTTTTCAACCTCTGTTGTTGTTGTAAGCTGGCCTCCTGGCTCCATGCCTTCAATAACGAGCGGATTCATGTTAGCCCGTGCCAGATAAATAGCAGAAGTAAGTCCCGCAGGACCTGTGCCGATAATAACGGATTTATAGTGAGTCATACATCGTTACCTCCCTTTTACAAAATAAAGTTTGATACTACAGCTTCTCCGATAAAGACCCGAATACGGGCTGTAACAAATGTGTAGAATTACATACTAGATCAATTTGCTTAGCGTACCTGCTCACCGTGGAAGCTGAAATGCCGTAATGACCAGCTACTTCCTTATAGGTAACTTCCTTGCCTGCTGATTTGACAGTGAGATATTCGAGTGCAGCGGACCATCCTTCAATGAGTGAGATCGATGGCAATTCAGGAGCAACTTGCTTCAAATAGTCTGCCCATAAATACTGAACTCCCTTGCGCAAAATATCAGGTTGCTGATCCATCTTCTCCAAAACTTTGTTCAAGACCGCTTGCTGTTTATCATCCAGCTGCTCGTAGTGGGATGATTCTGCATCTTCATTATCTTGCTTATTCAGTATGGATAACTCTTCACCTACTGAACTAGAATCCGCAGAACGTAAAGTACTATTCTGACTCTTCTCCTTCAAAAGCATCTCTGGTTCCCCAATCTCACGCAGTACGGAAAGAGCGAGCTCTTTGAGCTCCGTAGTTTCACCTGGTTGTTCCAGAAAGTCAGTAAGTGCCTGATATACTTCATAGTCACCAATATGACGCAGTGCACTGATCACTTGGGCTTTACTCGTATCATCACCATGATGAAGCGCCCAGAAGAAAGAAGAACGGATCAGCGGATCATTTTTGATATCTTCCGGAATACTCGCTCCGTATTTCTCCCACAGACGGAATTGTTCTTCAAACGGCAAATGATAATGGTAACTTACCGTTCCAAAATCTTGATCTTCCTTCCGTGCTGACAGCCTGGAAATATAAAACTTAGGGACCTCTGATTCAGGATCGAGTGCTTGCACCATTTCCCATAGCCGCTCGGCTTCTCTATATCTCTTCGTATTACATGCTGCCACTGCAGCATAATGAACAAGCGAAGGATCGCTTGCCGTTTCTTTATTCTTAAGTAATCTGCGGAAGTGAGTATAAGCTGCTTCATGTTCTCCCAGAATACCCATCGTCGTTCCTAGTTTAAAGACATGCTCTTGCTCGAAAGGAACTAGAGTCTGCAACTGTTTGATAAGTGCCTCTACCTGTTCTTTATTTCCTTCATTCTGATAGAAAATAGCAAGATTGCATAGACCGTGCAGATTGCCCGGCTCCATTGCTAACAAATCAAAGATAGTATCCTTCGCTTTTGCGAATCTTCCCATATAGTAATAGGCTAAGGCGAGATTATTGCGCGCAGCTGTGAAATCAGGCTGATCTTTTGTAATACTCTCCAGCATTTCTGCTGCTTGAGCAAACTTCCCTTCCTCCAGCAGGCTGCGAGCATAATCATGCTCTGCGATACCTTCTCTAGCTTTAATCCGTCTCACAGGAGCCTTCCGGCCCAGTTCAAAGAACAGAAGATCTAACATCTCTTCCGCCTCATCCAGAAACTGTCCTTGTTCATCCTCTTCCAAATAAGTAACAATCGCTTCTTCTGCGGCTTCAAACTGTTCCATGTTCGCGTAGTTATTCGCCATATAGAAATAACACTCCATCATGGAGGGATCAACTTCAGTGAGCACATGGTTCAAAATTTCATTAGAGCGGGCATAATCCCCCATCTCAGACAGGATGCCTGCCACATTACAATGATTGACCGGATTTTCCGGTTCATATTCAGCTGCTTTACTAAAATATTTTAATGCCTTGTCATAATGATTGCGATCCAGCGAGCGGACAGCTCTTTCAAAGAAAAAAGAAGCGTCCAGTTGAATCGGTACAACATTGACAAGAGAGCGATCAGTCCGCTGCGGTTTGCCCTTCATACGTGCCAAGGCACCTCCTTATATCATACGATTTCATACTCTCCAGTATAACATAATCTGAAGGACTCTTCTCGTGTTGCAGAACTATACAACAGATGAAAAATTTACTTCACCATTCTATAAAAGAGATGTACACATTTTATGAGAAACTCTCGTGATACTTGGTGTGTCGTACATATTTATTACCCTTTACGGTCAGCCTACTAACTCTGCCGAGCCAAACGCAAACAAGGCTCTTCGCTGAAGAACCTTGCCGAGTGATCTATTCGTCGTCCTTAAATACCTGCATCCTTGAATAATGTAGCAATAGAACCACCATCCAGGATAATCCGGATTGCCCTTGCCAGCATAGGAGCAACCGATAAGACGGTAAAACAAGGTGGACCCGACGGAGGCAGCTCAATAGAATCCGTAACAATCACTTCCTCAATATGAGGATGAGAGAGTTTTTCCAATGCCGATCCTGAAAAAAGCCCATGTGTCGCGCAAACAATCGCTGGATATGCATTTCTCTCTTTGAGCCCTTCAACTACGTTAACAATCGTCGTTCCTGTATCAATTAAATCTTCAATAATAATAGGGGTTCTGCCATCGACATCCCCGATCACGTGAGTAATGACAGACTCATTATGAGCTGGACGTTTCTTAATCATGATAGCAAATGGAGAATCGAGCCTGCTTGCCAATTTCTCTGCCATCGATGCTCTTCCCGCATCAGGCGATACAATGACAGGTTTATCGATGTTTTTGCTTTTAAGATAATCACTAATTAAGTCCAGCGCAGTAAGATGGTCAACCGGAATATTAAAGAAACCCTGAATTGCTGCCGCATGAAGATCAATGGTTACAATCCGGTTTGCCCCTGCTGTGGTGAGTACATCAGCCAGCAGTTTTGCTGAAATCGGCTCCCTTGGAGCAGACTTTCTCTCCTGTCTCGCATAACCGTAATAAGGCAGGATGATATTGACTGTTCGGGCAGACGCACGTTTAGCTGCATCAATCATGACAAGCAGTTCAACTAGTAACTCATTGATCGGTCTTGATAGAGATTGCACAAGAAAAACATCACAATTACGAATCGTTTCCTCATAGTGCACGTAAATCTCCCCGCTCTTGAAGCGGGATATTTTGATTTTACCCTGCTCTACCCCTAACTTCTGGCATATATTTTGTACCAGCTGAGGATTGGATGATCCCGAAAAAATACGGAGAGAGTGCTGCATACATGCCTCCTGAAGAACTTATTTTTAACACTAGCATTTCCTGAAAGTACTCGGCTCACAACGAATCATAGAGTGCATTATATAGAAAAACAGGATGTTTTTCCTTTATTATACTACGCTTGTTACAGATTACAACGAAACCATAAAGCGCTTTCTCTCTTTAAAGGTAGCAAGTTCGGTATACCCAATCTCTTTTAAAAGCGTTCTAGCAGTATCTACATTCTCTCCTACTTTCAACGGATCATGGGCATCCGAACCAACCGTCACCGGAATCCCCAGCTGATAGGCTTGCTTCAAAATTCGCTCACTAGGGAACATTTCCGCACACGGCTTAGATAAGCCTGAGGCATTCAGCTCAATTGGAATCCCGCAGTCAGCAATCACCTCTAGGGTTTCGCGTTCTAGCGCATACCAAGCCTCCCGCTCTGCCTGCTTAGGCTCATATGTAAATCGTTTAATTGCATCAATGTGCCCGAGAAAATCATAAAAACCGCTCTTTGCGGCTTTTTGAACAGCATCGTAATAGGTTCGATATACTTCAAGCACATCTTTGTTTTCCCAGTGATAGACTTGCCTGTAATCCGTAATATCCCACTCTTTCAGAAAATGAACAGATCCAATCACATAGTCAAAAGGATAGGCCGAAATCATTTGTTCGATCTCTTTTTCGAAGCCTTCAACATAGTCCCCTTCGAGACCAACACGTACCTCAATATCATCCTTATACTTGTCCTTTAGATAAAGACATTCCTCGATGTATCTTGGCAGCTCTTCCATAGGCATCGCCACCTCTGAGTAATACTCAGCCGGATTAACGTGGAGCAGAGGCATATGATCAGACAAGCCAATCTGGCTGTATCCGAGCTTTATGGCCTGTTTTACATAAGACTCCAAGTCCCCTACCGCATGTCCGCATCTGGCATGATGGGTATGATAATCGATTAACATGAGTATTCCTCCCTTACACTAGTCGCGACGAGGACGCTCGTGACGCAGACTGAGTTCTTTTAATACTTGGTCCAGAGGAAGTTTACGCTCTTGCAACAAAACTAATAAATGATAGATTAAGTCACTAACCTCAAGCTTCAGTTCTTCATTATCCTTATTCTTTGCTGCAATAATCGTTTCGGATGCTTCCTCACCGATTTTTTTCAGAATCTTGTCTACCCCTTTGTTGAACAGGTACGTGGTATATGCACCTTCAGGGCGATCTCTTTCACGTTCTGCAATCACCGACTCAAGCTCTGCGAGCACATCAAAGCGATTACTTGTATATGCAGAAGATTCACTCTCTGCTTCCTCTGTATGAACACCGCGGATTTCCCGATAGAAACAAGTCGTTTCTCCTGTATGACAAGCTGGACCCTTCGGTTTCACCAAAAACAGTAGGGTATCCCCATCACAGTCGTATTTTACAGAGACAATCGTTTGTACGTTACCAGAGGTAGCTCCTTTGTGCCACAATTCATTTCTTGAACGTGACCAGAACCATGTCTCCCCTGTGGTTAATGATTTTTTTAATGATTCCTGATTCATATATGCTAGCATCAGTACCGCTCTTGAATCAGCATCCTGGATCACAGCAGGGACAAGTCCCTGCTCATTCCACCTAATATATTCGGTTACCTGTCCGAGTGATAACTGATCTTTTAATTGATTGCTCATCGAATCTCCACTCCTTTGGCTTTCAAATGTTGTTTTAGATGAGGAATCGCAATTTCCTTATAGTGAAAAATCGTTGCAGCAAGTCCTGCATCCGCTTTTCCTGCTGTAAACACTTCCTCAAAATCTTCTTCTTTCCCTGCTCCTCCCGAAGCGATCACGGGAATGCCTACTGCATCACTAACAGCGGACGTAAGACGAATATCAAAACCATTCTTGGTTCCATCGGCATCCATACTTGTAAGCAGCAGTTCACCTGCTCCCAGCTTCTCTGCCTGCTTCACCCACTCAAGTGTCCTAATTCCGGTAGGCTTACGGCCGCCGTGTGTGTACACTTCCCATTCACCAAATTCATCATTCCATTTGGCATCTACAGCAAGCACGATGCATTGCGAGCCAAACCTGAGCGCACCTTCTTTAATTAAAGATGGATTCAGAACAGCCGCGGTATTGATTCCGATTTTATCGGCACCTGCACGAAGGATTGTCTTCATATCATCAACATGCTTAATGCCCCCGCCTACCGTAAAAGGGATTGCAATCTCACCAGCCGTCTGACGTACAACTTCTACCATTGTCTGTCGTCCTTCTACAGATGCTGATATATCAAGAAACACGATCTCGTCTGCACCTTCACGATCATACAAGGCAGCCAGCTCTACGGGATCTCCCGCATCACGCAGATTTACGAAATTCACACCTTTGACCACTCTGCCGTCCTTTACATCCAGGCAAGGAATAATTCGTTTAGCTAGCATCATCCG
Source organism: Paenibacillus sp. GYB006 (assembly GCF_036577645.1). NCBI lineage: Bacteria > Bacillati > Bacillota > Bacilli > Caryophanales > Paenibacillaceae > Paenibacillus > Paenibacillus sp. GYB006. The sequence goes on along the minus strand of NZ_JARBDA010000023.1, from coordinate 13,212 downwards.
ACCTCTTCTCAGCTTATTTTCTTTACTTTCTAGCAAAGACTTTATTTAGCCGCGACTTGAATTTATTTCAAATCAGTAACGCCACTATTCTCTACCGTTTCAACCGCCTGTCTTAGGTCAATCGCTCCTGTGTATAATGCTTTACCGATAATTGCTCCGCTTACACCGTCTTCCCGGTGTCTGTGCAGTTTTACAAGATCCTCCATCGTGCTTACACCGCCAGAAGCAATGACCTTTTGTCCGCTAGCCGCCGCTAGAGCAACAATAGCCTCCACATTAGGACCTTGCATCATGCCGTCTCTCGAAATATCCGTGAAAATAAAAGTCTGTGCTCCATAAAGGGAAAGTTCTTTTGCAAGGATCTCTGCTTTCACTTCTGATGTCTCCAGCCAGCCACGAGTTGCCACATAACCATTTCTCGCATCGATACCAATGGCCACTTTATCACCATATGTACCAAGCACTTGCTCCGTAAACTGCCGATCCTCAATAGCTGCTGTACCTAGAATGAGTCTTGCAACGCCCAGATCGAGCAGTTTCTTAACATCCTCTATCCTGCGAATTCCCCCGCCTACCTGAACAGGCACTTGAACCGTTGATGCAATCTGTCCGATGACTTCGATGTTAACAGGCGACCCTGCTTTGGCTCCGTCGAGATCCACTAAATGAATGAACGATCCCCCTTGATCTTCCCAAGCTTTTGCTGCCTCTACAGGACTGTCATGATACACCGTTTCCTGGTTGTAATCTCCCTGAACAAGGCGTACACATTTTCCGCCTCTAATATCAATTGCCGGGTAAATCATGAATGCTGTCATCGCATATGCCCCCTTATAAATGTTCCAGATTAACTACTAGACTCCGCTAGTTTCAAAAAGTTCTTCAGAAGCTGCATACCGAGCTCTCCGCTCTTCTCTGGATGAAATTGCATTCCATAAACTGAACCTCTTCCGGCAATCGCTGTAACAGGAAAGCCATAGTCCGTTACCGCAAGCAGGTCCTCATCATTCTCAGGTTCGACATGATATGAATGCACAAAATAGACGTGACCTTCCGTCAGATCTTGAAACAGTGGATTCTCTCGCTGTATGAACTGAAGCTCATTCCAACCCATATGCGGCACTTTGTATGAGAAACGGTCTTCAAACCTTACTACCCGCCCAGGTATAATATTCAGCCCTTCATGCTGGCCATGTTCCTCACTGCTGCTAAAAAGCAGCTGCATGCCAAGACATATGCCAAGGAGCGGAATTTCTCTCTTTTGGACCTCTCGCATCACTTTATCAAGCCCAGTTTCCCTGAGGTGCTGCATAGCATCCCCATAAGCTCCTACCCCCGGTAACACCACACCCGACGCTCCCATAATTTCTTCTTTGTTACTCGTTACTTGTGCCTCATAGCCAAGCCGTTCGATCGCCTTGCTTACACTATGAAGATTTCCCATCCCATAGTCGACAATGGCAATGGTCATAGACTACAGCACTCCCTTCGTAGATGGAACTCCCGTAACACGCGGGTCAACGAGTGTTGCTTCATCAAGTGCTCTGCCAAGCGCCTTAAAAATAGCCTCGATCATATGGTGTGTGTTTTGTCCGTAGTGAACAATCACGTGCAGCGTAACACGCGCTTCCAGTGCGAATTTCCATAAGAACTCTTGAACAAGCTCCGTCGAGAAGCTTCCTACCTGCTGGGACGGATAATCAGCCCGATATTCAAAGTGAGGCCGGTTGCTGATATCAATGACTACTTGTGCCAATGCTTCATCCATAGGAACAAATACACTTGCATAACGTTTGATCCCTTTTTTGTCGCCCAAAGCTTCACGAAGTGTCTGGCCAAGACAGATTCCGATATCCTCAACCGTGTGATGATCATCAATTTCTATGTCACCTTTCGCCTTTACCTGAAGATCGAATTGTCCATGTTTCGTAAACAGATCAAGCATATGATTTAGAAAAGGAACGTCTGTCTCGAGCTCAGAACGACCGCTTCCATCTACACCAAAACTAAGCTGAATATCCGTTTCATTGGTTCTCCGGCTAACTTCTGCCCCGCGTCCGTCACCAAGAAATTGCTGTACATCATTTCCCATCTAATTCTCCACCCTTCGATTACTCTTCTATATTGGTTCGTCTTATTGTTTGCCTTACTGTTTGCCTTACAGCGCGCTGGTCACTCTATTAGAAGTCCAATAAAGTCTCACTTTTAGATGCTCTCATCCTTCTTTTCCATGCTTTAACCGAACTTCAATTTTGTTTTTCTTGCTTTAATCGGACTTCAATTGCCCGAGCATGCCCTTCTAATCCCTCATGACGAGCAAGCCCAATAATTGCTTCTCCATTTGCTAGAAATGCTTCCTTGCTATAGTAAATCAAACTCGATTTCTTAGTGAAATCATCAACATCCACGGGCGATGCGTATCTCGCCGTTCCGTTCGTCGGAATGATATGGTTAGGACCTGCAAAATAATCCCCGACAGGCTCCGAGCTGTATGGCCCAAGGAAAATAGCCCCGGCATGCCGGATATAAGATACATAGGACATCGGCTCTTGGACCATCACTTCAAGATGTTCCGGTGCGAGCTTGTTGACCACTTCAATTCCTTCAAGCACGGAATTAACAACGATAATGCTGCCGTGATGATCGATCGAAGTACGAGCTATCTTCTCCCTTGGCAGCTGCTTTAGCTGCTTTTCTACCTCTGTTTGTACTTCCTCCGCCAGCAGCTTGGAAGTTGTGACAAGAATAGCAGAAGCCATCTCATCATGTTCGGCTTGAGACAATAAGTCGGCTGCTACATATTCGGCTCTCGCCGTTTCATCAGCCAGCACGACAATTTCACTTGGTCCCGCGATACTATCGATATCGACGGCACCGAACACCTCTCGCTTCGCGAGCGCCACATAGATATTGCCCGGTCCACATATCTTGTCGACCTTGCGAATACTTTCTGTGCCATAAGCCAGCGCCGCTACAGCCTGAGCGCCGCCAACCCGGTACATCTCGCTCACACCTGCTTCCGCAGCAGCCACGAGAATGTACGGGTTAATCCCTTCACCGCCGCTTGTAGCCGGCGGTGTAACCATAACAATCTCTTCCACACCCGCTACCTGTGCTGGAATAACATTCATGAGTACTGAGGAGGGATAGGCTGCTTTCCCACCAGGTACATAGACCCCGACCCGATCAAGCGGTCTAATGATTTGTCCGAGCAGGCTTCCATCGGGTTCAAAATCCATCCATGAATTCCGTTTTTGTTTTTCGTGAAATCTACGGATATTGTTAGCAGCTTCGCGAATATGAGATACAAAAGCCTGATCTACCTTATCGTAGGCTGCCATCATTTCTTCCTTCGTTACTCTGAGCTTTTCGGGAGTAAGGACTACGCGGTCATGCTCTGCGGTATACCTGAGTACTGCGGAATCCCCTTCGTTACGAACAGTGGAAACGATTTGACGGACCGATTCATTCTGTTCGTTTGTTCCATAATCCACATTCCGATCCAGACGAAAATCCTGAGCTGCTACAATCTTCATCTCACTCCACTCCCTATCTTTGAATAATGTCTTCAACGAGCAGAAATGCACCTTCATAGGTGCTAAAAACCCCATTACATTCCGTTATCATGGCCTTTATCTAAAATAATTCGATTCTAATCATTCTGTTTATCCATCATCTTCATTATTAGCGTTAGCCTCTATGGACCTGCATTCCTGCCCTCGGCAAATGAGTATCGTTACCTAGCTGCTACATTAATGACTTGTTGCAACGAATCACAAATCCCTTGAATTTGATCGTTTTTCATACGATAACTAACTCGGTTCGCAATCAAACGACTTGTAATATCAAACATGCTATCAAGTTCAATAAGACCGTTCTCTTTTAACGTCTGCCCTGTCTCTACCATATCCACAATTCGATCGGCTAGGCCAATTAGCGGTGCGAGTTCAATCGATCCATTTAGTTTAATAACTTCTACTTGTTGCCCCTGCTCACGAAAATATTGCGAAGCCACATTCGGATATTTCGTCGCTACTCTCTGCCTGATGCCCGGCTCCCAATCAGGTAACCCGATGACAGACATACGACATCTGGCGATACCAAGATCGAGCAGTTCGTATACGTCGCGATTTTCTTCCAGAAGCACATCTTTACCCACAATACCGATATCAGCTGCTCCGTATTCTACGTACGTAGGAACATCAACGGGCTTCGCCATAATGAACTCTAAGGACGCTTCTGGAATAGGAATGACGAGCTTTCTTGTATCATCAATATCCTCGGGAATGTATATGCCTGCTGCGCGGAATAATTGAGATGCTTTTTTATAGATTCGCCCTTTGGGCATCGCTACTTTTAAAATCTCACTCATATGCCTTGCTCCTTTCTTATTTGATGTTACACAACCTACATTGGACTGCTGTACGTGTACACTTTTTCATACTTTCCTTGGAGGGTAGACACTGCGCAGTTATTCCCCTGCTCATTTGTATCCACGCCCTGGTGGTAACGATCCTCTACTCTTTGCATGAGTCTGGTTACTACGGTCCGGCCTTCCGTTCGAAGTTGCAATGCTTGAGACAAAGCCTCTACTCGGTGTTCCTTCGTATATTCAATAAGTACAGGAAGCGGCTGCTCTGCTCGAATTCCTTGCACTCCATCTATGATGCGGTTTGTCTTTATTGCAAAACCCGTTGCGGGAATGTCTTTACCAAACTGTTTCAGCAACTTGTCATACCTGCCCCCGCTGCATACCGGGAATCCAAGTTCTGATGCATAACCCTCAAACGTCATTCCTGTGTAGTATGAAAAGTCGCCAAGCATCGTTAAATCGATCAGTACATGTTCTGATACTCCATAAGCTTCGAGCACTTCCCACACTGCACATAGATGTTGCACTGAATTTCGCGCTTCCTCACTTGAGATTAGAGATTCAGCACGCTCACCTATTTCTTTTCCGCCCCGCAGACGTAAAATTGACTCAAGTCGTTCCTTTTGTTCTGACGACAAGGACAAGCCTTCTATTTTTTCACGGTAACCTACATAGTCACGCTTAAGTAGTACTGCTTTTAGTTCTTCTTGCAAATCTACTTCCCCTGGAATAATCTCACCGAGTAAACCGTTCAAGAAACCAACATGACCCATCGCTATTTTAAAAGATGCAACTCCAGCTGCCTGAAGCGAACTGATGGCTAGAGCTACAACCTCAGCATCTGCTTCCGGAGAATCATCACCGACCAGTTCTACGCCCGTTTGAAAAAACTCTGCTTCACGTCCTGCTTCTTCTTCAATGGCACGAAATACATTCGCATGGTATGAAAGCCGTAATGGCAATTTCTCATCTTTCAGCATAGAAGATACTACCCGCGCAATTGGTGCCGTCATATCCGAACGGAGTACAAGTGTCGTTCCCCGGTTGTTTAACAACTTAAATAGTTTCCGATCAGACGTTGAGCTGGCTACACCTACGGTATCGTAATATTCCATGGAAGGGGTAATAATCTGACGATATCCCCAGCTACTCATACATTCCAGCACTTTATGTTCAATCCGTCTCAGCTTATCTACGACATGAGGAAGGTAATCACGTACACCGGCTGGCTTTTCAAAACCTTTTGGTTTGGTCATTTCTGTTCACCTCTGCATCTATAGTTCCTAACTTTCACACCGGATTTGTTATCCATAATCTTTACCATAATCCTTATCATTATCTTTACTGCATTAAAGTGCTACCAATCTAACAAATTAAAGTATTATTCGGTATCTTACCATGCTTTCCCTTTTATCGTCAATTCTTTGTCTTCTTCTAAACTCCTGTATGTACACCCATTATTTGATTAAAAGGGTTATATAACAAAAAAAGACCGCTCGATTAGCGGTCTTCCGTGATTTCTATTCTTTTAGGCGTAAAGAAGAACTCTTAGTGTAACGTATTACTTCCACTTTCTCGTTGAGAACCGAGTTCCCGCAAAGGATTACCCCCGACAAAAGCGCCTGCAGCTACATTCTTATGAACAACAGAACCTGCGGCTACCACTGCTCCGTCCCCAATGGTTACTCCAGGTAGAATCGTCGTGTTCGCACCGATTAAGACGTTATCACCAATCCACACATCACCCAGTCGATATTCATGAATGAGATACTCATGCGCCAGAATCGTTGTATTATATCCTATTACGGAATTGGTCCCCACACGGATTCGTTCTGGGAAAAACACATCGACCATCACCATCAGTGCAAATGCCGTGTGATCTCCTACTTCCATGCGAAGACGGCTTTTGTAAATCCAGTTTTTCAAAGGTAAGATGGGACAATATCTTGCTAGCTGCACCCAGACGAAGTTACGAACCCCTTTAAAGGGACTAACCGTTCGATATATATGCCATAGTGCATTCTGCTCTTCAACGGGATAACGTTCCAGCTTCCTCACAGTATTTACTACTCCTTCTTGGTCAGAGTAAGAATGTCATGCATATCATGCAAAATATAATCAGGGTCATACTCTCTAAGCTTTGCTTCCCCTTTTAGGGACCAAGCTACACCTGCTGCCTTAACGCCAGCTGCTTTGGCGGACTGAATGTCCACTGGGCTATCTCCTACCATCAGCGTCTCCGATGGATTCACCTGAAGCTGCTCTACCGCAGTAAGAACCGGTTCTGGATGCGGCTTTGGATGAGTTACATCCGATACAGTTACGATGGACTCCATGTATTTCAGAAGGTCGAACTGTTCCAATACCCGAAGTGTGCTTGGTCTTATTTTGGTCGTAACAACACCCATACGAATCCCTTGCTCGTGAAGTTTCTTCACTACATCCATCACACCCGGAAAAGGCTTCACCATATCATCATGATGAACGGAGTTGTAGGCACGGTATCCTGTAACATATTCTGCTACATCAGGTTTGCCGGTAAATGCCTGCATTTGCTGCTCAAGGGTACCTCCCATATGAGGAATAATTTCTTCTCTAGAGAGGGCGCCCGGACCGAGTTCATTTAAAACATGGATGAAAGAACTGATAATCAGCTCATTCGTGTCGATAATCGTACCATCTAAATCAAATAAAACCGTTTTAATCATGTAACTATTGCTCCTTTATTACCCCTTTTTCTGATCAGTACCAGAACCGATAGAAGATGACTCATCTCTGCGATCTTTTTTTCGTTCTAGTTCTGAAACGTTGTCACTACCTCCATCTGTAGGAGTCTTACTGGATACAATCGGGTCCATATAACGCTCTTTTGAAGCGCCTGTTATGCGCCTTACTACAATGAGGATAATAGCGACGATAATAATTGCAATTGATAAAACTTGTGATATACGGATATTTCCATAAGCAGGGTCTAAATAACCCAGTTCAAATCCCATTGCTGTCATAGGAGACCATAAAGCATTTACGAGTGAAGCAAGCCACTCTGGACCTTGGAATCCAAGACTATCTGTACGTAATGCTTCGATAAAGAAACGACCGATGGAATACCATATGAAATAAGACAGGAATAACTCCCCTGCACGCATGAATTTTTGACGACGTAAAACGAGAAGTAAAATCAGTCCTGCGATATTCCAGAGAGATTCATATAAAAAAGTTGGGTGATGGAAGGTACCCTGCACATTCATCTGGTTTACAATAAAGTCAGGAAGATGCAATGTATTTCTAAGGAAAGACTCTTCTACAGGTCCGCCGTATGCCTCCTGATTGACGAAGTTCCCCCAGCGACCAATCGCCTGTCCAATAATAAGAGAGGGCGCACAAATATCTACAATACGCCAGAAATTATAACCTTTATGCCGGAAATAGAAAAAAGCACAGATAATAGCACCAATTAGTGCTCCGTAAATGGCAATACCGCCATTCCAGATTTTAAATACATCCCAGAAGTTATCCTTATAGTCATCCCACGTGAATGCTACATAGTAAATTCGTGCTCCGATAATAGCAGAAGGAACACCGAGAAGCAATAAATCCATGAAAAAATCAGAGGGGATTCCAAAACGTTTCCCCTCCTGTATTGCGAGCAGCAGACCAACAATGGCTGCTGACCCCAAGATTAGTCCATACCAATGGACACTGAGCGAACCGATAGAAAATGCAATCGGATCAAGTAATAAGGTACCCATCTACCCACTCCCTGTTTCGTTGATAATATGACCTACGCTAGTTCGTTACATCCTCTATCGCAAGATTAGAATCCGTTCATATCAGATTATATTCTTTAGTTTATCTTGATCTGATTTTAGTCCATATCATCGTTATCTTCAGCAATAGTAGCGGTCAGCTTATTCGTAAATTGCAGAGCCGCATTCACACCCATCCGCTTCAGACGGAAATTCATCGCTGCCACTTCAATAATAACCCCAAGGTTACGACCTGGACGTACCGGAATGGTTACGAGTGGAACATCGGTATCAATAATTCGAGTTGTCTCTTCATCGAGACCAAGACGGTCATATTGCTTATCCTGCTGCCAAGCTTCTAGGCGGACAACGAGTGTAATTCTTTTATGATTACGGATCGCACCTACTCCAAATAGGGTCATAACATTAATAATTCCGACGCCCCGAATTTCGAGAAGATGACGAATGAGTTCTGGTGCTGTCCCGTGTAATTGATTGTCTGATGTTTGGCTAATCTCTACCGCATCATCGGCAACAAGACGATGGCCGCGCTTAACAAGCTCCAAAGCAGCCTCACTTTTACCAATTCCACTGCTACCCGTAATCAATAGACCGATACCATATACGTCACAAAGAACACCATGAATGGTTGTCGTAGGAGCCAATTTCCCTTCGAGGAATCCCGTAATACGGCTTGATAGAATTGTTGTCGCCATCGTACTCCGCAGTACAGGCAGATCTTTCTCATTACTGATATCAATCAGTTCTTGAGGAACATCGAGTCCACGAGTAACAACAATACAAGGTGTTTCTTCGTGACACAAACCTTCCATGCGTTCCCGACGTTCTTTCTCGGGCAGCATTTTAACAAAAGCAAGTTCAGTTCTTCCCAGTAACTGTACCCGTTCGGATGGGTAATATTCAAAATATCCTGCCATCTCAAGGCCCGGTCTGTTCAGATCATCTACTGTGATTGGTCTTTTCAGACCATTTTCACCTGATACAACTTCCATTTGAAATTCATTAACAAGTTGCGATACTTTTACTTTTTTAGCCATATTTTATCTTCCTTTCGGCACGGCAAATATAACGCGATCCAAAGAGATAGTGTTGCCACTATTATGTACAGTTCTCTATCTATATTAACCTGATTATCATTGTACTCATCGTATCGGAAAATGAAGCCGATTGCAATGTTCGGTAAGGCGTACCTTTCATGTACCTATGAAGTAGAAAAGGGGCTGCCCGGCTTTAGAAAAGCCTGACAACCCCTTTTATTGGTGCATTATACTCGTATTAATCTAGAACAAGTACGTTTGCTTCTGTTTCTTTATCAAAGATATGAACTTTATTCATATCGATTGCCATTTTAACTGTGTTACCATCGCGAGTATTCGAACGTCCATCAACACGTGCGATTGTTACATCATTACCTACACCGCTCAAGTACAAGAGCAATTCGTGACCAAGGTTCTCACTAACATCTACTTTAGCTGTGAAAGCAGTGTGTGGAGAAGCTTCCAAGAATACTGGCTCTTCATGAATATCTTCTGGACGAACACCCAGAATCACTTCTTTGCCAGCATAACCTTTGCTCTTAAGAATTTGTGCTTTACCTTGCGGGATTTCTACATCTAGACCAGCTGCTGCGAAGCGAAGGCTTTCACCTTGCTGCGTCAATTTACCAGTAATAAAGTTCATTGTAGGTGATCCAATAAAACCAGCTACGAACAAGTTTGTAGGATGATTGTACAGTTCTTCCGGTGAAGCTGCTTGTTGAATATATCCGTCTTTCATTACTACGATACGGTCACCCATCGTCATAGCTTCGATTTGGTCATGCGTTACGTAGATAACAGTCGTTTCAAGACGTTTAGCAAGTTTAGTGATTTCTGCACGCATTTGTCCACGAAGTTTCGCATCCAAGTTAGAGAGCGGCTCATCCATCAAGAAAACTTGTGGGTTACGAACGATTGCACGTCCCAAAGCTACACGCTGACGTTGACCACCGGAAAGAGCTTTTGGTTTACGATCCAGCAAATGCTCGATATCAAGAATTTTAGCTGCTTCACGAACACTCTTATCGATTTCTTCTTTTTTCACTTTACGAAGTTTCAAACCAAACGCCATATTTTGATAAACGTTCATATGCGGATAAAGAGCGTAAGATTGGAATACCATCGCAATATCACGATCTTTAGGAGCTACGTCATTTACAACGCGATCTCCAATATATAGTTTGCCATCGGAGATTTCCTCAAGGCCAGCGATCATCCGAAGTGTTGTAGATTTACCACAACCGGACGGACCTACCAGAACGAGAAATTCTTTATCTTTAATATCTAAGTTAATATCAACAACTGTCGCTTTATCTGCACCCGGATATTGTTTGTAAATATGTTCTAAGCGTACTCCAGCCATGATTATTGCCTCCTCAGCATCATTTCGATTTAATTATGAAAGCGAATACATATAGATTATAGCGAGATGTAATCGAATTCATTTCCTGCTCTTATAATAACCTGGAAAGCCTAGTGGTGACTATGCACAATTCACACAAAAAAATTAAGAGGTTTTCGTCACTTTGTACATGAAGAGAGTCAACTTAACCAAAACTGCATCTTTAAAGGTCCGTACATCAAGACCCGTCTCTTGCTTTATCTTATCTAAGCGATAAATTAGAGTATTACGGTGAATATAAAGACGTTTTGCCGTTTCACTTACATTACAATCCATTTGAAAGAAAGTCTCTAAAGTAGATATCGTCTCATCCTCGAATAGGATCGAAGAGTTGCTCATCCCTTTTAGATAATTTGCTCTCTCTTCCTCAGGTATACTATAGATCAAACGTTCCAAATGAAATTGCCATGGAAAATAAACATGCTCGCCAACTTTAAACTTTTTACCCAGTTCCGTTATTTCTCTAAGAAAAGAAATCGTAGGAGGTAAGGATACTATATTGAATAGAGGTTTAGCTACGGATAGATGAAAGACCCCGACCCACTCATTTGCGATCACCTCATGAAGTCCATCCGTAAAGGCAGCAAGCTCTTCTTCAATGGAAATCTGCATTTTTTGCTGCAGAGCCACTTGGTTCATATCCTCATCTGTATTATCTAACACTAAACCTAATTCAGCTAATATAGACCATCTATCTTCTTCTAAGGGAACTAAGAGCACCTTTCCATCAAAATAGGATTGGAGTAGTTTATTTAAAGCTTTAAGAGAGATTCCAGATTCATGGGCTCCCTCGTACGTTAGGTAAAAAGGAATCATTCCTTTGGTAAACTGTTTTTCATACACACGAAGATCTTCAGGATAAGGCAAGGACTTATCCTTATCTACACTCTCCTGAATCCAGCTTCCTAGCTGCTCTAGTGAGTTTACCTCTTTATTTTTCGCAATTTCAGTAGAATCTGCATTATGATGTAGTGATGATATAATCCATTCAATGAGTGCTCTTTCAGATGCTTCGACGTGCTGGGCTGGTGCAGATAATAGCATCTGCTTTCCTTCTTCTTTATTTGCTTCTAGGTAAAAGTATAATGAATCCCCTTCTTCAAAAGAATGACTGGGTTCATCATCTTTTATAAATGTATGTTTATTAATGGGAACCTCAATTATTTGAAATGGTACGTTAAGAATATCCTGTAGTTTTTGCAACAGTTCTTCATAATTCGCCACGATGACCACCACTTTACGACTTTATTGTCTACTCTATTGCCTTCGTTTTCTTACAATCATACCAACCCGACAAAAATAGTATAATACAGGTAGTCTGCCTCTACCAAATCCTTTATGTATCTACTGATAAAATTCATCTAATATAAAAGTTATTTTAATGAAGTAAGACTCCATTCATAAGTTTGTCTTCTTGTTCTTATAGAGGATTAAAATAGAGGATAAAAACATTATATACAACAAAAAAAGCCACCAGTATGAACTGGTGACTTTCGTATGAGCCATGAAGGGCTCGAACCTTCGACACCCTGATTAAAAGTCAGGTGCTCTACCAACTGAGCTAATGGCTCGTAAAACTGGTGGAGGATGATGGATTCGAACCACCGAACCCGTAAGGGAGCAGATTTACAGTCTGATGCGTTTGGCCGCTTCGCTAATCCTCCGAAAATAAAAGGTGGCTCGGGACGGAATCGAACCGCCGACACGAGGATTTTCAGTCCTCTGCTCTACCGACTGAGCTACCGAGCCATACATTTAGTTACATAATAATAAAGTGAAAAACAAATCTGATTCTCACTTCACTTGTGAAATCACTCATCTACATATCAAATAGTTAAATGGCGGAACTGACGGGATTCGAACCCGCGATCTCCTGCGTGACAGGCAGGCATGTTAGGCCTCTACACCACAGTTCCATAACTATTTAAATAAAGATGGTGCCGGCGAGAGGACTTGAACCCCCAACCTACTGATTACAAGTCAGTTGCTCTACCAGTTGAGCTACACCGGCGTATATGGTGGAGATTGAGGGGATCGAACCCCCGACCCTCTGCTTGTAAGGCAGATGCTCTCCCAGCTGAGCTAAATCTCCAGGGAATTATGGTAGCGGCGGAGGGGATCGAACCCCCGACCTCACGGGTATGAACCGTACGCTCTAGCCAGCTGAGCTACGCCGCCATAATTATTTATCACACAACTTGTACTATATTATCATACTTGATTCAGAAAATCAAGAAGAAATTTATTGGCGGAGAGAGAGGGATTCGAACCCTCGCACCGCTTACGCAGTCTAACCCCTTAGCAGAGGGTCCCCTTATAGCCACTTGGGTATCTCTCCAAAAAAGATGTGTAATATCAAGGAATTGCTCCCTGAAAACTAGATACGAAACAATCTTTGCAATTTATATAGCTTATGCTTCCGAAGTAGCTTTCCTTCAGAAAGCTTGTAGGATAAGCCCTCGACCGATTAGTACTGGTCAGCTCCATGCATTGCTGCACTTCCACCTCCAGCCTATCTACCTCGTCGTCTTCAAGGGGTCTTACTAATTGGGAAATCTCATCTTGAGGTGGGCTTCGCGCTTAGATGCTTTCAGCGCTTATCCCTTCCATACATAGCTACCCAGCGATGCTCCT
>NZ_JARBDA010000022.1:0-49948 GCF_036577645.1 Paenibacillus sp. GYB006 | reverse complement strand
GTTGGGGGTTCAAGTCCTCTCGCCGGCACCAGTTTCATATGGAGGATTAGCGAAGTGGCCAAACGCATCAGACTGTAAATCTGCTCCCTTACGGGTTCGGTGGTTCGAATCCATCATCCTCCACCAGATTTATTTTAAAGTTTGGCGGTCGTGGCGAAGGGGTTAACGCACCGGTCTGTGGCTCCGGCATTCGTGGGTTCAAGTCCCATCGATCGCCCCATTTTAAACCTTATCACTGTTGGGGATTAGCCAAGCGGTAAGGCAACGGACTTTGACTCCGTCATGCATAGGTTCAAATCCTATATCCCCAGCCATTTTAGTACGAGCCATTAGCTCAGTTGGTAGAGCACCTGACTTTTAATCAGGGTGTCGAAGGTTCGAGCCCTTCATGGCTCACCATCATTTATATGCGCGTGTGGCGGAATTGGCAGACGCACTAGACTTAGGATCTAGCGTCTTTGACGTGGGGGTTCGAGTCCCTTCACGCGCATCCTTTAATTGCGGACGTGGCTCAGCGGTAGAGCATCGCCTTGCCAAGGCGAGGGTCGCGGGTTCGATTCCCGTCGTCCGCTTTTATATTTTTTGCGCCCTTAGCTCAGCTGGATAGAGCGTTTGACTACGAATCAAAAGGCCGGGAGTTCGAATCTCTCAGGGCGCGCCATTATATTTTTAGATAAGAAACAAGAAATAAGCCGGTGTGGCGGAATTGGCAGACGCGCGCGACTCAAAATCGTGAGGGAAACCGTGGGGGTTCGAGTCCCTTCACCGGCATAATATATTACGGGATGTAGCTCAGCTTGGTAGAGCACCTGGTTTGGGACCAGGGGGTCGCATGTTCAAATCGTGTCATCCCGATATTTATACGCGGGTGTAGTTCAATGGTAGAACTTCAGCCTTCCAAGCTGATAGCGTGGGTTCGATTCCCATCACCCGCTTCATAGTAAACCTCTTCGCGAAAGCGAAGGGGTTTTTTTGCTAGAAAATGCGCGAAATCAAATTCACGAAAAAAATGAAGCAAACATGGGATTAAAAGATAATGGAGAATGAATCATGAGGAAAAAGAAAGTGAATATTGGTGATATTTTTACTATTTCACTAGATGAAAATCGTTACGGGTATGGACAAGTAGTTGAGATTGGAGAAATGTATGACATTCTAATTGCCTTCGATTTTATCAGTCGCGATAAAATATTAGATGTGCAAGAAATCTTAAGTAAGGACATCGTGTTTCTTTTAAGGACAACCATTGTAAACATAGATGATGGTTATTGGGATGTTATCGGAAATGCAGATTTACCTACAGACTTAAATATTCCTAAGTACTATATTCGAGATGGATTAGATGATTTTGAGGTAGTTACTGCGAGTGAGCATTTTGTTCGTATAGCTACAAAAGAAGATTTGAATAAGTATTCAGAGAACATCGCATACTCCGCAGGATATCTGGAAGATGCCCTGAATGCCATATTAGATACACAAAATTGGAAAACGTTATTCAAGGAAATAATATATAAGCCTATAAAAGATGATTATTACCCAAATTTCGCGTCTTTACCTAACAAAAAAGTAAACATGTTTAGCGAATTTTCCAGAGGTAGGCTTGAAATCATTAATAAACTGTCAGAAGAAGAAGTGTACAAGCTACTGGCTTATAAAGATTTAGAGATTATCCAGTTCTCAAATCCAGTTGATCATTACACATTAGAATTATTAAATAATATATTATTCTCTGAAAGAGATGATGTTGAACTCCGGATTTATGGAGATTATAACAGTGATTTAAGCTTTCTTTCTATAATGCACAATGTGAGTCGCTTAACTTTAGATTGTATAGTGAGCGAGGTAACGAATTTAGATACGATTACCCAGCTTAATAAATTGAAAGAACTACATATCGGTATTTTCAACTTGGATAGCTTTGAAATATTAAACCGTGTAACTGACAGCTTGGAGTCTATTACTTTAGGTCAGACGAAATCTAAAAAACCTGATCTATCAGTTCTTGAACGGTTCAGTAAATTGAAAAAAATATATATCGAAGGACATACCAAAAACATTGGTGTAATCAGTAGTCTTAATCATCTTGAGAATGTTACGTTGAGGTCGATAACAACAAAAAATATAGAGTTTCTAACATCTCTGAAAAAATTGTCTTCACTTGATATTAAGCTTGGTGGGATAAAAGATTTTTCTGCTATCGAAGGAATGGAAAATATCAAGCACCTGGAGCTATGGCTGATTCGTGGTCTTAAGGATCTATCGTTTATTTCTAGTTTAACCGGACTGCAATCCTTGTTCCTTCAATCACTCAAAAATGTTGAAGTACTACCAGCGTTAAAAGGGTTGTCTCAATTGAAGAAAATAAACATTGAAGACATGAAAGGGCTTAAGGATATCAGTAGTTTAGGAGAAGCCCCTGCACTAGCTGAATTCATACATTCGTCGGCAATGAATATGGATATTGATGATTATATCCCGTTATTAAAAAATCATTATGTAAAAAGAGTTTCTGTTGGGTTTGGTAGTGTTAAACGGAATAAAGCATTTGAAACATTGTTAAAAAGTTATGGTAAAAAAGAATGAAGGTATCATCTTTATTATCTCTGTCTAGAGAAAGAGCAGTCCGAATCAATGTCCGGCTGCTTTTTTTAGGTTTTTCAAACCTATATATGGTAAAATGAGGGTGTGTTTTGGATTTTAGGAGTGAGGTAACCATGAAAGGTCAAAGGGGAGAGAGCTTTGGCATAATTCGGATCTCGTATATTCTAGGAATCATTGTATTATTGTCGATAATGTTTTTACCTATTGTATTTAGCATTACGTTTTCAATATTATCTATAATCGCAAGTTTTATAGCAGTTATTTTTTATAAGAATCGAAGGGCTGTTAATGTGCTCGTATTTAATGTAGTCGTGTTTTTTGTATTTGTTGTAGGGCTGTATTTTCTTTTTTCGAGCTTTGTCATTTTGGAATAGTGATTTTCTAATGAAGTGAGAAAGTAGGGGAATCTGATGAGGAAATTATTGATCGTAGCTATTTGTGGCTTTACACTGCTAACAGCTTGTTCTCAGAAAGATGATTCATTAGAAGGGTATGAAAGTAAGCTTGAAGAAGAAAAAACAAAATTTACGGAAACATTAAATGAAAAAGAAAAAAAGATAGAAGAATTAAATCAAACGATCCAGCAGCTGAATACACAGATTGATAATTATAATACAGAAAAAGAAAACTATGCTTTTATAAGTAATATTTCAATGGAATTTGTTCAAGCTCACACAACAGGAGATAAAGATAAACTTCGCCAATTGTTATCAGACGACATCGTGCTTGAAGTAAAAGATAACAAGTTATACGCCAAAAACGCTCAGGGTTATGAATGGCTCTTATTTAATAATGAAAAAAAGACTCAATTCGATGATTGGGTAATCCAGGGGTATGAATATGATCGTGAATCAAATACATTTCATATCTTTATAAGAGAATTCTACACCAGCTTAAATGTTGAACCTGAAAGTCCTCCAACATTCCTACATTTAAGCTTTATAAAGGTTAACGAGGAGTGGAAGATTCATAGTTTAGAATTTGACGTATAGAAATTAATAGTGTGCTTATTCATTTGAACAAACGTGCAAAAAGACCTTGTTAAGGTCTTTTTTATTTATTATTAGTTTCTATCAAATTTCTATCGAGAGTGAACTCGTGTGGACTAGTCTAGTATCTATCTTTTGGTGAAAGTTATTGAATTTGATATCTTTTAAAATTTTTATGTTATTTTAATGTTTTGTTTTATAAAACCTTTATATTTAATAGAGTGAGAAGGAAATCGCGAAGGGAGATTTTAAAAATTGGATAATAAGCCATTACAAAACGATAATGAAGAAGAAAAGAAAGATTCTTTAACTGAAGAGCAGGAAACAGCACAGCAAGAAACATCTCCAGAGACAGTAGTACAAGAGGAAAATGCGGAGAAGTTAGCAGATGATAAATCTGAGGTTACTACAAAAGGGAAGAGCAGCTTAGTATGGATGATTGTATCAGGAGTTCTTGCTGTAATTCTTATTATCGTACTGATCAAGCCTCCGTTTGGAGGAGACAATGAAGCCGTGGCTTCAGTCAACGGTACCAAGATTACTAAGGATGAACTATATAACGAATTGGTGGCACTCGGAGGCACGTCCACACTTGATAACATGATTACTATGGAACTCATTGACCAGGCGGCTGCGGATGCTAACGTTACTATTACCGATGAAGACGTGAATGCTGAGATTGAATCGCTGAAGACTCAATTTGGCGGTGAAGAAGCGCTGAATTCAGCTCTTGCTCAATCAGGCATGACACTAGATGACCTCAAGAAAAACACAGAAATTCAAGTGAAAATTCGTAAAATTCTGGAGCCGCAAACGAAGGTGACAGACGAAGAGATTAGCACTTACTATGAGGAGAACAAAGATACGTTTGCAACTCCGGAGCAAGTAAGAGCATCCCATATCCTGGTGGAAACTAAGGAAGAAGCCGATGCGATAAAGAAAGAGCTGGATGAAGGAGCAGACTTTGCAACTTTGGCTAAAGAAAAATCTACTGACTCTTCTGCAGCAAATGGCGGAGACCTTGGATTCTTCGGAAAAGGGGACATGGTAGAAGAATTTGAGAAAGCGGCTTTCTCCATGGAGATCAATGAGATTAGCGAACCGATTAAGTCAGATTATGGCTACCATATTATTAAGAAAACAGATTATAAAGAAGCCACAAATCCAACGCTTGAAGATAAAAAAGAAGAGATTCGTAAGTTGCTAGTAGATCAACAAGTTAGTGAACTTTCTTCAACATGGTTGTCCGATCTGCGTTCCAATGCAAAGATAACCAATAAACTTGAGGAAGAAGAGACTACTCAATCTACAGAGTCCACTGATCCTACAGAAACGACAACAACTGAATAAACGACGGAATTCCGAGGAAATAAGAAAAGAAGGCAACCAATAAAAGGGGTTGCCTTCTTTTTTGCTAACAATAGGATCGTTGTATACTTAGCTTGCTATATTTTAAATGTGATAAAAAGTTCGGTACGATTTCTCTCGGTGTTAATGCGATAAGAAATTATATTAATACCAAAAAGATAGTGGTTAATCGGTTTTACTAGTTAATCTTTTTTTGCAGCTGATCAGGAAAGTTTGAACTTAATTAATTATTCCCTTGTCCGAGTGTTGCTAATTATGAAATGATATACCAAAATAAAGAGGGTTTCTCAAATAGTATAAAGTTGAACTAATGGGAAGGGCTGTTCACAAACAAATCGGGATAACTGATAACTTATGGGGGCATAGAATATGATTGAATTTAGGGAGATCGATAGAAATAACTTTTTTGATGTGATTAAGCTGGGTGTGGCAGATAGACAGAAAGAGTTTGTAGCGAGTAATTTGTTTTCTCTGGCACAGGCTAAGGCATTTCCGGAGTGTATCTGTTTGTCGATCTACCACGATGACCTTTTAGTAGGATTTACGATGTACTGTATAGATGATGAGGATCAGGAATACTGGATCTACCGTGTAATGATTGATGAGAAGTATCAGTCAAAAGGCTATGGCAAGGCTGCAATGGAGAAGTTAATCGACAGGATTAAAGAGGATGAAAAGCATGAAGTAATCTACATAAGCTTTGAACCAGAGAATACTTGGGCAAAGCATTTATATGAGAAGTTAGGTTTTGCAGCAGATGGTCGTGTGATTGAGGGAGAAGTAGTTTACAAGCTGGAGTATTAATACGAGATGGAGATGCGAGCCTTGATAGATTATCAGGGTCTTTTTTGTTGTGATGAATGTAAATAAAGCCCCCTTATCATTAGCGGCATAGCAACGTATTAGGGGTCATTTTTAGAAGTAATGTACTTGAATCAATTTCATAATACCTTTCGTTGCTTTAGTCAAGAGTATATATAGATCAAAATGGTTCTATTTGTCTATATATAGTTACAAATTTATCGTTTTAATGAGTTATGAAATTGATTCACTTAAAGAGAATTTATATATTTAGCTTACTGTGTCCGTTTTCTAAGTTCACAACTGTTATATAGATAAACAAGCAGAAAGGGGGAGAGGGAACTGGAGCGAATCGAACAATACATAGCTGACGTGAAGGCCGGAGACATCGAGAAATTCAGTTATATTGTACATCAATATGAAAGGCAGATATTCATCTATTGCAGTCGGATTCTGAACAGCGAACAAGATGCGGAAGATGCGATCCAAGAGATTTTCTTTAAGGCGTACAAGTCGATTGATTCCTATAAACCGAGGTATAGTTTTAACTCCTGGCTGTACAAGATCGCTTATAACCACTGTATTAATGTCTTGAGAAAAAGAAAAGTATATGAAAAGGCTAAGTCTTTGCTTTTTATGGAGGAGAGAAGCAAAACAAATACGGAAGTTCATGAGCGAAGTATTTTTAGTCCTGCATTTGAAAAAGTATTTCTCAGTCTCAGTCATGCGGAGCGGAGTCTACTTATTCTTCATGTATTTCATGAAAAAACCTATCAAGAAATATCGGAGATCACAGGAACCAGCTCAGAAGCTGTCCGAAAAAGAATCAGCAGAACAAAGATGAAAGTGAAAAAAACATGGATGGAGCGGGAGGATGAGGAGGAATGGACATTTTCACTAATGAGAACCAAAGCATAAGGCGGCATAGTGTAACGGACGAAGAACTTAGGCAGATTTCGGTTGCCTCTCGTGTTATAGATCAGATCACGAACTCAACAATGAAGAAAAAAAGTAACCATAGATGGAAAACAGTGTCTTTGTTCCTTCTCTTCTGTGTGTGTATTGCTTCGGTAACAACCTATGCTGCCGAGGAATTTGCGAAAATCTATAATAAGAAGGGGAAAGTCGTCGTTGACACGTATCCTATGAAAGATCGTAACTATTATTCAAAAGAATCTAAACGGATAGAGAAATTGAAACCAGAAGCCAAACCCGGTGAACTCATAGCATATTTCCCCATAGAGACTGACTTGCAAGCCTATCTTGGCCCAACTAAAATTCTTTATGAGTATAAACCCATCCAATATTACGATATCAACGAGTTGTATAAGAAAGCAAAAAGTACAAATGCACCAGATCTGATATCCCCCTCCTATTTGTCCAAAGGATACACGTTTCATTTTGCAACAATCTGGCCGAAATATCCTTCAGCTGGAGATGGAGAAGGTTCTAAATATGATAAGCTGCTTCAAAGGCTTAGTTCGAAGGCAATAGGAACCAACGAGAAAATCACCTCAGAGACTCTGCAGTGGAGTAAGGCCGGTAGCGTTCATCTCTACTTTTCTACAAAGAATGAACCAAACAGTCTTACAGTTATAGCTTCATATGGTCTAGGACTACAGGTACCTCAACCAGCTGGCGCGATAAGCAGGAAAATAAAGATAGGTACACAGCAAGCACTAATTATGCATGATTCAAGTAATACTTACTTTAACACCAAAATCGCTTGGTATGATGAATCAACTTCCACAGCATACTTTATGGAAGATAGTGCAAGTGAAGCTTTAAGTGAAGAAGAGATGGTGAAGATGGCGGATCGTCTAATTCATGCAATATCACAAAAAGAATAGATGAATAACTATAGCACTTTTATAGAATAGGTAACTAACCATAGGGTTAGGATACTTGATTCTTGAGGGTGCTTTTTTGTGAGCAAATGGAAGCAGTTAGAGAGCCTCAGAAAAAAATCGGGACCAAATACAAGAAATATATTGAATTAATGGAAACGGTAGATTACAATAAACCCAACTAACATACTAGTATGACTAGTATTCAAAAAGTAGCTGAAGTCAGTTTTGAGGCATTTCCGTAGTTGCTTGTCATTCAAGGGGCGTTTTGTAAAGAGTCTATTGAAAAAGCGGTGTTGTTTTAAAGTTGTATTGTAAGCGCTTTTTTTAAATGAGTGGGTCCAAAGATACGTTATGTAACATGGAATGTGTCTATTGTAGAGACCTATTGATCTAATAGAAAAGGGGGATTGAATCGCAGATTTAATAGAAGTGTTACTCATCGGGTGATGGGGATATTCATACGTGAGCTCATTCGTGAGTTGAAACTTAGATTCCAAGAACCGTAATGACACCAGTCAGGGCCGAGCTTAAATGGATTGGAGTGAATGATGAACATGGATACGAAAACCGTAAGCAGTACACAGCCCCAAATAAAAATGGCACCCAAAAACAAACTGCATATGATAGGATCTCTTCTTCGTAAAGACTGGCAGCTATACTCCTTGCTTGTACTGCCTATTATCTACTTACTTATATTTAAATACGGACCGATGATTGGAAATGTGATTGCGTTTCGCCGTTTTGTACCGGGAGGAAGTATCTTCGGAGAAAAATGGGTAGGACTGCATTATTTCCAGATGTTCATCCACGATCCTACATTCTGGCGAGTGTTCACAAACACGATTATTCTAGGCGGACTTACGATGCTTCTTACTTTTCCGATGCCGATTATTTTTGCCCTTCTGCTTAATGAAGTGAAGAGCAAAAAGTTTAAGAAATTTGTGCAGACAGCATCTTACCTGCCACACTTTCTATCCATCGTTATCGTCGCAGGGATGATTCTGCAGTTGACTGCTACGAATGGTTCCATCAATGCATTGGTGCAATTCTTCACAGGTGAGACAATTAACTTTATGCAGCGTGCGGAGTGGTTCCGTACCATCTATATTACTTCTGAAATCTGGCAAGGCATGGGCTGGGGGGCTATACTCTATCTCGCAGCACTCACTACAATTGATGACTCCCTATATGAAGCAGCAAGAATTGACGGGGCGAATCGCTGGAAGCAGACGTTGCATGTAACTATTCCAGGTATTTTACCAACGATCGTAACGCTGCTCATTCTAAATATGGGAAGTTTTCTTGCGGTAGGATTTGAGAAAATTCTCTTACTATACAACCCACTTATCTACGAAACTTCCGATGTGATATCCACTTATCTCTATCGTGTCGGAATTGGGTCTAGCAACTTCAGCTATGCAACAGCGATTGGTCTGTTTGAGTCCATTATCGGGTTAATCCTTGTTTTCTCGGTGAATGCCATCTCACGCAGACTGACAGAACGAAGCTTATGGTAAGGGGGAGTGAGATATGAAGGAATCCATGTCCTATAAAATTTTTAAAATTTGTAATGCGGTCTTCTTACTATGTATTGTCTTTATCACTTTGTATCCCTTTCTCAATGTAGTCGCACAGTCGTTCAGCAGTGAAGCCTATATTAATTCGGGAAAGGTGAATCTCATTCCGAAAGGATTTAATATTGACACTTACAAGACCGTAGTAAAAGACAATATGTTCTGGACTAATTACAAAAACACCGTTGTTTATACTTTAGTGGGAACTGCTATTTCTATGTTTTTGTCTACGATTTTTGCCTACGCCTTATCTAAAAAAAGACTCATGGGGCGCAAGTTTCTAACGATGTTTGCCGTCTTCACTATGTTTTTTAATGGGGGACTGATTCCAAACTACGTACTGATTAACAGCCTTGGATTTAGTAATTCCATGTGGGCTCTTGTTATTCCGGGGGCAATCAGCATATATAACATGCTCATTATGAAATCTTTCTTTGAGAATATGCCGGAAGAATTAGAAGAAGCCGCAGCTATTGATGGACTAAGTACGTACGGGATTTTATTTCGTATCATTCTGCCACTTAGTAAAGCGGTTATGGCCACGATGGTTCTATTCTATGCCGTTGGGCACTGGAACTCCTGGTTTCCAGCCTTTCTGTACCTTGATCAAAAAGAAAAGTTCCCGGTTACGATTTACCTTCGAAATATGATTGCTGCTGCTACGGGAGGAACTTCGGCAGGGGCTACATCTGCTGATAATTTGACTCAAATTTCTGCTAACATCAAATCAGTCACCATGGTTTTGACGATTTTACCTATTTTAACGATTTATCCTTTTGTCCAAAAGTATTTTGTATCCGGTATCATGCTTGGATCGGTCAAGGGTTAACACCTAAGACATGAAAAGATCGTTCAATCGTAAGTGAATCATCAAATTATGGGGGGAAACAAAATGAAGAAACCTTCTCTTCGCGTTATGGGAAAAACAGCACTTGCAGCTATACTCAGTCTATCACTGGCGGCATGCAGCAATGGTATGGGCGGAAAAGAAGCAGAGATCCAAAATAAAGGAGCAATGGAATCCTACGCTGTAGGAGAAACTTTTAAAGCAACGGAACCTTTTAATCTATCGATTATGTATAGTGATCAGCCGCTTTATCCTTACAAAAAAGATTGGTTGTTATTTAAGAAAATCACAGAGATGACCGGTGTTACGCTGGATCCTGTTATTGTACCCATGAGTGATTATCCTCAAAAAAGATCTTTGCTCATTAGTTCGGGTGATGCACCGCTCGTTATCCCTAAAACGTATCCGGGTGAAGAATCGGCTTTTGTTTCTTCTAATGCGATTCTGCCTGTCAGTGACTACATTGACTTGATGCCGAATTTCAAGGATAAAGTAGAGAAGTGGGGCCTTGATACTGAGCTAGAAGGTCTTCGCCAAGAAGACGGAAAATACTATGTTCTTCCGGGACTACACGAAGAAATTTGGCCAGATTATACGCTGATCGTACGTACAGATATTTTGGAAAAACATAATCTTACAGTGCCGAAGACGTGGGATGAACTGAAGACGGTCATGCAGCAGCTTAAAAAAGAGTATCCGGACTCTATCCCATTCTCGGATCGTTTTAAATTCCTAAGCACACTGAATGTTGCTTCAACTGGATTTGGAACGAAAGGCGGATGGGGATTTGGCAGCGGCCTGACTTACAAGCCAGAACAAGATGAGTTCGTATATACTGCGGCTACCCAAGAATACAAGGATATGCTGACCTATTTCCACGAGCTCGTAGCAGAGGGTCTGCTGGATAAAGAAAGCTTTACTCAAGACGATGATCAGGCGATTCAAAAATTTATAAACGGGAAATCGTTTATTATTAATGGGAATTCTCAAACCGTTGTTCTGCACCGTAATGATATGAATAAGACCCTTGGTGAAGGTAAGTTCTCAGTTGCCAAAATCACGGTGCCTGGCGGGCCTGCAGGTCAGCTCATGTCTGGAGGAAGACTTGAGAACGGTGTCATGATCTCTGCAAAAGCAAAACAAAGTGAAAATTTCGAAGCGATTCTCCAGTTTATCGATTGGCTGTATTACAGTGATGAAGGTCAAGAATTTGCGAAATGGGGAGTCGAAGGAGAGACATATACGAAAGAAAATGGGGTGCGTAAACTCGCTGATGATATTAACTTCAATGGTCTGAATCCAAAAGGTACAAAAGATTTACGTATCGATTACGGTTTCTCTGGTGGAGTATTCGCCTATGGCGGGACGACGGATTTGCTGCACTCTATGTTTAGTGAAGAAGAACTGAAGTTCCAAAATGACATGAAAGAAGTCAAAGAGGTCCTTCCAGCAGAACCTCCAATCCCGTATTCTATAGAAGAACGTGAGAGAGTTACACTCCTCAGTACACCGCTTAAAGATTATACAGATCAAAATACACTCAAATTTATTCTGGGTGACCGAGATTTGTCCGAGTTTGATGCGTTTGTAAAAGAACTGGAGAGCCAAGGACTAACGCAGTATCTGGAACTTGCAAACAAAACATATAAAGAGTACAAAGAAGGAAAATAAGCTTTCCGTTATCAAAATTAAATCACAGAGGGTAAGGTGATCATTTGTCATTGACCGTTCAAGACGTGATTCGTGTACTTCCTCGTTCATCTGGACCTAACGGTTCTACGGTGGATGGGCTTATCACGGGGAATCTGAACCAAAAGGTTCAGGGAGTGGCTGTTTCCTTTATTGCTTCCCATGAGACGATTGAGAAAGCAGCACAGCTTGGAGCAAATCTTTTCATCACCCATGAAGGTGTGTTTTATGAACATCATGGGAGCAGAGCAGAAAAGGAACTAAAGAATCCTGTCATCTTAAGAAAAAAGGAACAGATTAAATCGCACCAAATGATCTTATACCGATATCATGATGGCCCGCATCAAGCGGTTCCCGATATCATCACGCATGGACTTCTACAAGCGTTAGACTGGGATACGTATCAATATAGCCATCTGAAGTATGCTTGTCTGGTTACCCTTCCCGAGCCGCTTAGCGTGCAGCAGATCGTTCATCATCTGAAGGATAGACTTGATCTTCCTTATGTTCGTTTTGCTGGAGACAGTGAACAAAAGTGTTGTGAAATTGCTCTTACTTCCGGTTATCGGGGCGGGGGTAATATCTCGCTTCCTTTATTCACGGAACATAAAGTCGATTTACTAATAGCAGGAGAAGGTCCTGAGTGGGAAACACCCGAATATGTACAGGATGCGGTGAGTCAAGGAAGCACGCTATCACAAATCCTGATTGGTCATGCAGCTAGTGAAGAGCCGGGAATGAAGGTAATTGCTCAGCAGATTCGAGATCATTTTCCGGATCTCCCGGTTTATTTTATACCCACATCCCAGGTCCTTAAGGTGCTGTAACATAGTCAATAACTAGAGAAAAGCGGTTAAGTATTGGAGAAGAAAGAGGGAACCGTATGTCTACAGAATCAAAGCTCAAAGGCTCTACTCGGGCTTACTCTTATCATTATTTAAAAGATAAAATCATGCACTTGGAATTAGAACCGGGAAAGAAAATTTCCGAGAAAGAGATATCAGAAGAACTGAATGTAAGCCGAACTCCGGTACGTGAGGCTTTTATGAAACTGGCAGAGGAAGAGCTGCTAGATATTGTTCCGCAAAGTGGAAGCTCGGTATCTCTGATTAATCTTGCGCATGTGGAAGAAGGAAGATTCATACGAGAGAAAATTGAGAGAGAGATTGTAGCTCTTGCATGCGAATCTTTTGATGAAGAGTACAGGTTTCGGATGGAAACCAATATTGCTTTGCAGGACGTCTGCGCAGGCAGAAACAACGTTTACAAACTGTATGAGCTTGATGAAGAGTTCCATCAGATTTTGTTTGAGGGTACAGGAAAAGCACGGACATGGAAAATGTTGCAGCAGCTCAATATTCATTTCAATCGTCTTCGACTGCTAAGATTGTCCAAAGATTTGAACTGGGACAACATCATTTCTCAGCACAAGGAAATATATCAACTGATTGTGAACAAAGAGACATCACAAGCTGTTCAAATCATGGAGAATCATTTGCGGCTCGCTGTAGTGGAACAAGATTTCTTGTTAGAGAAATATCCGCATTATTTTGTCTAATTGAATCCATTTCATAGTCCATTCATTGGCTTTAAAAACTTTCAGAAATAGAGAGGATGAGTGACCTCATGACTGAGCTACAACAGCTTCCTTATTCTTCGGCCGACAAAGGTTGGTTACGATATGAGAAAAGACAGAATTCACCTTGTTTATCCACGATTGTAAGACATAGCTCCGCATCAGGAGAAGCAGTAGAGTCCGCCATACGGGAACTTCGTTACGCTATTCTCCAGATGACTGGAAATGAACCTGAACTAACAACGACAGCGAACTTATCTGATGATGCTGCTCATGGTTCATATATTCAGCTTGCTTTGGTCTCTGCGGAAGATTTGCCTGAAGCGTTACAGACAAAGGAACTCTCTCAGCAGCTGGGGGAGGAAGGGTTTGCCCTGAGGTCATTGCCGCAAGAAGAAGGTGAATCCGTATTTATTATAGGAAAAACAGAGAAAGGCTTGCTGTATGGTACGTTCCATCTGCTGCGGCTTCTGCAGTCAGAGGGACAGACGCTCACTCAGCTGGAAGTTATCGAAAATCCGAGAAACCCGCTTCGCATGATGAATCATTGGGACAACATGGACGGTTCCATTGAACGAGGATATGCAGGACGGTCTATTTTTTTCAAAGATAATCAGTTTGTGCAAAATGACGAGCGGATTCGGGATTACGCAAGGATGATGGCTTCGATTGGGATCAATGGAATTTCTATTAATAATGTAAATGTCCATAAAGTAGAGACGAAGCTGATTACGTCAGAGTTTTTACCGGATGTAGCGAAAGTAGCTGGGATTTTTAGAGCTTATGGGATCAAATTATTCCTAAGTGTCAATTATGCGAGCCCGATTCAACTTGGAGGAATTGAGACGGCAGATCCTCTTGATGAAAGAGTCGGTGCATGGTGGAAGACGAAAGCGGAGGAAATATATCATGCAATACCAGACTTCGGCGGGTTTGTAGTCAAAGCAGATTCGGAGCACAGACCCGGACCATTTACGTATGGAAGAACCCATGCAGATGGCTCGAATATGCTCGCTGAAGCACTAGAACCTTATGGCGGAATCGTGATTTGGCGCTGTTTTGTATATAACTGCCTGCAAGACTGGCGGGATCGAACAACAGATCGTGCAAGAGCAGCATACGATCATTTCAAACCGCTCGATGGACAGTTTAAAGATAATGTGATTTTGCAGATTAAGAATGGTCCGATGGATTTCCAAGTGCGTGAAGGGGTATCTCCGCTGCTTGGTGCCATGCCGAATACAAATCAAATACTGGAATTCCAGATCACTCAGGAATACACGGGACAGCAAAGGCATCTCTGTTATCTGATTCCGCAGTGGAAAGAGATACTTGATTTTGATACATACGCCAAAGGTTCCAAATCCGAGATTAAGAAAGTAGTGTCTGGCGAACTGTATCCGTATGCACATAGCGGGATTTCAGCTGTAATTAATGTCGGGGATGATGAGAACTGGACAGGACATACGCTTGCCCAAGCGAATTTGTATGGGTACGGACGATTGACTTGGAATCCAGATTTGTCTGAACAGCAGATCACTTCGGAGTGGATCCATCAGACGTTTGGAAATGACCCCGATGTTGTAGATCATGTAAGCTCCATGCTTGAAGCGTCTTGGGGGATCTATGAAAGTTATACCTCACCGCTTGGAGTAGGCTGGATGGTCAATCCAGAGCATCATTATGGTCCTAACGTGGATGGATATGAATATTCGGTCTGGGGTACGTATCATTTTGCCGATTGCGATGGGATTGGGGTGAATCGTACGGTAAAAGACGGTACAGGGTATACAGGTCAATATTTCCCGGAAAATGCCGAACGATATGAATCGCTTGTGACCTGCCCGGATAAGCTGTTGCTTTTCTTCCATCATGTGCCTTATACGCACAAGCTGCATTCGGGAAGTACGGTAATTCAGCATATCTATGATACTCACTTTGCCGGAGTAGAAGGAGTAGAGAATCTTATTCAGCAGTGGAGCAGTCTGGAAGGGAAAATCGATGCGAAACGTTATGCAGGTGTAATGGCACGACTTGAACATCAGCATAAGCATGCTAAAGAATGGCGAGATATTATTAATACCTATTTCTATCGTAAATCAGGGATTGCAGATGAACAGAACCGGACGATTTATTAGGGTTTAATTCTCCGGTACGTAAACTAAAAAAGCTGCTGAGGAGCCATTCCTCGGCAGCTTTTTTGAGTAATCTGAAAATAATAGTGCATTGTTACTATTTAGGAGGAGTGAACTTTATCGTTCATTCTTGCGATTCCTTGTGTGGATTTATTAATAAATTGGAGTGTATGGTGCTTGCATTCCGATGAAGGTAAGGCATTTATTGCTTCGATCGATTTAGCAAGTGATAACTTCTGGCGAAATAAAATAGAGTGTATTTCTTTTATGATCTTCACTTCATCCCTGGATATTCCCTCTTTCCTTAACCCGAGAATATTTACACCACATATATCTCCACGTTCACCGTTAGCAAAAGAGTAAGGTACAATATCTTGGGAAACACCGCTCATCCCACCGATCATGGAAAGCTTACCAATTTTACAGAATTGAAGAATACAAACCTGGCCGCCAATAAATACACAATCTTCAATCTCCACGTGACCGGCTAATTGAGCACTATTAGCAATGACGATGTGATTACCCAGTATAGCATCGTGCCCGATGTGGACGTAATTCATAAGGAGATTGCCATCTCCTACACGTGTTACACCATCACTCTTGTGTGTTCCTTTACTAATTGTTACATACTCCCTTATGGTGTTGTTATCACCAATAATCAGGCGATCTCCACCGTTTTTACATGATTTATCCTGTGGGACTGCACCAATGATAGCACCTTGAAATATCTGATTATTTCTCCCTAACTGTGTGTGTGAACCAATAAGAACATGGCTTCCAACTTTGCATCCATCTCCGATTCTGACTCCTTCTTCAACAATGCTGAACGGCCCAATGGTAACATTCTCTCCAATTACCGCTGTTGGATGAATAATAGCTGTGTCATGAATAGTCAACGTTGAACTGAACATTTTTATCCCTCATATCTAAAGTGATTTATAAATCTATCAGTTTATGTCGAATTGTGGTTGTTTTAGGAAGTTATAAGATGGATGTTCTATTTGTTTCTTCTTATCTGGACAAGCTGAGTGCACTATTATTGCCCCTGTTATCAGTTTAACAAAGAACTAATCTTACACGTCTCTTCAGCAAGTTATTCTCCAGAAAATTTCCATATTTTCTATAATTCGAGGTTTTTTCTACATCTCCTTCTTATCAATCTATTTGAACGCTGAATTAGGATGTTCGATATTTTATAATAAGTGAAACCATTTCTTAACTCATTAAAGCAACTAAAGATATGTTGAAAATTGATTTTAGTGCTACAAAATAAATATAAGGTCCGTCTTATAGATAGCTGCAGCTGAAAGGAGACGAATAACGCATGGAAGGACCAGAAATTGATATTTTCCGCACCGTGTTTGAAGAGCATTATCCGATCGTGAGACGTAAACTCGTTGCACTGGTTCAGGATGAAGCCGCGGCGGAAGATCTTGCGCAAGAAGTTTTTATCAGGTTATACCGTAATCCGCCTGATGATCCGGCCGCAATGGGTGCATGGTTACATCGTGTACTGACTCGCATCGGATATGACTATATAAGTAAACAAATTAGAGAGCGAAAATTAAAAGATAAACAGGAGCAACATTATGATATGGGGCAGCAGATAGCCTCCGGAGAGGAAGTAGTTCTTAGGCGCATGGACCAAGAAGAGGTTCGGAAGTGGATGGAAGAGCTGCCTGAACGAGATCGTAAGGTGCTGATGCTAAAATACTCTGGTTACAGCTACGCTGAAATTGCCGAGGAACTGAATATAAGACCGCCTCTTGTCGGCTCCATGCTGAGCCGGGCAACGAATAAATTGAAACGGAAAGTACTAAGAAAATCGGTGACTTAGGATCTTCGCCTCACGAGAATATGGAATGATAAGGAGTTGAATGAATCCATGACCTCTATAAAAGATAACAACGAAAATGAACGGATAGATGAAGCATGGCAAAAGCTCACATCCAAGCTCCAGAAAGAGGAGATGAGCCCCAAATGGGCAGCTTGGGCGTCGAGCCAACTGGATATGAAGAAATCAGAAAAGCTGGAAATAGATCAAACAAATCGAGTTTCCACAAATACATTCAAAGGAGAGATGAGAGAAATGAAGATAAATGAAGATAATAAGAACTCAATGAATAAGAATCAAGACAATAAGCCAAAGAGGAAGAAAGCAAAGAGACATCCTGCTAAAAAGTGGATCAGCATCGCAGCTGCTGCAGCGATTGCCGGCGTGATGGTAGCAACACCTATTGGTGATAAAGCACTTGCTGCGATCCTGAATCAATTCCGAATGGAGGAAGTCACATCGGTAGATGAAGGAGAACTGATGAACTTGTTTAACACGATCTCAGAAGGAGCCGGTGAGCAAGAGTTTATAAATAAGTATGGAACTTTTACGAGTGAATCTGGGGAGTACATCAAAACGGAGAACAAGACAGCAGAGCAGATCGCGAATATGATCGGTTTACAAGCCGTAACTGATGAATTGATTGATCCGAAACATTCTGGAATTGCGAACAGTTCACAGACGATAACGATGAAGCTGGATATACCTAAAGTGAATGCAACGATGAAACGACTGGGAGCAGATGATCTTATGCCAGAATCACTAGATGGTAAGCTTATTACATTCGAGATTCCTGCAATGTTATACCAGATCTATCAAACAGATGATAATAAAAAAAGCGCATCTCTATATCAACAAAAAATTCCGACAGTTAACGTAGACTCTTCTGTGGCAATTGAAGATGCAGTAAAAGCAGTGCTAAACTTTCCACTATTGCCAGATCGAATGAAGTCAGCAATCCAAACGGAACAGATATTGAACGGAAAACTGCCGATTCCAGTAATTACTAATGGTACTGTTGAGAAAATAAGTGTTGATGGCAATTCTGTCATTTTAGAACAGAATAGTGACAATTACTATGGAGAATCAGGTAAAGAAGAGATTGTTAATTATACGGC
Organism: Paenibacillus sp. GYB006; assembly: GCF_036577645.1. NCBI lineage: Bacteria > Bacillati > Bacillota > Bacilli > Caryophanales > Paenibacillaceae > Paenibacillus > Paenibacillus sp. GYB006. The sequence continues at coordinate 31,566 of NZ_JARBDA010000022.1, read as the reverse complement.
TACATGGACTAAAAATGATGTGGTGTATCGCTTGAAGGGATACACTTTGTTCGATACAAAAGAGAAAATGATCGAAGAAATCAAGGAGCTGATGAACCAGTGACAGCAGCTATTCATACCGAAGGATTGACGAAAGAGTTCGATAATGGTCGTGGTTGCCGTGATGTATCGATCACTGTTCAGAAAGGGGAAGCCTTTGGCTTCCTCGGCCCGAATGGAGCAGGGAAGAGCACTTTTGTGAAAATGCTGGTTGGTCTGATTCATCCTACAGAGGGAACGGCAACCATCTTTGGACATCCGATTCATAGTCTGGAAGCGAAGAAGCGGATTGGTTACTTGCCGGAGTTATTCAGGTATCAAGAATGGCTGACAGGAGAAGAGGTAATTAAACTTCATGCAAAACTATGCGGAGTAGATACAAGAACAGCCAAAGAGCGAATTCCAAAATTGCTTGATGAGGTAGGACTTGGCAGCCGGGGAAAAGGCAAGATTAAGAACTATTCTAAAGGGATGCAGCAACGTCTTGGACTTGCGGCAGCGCTTGTTAGTGATCCGGATATTATCTTTCTGGACGAACCATCCTCAGCCCTGGATCCTGTTGGGCGTAAAGAGGTTCGCTCTATTCTGATGAAATTGAAAGCAGAAGGTAAGACCATCTTCTTGAACTCTCACATGCTTGAGGATGTAGAAGCGGTATGTGACCAGATTGCACTACTTAATAATGGGGAGATTCTACGTACGGGCGATGTAGGAAATGTCCTTCAGCAAAAAGTAACCTATCGCTTTAAAGTAAGCGGGTATACACCGCTTGTTAGAACTTGGCTTCAGGATGAAACGGGTTTTGAATTTGAAGTAGAAACGGTACATAAGCCGGATTCTTCTACTAATACAGCGCAGCAAGAACTTGTTATTTCAGGACATGATACGGTCTGGCTCAAAGCCGAATTACAGAATGAAGAACAGGCGGGATGGATTAATTCATTACTCATTGAACAAGGGCTTACGCTTTATGAAGTTGGGAAAGAGAGTGGTAAATTGGAAGACTGGTTCTTAACGGCAGTGAAGGGGCTTAGTCATCGGGGGGAACGAGACGTATGATGCTCATTATGCAGATGACCTGGAAAGAGATGATTCGTAAGCGGGTTATGGTGCTCGCTATGATTCTTACGATACTATTTCTAATTGCTTATTGGTTTATTGCGGATGCTGTCGCAGGAAGTGAGAGCTTTGGGATGTTTTCGGAGGGGAATTCTCTCATTACTAACTATACGACGGGAGTTCTCATGATGATGATCGGCTTCTTCTTTGCTGGTTTTGTCATTGCGCTGCTCTCAATCTTTAGCTCATTCTCTTCGATCGCTGGGGAAGCGGAGCAAGGAGTCATGCAGGCGCTGCTTACACGTCCGATATCAAGAACACAGTTTTATATTGGGCGGTGGCTCGGATTTGTCACGTTGCTCTGCTGTTACACGCTGATTTTATATACAGCAATTATGGTCATTACGGATATCCATGCAGCAATCCCTAAAGCCTTTATGGTTCATGTTAAGGCACTGCTCTTGCTTGCTCTCATTATTGTTCTGCTCGTTTCACTTACGATGCTCGGTTCTACTAAATTTTCATCGCTCGGAAACGGTGTGTTTATAACCATGTTATTTGGAGCGGGCTGGCTTGGCGGTATGCTGGAGAAGGTGCAGAAGATCGGGATTTTTGAGGCCTTTGGCGCAGAAGAAATCGGTAATACGCTGTCTAATATTTCGGGACTCATGTCCATCATTATGCCAGTGGATGCGTTGCAGCGAAAAATGATGCATGGACTCATCGGTCTTGATGAACTAGGCAGTATCGTTAATGTAAGCCATATGATATCCGGATTTTTCATCGGAGATGTTCCATCGGGCACCTTTGTGATCTATGCGATGCTATATGCTGCCATTGCTTTTGTATGGGGCGTCCTGCGATTCCGCAAGAAAGATCTGTAATTTTAATTTCAAATAAATAAATAATTAAATAAATAAGACCATCGGGACAACGAAGGAAGGCTGCTGCTTTCATCTCTTCTGCGTAGATTTTAAAGCTCTGTTACTAGCGCAGGAAGAGATATTGTAAAAAGCATGAGACAACTTGGACCCGGTGGTTTTTTTGCGTATTTTAAAGTTCTAAGACGTAAATTTCTACCTGCAAAAAACAATTGTATTTACCTTCCATATTTGGTATGATAGTGGCCTTCTCGCATTTCACCTTGTCTGAAGTAGACGCACGGCTGGCGTCTCAACCAAGCTTATCGGAGGTGTATTCATTGCTCTATTTCACCCTGGCCCGTAAGGCCTATGCAAGGAACTTGCAGTACCGCGGTGCACATATGGTGCACAATGTCGCAAGCGCTTTATTCGGTTATCTGTACGCCTGTATCTGGATTGGAATTGGGGAAGGACGCTCTCTTGGAGAATACGGAACACAGGGGATGGTCAGTTACATTGCATTTACGCAAGCATCCCTTTGGGTAACGTCTTTTCTAACGAATGGCCTTGGGATCCCGGAGTCTGTAAGAACAGGTCATATCTCTATGGATCTGATGAGACCCGTTCATCTCTTTACGCATCTCATGTCCAGAGAATGGGGGCAGATTCTCTATCAGTTTCTATACAAATCCATTCCTATCTATCTCGTTTATCTCATTGCCTTCAAGCTTACGCTGCCAGAGAACGGAATGACGTATGTCTTAACCACAGCAAGTTTGCTCGGAGCTGCTTACATGGGAATCTGTATCAACTATCTCATTGGAGTCACTGCGATGTGGACCACCGAATCAAGCTGGCTGCAATGGGCAAACCATGCACTTGTTAATTTACTTGCAGGATTTTTCATCCCTATTGAATGGCTGCCTAAGATTCTCCAAACGATTGCCTGGTGGTCACCCTATCCGTATCTTCTGTATGTACCGACTCGCATTTACCTTGGTTATGAGGATGGCTCTCTACTATTAGGAACCATGGTGTGGATGCTGCTGCTCACGCTGATTTGTTTTCTTGCTACCTACTATCTTCGGAGAAAAGTGGAGGTGCAGGGAGGATGAACACAAAGACGGAGACATATTCATCACAAAAATATACCACTTTCTATCCACTTCGCACCTACTTAGAACTTTACGTATTACTGATCCGCACGAGCATCAAAAGTTCCATGCAATACAAACTCAATTTCTTTCTCGGTTCTTTTCTCGCCGCTTTTATTCAAATTGCTGAATTTCTGATGATTGCGATTGTGCTTCATCGGTTTGGAGCCATTCAAGGTTGGAATATCTATGAGGTTGGTTATCTATTTTCCATCATGACTTTATCAAAAACGGTATACCGTTCCATTGCGAACGAAGTACATCATCTCGAAAAATATTTAGTCAGCGGAGATATGGACCAGTTGCTGACAAGACCGTTGCCCGTTCTTTTCACTCTACTGCCGCAGCGCTTTCGTATCATGCTTGGGGAGTGGCTGCAAGGAGGATTTGTCTTTGGCTGGTCTATTCATGGAATGATGAGCAGCGGCCAGATTGGATGGATTGCTGTGCCGCAGTCTTTATTGGTGGTCTTGACGGGGGCCGTTCTTTTATTTTCTATTGGCCTTGCTACTGCGACAATTGGATTCTGGACGACAAGAATCAGCGAACTCCAGACATTTACGGAAGACGCGGCAGGTACGGCAGCAAGATTTCCGCTCTCCCTTTATCCGAATTGGCTTGCCGGGATGCTCCTTTTTGTGCTGCCAGTAGGTCTAGTCAATTATGTACCCGCCCTTTATATCTTGAGAGGGGAGTGGGGGCCGTGGATTTTTCTCATCATTCTTTTGGCAGCGATGGGCTTTCTCGCCCTCAGCCTGCGTTTTTGGAAATTTGGCATGACAAAATATCAGAGTACAGGTAGCTAAGGAGGAGTCGGGTATGATCGAAGTACAAGGCTTACATAAGGAGTTCAAAACGCCTGTCGTGAAAGACGGGAGTTTTGCGGGACTCCGCGCTTTATTTTCTAGAGAATACACGGTCAAACAAGCCGTTCAAAATATCAGTTTCCGGATTGAACCTGGAGAATTTGTAGGTTATATCGGTCCGAATGGTGCAGGAAAATCGACGACAATAAAAATGTTAACAGGTATCCTTCATCCGAGTTCAGGAAACGTACGAGTAAATGGAATGAATCCGCATCAGCAGCGAAGACAAGTCGTAAGACGTCTTGGAGTTGTGTTTGGTCAGCGCAGTCAGCTGTGGTGGGACCTTCCGGTAAAGGACAGCTATGATATCCTCGCCAAAATGTACCGGGTGGATGATAAGGATAAATACGAGCGGCTGGAAGAGTTTGCAGCTCTTCTCGACCTGAAAGAATTCTGGGATACGCCTGTACGCAAATTGTCGCTTGGACAACGGATGCGTGCCGATCTAGGTGCAGCAATGCTTCATAATCCGGATATTCTGTTCCTTGATGAACCAACGATCGGGCTTGATGTGAATGCAAAGCGCAATATCCGCTCATTTTTGAAACTGCTGAACAGGGATTTCGGAAAAACGATTCTGCTGACAACCCATGACATGGATGATATCGAACAGCTATGCAGCAGAGTAATGGTCATTAATCATGGACAGCTTACTTATGACGGTACGGTGCAGTCTCTAAGAGAGAATATAGGTCTTCCTACCATTATTAAAGTCTCGTATCTTGAGGATATCAAGAGTTCAAATCTCGGGGGATTCCATCACGAAGCGGTGAAGATCATAGACTGTACCGAGCGAACAATTACCGTAGAAGCGAATCGAAACCGCATTGGTACAATGCAAATCTTGGCTCAGCTTGGCGAATGGGGTGAACTTGCAGACGTAGAGATGCAGGAACCTGATTTTGAAGATGTTATTCATAAAGTATATTAGGTTATATCGGAAGGCCATTTCCCGCTGTGGGAGTGGCCTTTTCTTATTAATTGAAGAATTCTTTTAGCTGTCTTTCTAAAAATATTTTATGGTAAAGGCTTGCTTTTTGAACTGATTTTTAGGACGATACTAGTAGAGTAGAATCCGCTTACATAAAAGAAGAGATTTATATGGTTCATTGCCTCGACAATAAGGGTTTAGAGGTATTCTAAAACGTTTTAGTTTTTCTGTTATAACAATAGTGATTATATTGGGGGAGACGATATGTTTTTAACGTATAACCGTCCAGCTAAGGAATGGACCGAAGCACTGCCGATTGGGAACGGAAGAATAGGGGCGATGGTGTTTGGGCGTGTGGAGCAAGAACGTTTACAACTGAACGAAGATACATTATGGTCAGGTCCACCGAAAGATTGGAACAATCCGCGTGCCAAAGAAGTGCTTCCGCAGGTGAGACAGCTTATAAAGGAAGAGAAATATGCTGACGCAGACAAGCTGACAAAGGAAATGCTAGGGGCTTATACACAGTCTTATCTGCCTTTTGGCGACTTACAGATTACGTTTGATCATGGAGATATCACAGCAGATTATAACCGGAGACTGGATCTCACGGATGGAATAACAAAAACGATATACCGTATTGGAGATACGACGTACACACGGGAGATTTTTGTATCACACCCTGATCAGGTCATCGTCATCCATCTAGAAGCAAGCGTACCAGGAAGATTGTCTTTCCATGCGAGTCTTAGCAGTCTTCTTCGTCATGAAACAGAAGCTAATGAGAACCATGCGATTATCAAAGGATATGCGCCAGAGGTTGTGAATCCAAGTTATTATCCTACGGATGATCCAATTCGTTATGGCAAACCAGATGAGACGGATGCAATGCGTTTTGAAGGAAGATTAGCAGTTCGTCATAAGGGTGGAAGCGCGGGAACTCATGCCACGGGGATTCGGGTGGAAGGTACAGATCAGGCAACTCTTTATTTTAGCTGCGCAACAAGCTTTAACGGTTATGATCGCTCTCCGGGAAAAGAAGGCAAAGACGAGTCACTCCATGCACGAAATGATCTAGAAAAAGCTCTTGTGTATGAATACGAAGACCTGCGGAATCGTCATGTGGAAGATTATCAGGAACTGTATAATCGGGTAACGCTTGATCTTGGACCCGCTCTCGAATCAATAGATCTGCCTACCGATGAGCGTATCGTAAAATATGGCGGGAAAGACCCTTATCTGGTTCAGCTTTTATTTCAATATGGCCGTTATTTACTGATTTCAAGCTCACGTCCAGGAACACAACCTGCCAATCTGCAAGGGATCTGGAATCACGAGACGAGAGCACCGTGGAGTAGTAATTATACGCTTAACATTAATGCCGAGATGAATTACTGGCCAGCTGAAACGGCGAATTTATCCGAGTGTCATGAACCTTTAATTGATCTGATTACCAGGCTCTCCGTTAATGGTAAGAAAACAGCTGAGATTAACTATGGCGCACGCGGATGGGTAGCTCACCATAATTCTGACCTTTGGGGACAGACTGCACCGGTGGGTGCTTTTGGACATGGGGATCCGATATGGGCATTGTGGCAGATGGGCGGCGTATGGCTGTGCCAGCATTTATATGAGCATTATGTTTTTACACAAGACTCCGATTTCCTTAGAAATAAAGCGTATCCGATCATGAAGGAAGCCGCCTTGTTCTGTCTGGATTGGCTGATTCAAGGGGAAGACGGTTCTTGGTATACGGCACCTTCGACCTCACCGGAGCATCGCTTCCGCGTGAATGGGGAACTTCATCAGGTGACTACAACAGCAACGATGGATCTGGCTTTAATCTATGATCTATTTACGAATCTTATCGAAGTGACAGCAATTCTCGGTGAAGACGAGGAGTTTGCAAAAGAGCTTCAGCAGCGTAGAGATGAACTTCCTCCGCTGCAGATTGGGAAGTATGGACAGCTGCAGGAATGGCTTCATGACTATGAAGACGAAGATGTGGAGCACAGACATGTGTCTCATCTCTTCGGTGTATACCCAGGACGCCAGCTGACAGCAAAAGTTACACCGGAGCTGATGGAAGCTGCGAAAGTATCGTTGCGGCGGCGCGGTGATGGAGGGACGGGCTGGAGTCTGGGCTGGAAAGTCGGACTGTGGGCACGGTTCAAAGATGGAAACCGGGCGCATCGCCTTATTTCAAATCTGTTACAGCTCGTACGAGACGGTTCCGAACGCTATGAAAGTGGCGGCGTGTATCCGAACATGTTCGACGCACATCCGCCATTCCAAATTGACGGCAACTTTGCGGCAACATCAGGGATTATTGAGCTTCTTCTTCAATCTCATCAGGGGTATATCGAATTGCTCCCAGCTCTACCAGATGCCTGGGCGGCAGGAAGTGTTCGTGGACTGCGCGCACGCAGAGGATACGAAGTTGCGATTTCGTGGTCTGAAGGCAAGCTGAAAGAAGCAGAGATAAAGCCCGATCAATCAGGAACTTGCACCATTTGTATAGAAGGAATGAAGGCAGATTCCCTTGTTGTGAGAACAGTAGATGGGCTAGAGGTTAGCACCACTGACCTGGGTAGCGGTCTTATTTCCTTCCTTGTAGAGGCGAAACAAAGCTATATTGTGACAGTACAAAAGGAGTAGTAGGAAACGCTTAGTAGGAATAGCGAAGCAAGAACATTTAAAAAAAGGATAGAGACTTCAGAGTGATTCTGAATCTCTATCTTTTTTTGTCTTTGTATAAACTACGCAGCCAATAGCTGAAGTGTTATCTTCTCCTTAAAGTGAGGTATAGAGGAACAATACCTCATCTCCCTGCTCTATAAAAATAAGAGAAGAGGCCGATAGCGAAGGGGACAGAATGGGGGTGAAGAAGCGGAGCGTTCGTATTTGGAGCTGGATGGTTACATCTAGAGGGACTTCATGAGAATCCAGCTCCAACGACGATCGGAACCCCCATTTGTTACTGAAGCACTCCAGCTCTTGGCGAGGAACGGAACCCCCATCTGTCTCTGAAGCACTTCAACTCCAACGACGATCCGAACCCTCATCTGCTACTGGAGCACTCCAGCTTTTCATTCCCTCTTGGCAGCTTCACTTATTTTGTGATATGATAGTTTTACTTTGGTAACATGGTAGCGAACTAAAGCGTTTTGATATAGATACAACGGAGGGAAACAACATGAAAAAGTCATTATGGATTACATTAAGTTTAAGTTTAATGGTCGTTATTCTTGCAGCCTGCGGAAGTGATACAAGCGGAAGTGGAGCAGATAAGATTGTCATCGGTATTGACGATAAGTTTGCCCCGCTGGGATTCAGAGATGAGAAGAATGAGATTGTTGGATTCGATATAGATTATGCGAGAGCAGCAGTTGAAAAAATGGGTAAAGAAGTAGAGTTCCAACCCATCGACTGGTCTTCCAAAGAATCAGAGCTGAACAGTGGACGTATCGATCTAATCTGGAACGGCTATACGATTACAGAGGATCGCAAAGATAAAGTATTGTTCACCAAGCCTTATCTTAAAAATAGTCAGGTTGTAGTAACGCTGGCTGACTCACAACTTGCAACACTTGCTGATCTTGCTGGAAAAAAAGTAGGGTTGCAAAATCTTTCTTCTGCATCGGATGCACTGAGTGAGAATCCGATCAAAGATCAGATCAAGAGTATATCCGAATTCCCCGATAATGTACTTGCTCTAAGTGATTTGAAGAGCGGTCGCCTCGATGCGGTTGTCATTGATGAAGTGGTAGCTGACTATTATATGTCTCTTGAAGAAGGAACGTATAAAATCTTGGATGAAACGTTGTCTCCAGAGGAATACGGAATCGGTGTGAAGAAGGGGAATGAAGAACTGCTGACGAGTCTGCAAACCGCTTTAGACGAATTGATTGAAGAAGGAACAGCTACTACGATTTCGGAGAAATGGTTTGGTGAAGATAAGGTGCTTCGGTAAGCTTAACTGAAATCATATATAACATTTATAACAATCATATTAGACCTGATGTAAGAAATTCATTAATAGGATTGAAAACCGGGAGTTTCTTAATCCGGTTTTCTTTTTACTTAGGAGCCTGAGAAATATGACACTAGATTATCTTTGGAGTATTACACTTCCGATGCTCGATGGTGCACGGACAACACTTTTACTATTTTTCACAGCAATCATCTTGTCCATTCCGCTTGGATTTTTATTTACCCTGATGGCGAACAGTAAGTTTAAGCCGCTGTCGGCTTTTGCACATACGTACATTTATGTGATGCGAGGCACACCGCTGCTGCTGCAACTATTGTTCTTCTGTTATGGACTACCCATGTTGCCTGTTATAGGGGAGCATCTCGTAATGGATCGTGCCGTTGCTGCAGGACTTGCGTTTGTACTGAACTATGCTGCTTATTTTGCGGAGATTTTCAGAGGCGGCTTGCTATCGATCGACAAGGGACAATATGAAGCTTCGCAGGTACTCGGACTGAACAAATTCCAGACGTTAACCAAAGTTATTTTACCGCAGATGATTCGAGTCGTTCTTCCATCTACAGCAAATGAATCGATCACACTCGTCAAAGATACGGCATTACTGTACGCAGTAGCTGTACCGGAAGTGCTCCATTTTGCACAAACGGCGGTGAACAGGGATGCAACGATTGTACCTTTTGCGATTGCCGCCATTATCTATTTATTAATGACACTTGTGCTGACGCTGATCTTCAAAGCGCTGGAGAGAAAGTACAAATTTGAATAAACAACAAAGGGATGTCGTGTAATGACAAATATGATAGAAGTAACGAATCTGCAAAAATCGTTTGGTGATTTGCATGTGTTGAAGAAGATAGATTTTAATGTGAAGCCAGGAGAAGTAGTCGCTGTAATAGGACCTTCGGGCTCTGGAAAAAGTACGATGCTTCGCAGCTTAGTGAATCTAGAACAAGTTAATGGAGGAAGCATTCGCATCGGCGGTGAAGCCATTGTATCGGATGGAAAGTATGTGAGTGCAGCGGAAATTAAGCGAATTACGGCACGCATGGGAATGGTATTTCAGCACTTTAACCTGTTTCCACATTTAACAGTCAATGAGAATTTGGAACTTGCCCCAAAAGTGGTGAAAAAAGAAAGCAAAGCAGCGTTAAAGCCACGGATGGCCGATCTGCTTGCTAAAGTGGGTCTTTCTGATAAGGGAGATGCATATCCTGCTAATCTCTCAGGCGGGCAAAAACAGCGTGTGGCCATTGCCAGAGCGCTGATGATGAACCCGGAAATCCTGCTTTTTGATGAACCTACCTCGGCGCTCGATCCTGAGCTAACAGGAGAAGTGCTTCGCGTTATTCGTAAACTCGCTGATGAGAACATGACGATGGTTATTGTTACACACGAAATGAATTTTGCCCGTGATGTAGCGGACCGTGTGATCTTTATGGACCAAGGTGAGATTGCAGAAGAAGGAACTCCGGAACAGATCTTCGGAAATCCGAAGCTGGAGCGGACAAAAGCGTTCCTTACTCGAAGCGAGTAGGGTAAGACGAATTATATAAGATAAGAATCCCCTTCACAGAAAACAGCGTTAGGTACCTGTTTTCTGTGAAGGGGATTTTTTGTATCTTATTTAGGTTATATTGATTAAATCTATTAGTCTATTTTCTTCGCAGAATCTTCATCGTCTTTACTATCCCCTACAAGCTCACGCGCGGAAGATTTGAATTCGAATAAAGTGCGTCCTACGGCTCGCCCAAGTTCGGGGAGTCTTGAAGGACCGAATAAAATCAGAACAAGGACAAGGATCATAATGATGCCGGTAATTCCTATATTTTGAAGCATCGTTCATCTCTCCTTCGTAGTCAGGTTTATTTCTTCGGGTAAACCGCAATAGCCTCAATTTCAATGAGCCAATCGGAACTGACAAGTCCAGCAACACCAACGGTAGAACGGGCAGGTTTCACCGGATTTATCTCATTATTAAAAAATTCACTGTAGGCTTCGTTCCACCCCGCAAAATCGAACTTGTCCTCCTTTGCAGTGTCTGCCACTAGGTAGGCACGGAGATATACGACATCCTTCATAGAAAGTCCTTGATCTGTTAGCTGCTTTTCAATGGTTTTCAATACGCCAACAGCCTGGGTCTTGGTATCACCATACCGTTCATAGATCGTGCTTCCCTCTTTGTTCAGCACGGGTGGAACAGTACCACTCGTATACAGGTATGCAGCTCCTTCAGGAACAATGGTTCCACTAGAAATGGAGGAAGTAGGGTTGCCATAAAAAGTTGCACCGGAATCGGTGGTTACCGCTGGGCGTGGCGTGCTTGAAGCGGGGGGAGTGGAAGTGACACTAACCACGGTCCCTTTAACTTCTACAGGTGCATTCTCTGCGAATGCAGTCATACTGAAACTTCCCATTAGTACACCCGCGAGCATGATCCTTTGGATTGTCTTTTTCATCTTGTATTTCCTCCTCTTATTTAAAATTCCTAAGTGGCCGTCGATCTACGCCTGCATGACCCGCTGATGAATATGTCCTACAACCGACCGCGCAGAATCAATTGCACCTGCCTGCCACGCGACAATATGACTAATGTGATCACCTGCCAGATAGATTCGGTTATCGGGTTCGCACAGCGTCTTATAGATTCCCGATCGTTCTTCTGCGCTATACGTTGCCCAGGCTCCTTCTTGGAAGGGGACACGTTTCCAGTCAATAGAGTAGGAAGATTCGAATTCCTTTATATACTGCGGATGAATCTTGGCTCCTTGAGCTAAGGCATGTTTCTCACGTTCAAGATAGCTCATACTGCCAAGCTTATCCGCGTTCGTTCCGGTTACATAGTAGCCAAGGAGGACTCCTTTTTTACTCATATAGTCTGTAGGAGGGTAGTAGATTTGGGTAATGTCCATGTTCGTTAAGCTGCTGCCGCCATAGAGATGCTCGTCTTCCTCCCAGAATCTGCGCTTAAATTGCAAACCAATCTTGCCGGCAGAAGCATATTTGGTTGCAGCAATGGCATTTGCCATTTTTGCAGAGAAGTCTGTTGGGATTTTGCGTAGAACGGAGAGAGGGATCGTGCATATGCAGTAGTCGCCAGTGAATTCTAGTTCTTTATGTTTTTGCTTATAACGAATGCGGACTCCATCAGCGGATTGCCGGATTTCGGTGACTTCTGCTGAGAGTTTAACCCGATTGCCGAGTCGTTTCTCGAACCCCTGAACGATCCTGTCCATGCCTCCAACGGGGTGAAACATCATCATCTGCTGATCATATCCATATTCATTACCAAAATAGTTACCGAAACCTGAGTTGATAATGGCTTTCAGGTCAAAAGGGTCACGGATAACGCCTGCATCCAGATGGCCGCCGGGCTCCGCTTTATAACCGCCGCGAGAAGATCCCCGGTAAAATAAATCTGCGCTTAGATCACCTTCGCGTTTTAGATAATCGACGAGTTTCTGTTTCTCTTCCGAAGTCAGAGGCAGATCGAGTGCAGACTGGTTAACGGCTTTTGCCAGCATCTCGGAAACATAGCCCCTGACATCCGCTTTTGCCGCACGTTTTGGAATCCTTTGACCCGACAAGCTGCCCACATTTTCGTTGTAGTAGTAGCCACTTTCATTCACGTTATTAAAGGGTTCGATCGGGATGTTAAATTCTCGGCAGTATTCAAGCGTGGAGTGGAACTGAGGAATTCGCATCGGACCCGCATTCAGGTAGGAGCCTGGGTCAAACTGAGCAAATTGAGTTTTTGAACCGATCTCAGCCAAGGAGGTGCCGCGGCGAACCGTGAAGTTTCGTCCCCCCGCAAAAGGCTTTGCTTCCAGAACGGTACAATCATATCCCGCTTTTTCTAATTCATAAGCTGCCGTAAGGCCTGCGATTCCGGCTCCGAGAATAATGATCTTTTTACCTTTGCGGCCAGTCAGCGAAAGATCATTCTGGCCAGGCGGGGTATAGCTTTGAGCTTTCATGGTTTCGGGGGAAAGTAAGCCCATGGTCCCCATGAGGCTAAATACAGCAAGAGATCCGCCAACTTTTCCGACTGTGGTCAGAAACTGTCTTCTTGACATATCCTGCGGGCGTTCTGATTTACTCATTAGGGATCAGCTCCTTTTACGTGTTTGTCATATAGCTGATGTTAGCAAAAAAAGAAGCATTTGCGATATTTTCTGGAAGGTAATCTAACATGGTTTTTTTATTTTATAATAAATATTGAATTCCAAAGAAAAATTACATACAATTATTTCCATAATCAAAAAAACAAAAATCACATGCCGAATATTTCTTCTTGTTAATGATATAAAATATGACATGAGGAGTGGTTCTATTGGATAATCAAATTATGAGCATTGGTATGGTGAAGGAGTTAACCGGACTATCGGAGAGACAAATTAGATATTACGAAGAAAGGCAGCTTGTATTTCCGGCCCGAACGAAGGGAGGAAGCCGTAGATATTCTTTTGAAGATGTACGTAAGATTAGAGAGATTCATCAGAAATTAAAGGAGGGATTTAATACGTTTGAACTTAAAGAGAAGAGAGGAAAAAAGAATGTGATGTAGAGAATACTTGAAGCCGTTCTTCGAGCAGGTTACTTGGGATGCAAAATAACAGTGTATTTTACATTTATTTGCCATTATTCTGCAGTAAAATTCGGAATAGTAGTATATAATACAGATTATGTTTGTCCAATAAATGGAAATGCGAGTCCAAAGTACATGCATGAGGGAGTGCGGCTTGTTGTTAATACATCGAATTAAATTAATCTTTTTTCCTTTAGGCTGTTTCTTTATCATTATCTCTTCTTGTATGTTGGATACATCTCATAATGAACCGTTTATGTTTTTGTTTGCGGCTTTGTTTTTGAGCAGTGTTTTATTAGATGCCAAATTTCCAATACTTAAAAAATTCCAATGGCTGATGTTAGGGTTATTTCATTATTCTACACAGCTGAATTGGTGCGTTATACTGTATTATATATTGATGTTGAGCGTCTTTGACGAGAAAAAAAGATATCGCAAAACGTTACCTATCTCTATTTTGCTTATTATAGAGTACACGATCGTTCGCCTGACCTATGTCCCCATTGGTACTTACACCCTTTTTGTAACTATATTTGATCTCATCTCTGCTGTCGTTGTTGTCATTGTGTTTCATCATGTTCTGCGCGGGGAAGCAGAGAAACAAAAGCTTCTTGAGGAAAACAGCTATCTTGCCGCACATGATCCTTTGACAGGACTGCTTAATTATTTTGGTTATATGAATCAGATACAGGAACTTGTTAAAGAGAAACACTCTTTTTATCTGACGCTGCTTGATCTTCAGAACTTTAAATCTTTTAATCATGATGGGCTCGAAAGCGGTAATGAAGCTTTATCTACCGTTGGACAAGCGCTCAAGTCTATATTCCCTAACGCATTCGGAATTTCGAGATATGCCGGCGATCGGTATGCGATTCTCATCCCCTCAGAAAGTTACACTCCCTCGCATATTGCACAGCTGTTGGAACCCGATGAACTCGGTTATCAGGTGTCTTTCAGTATTACACATTATCCTGAAGAGACGGATGATCTCAATCAATTAATTCAAAGGGCAGAGGACAAGCTCTTTCGTATTCGCAGAGAACAATGGCTCCAGCGCGAAGAAGATTTATTTCGTTCAGAGAAAATGAAGGTAGTAGGTGAACTTGCTGCCGGAATGGCTCATGAAGTTCGCAACCCGCTAACGGCAATACGGGGATTTGTTCAACTTTCTAAAGTACAATCCTATAACATTCAGCCTTGGTATGATGTCATCATGAGTGAGATCACGAGGGTTACCGAACTCACAGCAGAATTTTTACAATTCTCGAAACCGCATGCAAGTAACATGAGGGCGGAATCTTTAAAAGTATGTGTGGAGCGTGTCGTCTCCTTATCAGAATCGGATGCTATTTCACGTGGACATGAACTGCTGCTAAATATCCAGGATGATTCACTTTACATCTATATGGACAGAGACAAGATCGTGCAAGTGCTATTGAACCTTGTGAAAAATGCGCTGGAAGCTATGGATACTCCGGGGCAGGTTAACCTTGAAGTCAGCAGATTAGAACAAAATGCAATCATACGGATTCAAGATACGGGCAGTGGTATACCACCAGAAATGCTACAGCAGATTTTTAATCCTTTTTATACAACAAAAGATGAGGGCACAGGTCTTGGACTTTCATTATGTCAAAAAATTGCGCAAGATCACGAGGGATCCATTACCGTACATAGTGTGCTGGGATCAGGTTCAACATTTACGTTAATACTCCCTTTATATGAACCTGCCGATGGGACATTTTCTATCTGATCAAGATTCGAAAAGTCTTTTTGCTTAGAAGAAGACAAAAACTCCACTTTAAGTGGAGCTTCAGACGGTAGGTAATCTAGATACAGAGCTTCAGACGGAGTAGGTAATTTATATGTAAAGCTTCAGATGGTAGGTGAATCTAGATGTAAAACTTCAGACGGCAGGCAAACTAGCCTAAACTAGTTCGCCTACCGTCTTTTTGTATTTTCGTTAACTGCGTAAGGCAGAAAAATCAATCTCAGGAACAAGTCCTTCTTTAGCAGCGCGGCCGAGCAGAGCTTCGATCGCATGATAACCTTCATCGCCAAGCTCTCTAGTAAACTCGTTTACATATAAGTCAATGTGCTGCTGGGCTACGTGCTCGTCCATTTCTTGCGCATGTTCTAGGATATAGCTGCGAGATGCTTCAGGATGCTTCCATCCATAATCAATGGAGCTTTGAATCCAAGATGTGATGAGCGCAGGATCAAGGGAACGGCGGGCAACAATAGCACCGAGCGGAATCGGAAGTCCCGTATCTGCTTCCCACCAGGTTCCCATATCAGCCATCAATTGAAGATGGTAAGAAGGGTAAGTAAAACGTGCCTCGTGGATGACGAGACCAGCGTCTACCTGTCCATCACGAACGGCTGGCATAATCTGATCAAATGGCATCACTACAACTTCACCAATGCCGCCGGGAACATTTTGAGCTGCCCATAATCGGAACAACAAGTAGGCAGTGGAGCGTTCACTTGGGACAGCCACTCTTTTTCCTTGCAGCGAACTTGGGTCTGTATCTGAATTTGCTGTAAGCACTAGTGGACCGTTTCCTCTGCCGAGAGCTCCTCCGCAAGGAATTAAGCGATATTCATCTGACAGCCAAGGAAGTGCAGCATATGAGATTTTTAAAATGTCATACTCATTTGGCGTTGTTACTAGACCATTCGTTAAATCAATATCTGCATATCTTACTTCAAAATCAGGTGTATTTGGAACGAGCCCATGTACGAGTGCATGGAAGACAAACGTGTCGTTTGGACACGGGGAATATACAATTTTCATTTATAAAACCTCCAATAGCTTTGAACTGGCCAGTGTAAGTGCTCTTAGTGCATCAGGAATTCGCCATGCTTCACGGTCGCGCGGTCCTACTACGTTAGATATAGCTCTAATCTCGACAAAAGGGATTCCAAAATGTGCTGCCGCGGTCCCCACGCCAAATCCTTCCATTGATTCTGCGACAGCACCGGGTACGCGTCTTTGCAGTTCATCGGCTGTAGATTTTGTACCTGTTGTGGTAGACACAGTAAGAATGGGCCCTGTATAAACATGGGTTTCTTCGCCTTGAAGTGCCTCGGCCCATCTTTGAACGACGGTACGATCTACAGGCACACTTGATTTACCAAAACCCAGTTCATCTACACTGCGGAATCCTTCTGCAGTTTCAGAGCCTAGGTCAGCTGCGATCACTTCTGTCGCAAGGACAACCGAGCCTACCTCGGCTTCTGCTGGAAAGCCGCCGCCGATCCCAGCATTAATGACGAGGCGATACGGATGCTTTGCAAGTTCGGCAGAGGTTACAGCTGCAGCCGCTGCGGGTCCGGCTCCTGCTGCAATCACCTGAACATCTGCTGACAAACCCGCAGGCAAGCCATTTTCAATTGCTTTTTGCTCCGCTTCTACTGCAGTCACGATGAGAATGCGTGAGGTCATTATATAGCTCATCTCCTCTAGTAAGGTGATATATCTTGTACATACGAGATATAACGAGAGTAAATTTTTGATCTTATTATTATAGCACTTTCACTTTCTATCGGAAGGTTTAGATTGACAAGACCAAAACATACTGTATTATGAGTTGTAGTACAGTTAGTTCAGTCAACAGAGATTAGGACGAAGAACAATCTGTTAAGAAAGGAGGCATCACATGTTTGAGTTAGATGTGCGCAGTCGCAAGCCGATATATGAACAGCTAATCGAGAGAATGAAGGAGATGATCATGATGGGTGTATTGCAGCCAGATGAACAATTACCTTCCGTCAGGCATTTATCTGGGCAACTTACAGTAAACCCCAATACGATCCAGAAAGCCTACCGGGAACTGGAAAGAGAAGGTTACATATATTCTTTGCAAGGAAAAGGAAGTTTCGTTGCTAAACCTGAACATAGACCGGATGATAAGCGGAGAGAAGAAGTAAAGACGGAGCTACGGAAGCTCTTTGCAGAAGCAGTGTATCTAGGCATCAAAGACTCAGATATTACACTTCTCTATAACAACGTAAAGAACGAGATTCATATCAAAGAACAGGAGGAAAACCATGATTGAGGTATCTGGAGTTACCAAACTGTTTGAGACCGAAGCGGCAGTCAACCAATTGTCGCTGACCATCCGAAAAGGGAGTATTTTTGGATTGTTAGGTTCGAATGGGGCAGGTAAAACGACATTACTGAAGACAATAGCAGGTATCTATCAAGCGGATCAGGGGAGTGTGAATGTAGAAGGTGCACCTGTATATGAGAATAATGCACTGAAACAGCGGATCATTTTCATGTCGGATATCCCTTACTTTTTTCCGCAGACCTCTTTAGATCAGATGGCTGTTTTTTATAAAAGAATCTATCCCAGCTGGAGTGATGAACGTTATCAGCAGCTAGATTCAGTGTTTAAACTAGATAGGAAACGTAAGCTGCACCGGATGTCCAAGGGGATGCAGCGGCAAGCTGCTTTTTGGCTGGCACTCAGCTGTATGCCGGACATTTTACTGCTGGATGAGCCCATCGATGGTCTGGATCCCGTGATGCGCAGACAGGTGAAAAACCTGCTGTTCCAGGAAGCGGCTGAACGTGAACTTACCGTCATCATCTCTTCTCACAACTTACGGGAGATAGAAGATTTATGTGATCATGTCGGCATTATGCATCACGGCCAGCTGATTGTAGAGAAGGACCTTGATGACCTGAAAGCAGATACACATAAAATCCAGGTTGCTTTTCGAGATCAATCTCATGAAGAGTCACTTGCTAACAATGTACGCATTCTCCACGGCGAGAAACGAGGCAGTGTAGAAACTTTTATTGTAAAAGGTAATGAAAAAGAAGTAAGGAAGGTGTTTGAAGCATATGGGCCTTACTTACTCGATGTACTGCCGTTAACACTGGAAGAAATCTTTATTTATGAAATGGAGGACGTGGGCTATGACATCCATAAGGTCGTACTTCAATAAAGCCATCATTCGTCAAGACCTGAAACAGTATGGATGGATCGGAATCTTGTATCTGCTTGCCCTGCTATTTTTCATTCCATTCCTTATGTTGTTTGCTGTTCGTGAAGGTCAGCCGGTTCAACAATTGAACTCATTATACGAAGTAACAAACAGAATATCACTTGTCTTATTGCTCATTTTCCCCGTACTCGCTGGAACATTTATCTTTCGTTATCTTCACGCGAAGGCGCCGTCGGATCTCTACCATGGACTGCCGATCACAAGGAGCCAGCTGTTAACATCACACCTATGCAGTGCACTTGTGCTCATTACGGTTCCGGTATGGATCACAGCTGTTTTATCTGCACTGATTCGGCCCTATGCTGATTATTACGTGTATGATCTTACGATGGTATGGGAGTTTGGAATTATATACACGATTCTGGGGCTATTTGTATGTGCTTTTACCATCTTGATGGCGATATGTTTTGGACAAACGTTGATTCAGATGGTCCTTACCTATGGGCTGTTATTTACACCCGCGTGGCTCATGGTGCTGGGTATAATGCATATACGTCAGTTTTTGTTCGGATTTCATGACTATTATTTTGAAAATGGGTACAGTAACTTGTTCACAATAGAAAAAGTAACCCCTATGCTCCGAATTGCGGGAGCTTCAAGAGAATCTTTTGGCTGGTTTGAACTTACGATGTATCTCGTGTTTGCTCTCCTTTTCTTGGGACTCGGATATTTTCTTTATCGCAAAAGAGATGGGGCAGCGGCAAGTCAGACGATCGTATACCGTTTTCTCACCCCATTATTCGTCATTCTAGTTATGTTGTTCTGTTCTCTGGTTGGCGGATTCTATATGTCTGGAATGAGAGACAACAGCAGGGTAATACTGATGATCGGCTATATCCTTGGAGGAATATTCGGATATCTAGTTGTGCAGATGGTCCTTCATCGGACCTGGCTGGTGTTTACACGAAAGGTGCTTGTACATGGTGTAATCTACATGATTACTTTGGCGGCTATTCTGTATATTCCTGTATCGGGTATCGGAGGATATGAGTCGCGTGTTCCTGAACAAGCGGATGTAAAAAGTGTTCTGTACAGTGACTCTTATTTATCATTTATTAATAAATATGATTCTTCAGGACAGCGGATTGACAATAATATAAGTTCTTATTTCACAGAAGATAAAGAGTACACTGCAGCAGTGATTAAGCTGCATGAGGCAATAGTAGAAAAGTATAAAGAGGGCAAGTTGTCTGAGAATGAAGAGTATAGCAGAGATACTATGGACTTTACCATCGGATATGAACTGAATAATGGGCATAGAATTTTGCGTAAATATATTGTTAAAACATCGGAGTTCGGTGATTATCTAAAACCGCTTATGGAAAGTACCTATTATAAAGAGCTGGGATATAATTTAAAGGGATTAAATGAAGATGAGACATCTAGTATTGAATTATATAATCCATATTTAAATAAGCAGATTAAGATTAATGAACCAAAAGAAATCGAAGAATTGAAAAATCTGTTTATTGAAGAAACAATGAATATGAGTTATAAGGATCAGATAGATGCAAGAAAACAGGAAGCATGGGCAAGTATCCACTTTATTAATTATGAAAGTAGAAATAATAACTATTACGGAAGCTGGAAAAAATCGTTTGCGGAGCTCGAAGCTTGGTTAGAGGAAAAAGGGTATGCTGATCAAGTGCGCATGACTCCAGCGGATATTACTTCTATGACCATTACACGTAATATTAATAATACTGGCTTTGTGCTAGATCGGAACGCTAACAATCCTGCACTGGATTATTACGCTTATATGGCTAAACTTGCAGGTGAAACCCGGGTAACGGAGGATATGGATAAAGAGAATATCATTCTGAATCAGAAGTATTTTGATGTGTATGTAGACAAGAGTAAGGAGGATACTCCTTACCTCGTAAAAGTGACTCTTAATAACAGAGAGAGCGTCATCTGGTCGCTGGAGGATTTTCCTGAGGGTTTACAGTAAAAAGAAACATTGAAATTATCGTTGAAATCGAAAATAGAAAAATAGTTAAAAAAGGTTAAACAGAGCTAGATTAGCTTGACGGTTAGAGAGAGAATACAGTATATATAAAAGGATAAGAAAATTTATACAGGAACGGCATATATGGGAAGAACCCGTAAGAGAAGGCGAATCAGCCTCTTCTTGCGGGTTTTTTTGCGTTTATGTTGATCCGGAAAAGAGGTAATCAAGTGATGCAGCAGGCAGAAGGAACAAGTGAGTAGTCTCTTGGAGCGGAATAGGAACAAGACTAGGGACAGAAAAAGCAGGTTACTATCTATGTGTAAAAAAGGAGTCATCTCCTTGTTCACTGCCAGTTTACTCATGACGATGACGGTGATGCCGTCTGTAGAAGCAGCTGGTTTTGAACTGTCCATTACCGGTAAGAAGATGCTCGCACAGACAAAAACTTCGTCAGCGACTTCGATCGCCCAGGCTTTAGCGAAGCAAGAAGCCAATCTTGTTAGTCTTCAGCAAAAAGATACTACGCTTTCACAGCAGACCTCAGCTATCTATTATGAGAACAAAGAAGCGGAAGCTAGACTGCGTACTCAGTTAAAGCAGCATCAGGCAGACAAAATCGCGACACTTAATCAAGATGTGACGAGTACCAAGAAACGATATGAACCGCTGTTCACCTTATACTCTTCACTCACCAAAGAGCTGGCTCTCGCTCGGAAAATAAAAAACAAGGAACTGACTGCTGCCGTAAAAGCACAAGTGGATACGACAAAAGTAGCGGTTACCTTGGCAAAAGAAGATATTCGAAGAAAGCAGGCCAAGCTTAGCGCGGCAAAGAAAACCCGTGATGAAGCGGTCAAAAAGGTGAAAAACTCACTCGCTCAACAAGACCCCGTAAAAGTGCAGATCAAATCTACGAAAAGCAATATGAGTGCGGCGAAAAAACGATTCACCGCAGAAATGAAAAACTTTAATGTCATTGTAAAGAAGAAAGAAGGCGCAGAAGTGCTCGCGTCGCTAACAAAGCTGGCAACGATTGCGGGGGAGATTGTTGCCCAGAAAGAGAGCATCATCAGCCTGGAAATGAAGGTCAAACAAATCATTGCCGGAGCAGGCAAGCAGTTGATCTAGGAGAATGGTAGTATGTGATGTGTTTCTAAAAAAGGAAACAGCCAGAACAAGATTTGTTCTGGCTGTCTCTTTTCGTTTATTTGGTTAAAAGAGGGGATGATTCCGGATGATTCCTCATGTTTAAGTAATTGATTTATGATACGGTCCTACAGATCTTTATGCTCATCAAACCAGCGGACAATATGATTCAGACGTTTTACCCGAAGTCCAGGATGACCGCCGCGCGATAAGTCATGGTTTGCTTTAGGGAAACGAATAAACTGTGTTTTCTTACCCAAACGTTTCAAGGCATTAAACAGCTGCTCTGCTTGTTCGATCGGGCAGCGAAGATCCTCCTCACCGTGTAAAATAAGGAGCGGTGTCTCTATTTTGTGAACATAAGCTAGCGGGGAGTGTTTCCATAGTAGTTCCGTATTCTCCCACACATTCCCGCCAATCTGATCTTCCGTGAAGAAGAAACCGATGTCGCTTACCCCATAGAATGAAATCCAGTTGGAGATGGAACGCTGCGTTACCGCTGCCTTAAAGCGATTCGTATGACCGACTATCCAGTTTGTCATAAAACCGCCGTAGCTTCCTCCCGTAACGAGTAGTCTTTTTTCGTCAATATAATCATAATGTGCAACCGCATAATCGGTAAATTCCATTAAATCTTGATAGTCTCTTCCGCCATAATCGCCTCGTACACTGCTTACGAATTCTTGGCTATATCCATACCCGCCGCGCGGATTGGTGTAGATTACCGCGTATCCTCTTGCCACGAGCAACTGAAATTCATGTATAAAGGTGTATCCATACATGGCATGCGGACCACCATGAATTTCAAGCACTGTCGGGATTTTGTCTCCTTTTTTCGTACCTGTTGGTTTCATAATCCATCCTTGAAGAAAAGCGCCATCAGAAGCTTCCATTTGGAACTCTTCGGGAGTAGCAATGATCAGCTCGTTTAGTAATTGTTCATTATGCTGTGTAAGCCGGTTCTCTTGACCTGTCTCAGGGCTCAATTCATATAAATCACCAGGATGAGTCAGGTCTGCTGCTGCGAGGATGAAATGGCCGCCTCTCAACAATTCGAATTGATAGATATCTCGCTTACCGTACGATACCCATTCGTATCCTTCGCCGTATACGGAAGTCTTTGCTAGATTAACGCCGCCTTCACGAGTAACAAGAGCGTAAATGTAGGCACCATCTTCGCTAAATACAGGACCATTGGAACGAATACCGGAACGCATATCTGACACCATGGAGTTCGTTAGCTGGATATCATATGACTTGGTTAGCGGTTTCCAAGCTGCATCTTCATCAAAAGATCGGATGTACAGTCCGGCATGAGTGGCATTAAGGTGGGAATGATCACTTCCAAACACGGCTAAAGAGTGTCCATCGGGAGAGAAACAAACCGAATAAATGGTTGTACTCGACGATGTGTATTTACGGTGATTTTCTCCGCTATTTGTCATGACATAGACGTCATTCATCAGACTGAGATCGAGGTCCTCTAGACTATGTTCCTCCGCTATACTCGAAGTGAATGCAATCTGACTTCCATCTGGTGACCAGCAAAAATCGCCAATATCGTAATCACCCATTGTTAGCTGAGTTACTTCCGTA
Source organism: Paenibacillus sp. GYB006 (assembly GCF_036577645.1). NCBI lineage: Bacteria > Bacillati > Bacillota > Bacilli > Caryophanales > Paenibacillaceae > Paenibacillus > Paenibacillus sp. GYB006. The sequence continues at coordinate 8,363 of NZ_JARBDA010000022.1, read as the reverse complement.
TTTCCAAGAGTATGTACAAACAAGTGAGATCTACGGCCATTCCACCGTCCGCTTTGTACCGCAAGCGATCTATAATTTCTTCTTCCAACGGTTTAGGAGGGGAGGTCTTTGATGTATTACTTATATCGTTTTCTATAGAAGACTCTTCTTTCGCAGAAGGAGCTTGGCTGCGATACAGCAGCTGCGAACTGTCCGGTGACCATTGATATCCGCTGACCCCATGTTTCGCCGAGGTAACAACCTGCGCTTCTCCTCCATTTACAGCGATTGTCCAAATTTGACGTTGCCCTTCTTTATTACGTAAAAAGGCCAGCTTGCTGCCATCGGGGGACCAAAGAGGATTGCTATCTTGTTCTCCACTGGTAAAAGGCATATCTACGTGGCTGTTTCGTTCAAGTATGCGGATATGAGAGTGATAGCCATCTCGGTCCGGATTGACCTTTTTAGATACATAGGCAATACGATCACCATTTGGGGATACGGATGGATCACTGGTCCAGACTAGGCGGTACAGATCTTCGGCAGTAATGACGCGTTGTTCACTCATGCATTCGTCCTCCATTTACTTATGTGAGTTTCTCTACAGGTGGTGCTGTTAATAACGATTTATAAAGCATAAAGGTCCCATATAAATGAATATCATCCTATTTTATCCTAGTTACTTCTTACTTCACAACCTTATATAGGGGAATACGTATCGGTAGAGGTGATTCGTAGAGTTTTATTATATCTATTTAATACAATGCCATAAAATGTAAAACTGAGTATTATTACTAAAGTAAGATTTACTAAAAAAACGAAGAGGGGTGTACCCATTGATCCTTTATAACCAACGCGGCAAGTTTACAGAGCGAGTCCACCGAGTACAGAAAAACGGAAAAAATACAGATACATTGCCATAGTTATGGCCAGAAATCGGAGGAAGTATGAACGCAGAAATATTAATGATGAAGAAACAAAGAGTAGATCAGATCATCCAGCAATTTATGAAAAATACAGGTGTGCCTGGGCTTGCTGTCGGCATTGTCCATCAACATGAAATCATCGCAGCAGACGGCTATGGTGTAAAAAGTATAGAGACAAATGAACCTGTACAGGGAGATACCTTGTTTCATACGGCTTCCGTCTCGAAGACCTTTGTAGCAAGTGCAGTCATGCAGCTTGTAGAGCAGGGAGCCATCTCTCTCGACAGTAAGATCGCAGATCTTATTCCTTATTTTTTGATGAAGGATGACAGGGCGAGTGAGATTACGGTTCGCCAGCTGCTAAGCCACACTTCCGGCATGCCGGATGAAGAGGATTATGAATGGCATTCTCCTGTATATGAAGAACATGCGCTTGAGCAGTATGTACGCGGGATTCGTGACAAGAGCCTGGATGCGGCTCCTGGAGAGCAGTTCGGTTACAGCAATATCGGATATGAAATCTTGGGTCATCTCATCAGCCGAATTTCGGGGTTATCTTTTGAGTCCTATATGAAAGAATATCTCTTGAATCCGATGGGGATGAACCATAGTGATTTTTATAAACGGAATGTAAATCCAGAGCAGATCGCGAGTCCCCATGTTTTTGATGCAAAAGGAAGCTACAGGACATGTGTGAGCCAGATCTTCCCTTATCACCGGGCTCATGGGCCAAGTTCGACTCTTCTTTCGAGTGCAGAGGAGATGTGCGAGGCGGCTCTTGTACATTTGGCAGCTTCTGGTGCAGCAGGGAAGAGGTCTCCTTTCACAAAGTTCACACCGATCCTACACCGAAAAAGTTATCAGGAAATGTGGTCACCACATGCAGAGACAGGTTGGGGCGGGCAGATGAGTGATGTGGGCTGTGCTTGGTTTATGGGTGACTATAAGGGAGCAAGAGTACTATCTCACAGCGGAAGAGATACAGGTTTTCGTTCGAACTTTCTTTTGTTGCCGGATACGGGATCTGCGGTAATTCTAATGTGTAATGCTGATCATATAGGGTTACAGGTGCTGAACAGAACGCTGATGGATATTGTGCTTGGGGAAGAACCGGAAGATCTTCCTTATGCCATCGCAAGACCTCTTGCGGAAGTAATGGTCCATCAAGGGGTAGATCAGGCAGTGGCTGCTTATGAGCGGATGGTATCGACACGAAGTCCCAATTCTCTTCTTATTATAGAAGGGGAATTTGAAGCGATTGCAGAGGAGTTTGCAGAGGCGCATCGGGAACAAGAAGCAATCCAGTGGAAGAATGTGTGTATGAAAGTTTTTTCGTAAAATAAGAATAATGAAATAAATTGATCATGCAGGGCATCACCTCGTCTGAGAAACGGGGAGATGCCTTTTGCTATAAATTATTAGATTTCAGTCTTTCTGAAGTAAAGCAAGGAAGCTATAAATATAGAAAAAGTGAAAACGATCCAGCAAATCAGCGAGAAGACAAACCCTGTATCCGGAAAAATAATCATGCTCGGCAACATTTGAAAAGTACCCATGAGCATAAGACCCACTAGCAAATACATATAAATGTTACGAATAAAAAGAGATAGAGCAAAAAATAAAGTAGAATAGAGCAGGAAGGAGATAAGTTTGAGCTGAAAAACGAACCCTAATTGTATCCCATGATGAGTGGTAAGAGGTTCATATGGAGCTATTAAAAAACCTATTAGGATACAGGATATGAAACTAAAGATGACAAGGAGAAAGGAAAATTGCAGGGTTGAAATCAATTTGGACAGTATGATCTGAAGCCGGGAAAATGGCCGAATAAATAACAATTTTGCTGTACCGGTGGAGAATTCTTGATTGACAATATATGAGGTTGCCACAATCAGAACCAGATATAGGATCTGGTTCTCTGTTTGAAAAAGATTTGAGATGCTATTCCATAAGCTTTGGTTTTGCTGGTTTTGCAGTAAGTAGACGAGCAAAACAACGAACGTTGAGAAAAATGAAGTACATAGAAGAACCCATGTGGAGGTTTTGTTATACAACTTCATATTTTCATTGCGAACCAGAAATAACAGTCTCATCTTATACTCTCCTATTGTTTACTCGATAATAATTTGTCCGGTATCACTACCGATTTGAATACTTCTTGAAGGTGACGGGAAAGTTCCTACTGTTCCGTAAATCCGATGTATGCCATTGGATGAGAAGCGATCTGGATACGGAATGTGCTGAACATCAAGAGTTGTACTTAAGTGACCGTTAGTGTATAGATGGAGCTTGGACTGAAGAAGCGGTTTTGCGAGGGAGATATGAATATTTCCTTTATTCGTATGAATAGTTTGATTTTCTCCGATCGGCTCCCAGTTTAGGATAGAAATATTTCCGCTGTCTGTATGGACCTGGGCTTCTCCAGATAAATGGTTAATTTGAATATTACCTAAACTAGTATCAATTACTAATTTCTTGGCTTGAACCTTTTCAAGGTAGACTCCACCTAGGGTGCTCTTGAATGTCAACTGTTTTGAATCCATATTTTCATCTGCGTATAAACTTCCAAAGGTTGTATAAATCGATAAATCATCCAGCATAGATGAAGGAAGGTATACCTGTAGGGTTATCGTTTTTGAAAAACTGACAGAGGTCGCTACGGCGTTGGTTTCCAGTGATCTAATGTTCAAAGTATGTTCATCCTGAACAATGTGAATATCGTAGCTGCTTAATTTGGAAGCATAACCACTTATTGAAGCATGGATATGTTCATCCTTACTTTCGTATAACGTAACGTCTAAGAGTTCTGTACGAATATTTATTTTCTTAATGTCAGCAGCGTCTAACGTTTTGGTATGGTGTAGCTCTGTAGCATACAGGGAGTTAAACGTGAGCAGCGCACCAATACAAAGGAATAAACCGGTAAAGACTGCAATCCAAATCCTTCTTATCATATTTTTTTCTCCTATTTTTATACTTCCTGATGCTTGAATCTCTCCCAACTGATAATCATTAACACTACGTAAATTACACTCCAAATTACGATGGAGATCGGGGTGCTTAGTCCTGGAATAATGGGCATCATGTTCATCGTGAGCGCGGTGACCGTAACGGAAAGGAATAATGAAGTTCCTGTATCTCGTGCTATGATTCCCCATGTGAAAGCAAGGGTGATAAAAAATGGGGACAAAATGATCTTGAACAGAATGATTTCCCTTACGAATGAGATTCTCATAAAACCATCATTCCACTGTTCGGGAACCAACAATAGAGTAGTTAAGGGCAGAATAAGGAGTAGGTAGATTGAAAATCCCTTTAAAGAAAAAAGAAGCATAGCTACATATTTGGAAAAAAGAATGTAATTGCGTGAAACGGGACGTATGATCAATAATTTTATCGTCCCATCTGCGTATTCGCTGCTGATGAGATGAACGGCTTGAATGACGATCCCAAGGATAAATATCTGTGTGAATAAATGATCTGCATAAATAATAAAGTCAGCTGCCGCTCGAAATGGAAGCATATCATTGAGAAGTTGAAAGAATAAAACGGTAGTAGTTAATAGATAACTTGTTACTAAAATAAGAGTAGAAGATCGCTGATGATGCATCTTCATGTTCTCATTTTTTATTAGATTTATGACCGTATTCATATTTGATTTCCAGTAGTGATTTCAAGAAAACGATCCTCTAGTGTAGGACTTTCATAATGAATACCAAATACTTTACAGTGGTTCTCTAGTAACTCCTTAATAAGAAGGGGGATTTTTTCTTTTTGTAATTGAATCTTTATTCCTCGGTCTGTGACCGCAATCTCATATTGAGAATAGTATCGCTGCAAATAAAGCAGTGCATGCTCTTTGGGGTCAACTTGTAAATAAACAATAGATTGACCATCTGGCTTAGTAAGTTCTTCAGTAGTTAGTATTTTTAATATTTCCCCATGTTGCATGATCGCGACTTTGCCGCATAGTTGTTCAATTTCAGAAAGTAAATGTGAGGACACAAGGATGGCAGTGTTGTACTCTAAGGAAAGCATTCTTAAGTAATTTCTTAACTCTCTTATTCCAGTTGGATCAAGACCATTGGTGGGTTCATCTAAGATGAGAAGAGACGGGGAATGGAGAAGTGCTTGTGCTAATCCTAGCCGCTGCTTCATTCCGAGCGAATAGAATTTAACCTTCTCATGTAATCTTTTGTCCAGGCCTACAATATGGCCTACTTCTCTAATTCTTTCTTTCGATATTCCTTTATGCATACGTGAGTAATGAAGAAGATTTTGATATCCCGTTAGATAATTGTATAAATCAGGCATTTCAATTAATGCTCCCACGTGGGAAATCGCTTCGGTGTAATGCTCTCTGGTGCTGACGCCATGGATAAGAACATCGCCTTCATCTATTAAGGATAGGCCGACAATGACGCGGAGCGTAGAGGTTTTTCCAGATCCATTAGGCCCTAGTAAACCAAAAATTTCACCCGCATAAATTTCAAAATTTAAATTGTTTAATATGGGCTTGTCATTTATGACTTTACTAACATTGGTTATTTTCAAAACGGGTTGTATTGACATAGTCCCCCCCTAAATCTCCTTGTTTGTTACAAAGCTTATCTAGCTCTTATTTTTCTTTTTGGTTACAAGCCAAAAAGCTCCTGAAACTATGCCGATAAAAATTGCAGGAAAGATGCTATACAAGAGTTCTTGTTTATGAATTCCAAAGTAAAGAAAGCCATTGAATAACAAGGTAATGAAGCATAGGATAAAAATCCATTTGGAAATTTGCTGTATCGTCATCCTTTCAACTCCTTCTGAATAAATTTTAAACTGTAAAAAATATCCATAAAATTGTACTACTGAAATAGTACACTATGTGTTTATGGTAAATCAAGAGTGAAATTGAATTATTTTACATGAATACTCGAAATGTAATTGAATTTAATAGAGATGTTCTACATAATGTACACATTGCCTGATTTACAAATTTAGAATAATATAGGAGAAAGTGGAGACTAGAAGCGAGGAATACGAATGGAATTCTCCAATGAACATCCGATTTACTTACAAATTAAAAACGATATTTACTATAAAATCTGTAAAGGAAATCTCCGTCCTGGCGATAAGCTGTCTTCTGTAAGGGATTATGCGGTTGAAGTAGGTGTGAATCCGAATACCGTTCAGCGAACCTATACTGATATGGAACGAGAAGGCATTGTTGAGAAAAGAAGAGGACAAGGCTCCTATGTTACAGAGGACTTTCAGACAATTAAGAAGCTTAGAGATCAAATGGCCTTTGAACAAGTTCAATTATTCTACAGCTCCATGACACAGATGGGGTTTACGGATGAGGAAATTGTGGACCAATTACAGTGTGTAATGAAGGAAGGAGGAACATCCTAAGTGGCTCCGGTTCTAGAGATGAAGCGGCTAACGAAACAATTTGGAAGCGCTAAAGTGATTGATGAGCTCTCCCTTTCCCTACCGGAGAGTGGTTTTGTAGGATTAATCGGTTTGAACGGAAGCGGTAAAACGACACTTCTTCATTTGATGTCAGGCTTGATGAAGCCCACTTCAGGAACCATCGAGTTAGATGGGAATCAAGTTACTCGGCAATTGAGCAGCCAAATCGCCTATGTTGCAGACGGCCATTCTTTTTATGGTTATTATACGGTTAAAGAAATAATCGACTATGCTGAAAAAGTGTACCCGGATTTTGTAAGATCGGAAGCAGAAGAAATTATTCATTTTTTTGAATTTAATTCGAGTAAAAAAGTCTCACAACTTTCAAAAGGGAATAAGATGCGTCTTAATATAGCGATCGCATTGTCACGAAATGTACCCCTTGTTTTAATGGATGAACCCCTTTCAGGTCTAGACCAGCTTGTTCGCGAAGAAATACTGAAGTTATTTGTGCTTTTTGGAGGGGAAAAAGAGCGGACGATTGTAATCTCCTCTCACGAAGTATCTGAAATTGAGCCCTATTTAGACTATGCTATTTTTCTAAAAGAGGGGAAATTAATGTTGTTTTCCTCGGTCGAGGAGATCAGAGAAGAACGAAAACAAAGCGTGCTAAATGTGATGAGGGAGTACTGTATATGACATCATGGAAAGCATTGTTTTTCAAGGAATTTAGGGCCTCTAAACTATGGATCTATTTAAATATAGCTGTCATTTTGCTTGGAGGATTGTATTTTATTCTCTTTTATCATTCTTCCATGGTACTCCAAGGCCTTATGTTCATTATTGTATTTCACATCGTATACCTGCCTATTTGGATTGTTTACTCCTTATTCAGTGAATGGAGGGAAGGGGCCATTACGCATTGGTATGGGCTTCCGCATAAGGGGAGTGTTCTAATCTCTTCTAAATTTGTTGCGGGGATTGCTATGATGTTATTATCACTACTTGCATCGAGCACAGTGCTTGCCTTATTATATACATTTTTCCTTGACGGTACTGACCGGATCATAGCAGAAGGAAGCTTATGGTTTCTACATAATTACTGGGGTATATTCTGTGGAATTGGAATCATGGGAATCTATGCAGGATCTCAAATTCTATGTGCCTTCTTTATCGGAGCAAGTGTGACGCGGTACAAACCGGTATGGATTATCAGTTTCTTACTGCTTCCCAGCTTGATACAAATATGGCTTCGAGACCGTACATTATATGAAACGATTGCACGTTGGGGGATGTTTACTTCTCCATCGGATAAATGGTTGTTGCCCCTACTTCAATATGACTATGAAGTATTCAAATCGGCTACAGTTCTATCAAAGGTCACCGTTTTTTCTTTAGGTGTAATGGGTCCTCAGCTTGTGATTTCTTTGCTACTTGTTTGGATCAGCAGCAAACTTCTCGATCGCTATGTTCACATTTAAAAAGTAGCCTCAATGTCGAAAATGACGTTGGGGCTTTATTTTTTATTCAAAATCAGTACAGTCTGGCCCATTCGTCTGGGAGCTAAACCAACAAGAGGATTAGTCCGACCTTGAAAGAATGACCTGTTTTTTTACATGTCTTTGCTACGCTAGGCATTCCAACATCCGTAGCATTTAAGAAGCATGCAGATATCTCTCCCCACCAAGTATCGTCCGCGGTCATCGGCGAAGTAAATAGAGGGAATGGAAGAGAAGAAAGAGAAGGAGGTGCAGGTGGATCACTTAACGGCCAATCCCATGCTCCTCGGTGTGGATCTATTAGGTTATATTCGGCATCGCAGTGCGTTTTGCAGTGCGGTTCATATAAAAAGAATCCGACATCTATTAGAGACGGTGCCGGACTTCTTCTATAAAAAATCCCCTTCCCATTAAACAGGAAGAGGATTTTTTTTACATGTGCGCCCGGCATGGGCGATAACTAGGTGGTGCAAGTCCACTACAGGCTTGGCAGTAGGAACTGTTAGCTAAAGGCAAGGGTGTCCGCCGCGAGGCGGAATCTGAAGGAAGCCGGAGGCAAACC
>NZ_JARBDA010000021.1:0-50760 GCF_036577645.1 Paenibacillus sp. GYB006 | reverse complement strand
ATGCATGGAGCTGACCAGTACTAATCGGTCGAGGGCTTATCCTAAAAGCTTTCTGAAGGAAAGCTACTTCGAAAGCATATGCTATAAATTGCAAAGATTGTTTCGTATCTAGTTTTCAGGGAGCAAAACCTTGAATACCGCATTTGCAAAAATGCTCGTTTGGTGGCGATAGCGGAGGGGTTCCACACGTACCCATCCCGAACACGACCGTTAAGTCCTCCAGCGCCGATGGTACTTGGACCGCAGGGTCCTGGGAGAGTAGGACGTTGCCAAGCAAATAGAAAACCGTTGTTGACAATACGTCAGCGACGGTTTTTTTGTGTTTCCATGAAGAAAATAGATGAAGATAAAGTTTATAATAACCAATGCGGAATGACTCGTTTATGTAAGCGATTAAAATAATCATTGACGAAAACCGTTTTCATAACTATCATGAACATGAAAACGATTATTGAGGAGTGGTCATCCAGGTGAAACAATACTTCGAGAAAGCTCAAAAGTTTGGTAAGTCTTTTATGCTCCCTATCGCAGTTCTACCTGCAGCTGGTTTGTTATTAGGTATTGGCGGTGCTTTATCTAATGCAAATACAGTAGCAACTTACCCATTCTTGCAAGTGGAATGGCTCCAGCAGATTTTTACCGTTATGAGCAGTGCAGGAAGCATTGTATTCGATAACCTCGCTCTTATATTTGCAATCGGGGTAGCCGTCGGTCTGGCCCGTGCTGACAAAGGGACTGCCGGACTTGCAGCGGGACTGGCATACTTGGTAATGAATGCTTCGATTAATGCTATGCTGATTAATACAGGTCAGTTAGCAGAAGATCAATTAGCCTCAGTCGGGCAAGGAATGGTCTTAGGAATACAAACGCTTCAGACGGGTGTATTAGGAGGGATCATAGTTGGACTGGTTACTTCCATGTTGCACAATAAGTACAACAAGATTGAACTTCCTGCTTTTCTTGGTTTCTTTGGGGGCTCTCGGTTCATTCCTATTGTTTCTTCTTTTGCTGCCATTTTCATCGGCATTATATTATTCCTGATATGGCCAACTGTTCAGCTGGGGATTTCTCAACTTGGCAGTCTGGTAGATAAAACAGGATATGTTGGTACCTTATTTTACGGATTTTTGTTAAGAATGCTTGGACCACTGGGTCTGCATCATATATTCTATCTTCCTTTCTGGCAGACAGGACTTGGCGGCACGGTAGATGTTGCAGGTACAGTCTACGAAGGTACACAAAATATATTTTTTGCTCAGCTGGGTGACCCAGCAACAGAGAAATTTTTCTCTGGTACATCAAGATTTATGTCCGGACGTTTTATTACGATGATGTTTGGATTACTTGGTGCTGCATTAGCTATTTATCATACGGCACGCCCGGAACGAAAAAAAGTAGTTGGCGGATTGATGTTATCGGCTGCTTTGACATCATTTCTTACAGGAATTACAGAACCTTTAGAGTTCTCGTTCCTTTTTGTAGCACCCGTACTTTATGTGGTTCACGCTATATTTGATGGATTTGCTTTTATGCTTTCACATATCTTTGAGATTACAATCGGACAAACGTTCTCTGGCGGCTTAATTGACTTCATTCTTTTTGGAGTACTGCAAGGTAATGCTAAGACAAACTGGATACTTGTTCCGATTATTGGGGTGGTCTGGTTCTTCCTTTACTACTTCACGTTCCGTGTTTTAATAGTTAAGTTGAAACTGAAGACAATGGGCCGGGAAGACGAGACAGACACTGATAAAGTAGAACCTTCTACAGACGCTAAGCCAAAAAAGGTAAATGCAAAAACCGGACATGAACGTTCTATCGCTATTCTTAATGGACTTGGCGGTAAGGATAATATTAAAGAAGTAGATTGCTGTGCAACAAGACTTCGCGTGTCCGTTCTGGATATGGATAAAGTAGATGAGAAAATGCTAAAAGAGACCGGAGCTACTGCGGTAGTTAAAGTAGGAAATGGTGTTCAAGTCATATACGGACCTCAGGTTACGATTATTAAGAATGAAATTGAAGAATATATGGAAACGGAGTGATGAAAAAATGGAACTAAATACGTTAGGAATTCAAGGTGGACTTATTGTATCATGTCAAGCACTCGAGCATGAGCCTTTACATAGCTCTTTTATCATGGGAAGATTGGCCATCGCGGCAAAACAAGGTGGTGCAATTGGAATACGCGCGAATACAGCTGCTGACGTCAAAGAGATTAAACAGCAGGTAGATTTGCCGGTCATCGGAATTGTAAAAAGAAATTATGGAACGAATCCAGTATTTATTACACCAACGATTCAGGAAGTAGATGAGCTTGCAGCTGTAGGCGCTGAAATCATTGCAGTTGATGCAACTGTAAGAGCCCGCCCAGATGGAAAAACATTAGAGGCATTTGTAAAAGAAATCCGCAGTAAATATCCAGATGTGTTACTTATGGCGGACATTTCTTCAACAGAAGAAGCTATAAATGCTGAAAAACTAGGCTTTGATCTTATCTCTACTACGCTAGTAGGTTACACAGAAGAAACATCCCACATGAAATTATATGATGAGGATTTTGCAGTACTAAAAGAAATTATCGCTAGTGTTCATACACCAGTTGTTGCAGAAGGAAATGTGATGACACCAGAGATGGCAGCCCGTTGTCTAGAAGTAGGAGTATACTGTGTCGTTGTAGGAGGCGCAATTACTCGACCTCAGCAAATTACTGAGCGATTCGCTGCTGCGATCTCTGGAATAAGCAAAGTAGCACCTGCTACGAAGTAACGAATTACGATATAAATGATCAGGCCAAAGCTAAAAAAGCTTTGGCCTGATTTTTATTCCCCATGATACAAAGCTTTAAGTGTATTCTGACGAGCTTCAAATAAAGATTCATCCTCAAGTAAGAGTAGGGAAATCACATCCAGGATATAGATGATGGCGAGCTGGCTATTAATAAAGTGGACATCTCCTGTACGATCGATATCAGGGGTGAAAAGGCATATATCAGATATCTCCGAAAGAGGAGTATGATCAAAATTAGTAATGCCAACCACTTTGGCTCCGCGTTTCTTAGCAGCATCCAGTGCATCACTGACTTCAATCGTTCTTCCAGAATTGGATATCCCGATCACTAGATCATCCTGTCCTAACAGAGAAGCACTCATAATCATCATATGTGAATCGGTTACAGCATCAATGATGATATTCATCCGAGTTAGACGGTATTTAAACTCCAGAGCAGATAATCCGGAGCTTCCTAGACCATAAACATAGATTCGGCGTGATTTCTTTATTAAAGTCACAACTTGTTCAATCTGTTCCGTATCCAGCATTTCAGCCGTAGCATTAATAATGTCATTATAGGCTTGTTGGGTTTTAGGAAAAAAACGAGTTTCCGGATGAGGTTGCTGAACCTCACGATTGAGAAGAATTTTGAAATCAACAAAAGTTGCACAACCTACTTTTCGACAGAATCGTGTGATGGTCGAGGTAGAGGTGTATGTATTTGCAGCCAAATCACGGATATTTATATTCATAATAGATGCCTGATTACGCATGACATAATCGGCAATTTCTTTTTCTTTTGCTGAAAAACGTTGATATTCAATTTGTAGCTTATCGATCATACTAGACGACATCGTATTCGACCTCATTCCGTTCATAATTTAGCTAGGAAAAAGATTATTATATAGTAGTCTACTGCCGAATGATGAAAAGTACAAATAGGAAAGATTCGCATCTTACCTAAGAAATTAATCCATATAAGAGCTTTCAAAAGTAAGAAGAGGAGACAATAGGACAAAACTAATGAAATTCGAGAATTTATATTTACCAGTATAGGCTTCATTTCGTGAGATTCTATAGCTAAGAAAGCAAGCAGTTAACCAGAAGTGTCCGTCAGGGACAAACAGTTGTTTTTCTACAGCGATACACTCTTTCACAGCAAGTTACTTTTCCTTGACAGTGCAAATGGGCCTTTGCTAAGATTGCAATAATATATTTTCAGAAAATGTTCATTAGATCCATAAATGCTTTCATTTAGAGATCTTCAGTCTATATATAATAAAAGGAGGAACATCGTAGTGTGGGGAGATAAGTTTAGTAAAGAAGGTTTAACATTTGATGATGTTTTGTTAGTACCGCGTAAGTCTGAGGTACTTCCCAAGGAAGTTGATGTTTCGGTTCGTTTAAGTGATAACGTGAAGCTTAATATTCCACTGATCAGTGCTGCGATGGATACTGTTACAGAAGCACCTTTGGCGATTGCAATTGCGAGAGAAGGCGGTATCGGTATCATTCATAAAAATATGCCGGTTGAACAGCAAGCCGAAGAAGTAGATCGTGTAAAACGTTCAGAGAGCGGCGTAATTACGAATCCTTTCTCATTGACTAAAGATCATTTAGTATCTGATGCAGAAAAAGTAATGGCGAAATATCGCATCTCCGGTGTGCCTATCGTTGATGAAGCACAGAAATTGGTCGGAATTCTAACCAACCGTGATTTACGTTTTATTAAAAACTATGACATTAAGATCTCCGAAGTAATGACAAGTGAGAATCTGGTGACAGCACCTGTAGGTACTACGCTTGTACAAGCTCAAGAGATTTTGCAAAAACATAAAATTGAGAAGCTTCCGCTTGTTGATGAGTCGAATACTTTAAAAGGTCTTATCACCATTAAAGATATTGAAAAAGCAATCCAATTCCCGAATGCTGCAAAAGACAGTCAAGGAAGATTGGTTGTTGGTGCCGCTGTTGGTGTATCCAGTGACTTGTACGAGCGTACAGAAGCATTGGTAAAAGCAGGTGTGGATCTGATCTCGATCGATTCCGCACACGGTCACAGTAAAAACATTCTTGACTCGGTTCGTAAACTTCGCGAACTATATCCAAGTCTTACAATCATTGCGGGTAATGTCGCTACGGGTGAAGCAACGCGTGATCTGATTGAAGCAGGGGCATCTGTTATTAAAGTAGGTATTGGTCCGGGATCCATCTGTACAACTCGTGTTGTTGCTGGTATTGGTGTACCTCAAGTAACCGCAGTTTATGATTGTGCAAATGTAGCTCGTGAATACAATATCCCTGTCATTGCTGATGGCGGTATCAAGTATTCCGGTGAAATTACAAAAGCACTCGCAGCAGGAGCTCATGCAGTTATGCTGGGAAGTCTGCTCGCTGGTACAGAGGAAAGTCCAGGCGAATTTGAAATTTACCAAGGTCGCCGCTTTAAAGGGTATCGCGGTATGGGATCCATCAGCGCAATGAAAATGGGCAGTAAAGACCGTTACTTCCAAGATGATGATAAGAAACTTGTTCCTGAAGGTATTGAAGGACGCGTTGCTTATAAAGGTCCACTTAGTGCGACTATTCATCAGCTGATCGGCGGACTTCGCTCTGGTATGGGATATTGCGGTACAGCAACGATCGATGAACTTCGTAACGATACTCAGTTCATTCGAATTACGAGTGCAGGGCTTCGCGAAAGCCATCCACATGATGTTCAAATTACAAAAGAAGCACCAAACTATACATTGTAGGACAATCATTTTTGGTCATATAGCAGGCAGGCAAGGTGAAATTCACTTTGCCTGTCTTTTTTTGCGGAATATCGTGTGTTAAAATGAAACAGGACTTGTATAAGTATACAAGCAAACATATGAACCTTATGAAAAACATGAACAAAATGATCTCTATTGGATGTAGTAGGGACATTACATATAAATCAGTTATTCTCTGATTCAATGGGTTCTTCTTTTGGTCCTTGTTAGCCATTTTCGATTATGCTCAACATTTACAAATTAACAGAATGCTATTATTGCCTATAGAGGCATTATGAAAGATTAGAGGAGGATTTATTCCATTGAAAAAGAAGTACAGTCATTCATTGATTCGCTCTGAACAAATCGAGAGATCAAAGTTTAAAAAACGCGTTGCTACATTAATGGTTATGAATATGCTTTGTATGTCGGTGATTCCTGCTGCAGTGTCTGCTGAACAAGTAACTCAGGTAGCAACGGCTGCTACTACAAATGCTACGACAAAAGCATCTGTTTCTAAAGTGCCTTCGCCTGATACTCTAGGACTTGGGGTAAAGTCGGCAGTACTAATGGAAGCATCAACGGGTCAAATTCTATTATCGGTCAACGCAGATCAAGCTTACGCTCCAGCTAGTATGACGAAAATGATGACAGAATATATCGTCTCTGAAAAAGTAAAACAAGGCGAACTATCATGGGATGAACAGGTAACGGTTGAGAAAAATGCTTCCTTAAGTGTGGGTTCCCGTATTTTCCTGGCTGAAGGAGACCAACATTCGGTTAAAGAACTGTATATTGCTATGGCTATTGGCTCTGCGAATGATGCAACAGTTGCTCTTGCAGAACATGTGGCGGGTTCTGAGGAAGAGTTCGTAAAACTGATGAACGCAGAAGCCAAGCGTATGGGAATGAATGACACACATTTTATTAACTCAACCGGTCTCAACCGTAATGATATGCCGGAAGAATTCCGTCCGGAAGATGAACGTGAGACAGTAATGACAGCGAAAGATGTCGCTATTTTGACTAGATACATTGTTCAGGATCATCCTGACTTTGCTGAATTTACATCTCTTCAATCCTATGATTTCCGCGGAAAAGATAAGATTATTAACTGGAACTGGATGCTTGAAGCAAACAAAAACATTACAAACTTTAAAAAGTATGCGTATGAGGGTCTTGATGGCATGAAGACGGGGCATACATCCGATGCCGGTTACTGTTTTGCTGGAACTGCAGAACGTGACGGAATGCGTCTAATCAGTGTAGTAATGGGTGCTGCAACAGAGCCAGGCCGATTCAACGAAACGAAAAAGGTGCTCGACTACGGTTATAATAATTTTGAAGTGAAGCAAGTGGTTGCAGGTAAGACAACGGTAACCGGTGCAGAAACAGCACCTGTATCTAAAGGTAAAGAATCAACGGTACCCGTTGTAACCGAAGAAGCGGTTAACTTTATCGTTCCAAAAGGCACAGAATCTTTTGAACCTGAATTCACAACTAATTTTGAAGGTGAAGCGCTTGAAGCACCAATAGAAGCAGGTACTAAAGCAGGCACGATCACATACACCTACAAGGTAGAAGGTATGGATGAAGTGCAGGAACAAACAGTGAACCTTGTTACTTCTGAGAAAGTTGAAAAGGCTGGATGGTTCCGACTTATGTTCCGAGGAATCGGTGATTTCTTTGGTGACATGTTTGATAGTATTAAAAACCTGTTCTAATTAAAAGCAGTATTTATTTTAGTTCTGTGGGACAACTTTCTAATAACCTGTATTTAGTAAAATAGTTGTATAATCAGGATTCATACGGTAAAATATCAAGTTAGAATTCAAATTGGAAACTTTTGATGGGTACAAGTCTTTTTCTATAGGATATTACCTTTTAAAAGGGCGTTGAATTGGAAAAACTGCAGATATAATACGGGGGGCTTAAACATGGAAACGGGCACATCACGCGTTAAAAGAGGAATGGCAGAAATGCAAAAAGGCGGCGTCATCATGGACGTTATGAATGCAGAACAGGCTAAAATTGCTGAAGCAGCAGGTGCCACAGCAGTTATGGCTCTTGAACGTGTACCATCTGATATTCGTGCAGCTGGCGGCGTAGCTCGTATGGCTGATCCAACGATTGTAGAAGAAGTGATGAAAGTCGTATCAATCCCAGTTATGGCGAAGGCTCGTATTGGTCATTTTGTTGAAGCGAAGGTGCTCGAATCTTTAGGTGTTGACTACCTTGATGAAAGTGAAGTATTAACTCCAGCAGATGAAGTTTTCCATATTGATAAACATGAATTTACTGTACCGTTTGTGTGCGGAGCTAAAGATTTAGGTGAAGCACTTCGCCGGATCGGTGAAGGTGCTTCGATGATTCGTACTAAAGGTGAACCAGGAACAGGTAACATTGTTGAAGCGGTTCGTCACATGCGTTTCATTAACAGCCAAATTCGTAAAGTTCAGAATCTGTCCAAGGACGAGCTGTATGCTGAAGCTAAAAATTTGGGTGTGGCTTATGATCTTTTGCTTGATGTACATGAGAACGGGAAACTTCCTGTTGTAAACTTTGCAGCAGGTGGTGTTGCTACTCCAGCTGATGCTGCTTTGATGATGCATCTTGGTGCAGATGGTGTATTTGTAGGTTCCGGTATCTTTAAATCAGACAACCCTGAGAAATTTGCTCGTGCTATCGTAGAAGCTACGACTCATTACACAGATTATAAGCTGATTGCGGAAGTCTCTAAGAACTTGGGTGCACCGATGAAAGGGATAGAAATCTCTTCATTGTCCCCTGCAGAGCGCATGTCGAATCGTGGTTGGTAAGAGAGAAGGATGTCTAGAGTGAAAATCGGAGTATTAGCACTACAAGGTGCTGTTGCTGAACATATTCGCACTACGGAGCTTGCCGGAGCAGAAGGCATAGCGGTGAAGAGAGTAGAGCAACTTCATGAGCTGGATGGTTTAATCATTCCAGGCGGGGAGAGCACTACAATTGGCAAGCTGATGCGTAAGTATGGTTTTATCGAGGCAATTAGGCAGTTCTCTGAAGAGGGGAAGCCGATCTTTGGTACTTGTGCCGGTCTTATCGTTATGGCAAAGCAAATATCTGGACAAGTTGATGCTCATCTTAGCTTAATGAACATAACCGTTTCTCGTAACGCATTTGGACGCCAGCGTGAGAGCTTTGAAACAGATTTAGAAGTAGTAGGCATTGATGAGCCTGTGCGTGCAGTGTTCATCCGTGCTCCGCTTATCGAGTCTGTTGGTGAGGGTGTCGAAGTTCTTTCCACCTATCATGATGAGATTGTAACCGCTCGTGAAGGTCATCTTTTAGTTTCTTCTTTTCATCCAGAGCTTACGGATGACTACCGGTTGCATCAATATTTTGTGAATATGGTGGAAAGCAGCTTGAAATCCTTGAGATAAGATAACAATATAACGATCTTGACTCTCGTGATATTTGAAGACTTTCCCTTATGCTGGCCTGTAAAGCTTGTATAAGGGTGGAGTCTTTTCTCTGGTCGCAGGTCAAGATTATTTTTTTTAGGAGGGAAATTTGCGTGTTAGATATTAAAATATTGCGTAATGATTTTGGCAGAGTAGAGGAGGCCCTCAAGCGTCGTGGTAAATCCGTTGATTTAATTGCTGATTTTCCAAAGCTTGATGTACGCCGCCGTGAACTTCTTCAAGAAGTAGAAACATTAAAGAATCGGAGAAATACGGTATCTGGTGAAGTTGCCAAACGCAAGAAAAATAAAGAAGATGCGGATGAACTAATCGCTGAAATGCGCCAAGTGTCAGATAATATCAAGCAAATGGATGAGGAAATCCGTGAACTTGAAGCGCAAATTAATGAACTGACGATGGCTATTCCTAATATTCCTCATGAGAGTGTACCCGTAGGGGCATCTGAGGATGATAATGTAGAGATCCGCCGCTGGGCTGAACCACGTGAATTTACGTTTAAACCGAAAGCACACTGGGATATAGCGCAGGATCTGGGTATTCTTGATTTTGAAGCAGCAGCTAAGGTTACAGGATCGAGATTTACATTCTATAAAGGGCTTGGAGCACGTCTTGAACGGGCGTTAATCAGCTTTATGATGGATTTGCATAGTGATCATCATGGGTATGAAGAAATTCTCCCTCCGATGATTGTTAACAAAGACAGCCTTTACGGAACAGGTCAGCTTCCCAAGTTTGAAGAAGATCTCTTCAAAATTAAAGACACAGAGTATTACCTGATTCCTACAGCAGAGGTTCCTGTGACGAACTATCACCGCGAAGAAATTATTGATGCTGAGCAGTTACCACAGAAATTTGTAGCATATAGCTCTTGTTTCCGTTCTGAAGCAGGGTCAGCAGGCCGTGATACCCGTGGTCTGATTCGTCAGCATCAATTTAATAAAGTGGAGATGCTGAAATTTGCGTTGCCGGAACACTCTTATGACGAACTTGAATCGATGACTAAAAATGCAGAACGCGTTCTAGAGCTTCTAGAGCTTCCATATCGAGTTATGGCACTCTGTACTGCAGACATGGGCTTTACATCAGCCAAGACGTATGACCTGGAAGTGTGGCTGCCTGAGAGCGGAATGTACCGTGAAATATCTTCATGCTCAAACTGTGAAGATTTCCAAGCAAGACGTGCCAATATTCGTTTCCGCCGTGAAGCGAAAGCCAAACCTGAATATTTGCATACACTCAATGGTTCAGGACTTGCTGTAGGAAGAACTTTTGCTGCTATTCTTGAGAATTACCAACAAGAAGATGGCAGTGTGAAGATTCCGAAAGTGCTCGTTCCTTACATGGGCGGCGTGGAAGTTATTTCACCAAAATAATTTTCGAATAAAAGTTGCATATATGGACAATCTATGATAAAATAATTTTTGTTGAGCGTTAAGTTGCTAAAACGTTAATAAAATTATTTTATCCTGGAGAGGTACCGAAGCGGTCATAACGGGGCGGTCTTGAAAACCGTTAGGGTGCAAGCCCACATGGGTTCGAATCCCATCCTCTCCGCCATAACACATAAATGACAAGCCATTTTCCTTATTTAAGGAGAATGGCTTTTTTTGGTTATCCAAAAAGATAGGTGTGAGAAGACAAGAATGAACAGTATTGAACAGTGCATAAAAAAGCGGTGAAAATCACACGTTAAAAGGTGTGGAGGTGTTACTAATGAGTGAAATTTTTAATATCGATCAAACCCAGCTTGTTCATGCTTGGAATGAGAGTTTGCCGAATGTGCTGAATAAAGGTGACCAAGCACAGGTAAAACCTGATGAAGCAGATCAACACACCCTTCGCATTCATATCGATACCGCAGGGCACCAGATGTACTCTTTTGATTTCAAATGCGCATATGTAGATAACCGTGAAGTCAAAGTCGATTTGATGGATGTAGAGAAAGACGGACGGCATGTTGATGAACGTACGGATACCATTCAGCAGCTTACGCATGATTATATGCGTCATATCCACGAGTGTGCACAAGCAGTGCAGTATTTAACAAACCCTTAAGGAGAGGATCTAATGAGTAAGCCAAAAGCGATTCCTGTACCGGAAGCACAGCCAGCTGGTGTGAGACATAAAAAGGATCATTCCTCTGGCCCAGAGCCCCTTTCGGGGTCCAAGAAGGTCAAGAACCGTAACCACGTAGATCATAATAATCCACAAGGCTGATTTTTTTATATCTTCATCATTACGAAGGGTTCTCCTCAAAAGAGGGGGACCCTTTTTCTGTATACAACTCATTTTTATAAATCTTATGAACCAAATATCTCCAAAAGTGTTTATCTTATCAGAGAAATGAGATATCATTCTAAAGGTGTTTATGAAAAGGATGAATGACGAGAGGGGAGCAATCATGAACAAGAGTTACACAAGAGTCTTGTTAACAATGATGCTGGCGGCAATCGTCGTACTAGCAGGTTGTGGAGCGAAGCAAGAACCTAAGGAAGCAGTGAGAGATGCTGCAGCTAAAGCAACGGAGATGACTTCGTTTGCACTTACAAGTAAAGTAGTGATTAATAACTTTTCCATGAGTCAGTCTGATGAACTTCCTGAAATGGAAATGGTCCTAGCCATGCTGAAAGATGCAGAGCTAAGTGTAGACGGGGTGTTCCAGAATGAACCAATGCAAAGCGAGTTCACTATTGGTATTCATCTGAAAGGTGATATGGAGTTTGCATACAACATTCCTGTTGTGATGACGGCAGATAAGATGTACATTAAAGTGCCGAATATCCCTATGCTTGGTATTCCAGAAACACTAGTAAATAAATACATTGAGATAGATATGAAGAAACTGGCTGAAGAAGAGGGAGTAGAGTGGAGTCCAGCAACTATGGATCTAACCAAATCTCAGCAGTTCTCTAATGAAGTGACAGACGCGGTATTATCCGAATATGATCAGGACACCTATTTTAAGAGTATTGAAAAAGAAGAGTTCTCTGTTCCTGAGGATGTCGATGCTAAACAGCTTGTTCAGTTCCAAGTCACAAATGAAAATGCCAAAGAAGCGATTACCATTCTATTGAACAAGGTTATGCCTAAAGTAATTGATATTATGAGTAAAGCGGAATATAAAGAAATGCTTCAAATCACGGACGAACAAATAGCTGAAATGAAAGAAGAACTAAACAGTACGGACGAGAGCCAAATAGCTGCCGATCTTGAAGAGTTAAAAAATCACTTAACCATTAATACGTTTACTATGAATACTGCCATCAATAAAGAGGGAATTCCAGCTTACCAAGAAGGAAAAGTTGATGTTATCATTAATGATCCCGACACAAGTGAGACGGTGAATTTAGACATGACCATCACACAACACTATAAAGACATTAATAAAACTCAAGAATTCCAAATTGGCATCCCTGCGGGGGATGATGTTGTAACGATAGAACAATTTCAGGAATTATTAAGCGAAGCGTACAGTTACTAAGTAAAAAGAAAAAGAAAGGTCAAGTGAAGGATCTAGATCCCTCGCTTGACCTTTTTTTGCGGAGAATAACAGCGCAGTTGTCCCGCTTTAAATGATCTATATCCCTTAGGATACGATTCGTTTGCAGTCACTTCATGATCCTTCTTTCGAGCTGTGTTTATGTCTTAGGCGTCTAAAGAAGGAAGTGAGTAAGGAGGCACAGGTTTCCTGCAGTACTCCGCTTGTAACTTCGGTTTGATGATTGAATCTAGATTCTTGCAACAAATTCATAAGCGTTCCAGCACAGCCTGCTTTCGGATCGGTTGTCCCAAATATGACGTGAGGGACTCTAGATTGGACTATAGCACCTGCGCACATGGGGCAAGGTTCGAGTGTAACATATAATTTGCAGCCAAGTAGGCGCCAAGCTTGCAAATGAGCACTTGCTTCTTTGATCGCTAAAATCTCAGCATGAGCAGTTGCATCATAATTAACTTCGCGGAGGTTGTGCCCTCTTCCGATAATTTGATTATCTTTGACGATGATCGCACCGATAGGTACTTCTCCAAGTGCTTCTGCCTTCAATGCTTCTTTAATTGCCTCATTCATCCAATACTCATCTGTATATAAGGAATCATCCTCAGTATGAATTTTTGGTTGGTCCTGTCCCATAAACGTAGTACATCCCTTCTAACGAGCATTTATCCAACGAACAAATATTCGGGTTGTTAACATGTTGTGTATAAGTTTGTGGATAACTGTCTAGTTTTGCACAGACTTGTACACATATTATCCAAAGGCTTGTGGATTTGTTAACAACTTTGTGTATGACTTCTTTATTTTATTCAATACTTGTCGATATATCAATTTCGCTTTACAATTATTCCTTTGTTTCCTAACTACGTATGCAGTCGTTCCTTTTCAAATAACTTGTAAGAAGGTATGATGTTCTTATACATAAATCCCTAGAAAGTCGTACATATAGTCACTTTTCGCCAGGATACGAGCCAAGAGGTGAGCTGGAGATTGTCCATTAAAATTAAATTGTCTTTGGTGATGTCGTTCTCGTTATTGATTTTACTTGGACTCAACATCGCGCTCAGTTATTACACGACCCAGGAAAATTTGCTGCAGGATAGTGAAAAACGAATTGTATCTGCGGCAAAGCAAATTGCACTGGCCATGGAGCAGAATCAAGACAATGCAGATGTCGTTAAGAAGCAGGTGGCTAAAAATTTGTGGCTCTCTGCAAAGTATGCAGCTAAAAGTTTGGACCCGGATATTAATAAGATAACGAATGAGCAGTTAGAAGAACTAAGTGAAGAGATAGGGGTATCTGCTATTTCCCTAATGATTCAGACGGAAGATGATATTATTGTAACGAAATCTTCAGATCCTAATGAACTTGGGTTATCTACAAGAAAAATGACATTTTGGTACAAAGCATTTAAGCAGCTTTTTGAAGAGTATCAAGTGACGATCCCCCAAGGGATAAAATATGATCATTATTGGTCAAATGGATTTGAATATGCTACATCAGACCCCGGGAATGTAAACATATGGGGTTATTATCATGATGGGCAAAGAAACTATATCATCAATCCATTCATGAATTCAGATGAGATTGAGGATTATGTTCTTTTTTTCAACCCGGAAGGGAATATTAAAAAGTTTCAAGATGTGAATCCATCGATTCTTTCCATTGCTGGGATTAATCCTGCTACGTTCGGACATCCGACTATGGAGGAAGATGGAACAGATGAAATCTACCCTAAATTTATTAATAAACCTATTTTCTTTGGGGAATATCGATATGGAGAAGTTGACAGGGATAAAAAAGCAATTAATAAAGCAATTGAAACTGGAAATAATGTGTCATATACCTCTGTAGTGGATGGAAAAAAAGTATTAAAAAATATGATTCCGATTACTAACTCTGTAGGACAGAAATATGTGATTAGTATTGTGACCGATTATCATGAGATTGAAAGTGTAATGACAGAACAGTTAACTAGTCATATCGCGGTATCCCTTGTACTGATGGAAATTGTTATTTTCGGGAGTTATTTGTTTGCTTCTGCTTATACGAAACCAATACAGACTATTCTATCTAAAGTAAATGAAGTAGGAGACGGTCATTTTAATTATGATCTGAAATTAAAGCGCAACGATGAACTAGGACAATTATCGAACGGGATCAATGCAATGATTCGGAATCTCGGACACTATACGAACAGACTGAAGCAAATGTATGAAGAAAATAGAGCGGTAAAAGAACATTTGGAGTCTGTTATCAATCAGACAGCCGATGCTATTCATATTACGGATGAAAAAGGAAATATTATTCAAGTCAATCGTGCTTTTGAACAAATGTATGGCTGGTTAGGTAGAGAAATCATCGGTCAGCCCCTTAGTAATATCCCTGAAGAATTAATCGAAGAAGAACAGGAGCAACGTAAGAAACTACATAGCGGGTTAACCATTCCTTCGAATGAATCGTATCGTTATGCGAAAGACGGCAGCCGAATTGAAGTTAGTGTCAGTACGGCGCCGATCAGAGATGATGAGGGGAAAATTACGGGCTATATTAGTATATCAAGAGATATAACGGGCCGTAAGCGAATGGAAGAGCTCTTGCGTCGCTCTGAGAAGCTTACAACCGTAGGCCAGCTTGCTGCTGGGGTTGCTCATGAAATTAGAAACCCGCTTACGACGTTGAGAGGTTTTATCCAACTTCAACAGCAGACTCAGAAAATGAATCCTCGTCATATTGATTTGATGTTGTCTGAACTGGATCGAATTAATTTAATTGTAGGAGAGTTTCTTATTTTAGCTAAGCCGCAGGCTACTAATTTTACTCCTAAGGATATCCGTTTTATTATGGGTGATGTGATCTCTCTTCTAGACAGCCAAGCACATATGCTTGGTATTGAAATCTTACTGGATGCAGATGTTCCTACCATTGTTCACTGTGGAGAGAATCAGCTGAAACAAGTATTTATTAACCTTCTTAAAAATGCGATGGAAGCGATGGCGGATGGAGGAAAAATAAAAATCCGAATTAGAGTGAATGCCGGACAGAATGCAGAGATTATCATTCAAGATGAGGGCGAGGGGGTTCCTGAGGAGTTACTACCTAAGCTGGGCGAACCTTTCTTCACAAGTAAAGAATCGGGAACGGGTCTTGGTCTAATGGTAAGTCAGCGTATCATTCAAGCGCATAAAGGAACAATGGAAATTGATAGTATTCAAGGCGAAGGAACCACAGTTACAATTCTGATGCCAGCTTTGAATCAATAAAATATATGAAAGTAAGGTGTGTGATCCGATTGCGGATAAATAAATTTATAAGTGAAACCGGATATTGCTCTCGCCGGGAAGCGGATAAGCTTGTAGACAGTGGGAGAGTAACGATTAATGGAGCGGTGGCAGTCTTAGGAAGCCAAGCAGAAGAGGGCGATGAGGTACTGGTTGACGGCAAGCCTTTGAAGGAAGAGAAGAATACAGTCTATATCGCCCTTAACAAGCCGGTTGGAATTACAAGTACTACCGAACAGCATATCGAAGGAAATATCGTCGATTTTGTGGGCCATAAGGAAAGAATATTCCCTATTGGCAGACTAGATAAGGACTCTGAAGGACTAATTCTGCTAACGAATGACGGAGATATAGTAAACAAGATATTACGATCCGAAGGCAGACATGAGAAAGAATACATTGTAACTGTAAATCGGCCGATAACCGAATCATTCATAAGAGGAATGTCTACTGGGGTTAAAATTCTCGGAGAGAAAACTCTTCCTTGTACGGTTACACGTATCTCAGAACGTACTTTCCGAATCATACTGACGGAAGGAAAGAATCGTCAGATTCGGCGGATGTGTAGTGCTTTTGGTTACGAAGTGCAGCATCTACAAAGAATTCGTATCATGAATATTCAGCTGGGTTCTCTAAAAAAAGGTTCTTGGCGCGATTTAACGCCAGACGAAAAGACAGAGCTTGGCCGTATGCTCAACTATCGTCTGCTTTAATCCTATAAATAAAGAAGCTGTGATATTTTCACAGCTTCTTTTTATTTCAAATCTTTATTTATTGTACATTTGTTGTTTTTGTTTCTCCGTTATATTTACGAATGATGGAGATTTCAACTCTTCTGTTTTTTGCGCGACCTTCCGCCGTAGCGTTCGACTCAACCGGATGATACTCGCCATATCCGCTTGGGGTGAATTTGGAAGGATCCAATTTAGAATTTTGAAGTATGATTTTCAAGAAGTTCAATGCACGGTCACTGCTCAAATCCCAGTTATCTGTGTACTTATAATTGTTAATAGGCATATTATCTGTATGGCCGGTAACAATGACATCATAAGAGGGAAATTGTTCAAGCATTCGGGAGATATTTTTGGCAAGCACTTTTGCCTCTGGTTTCACATCTGCAGCTCCTGATGCAAACAGAGCATTATCAGCGATGGTAATCATAAGCTGGGATTGATTGAGTTTCGTATCAAGCTGATTAGTAAGACCGTTTTTGTCAATATAATCATCGAGCTGCTTTTTTAATCTTTCTAGATCTTCTTGCTCCTTTTTAGCAAGTGCAGCATCTGTCGCCGTATTTGGATTACTGGAAGGGCTCTTGTTTTTACCAAGATCCGCACCAGAGCCAGCATCGTAAGAGGAGGAATGTTCTAGAACCCCTGTACCTCCGTTAAGGGCACTGCTAAGTGCCTGAGACATCTCTTCGAACTTCTTAGCATCTACGGAACTCATGGAGAACAAGGTGATGAATAAGGCCAATAAGAGTGTCATGAGATCTGAATAAGGCAAGAGCCAGCTTTCGTCTGCATGTTCTTCGTGTTCTTCGTGGCGTTTATTACTCTTTTTCACCTGTTCCTCCCTCCTTGTTAGCAAGTTCAGCGCGTTCACGCGGTGTCAGAAATACAGATAATTTTTGATTAATTGCAATGGTAGAAACACCTGATTGGATGGAAAGGAGACCCTCCACCATCATTAGTTTGACCTCTGATTCCAGTTTAGACATACGCTTCAGTTTGTTAGCAATGGGATGCCAAAGCACATAACCTGAGAAAATACCGAGCAAGGTAGCGATAAAAGCAGCTGCGATGGCATGAGACAACTTATCCATATCGCTCAGATCAGCCAGAGCTGCTATTAAACCAACTACTGCTCCGAGCACACCGAGAGTTGGAGCATACATGCCTGCTTGTGAGAAAATAAGAGCACCTACTTTATGCCGATCTTCGGTTGCATGAATATCTTCCATAAGTACGTCGCGTACAAATTCCTGATCATTACCATCAATAATCATTCGCATACCGCCGCGAAGGAAATCATCATCAATTTCTTCTACTTTCGACTCCAAAGCAAGTAGACCTTCACGTCTAGTTATGGAAGCCCACTCGACAAACATACTAATCAAAGAAACTTTGTCGATAAGTTTAGGTTTTGTGAAGACAATTTTGAACAGCTTCGGTATTTTTTTGACTTCAGACATGGGAAATGCCATGAATATCGTGGCAATGGTACCGCCAAAAATGATAAGGTAAGCCGCAGGGTTATTTACCAAGTTGATAATTGGTGCTCCCTTTAGGATCATACCAAATACAAGAGCGATGATTCCCAAGATTAATCCGATAATAGTTGAAATTTCCATGATACACCTCGTCCGTGAGATTTAATCTGAATCCTTTCATTGAGACATCCGGCTCATTTATTTTATTTATCGACATGTGATTCGTTTTTATGAAGGTTTATTTTCGGTATAATAGAACTACGATATGGAAATGGAGTGAACATTCAAATGGGTGTAAAACATGGACGCGAGTATAATGATATTTTGCAAGATTTAATACAGGCTCTTGGAAAAATACCGGATCGGTATATCTTTTTCGAGATGGAGGAAGAAGATTGGGCGAGACTGGGGGAAAAAGATCGTTTGGAAGTAGATGAAGCACTTGCAGAGGATCTATTCTACGCATTGGGATCTGAGAAAATGATTAGCGTTGGCAGCGGGGTTGTTATTCATGATCAGGAACTCCATCGCCTAAATATTCTTATCGGGGATGATGAACTCGACTTTGTATCCCTCATTTAAAGGAACAGGTTACAACTGGATTTAACATTCCTTCCGTGATAAGATGGAACACGAATAAAGCCGTTCGGGAAGCGAACGGCTTCCTATTTTCCAGTGATAGGCTTGTGCAGTAGGGCATACTATTTAAGCCACAAGCTAGAGTATCTACAAAGGCACCGGGCATGCTGATATGGATACGTTTTTTGATTAGGGGAGGTTAGATTGAACGATGGTCTTTACGCAAGAGGAAGTAGAAGCTCATCTCGATAAACTCGAAGGTTGGGAGTACGAGGAAGGTCGGTGGATTGTTCGCAAATTTATATTCACCAACTTTATGAAAGGCATAGCTTTTGTGGATGAAGTAGGTTTGATCTCCGAAGCGTTTAATCATCACCCTTTCATTACGATTGACCATAAAGTAGTCACATTAAGACTTACTTCCTGGGACGTTGGTGGCATCACTGCTATTGATATTAAAGAGGCTCAGCAATATAACGAAGCATACAACAGAATGATGCAAGTGTAATGAAAAGACGCCTTATCGTCTCTCTGAAGGGAGAAGATAAGGCGTGTTTTTGTTCGTTCACTTTTTCTCGGATAGCCAAAGAGCAAGGTTGGCAATTTCTTCATCTGAAAGTTGTCCTTCAAAAGCAGGCATTTTGCCTCCGCCTTTACCCTTACTAATCGTTTTATAAAGCTGCTCGGCATTGGATTCAGCACCCACTTTTTGCAAGGAAGGACCTACGCCTCCTTCAAGCTGGTTTCCATGACAAGAGATACAGCTTCCTTTAGCTTTTTCCTCAGCACTTGCAGCGTCCAGAGTTACCTGGGGCATAACGGGTCCGGCTTCTTCTGCCATCTCTTGTTCTCTTCCTTCTACCGTAAACATTAACACGAGGGCAAAAGCGCAAGCGAAGAAAAACAAACCGCTCATGATCCATTTCTTCATTTGTAGTGTCCTCCTACTATGTACATTCCTTATTTCATTATAATGGTTCCGGCTTCAGGTTCATAGTATTTTATGGTAAATATTTAAACAAAAGCGAGAATAAGTAAACAAAGCTAAATATGACATGTTTTTTTGTAAAGCATGCAATGGAACAATTGAGTTCCTTCCGGGGTCAGCCGCTCATACGTGTCATCAATAACAAACCCGGCTTTTTCATATGCTCGGATGGCTCTCGTATTCCAGGTGAGCACCTCCAAGTCAATGACATGGCTTGAATTCCTTTTTCGAGCCTCATGTACAACAGAAGACACAAAGGCTTGGCCGTAACCATTGCCACACAAAGAGGGCCGCATACCTAAACCAAGGCGAGTGACTCCTTCCATAGGAAAAAGTTGAGCAAAACCGCATAGCGCAGGCATCTCTTGATCCCTTACTACAGATACATATTGCTGTGCTCTTAGCACGGGGTCTCCAAACTCAATCTCTAAAGCTTTCATCTGATCCCAAGGCAGCCAGCCGTATATATTATAGGGAGGGTCGTACTTCCAGGTACTAATCTCCGCAGCTTGCTCTTCGGTCATCGGCATGACTCGGAAAATAGGGGTCGCCTGTGTCATAGGATCACTCCTTTATCTGAAATTTATCTTTCCTAACACTCTACAGGGTAAGAGAGAGGCAAGGCAAGCGATGGTGTGTAGTAGGGAAAACAAAAAACTCGAACCTCATTACTTTTTAAAAAAAAGTAGTCAAGGTCGAGTTCTTAGGGTAATGATATTGTAATACTACTCAATAGTAGCTGTTTCAAATTGTTCTGTACTCATAATTCGCTTTGCACCTACATAACGCTTTGCATAATAGTTTTCGTCAAGCTTACTGATGGTCACACCTTTAGAGGAAGAAGCATGTGCAAACTTACCGTCTCCAACAAAAATTCCTACATGGGATACCCCTTTACCGCTGGTGTTAAAGAATACAAGATCGCCCGTTCTAATATCAGAAAGAGAGACTTCTTTACCCATGTTGAATTGTGAACCGGATTGTCTTGGCAATTCGATCCCAAGCTTCTCGAATACATACATCGTGAAACCAGAACAATCAAAACCACTAAGTGTAGTTCCACCGTATTTATAATCTGTTCCCTGAACGCTTTCAATTACCTTGTCCATCTTGGAGTCAGCAAATGCACTCCCTGTTCCAATGGATAATGCGATTGCTAGGCTTAGCGCTGCAGCAGTTAATGTCTTTTTCAAAAAAATAAACTCCTTCCAATGCCTGCGAGGTTAGCTTAAGGATTCGGTAGAAGGTTCCCCTATGACCACTCTGTTGCGAGATCAATTCACCCGTAATATGGTTCCCCCGCTTCCCAGGTACCAGGAATTTGGCGTATCTGATGATATGTACCTGTGAAGACGTATGTATTTCCAATTCATAAAACAATCAAATGATTATGTAATAAAAGCTTGATCAATTTAGTTACAATAGATTACAAAGTTGTCACAACATGTTCTGGGCTTATTGTAACAGAATATGTGTAAATTTGGCAATCGTTTTCAGGGAAAAAATACAAAATAAGCCTGACTCATACGATAATGAGCTAGGCTTATCTTTTTGTAAGAAGTAATTCATGCTAACTTCAGGAGTTATCAGAGCTGGTTTTTGAATTCCAGAGACTGAAGTGAGCGCTGATTTTCCACACATTCATAATGGATCGAATGAGATGATAGGATTGCTGTAGAATCAGAGCTAGAAGTCCCGTCCAAATTAAGGAGACAGCTGTGAATGAACCAAATATGGCTAGCGTAATGAAGCCGAGCAAAAGGGAGACCAAGGTGACGGGAACGGCATACCGGATACAGATCCATATCGATACAGAGCCGCTGCGTTTTCCAATGAGTCCAATCTGACAGTAAAGCAGCAGCTGCTTTATCGCATAGCCGTAGATCATCCACAAGAGAAGGTAAGGAATGATTTTGGTAAGAACAGGCAGATTATAAATAGCTGTAATAAGATTAGGGAGAATAACAGGAACAATCCAGTAAGCAGGGATGAGTAATAGGATGATTTCTATAAAATAAAGAAGAGATGTTTTTTTCCAGTGTTTCTTAATGCCCTGAAAGAAAGCCAGACCTTTTGCTGTATTCCCTTGTTCATGCAGACTGTGAAGTAAACCTGCCCGAATGAGCGGGGTCATTAGCATTCGAATGAGGAACATAAGGAATAGCAGCCAGGCGTACTGATGAACTAGCGGGCTTACCGATAAACTAAGCTGACCTTCCATCCAAAACAGCACCTTACTGAGCTCATGAGGCGGAGGATCCGGATAGCGCATCAACAGAGGAACCACAGCAGAAGAAACAATCTTATAAAGAAACATTCCCCAGACCAGCTGGTATATAAAAAGAAACAATACGACAAAATAATGCTCTCTCATAGATTTGAATCCTTCTGATACATAAACTTTCATCGACTCCACCTCACCATGACAGACTTCCAAGCAGGGTTTCAATCAGTTTCGTAATACTGATATTAAACCGAGTCTGTATTTCTTCTTCTACTTCAGCGCTCATATAGTTATTAATATGCTTGTTCTCAATGGCGATCGAGTAGGAAGGGTCTACCATGACCCATTCTATAGGTTCCTTATACGTAAGATTGTAGATAATATTTGCATCCTTGCCGTCCCATTCCTTGCGAATCATATGACCGTCTTTAAAGGCAAACACTACTGGGATTTCGGCGTAGTCTCCTGCTTTCTTAGTCAATTTTACAGTTGAGATATAGTTCGATTCCGTTTCTGTGCTTTGATCCTTAACTTGAATCGAGTCTACGGCAAAGTCAGCCATCATGTTGCTGTATACATATTGATCAAAGAAAGTAGCCCATGATTTGCGGGTGACTTGTTCTACAACGGTCTGGAAATCTTTCGTCGTTGGATGTTTAAAACGGTACTTGGCAGCATAGGCAGACATTACTTTGTCCATTTTTTTGATGCCGATTTGCTGCTCAATGGCTCGCAAGATGAGTTTGCCGCGAGTGTATACATTTTCTGCATAATGCTGCTGCGAATCATATTTCCATGCTTCCTGCGTGAGGGAGGCAGGAGAGGTAATATAACCAGACTGCAAAGGGATGTTGGGTGAAAGACCGTATTCTTGTTCCATTAAGCGTTCCTCAGCATAGGAGGTGAAGGCCTCATCAAGCCATGCTTCTTCAAATTCATTACTTGCGATCATGCCATAGAAGTACTGATGTCCAATTTCATGAATGACGGTTCGCTCCAGCTCATAACCAGGCGATGTTTCATCTGCGCCAAAGGCGGTAATCAAGGTAGGATACTCCATTCCGCCGGCTCCATTTCCTGCTTTGGGAGGCACTACGATGGATAATGTGGAATACGGGTACTTACCGTACCATTTGCTAAAATTGGATAGTGCCGATTTAGCTGCATACAAGTAGCGATCTTTAAGATCAGCATGAGCAGGGTCTAGAAAAAGCTTAATTCGGACTCCAGGTACATTTGGTGCAGAGAATGGTTCTTCTACAACCACAAAGTCGGGGGAAGCGGCCCAAGCAAAGTCATGAACATCATCAGCATAGAATTGATAAATACGCTGATCGTTCTGTTTATAATAAGGTTTGGTTGGGAAACCGGTTGCTGCTACGGTATAATTAGCAGGTACCGCGATGCGTACACTATAAATCCCAAAGTCTGAGTAAAATTCGGAATTACCGTGATATTGATGTAAATTCCAGCCTTCAGTCTTTCGGTTGCGTGTTCCGACTGGTTCATAGACACTTAGTTTGGGAAACCATTGGCCTGCCATAACGAAGTTATCTGCTGTCCCCATCCGGGCAAAGATCCGGGGCATATCAACTTCAAAGGACATATGGAGGGTGATGGATTCTCCCCCTTTTACAGGCTTGGGCAAACGGACCTTGACCAGACTCTTATCATGTATATTTCCGTCATCGGGTTGTACATATTGAATGCGATGGAGGAGAGAAAGACCGTCTGGTGTTTTAATTTCCGTAAGTTTCATAGAGCCGTAACCATCTTTCGGCATCGCATCTCCTCTGAGTTTGCCTCCTGATTCTTTCATAAAGGTTGTCTCATCTGAGGCAAATGCATTGGGGTACAAATGAAAATAAAGCTCGCTCACCGTTTTTTTACCTGGATGAGTCCATGTCAAGGTAGAAGTACCTTTAAGGACATGGTCTTCTGTTAGTTGAACATCAATGTGATATTCAACTACTCGGTCACTAAGCACCTCGGCAAGCGGTGTCTGTACAATTCCCTCTGTGGGCGCAGGCACTGGGGCATTTATATTGCCCGGTATCGGCGCAAGGGCAGATTGCGTAGATGGAGCTTGGCTTAAACTGAGCAGCAGTGTGCCGCCGAGAACACAAATAGCAAGAACAGAGGATAGAATAATTTTCGCGCGAACTGGGGTCATACGTTAAATACCTCCCACTTGACAAGCATCTAAGGCATGTATATGTTTGCAAGCGGAGAAATATTAGTTAAAATATTGGTATCAACTTTTGGAGGCCATAAAAATGGAGCAAAACGGACAAATTGGCAAGAAGCAGATTGCCTTAAATATTGTGAATAGCAAGAGTAAGCATAAAGGTTTCGGTTCAGGTTCGATTGATTTGAATAATGTTTCTCCTGTTATCATTGATGGAGGCGTTGCCACCATTGATATTGGTGCGATGCATGCAAAGAGTAAGGTAGAACGCGGCATTAAATTTTCTACGGAAAAAGCAGATGTACCGAATGGCCGGCAAGTGTGGTTAGTATGGGTAGCGGTAGATCGCACTGCGGAAGGTCAGATGTATGCCGGAGCAACAGCATGTGAGATGTTGATCGATACGGAAGCAAAACGCGGCTGGAAGATTCTCGCTGACCATGTAAACAAAATGGATTATGCAATGAAGCGTCGTATCATGTTAGATGAGCTAGGAAATGAAGATAAGGCAGCATTAAAGCATCTGCTTATTTCTCATAATGAAAACTGGTGGAATGCAGCTCCAGATGAGCTCAAACAGGCATTAGAGACGAACTAAATGGTAACAAAAAAAGAGGGTTTCGGCGTTTAGCCGAAACCCTCTTTATATTGTAATAATGAACAGCCCGATTGATCTTTAATTCGTCCACCAACGTTTGAAGTGATTCCACCAAGAATCATCTCGGTCATTTTGAATTTCTTCTTCTCCGTTTGAACCCGGTTCTGCTTCGTGTTCATCGCAGTATTCCGTAGGCTCTGTACCGCGGACAAACACTTCAAGTCTACGGCTTTCGCAGTTTTCCCCGGCAAGTTTTCCGGTAGAAGGGTCGATATAGACGCTAACCACTTCTTCAGGAACCGGGAATATTTTCGGTGGAACATTTTCGAGTGCTTTTTCCATATACTCTGCAAAAATAGGAGCGGCTCTTCGGCTTTCAGAAGTAGTAATCTCCTGATTATTATCATATCCTACCCATACCGCTGTTGATAATTCCGGTGTATAGCCTACAAGCCAAGCATCTGAGCTTGTGGTGCCTGTTTTTCCGGCAACCGGTCTCTTGATCTTATCTGCTACCCGGTGAGCTGTTCCCCCTGTATCAAAGACACTTTCAAGCAGACTTGTTACTACATAAGCAGAAGCAGTGTCTACCACTTGTTCGGGTGTCTGTTCCGGCACTTTGTATACAATTCGGTCTGCTGCGTCCGTAATTTTCAGCACGGCTATAGGGGCATTTCGAAGTCCCTCATTAGCAAGAACTGAATAAGCGGAAGCCATCTCAAAAGGACTGACAGGCGATGTACCCAGCGCCAGCGATGGTACGGGATCAAGTGAACTCGTAATCCCCAGTTTTTTCGCCATTTCAATAATAGGGTCCGTTCCGATTTGCATAAGAGTACTCACCGCATAAATATTATCAGAGACGGCAATCGCTTTTCTCATATCAATGGGTCCAAGATATTTATCGCCAAAGTTTTTTGGCTCATACGTTTTACGATCATTATCGTACTTGAACACAGTCGGTTTACTATCGAATTGTGAGATAGCTGTCATCTGTTTTGATGAAATGGCTGCCAAGTACATAATCGGTTTAAAAGAAGATGCAGGCTGCCTATTATCCGCCAGTGCATGGTTGTACTGACTGGAGTTATAGTCTGTTCCTCCCACCATGGCCTTCACATATCCATTTCTCGGATCAATGGATACCAAACCTACTTCAAGATCACTTTCATTATCCATTCCGTTAGCGATCGCTTCTTCAGCAGCTTCTTGCATCTGCATATCTAGGGTGGTGTATATGTTAAGACCGCCATGTTCTAATTTGGCTGAATCAATCCCCAGATCCTTAACAACTACGTTTCGAATATAGTCTCGGAAATAGGAAGCTTTTTCATTTGTCTTCGGCTGACTTTTCGGCTTGATATCAAGCATTTCATTATAAGCCTCATCAGCTTCCTCTTGCGTAATGGATCCGGTAGTGACCATTGAATTCAGTACAACCTTTTGCCGATCTTTCGCCTTCTTCATATTGTTGTAGGGAGAATAATAGGTCGGTCCTTTTGGAATACCAGCAAGCATTGCACTTTCTGCTAAATTTAAATCGGCTGCAGACTTGCCAAAATACATTTGTGCTGCAGATTCAATACCATAGGCGCCATGGCCGTAGTAGATTTCATTAAGATACATTTGTAAAATTTCATCTTTGGTGTACTTCATTTCAAGTTGTGCCGTGTATATGGCCTCTTTAATTTTACGGGACCACGTTTTTTCATGAGAAAGGTACAAGTTCCTTGCCAGCTGCTGTGTGATCGTACTAGCCCCTTGGGACATGTTCATCTCTTTTATATTTACAAGAATGGCACGAGCCACTCCTTTTAAATCAAACCCAAAATGAGAATAGAACTTTCGATCTTCTACCGAGATGGTAGCCTGGGTAAGATCGGGTGAGACTTGGTCTAACTTGACGGGAATTGAATCTTTCCCCTCGGGAGAGAATGTAGCAATAACTTCACCATCTATATCAAAAAGCCTGGAGTTATGGTCATTATCTGCAAGAGGAAGACTAGTCGCATATAGATAGACAAGAAGTACAACAGCAAATATCAGACCCAGTACGGTTATTCCTGCTAACCACTTCAGAATCTTTTTGGTGCGAGAGTATTGCGGTTTTGACTGATCTGTAGATTCTGGCATCACATAGGTCTCCTTTCTAAAAAACTGCCTTATATTTCATTATGGGAATACAATTCATCCATTATTCACGATTTATACAGATTCTTTACACAGGTATTTAGGGTAAAGGTTAACATAAAGTCTAGTTCATGCTAACTCTGCTCTATGACTTTTCGATTCTTTACTTTACATAGGGGGTGTACTTGTGTACTTGATTCATGCGGCCATTCTGCTCCCCATTCTTGCTGGAGTTGGGATAGCCTTTATGAAACGTTTGTCTCGCAGCTTTCACTTGGGCTGGGCAGTTCTAACCATCCCGCTTGTCCTACTGATCTACTTTCTTAGCCTGATTCCACAAATAAGTAACCGGAATTTGATTAGTGAATCACTAGATTGGATGCCATCCCTTGGAATTAATTTCACCATTTTATTGGATGGGTTAAGCCTATTGTTAGCGCTGCTTATTACTGGTATTGGCTCTTTGGTTGTACTGTATTCCATTTATTATATGAAGCAAGACCAGGCTTTGCATCGTTTCTATCTGTATCTGCTCCTTTTTATGGGTGCCATGCTTGGTGTCGTTCTTTCAGACAATATGATGGTTTTGTATGGGTTCTGGGAACTAACGAGTATTGCTTCTTTTTTACTTATTGCTTTTCATCACAAGAAAGAAGCGTCAATCCGCGGCGCGAGTAAGTCATTCCTGATTACTGTTTTTGGTGGATTCGCCATGTTAACTGGATTTATCTTACTTTATCTGATCAGCGGATCCTACAGTATTCGGGAGACGATCGCATCTGTATCTAATATTGCAGAACATCATTTATTTGTTCCTGCTCTTATTTTAATTCTTATAGGAGCTTTCACCAAATCAGCGCAGTTTCCGTTCCATGTTTGGCTGCCTGATGCAATGGAGGCGCCAACACCCGTTAGTGCATACTTGCACTCGGCAACCATGGTCAAAGCAGGAATTTATATTGTTGCGAGGTTTACACCTGTTTTTGGCGGAGAAGCAACTTGGTTTTGGATCATATCTTTGGTGGGAACGATATCAATGGTTTATGGTGCGCTGATTGCCATAAAGAAAACAGATTTAAAGGCAATCTTGGCGTATTCCACTATATCGCAGCTGGGGCTAATTATGTCTTTGTTTGGACTAGGATCAGCCGCACTCTACTTTGGTTATGGCTCAGAGTCACTGCTTTATACTACAGCTACAATGGCAGGATTGCTGCATTTGTTCAATCATGCGCTGTTTAAAGGCTCCCTATTTATGATGGCAGGGATTGTAGATCATGAGACCGGTACACGTGATATCCGGAAACTTGGTGGGTTAATTACCGTTATGCCGCTTACATTTACCGTTGCGCTGATCGGTACCTTTTCTATGGCGGGTCTGCCGCCATTTAATGGATTTGTCAGTAAGGAGATGTTCTTCAAAGCTACACTCGAAGCAGCAGACTTTTCTATATTTAGCCTTGGCACATGGGGGATTATTTTTCCTGTACTTGCCTGGATCGGTAGTGTAATGACGTTTATTTATTCGCTCGTTATTGTGTTTCGTACCTTCCTTGGTAAGAACAAAACAGATATTCCACTCCAAAAGCTGCATGAAGCTCCAATTGGAATGTTGATTCCTCCCCTTATTCTTGTATCCATGGTATTAATCACCGGTATTTATCCCGATATCTTATCCTCGTCGATTATTGAACCGGCAATGGCTTCCGTATTATCTCCACTCCTCGCTGAAGGGGAACGGTTTGATGTCCATTTGTATCTCTGGCATGGTCTTACTCCAGAATTATGGATGACGGTAGGAGTCATTGTACTGGGTGTTATCTCTTATAAATTATTACCCCGCTGGAAAACGGTGTATGAAGAGTACATTCCTGTTTATACCATTAACAAGGGTTATAACTCTATATTTCGAGCTTTGCATCGATTTTCTAAACGCTGGACTCAAACCTATATGAATGGTTCGGTTCGGAACTATCTCATCTATATCTTTGTGTTTATGATCGTGTTGATTAGCTACGGTTTCTATCATGCAACGAATATTGAATGGAATTTCAGTGGGTATGATTCCTTTAAGTTATACGAAACGATTTTACTTGTTGGTCTCGTCGTTACAGCGATCTGTATACCATTTGCTAAACATCGCTTATCGGCTGTTATTTTAACAGGAGCGGTTGGTTATCTGGTTAGTTTGTTCTTTGTGTTATTCCGTGCACCAGACCTCGCCTTGACCCAGATGGTCGTGGAAACCGTATCCGTAGCACTTTTTCTGTTGTGCTTCTATCATCTTCCTGAACTTACGCCGAAATCTAGCAAGAAATATAAGTCTATAAATCTGATTATTTCTATTGGTGTAGGTATTATTGTCATGCTGATTGCTCTTGCTGCTAGCGGGACGACACAGCTTGAAACCATATCTGAATTCTATACGAAGGAAAGTTACAACCTAGCAGGCGGAAAAAATATTGTTAATGTACTGCTGGTTGATTTTAGAGGTTTTGATACATTACTTGAAATTATGGTCTTAGGCGTAGCAGCACTTGCTATTTATTCCATGATTAATCTTAATTTGAATGGCAAAGACTTGGGGTCTTCTCATTTTACACTCGCAAAGGAGAAGCAAGAATCAACGGAAAAAGAGAAAAGTAACTCGAATCCGGAGAGTTGGAACAGTGTATCACTTCGCAGTAACGATGTGTTCCTGCAGATGAGTACTAAAATTATCGTGTTTATCATCCTTATCTTTGCGCTCTATCTGTTCTTTGCGGGACATCATCAACCAGGAGGAGGCTTTATTAGTGGACTGGTTACCGCATCGGCTCTCGTTCTATTAGCGATTGCGTTTAATACAGATACGCTTCGCCGGATTCTACCCGTGGATTATCGTACAGTTATTGCCTGCGGGCTCTTAATCTCTTTGGCAACAGCGGCTGGTTCCTTTGTCTTTGACTTACCATTTATGAGTCAGGCATTTGGATATTTCGATATTCCTTTGCTGGGAGAAGTGGAATTAACGACAGCTACCCTATTTGAGACTGGAGTGTTTATGGCTGTCTTGGGTGTCACCATGACGATCATCTTACAGATCGGGGAGGACCGTTAGTTATGGAAATTATTATGAGTGTTACCGTAGGTATTCTGTTTGCTATAGGGGTGTATTTAATTCTCTCAAGGAGTTTGCTTCGTCTTGTACTAGGTCTTTCCTTGTTAACCCATGGTGTACATTTACTCCTGATGACCATGGCCCGTCTAAAAACGGGAGCACCTCCCCTTTTAGGAGAGAAGGCCGAGAATTACGTAGATCCGCTGCCACAGGCATTAATTCTAACCTCTATAGTTATTAACTTTGGACTTCTGGCATTCTTCTTCGTCCTTGCGTATCGATCCTATTTGAAGTTAAAAACGGACGATATGGAAGAAGTAAGGGGGCCGAAATATGAATAATGTGGTTGTTCTGCCCATCTTCTTGCCTGTACTAACCGGAATTTTGCTCATTTTCTTTATGAAATCAGTCCGGATGCAGCGCCTAATTAGTGGAATTGGTTCAATAGTTACGCTCTTGGTTACCGCTTTTTTATTCTATACGGTGTCCACATCAGGGCTTCAGTTTCTTAATATGGGGGGATGGGCAGCTCCATACGGCATTGTATTTGTTGCAGATACACTTGCTTCTTTATTAGTGTTGGTGTCTTCCGTTATTTCGGTTGCCTGTACTTTTTATGCTTTTCACAGCATTACAGAAGAGCGGGAGAAACATCACTTTTATGTATTTTTTCAATTTTTAATGGCGGGTGTAAATGGATCTTTTCTAACAGGTGATCTATTTAATTTGTTTGTTTGCTTCGAGCTGATGCTGATTTCCTCCTATGCGCTTTTGGTACTGGGAAATACAGAACGTCAGCTTAGAGAGTCACTGAAATATGTACTCATTAATATGGTTTCGTCATCTTTACTAGTAGTAGCTATTGGATACTTGTACTCTGTGACAGGAACCATTAATATGGCGCATCTGTCTGTACGGGTAGCTGAAGTTGGTCAAGATGGGATTTTAGGTGTCATTGCTTTATTGTTTTTGCTTATCTTCAGCATTAAAGCGGGGCTGTTTCTCTTTTTCTGGCTATCTGGATCGTACGCAGCGCCGCCGGCACTTGTCACTGCCTTATTCGCCGGTTTGCTGACCAAAGTAGGTCTATATGCCATCGTAAGAGTCTTCACGTTAATCTTCTATCATGATCTGCAATTTACAAATGCTATTATTGGCTGGATGGCAGGAGCGACAATGTTGCTCGGGGTTATTGGAGCGATCGCTTATAAGGACGTTAACAAAATACTTGTCTACAATGTCGTAGCGGGTGTTGGATTTGTTGCTTTTGGTATGGCAGCAGGCAATAAGCTGGCACTTGAAGGTCTGATGTTTTATCTCATACATGACATGATTATCAAATCATTGCTCTTCTTGCTCGGAGGAGCACTCATTGCTGCTGCGGGTACATCAAATTTGAACAATATGGGCGGGATGATTAAAAAATATCCTTTACTCGGCTGGATGTTCTTTGTTACCGCACTTGCTCTTGCCGGAGTACCGCCGCTTAGTGGATTTCCAGGTAAACTGATGTTGTTTGAAGGCGGACTTGATGCAGGTCTCTATGGGCTTACAGCCATTGCTGTCATTGCGAGTTTTATTATGCTGTACTCTGTGCTGCGGGTGTTCATCTATGC
Organism: Paenibacillus sp. GYB006; assembly: GCF_036577645.1. NCBI lineage: Bacteria > Bacillati > Bacillota > Bacilli > Caryophanales > Paenibacillaceae > Paenibacillus > Paenibacillus sp. GYB006. The sequence continues at coordinate 19,355 of NZ_JARBDA010000021.1, read as the reverse complement.
ATTTTGGGGCAGTGATAAGACGATCCACGGAGGGACAACACAGATTTCTGTAAACCAGCTGCTTGTTCCGTCAGGGTTCCTGTTTATTCTGATCATTGGAATAGGAATATTTGCTGAAGTTCTTTATCCTGCACTCTCTACAGCAGCACACGTACTGATAGATCCTAACCTTTATATTGATAACGTTTTGAAGGAGTGGTGATCGATGGCACGACAAATCATACTTAATCTGATCATCGCCTTCTTATGGATGCTTTTGAATCAATCCTGGACTGGAGCCGGTTTCGTGACAGGATATGTACTAGGTCTTTTGATTATTGGAATCTTCCGGCGCTTTTTCCCCACTCCGTTCTACCTTGTTCGTATCTGGGCTGTCATCAAACTGCTGAAAATGCTTCTAGTACAACTGTTCCGTTCGTCATTTCAGGTGATTGGGGCCATACTTAAACCGAAGCTCGATATTACCCCAGGTACTTTTAAGTATCGGACGGAGCTGACTTCGGACTTTGAAATTATGCTTTTATTTCTATTTATCTCTTTAACACCGGGGACACTTGCGCTGGAAATTTCAAAAAACAAACGCACCTTATATATCCATGCCTTTAACATGTCTGACGAAGAGGAAATGGTTTCAAGCATTCGGGATTCCTTTGAAAAAGCCATAATGGAGGTGACGAGATAATGCTGCAAGTTATTCTAAATATTTCTTTACTTCTATTAGGTATCTCAATAATCGGCTGTCTATATCGGATACTAAAAGGTCCTTCTATGGCAGATCGAATTACTGCACTCGACACGATAGGAATTCAGCTCATAGGAAGTGTGGCGGTTCTCTCTATGCTGCTTCATACACAGGCTTATGTAGATATTATTTTGCTTATTGGCATTTTGGCTTTCATTAGTACAGTCGCCTTTGCAAGATTTATCGAAAGGGGGGTCGTACTCGAAAATGATGACGATCTTTAGTATACTCATCGGTCTCTTAGTTCTGTTTGGTTCCATCATCAGTGTACTGAGCGCCTTTGGACTTATTCGACTTCCAGATGTTTATCTCCGTGCTCATGCTGCGACAAAGAGTACAACACTTGGGATTTTGTCTATCCTTTTTGGTAGTTTCTTGTTTTTTATTGTATTTGACGGGTATATAAGTGCAAGGCTTCTTTTAGGTATTCTGTTTGTGTTTATGACAGCCCCTGTTGCCGGTCATCTTAATGCTCGGGCAGCCTATCGTACAGACGTCCCGCTCTGGAAAGGAACCGTTCACGATGCACTTGCCCCTGTTCTTCGAGGGAAGAAGCGTATTTTAGCAGAGGAAGAAGAAGTATCAGTGGATGAAAAAGACCAATAAAAAGACGCAGAGTGAAATCTCTTCACAATATCTTTACAGTTATTTCTGGTTTAACGTATAATGCAAAAGTGCGTTTATAGGCATTTACGTTTAGTACAATATTTAGAAGTGAAACGGAATTCATACTGGTGCGAGCCAGGAACGTCTTTTCCATATCGCTTCGTAAACGCTGTTTACGATGGAGAACTCCAGCTGAGCTGGCCTAAATCATAGGAAACCCTTGCTATATAGGGCTATTTTACGGCGATCATATGACGGCTGAACACTTATTCTATTCGAGAGAAGGTAGTTAACGATGGAATTGTGGTTTACGGAGAAACAAACTGAAAATTTTGGTATTACAATGAAGATTAAAGAGACTTATGTAAGTGAGAAGACAGATTTTCAGGATTTGGCTATGGTAAAAACCGAAGAGTTCGGCAACATGCTTTTGCTTGATGGTATGGTAATGACAACAGAAAAAGACGAATTCGTATATCATGAAATGGTTGCGCATCCGGTTCTATATACACATCCAAACCCAGAACAGGTTCTTGTTGTTGGCGGCGGAGACGGCGGAGTTATTCGCGAAGTACTAAAACACCCGCAGGTGAAAAAGGCAGTCCTGGTTGATATCGATGGAAAAGTTATTGAATATTCCAAAAAATATTTGCCAAGCATTGCGGGTGGGCTAGAAGATCCTCGTGTTGAAGTGCTTGTAAACGATGGTTTCATGCACATTCATGATCATAAGAATACTTATGATGTTATTATGGTAGACTCCACTGAACCAGTGGGTCCTGCAGCTAATCTCTTTACACGTGGATTCTATCAAGGAATTTATGAAGCTTTAAAAGAGGATGGAATTTTTGTTGCTCAAACGGACAATCCTTGGTTTAAGGCAGATTTAATTCAAAGTGTGAACAAAGACGTGAAGGAAGTATTCCCGATTGTTCGTGTATACGCTGCGAATATCCCAACCTATCCAAGTGGACTGTGGACTTTCACTATGGGAAGCAAGAAATATGATCCGCTTGAAGTGGATGAGAGTGCAATTCCTGAAATGGATACAAAATACTATACACCGCGTCTTCACAAAGCAGCATTCGTACTGCCTAAATTTGTAGAAGATTTGATTAAATAGAGGAGGTCTTTTACAGATGAAGCTTGATCAAGCCTATTCAGGCAACGTGTTTATATGCAGTTCTGAAGATTATGCGGGAGCTAAAGCTGTTATTTATGGCATGCCTATGGATTACACGGTAAGCTTCCGCCCAGGTTCTCGTTTTGGCCCAGCACATATTCGTCAGGCTTCGGTTGGACTTGAGGAGTATAGTCCTTATCTCGATAAAAGTATTGTAGATATGAATTATTATGATGCAGGAGATTTATTGCTTCCTTTTGGTAATGCAAGCCGCAGTCTCGATGTGATTCGTGAATATGTCGAAGGTTTGCTTGCGGATGATAAAATTCCAGTTGGTCTAGGCGGAGAGCATCTCGTGACTTGGCCGGTAATTGAAGCAACTTATAAAAAATATCCTGATCTTGCGATCATTCATATTGACGCTCATGCTGATCTTCGTGATCAATATGAAGGAGAGCCGCTATCTCACTCTACTCCAATTCGTAAAGCTGCTGAGCTTATGGGTGGAAAGAATATCTATCAATTTGGTATCCGTTCCGGTTCCAGAGAAGAGTTCCAGTATGCACGTGAGCATATTAACTTCCATCCGTTCGATGTGGCCGAGCCGTTGAAGAAAGAACTTCCTTCTATGGGCAATCGACCTGTCTACGTTACCATTGATATTGATGTGCTTGATCCCTCTGCAGCACCGGGGACGGGGACAGCGGAGGCAGGCGGAATTACTTCTAAAGAACTTTTGGAAGCAATCCATGCGATTGCTGGATCAAATGTAAATGTGGTAGGTTTTGACGTGGTAGAAGTAGCTCCAATCTATGATCCTACACAGCAGACTCCGATTGTGGCAGCGAAGCTCCTTCGTGAGATGTTGCTTGGATTTGTGAAGTAAACTTTTTGCTTCCAAATCTTTATTTATTACGCAGATAAAAAATCTCCGTAAAGATTACACCCTTTAAACCTCCTGATTTTTTATTAGTCAGGGATTTAAGGGGTGTTTTTATGCGTGCCGTGCACAAATTCCTTGTTTCTATCAAGAATCAGGTTCTTTTTGTAGCTGCAGGCAGGATTTAAATTTGAACAATATCGGTAAACTATATAGAATATATAAAAGATGAATGAAGAAAGTACGCCTATGAATAGATGGGAGAAGAAAAAGATGTCAGTATGGAGTCCTGTCAAACTCCAAATTCACAGTGTCGCTGATGGTGAGAAAGTAAATCAGCAGGTTGTGGGTGAAGCTTTACGGAAAGGCAATGCCTTATATATACGGTATGTGGAAGAAGAACAGCTGCCTGGAAGTGAACCTATTCGTAATACGGTGAAGATAACAGATCATAGTGTAAAGCTGATTCGGCACGGTGGTGTAGAATCAGAGCAAACATTTGAACAGGGAAAAAGGCTGCCCGGTTTTTATCGTTCACCTTATAGTTCCTTTGCTTTATCTACCGATACGAAAGAGCTGTCTCTATCCTTGTCGAATTTATCGGGGAAGATTTCGTTCAGCTATGATTTATATGTATTTGAGGAACAATCAGGACAATTGTCTATTAGTATAGAAATTCAGGAGGATCAATAAAATCATGACACGCAATCCACTCGATCTAATTAACGAGCAGGTAACAAAAGGAATTCAAGAAGCCATAATTTCTGCAGGGCTGGTTACATCAGAAGAAATGCCGAGTATTGTACTTGAAGTACCAAAAGATAAGAATCATGGAGACCTTGCAACAAATGCAGCAATGCAGCTTACTCGTATTGCTAAGAAAAACCCTCGCATGATCGCTGAACAAATCATTGAACATCTGAATCTTTCCGATGCAGGGATTGAATCAGCAGAAATCGCGGGACCCGGATTCATTAATTTTCGTTTAACGAAAAGTTACTTGTATCCTATCGTTGAACTTGTTCAAGAACAAGGCGACGACTATGGACGGGTTAATCTGGGAGAAGGACGTAAAGTTCAAGTTGAGTTTGTTAGTGCGAATCCAACAGGAAGTCTTCATTTAGGCCATGCTCGCGGAGCAGCAGTAGGCGACGCTCTTTGTAATGTGCTTGATTTTGCAGGTTATGAAGTTACTCGTGAATACTATATTAATGACGCCGGTAACCAAGTATTTAATCTGAGCAAGTCTATTGAAGCCCGGTATCTTCAAGAGCTGGGTCAAGAAGTTGAGATGCCAGAAGACGGATACCATGGAGCTGATATTCGCGGTTTTGCTAAAGAGTTAATTGCGGAGAAAGGTTCTTCTCTTCTTGAAATGAGTCCAAGCGATCGTGCAGCATTTTTCAGAGACTATGGTTTAGAGAAAGAACTTGACAAAATCAAACGTGATCTAGGCCGATTCCGGGTGTCCTTCGATAATTGGTTCAGCGAGACTTCACTTTATGATAATGGTGCAGTACTTAACGCACTGGATGAACTTCGCGAACGGAATGAGATTTTTGAAGAAGAAGGAGCAACTTGGCTCGAAACTACGAAATATGGCGATGATAAGAACCGGGTGCTTATTAAGAATGATGGTACCTATACTTATCTGACTCCAGACATTGCTTATCACCGTGATAAGTATGCTCGCGGATATGATACCATGATTAATATTTGGGGCGCTGATCATCATGGATATATTCCAAGAATGAAAGCGGCAATGGAAGCACTCGGTAATGATCCGGATAAGTTGATCGTATTGATTGCTCAAATGGTCAGCTTGTTCCAAGATGGCGAGAAAGTAAAAATGTCCAAGCGTACAGGTAAAGCGGTAACGATGGAAGATTTGATGGATGAAGTGGGCGTAGATGCAATTCGCTACTTCTTTACAATGCGCAGTATGGATTCTCATCTTGATTTTGATATGGATTTGGCAATTTCCACTTCGAATGAAAACCCAGTATTCTATGTTCAATATGCACATGCTCGTGTATGCAGCGTGTATCGTCAGGCAGAAGAGCAAGGAATAACGGTTTATCCAGTGCGTGATGTTGATCTATCCAAGCTGACTTCAGAACATGAATACAACTTGCTTCGCAAGCTTGGTGAGTTCCCTGAAGAAATTGCAACCGCAGCAAAAGGACATGCACCACACCGTATCGTTCGTTATGTATATGAACTGGCCTCTATGTTCCACAGTTATTACAAAGCTGAACGAGTAATTACGGATGATGCAGAACAAACACAAGCTCGTCTTGCTCTGCTCGGTGCAGTACGTATCGTAATTAAGAATGCTTTGAAGCTAGTAGGCGTAAGCGCTCCGGAAAAAATGTAAGAACGTTTAGGTATCTGCTGAAAATAGATAAAACCCTCCTTTGAACGGGAGGGTTTTTTGTGGTTTCAAGTTTCCATGAAATTACCATAGCCCGGTGCTATTAAGCTGTTTATGAAATTCATAATTTCATTCCTTCCCGAAGAAGGCGCAGTGCATGCAGTTCTCCGCCTTGTTCAGCCCCTCTTGTGGCCTTACGGGAACGCAAAGGGGTTGCCGTTTTCCTGATTAGATTTTTGATCTCATCAGGAGATAAGCCGGGTCTCTCCGCCATAAGTAAGGCGATTGCCCCGCTCACATGCGAAGTTGCCATCGATGTTCCGCTCATTTCATGATATCTTCCCTGTACCCAGCAGGAGTTTATATTTTTCCCAGGTGCATAGATATCTACATGTGGACCTCGGTTGCTGAATTCAGCTATATGCCGATTCTCATCTGATGCCCCTACCGAAATGGTTTGAGCATATCTTGCTGGATAATCAATGCTTCTTCGTTTGCCATCATTTCCTGAAGATGCAACGATAACAATACCTTGTTTGGTGGCTCTGTTAACGACATCCAGGAGTGCCTTGCTCTTCGTTCTCATACCAAAGCTCATATTAATGATATCTACTCGGTTCCGGACGCACCAATCAATCCCGAGAATGATATCTGATACATAGGCAGAGCCTTGATTGTCAAAAGCCTTAACCGGATAAATAACAGATCTCGGCGCCACACCTATAATTCCTTCCATGCTGTTCGCTGCTGCGATCGTTCCTGCAATATGAGTGCCATGTCCGTTATCATCAAGCGGGAGCATATTCCTATTCAGCAAGTTGATTCCTCTAGCTAATGAATGTCTAAGATCAGGATGCTGATAATCAGCTCCAGTATCAATGACGGCAATTTTAATTTTATGTCCCGTTGAAGTAGACCATGCCTTAGGTGCTCGGATCTGTTTTACTCCCCAAGGGACACCCAGACTGTTTTCTGGTTTTGGGATTCGAGCAGAAGCGGAGTGGACCTTGATTTTGGTGTCCTGTTCAATAGTAACTTCGCTGTGAGAGTGAATTAGCCTTGAGGAGGAGGGGAGAGGAACAATGAGCGCTCTTATTAAATGCGAGGCACGTATATACTGGAGCTTGCTGAGGGAAGGTTTCATTTTACGTAACTGATCTAGGCAGTCCCAGTATTGGTGTGGTTTCATAAAACGGATAATTTGATGTCTTCCGGCTGGGCGGGAGGTGTGCTCAATTTCATTATGGATCATTTTTAAAAATGTGGAATAGTCCATTTTGGGAAATCCCCCTCTGGATGCCATGCTTGAGGTATACTATGAGGAAGACATCCGAACTGCATGGGAAACCCGCCTGTTTTTTTTAATAAATAGGCCCTTTGGTTCGTGTCAAAATGGAAGTATACTCATACTATACATGGAGAGCTTCATAGCTCTTGCGGGGACCCGTAGAAGAGTATTTCTTCAGGGCGGATACAGTCAGAAGGCGGGGGAGGGACCTCCGTCTTTTTTATCTTAGGATTCGCTTTCAAAGAAGCGAAATTGTTTTTGCAAGATATCTCCTTACATAAAACTTGCATTTTAGTGCTAAATAGGTTTTACTTATGTTTGTTAATGGATATGTTAGATATAGATCCAAGTTATTGAAACGAAAAAAGTCAGTGAATTATGTGTGAGAGGAAGTGTCCGCAAGTGAGTACCTCACTCAAATTAAAATTAGATCCAGAGCAAATTCGTGAGATGCCGTTAGTTGACTTGGCATTTATGGTACTGAAAGCAGTCAATACACCGATGTACTACCGTGATCTTATGCAAGAGGTAGCTAAACAACGTGGTTTGAATGCTGCAGAATCAAATGATGTCATCGCTCAGCTATATACCGAAATCAATATTGATGGTCGTTTTGCCTATGTAGGCACTAATCTTTGGGGTTTGAAGCGTTGGTACCCAATAGATAAGTCTGAGGACGGTGTAACAGGTACGAAACGTCCAAGAATCATCAATGACGACGATGATGATGATGAGGAATATGTTGAGGAAGAAGATACACTAGACACATTTGCAAGTGAAAAAGAAGATTTCGACAGTCCAGATGAAGACGAAGACGAAGATGAAGATCTCTTTGATGACGACTCTGATGAGGAAGAAGAAATTATCGGTGATGAAGAGCTTGATGAAGAGGACGACCTGGAAGAAGACGACGATGATTCTTCAGAAGATGAAGACGAGTTAAATTAGTCCAAAACCTAGTCTTATAAAGTCTGTGAACATCCTTGACAAAAGATCATGCAAACGAGTAAACTATTGCATGGGCTTATGATTGAACGACAATAATTACACTTGTTTTTATATAAAAAAGTGCCCCGTTTTTTTCGGGTGTGCTTTTTTGTTTTTTATAGGGGAAGTTGATAGGTAAGAAAATGGACCGCCTTGAACGTGGAGGCGGGATGTTTTTTTGCAAGCAATTTTTGCATTTTCCCTTTTTTACGATGATAACCTGAAAAATGGGTTAGGATAACATCATAATGTCGCCTGATTTTAACGGACTTTTAATAGGAGGGTATTAGTAGTGACAACAAAGTATATTTTCGTGACGGGCGGGGTTGTTTCTTCCCTGGGCAAAGGGATTACGGCTGCATCTCTTGGGAGATTGCTCAAGAACAGAGGACTTAAAGTAACCATTCAAAAATTTGATCCATACATCAACGTGGACCCAGGAACAATGAGTCCTTATCAGCATGGTGAAGTGTTTGTTACAGATGATGGTGCGGAGACAGACCTTGACCTTGGACACTATGAGCGTTTTATCGATATTAATCTGTCCAAGAACAGCAATGTGACGACAGGTAAGGTATACTCATCTGTTATTAGTAAAGAACGCCGCGGAGAATATCTGGGTGGTACGGTACAAGTTATTCCTCATATTACGAACGAAATTAAGGAACGTGTTTTACGTGCAGGTCGTGAAGCGGGATCGGATGTTGTTATTACTGAAATCGGCGGAACTGTAGGCGATATCGAGAGTCTGCCGTATCTCGAAGCCATTCGTCAACTCAAAGGTGATGTAGGCCGCGACAATGTAATGTATATTCATGTTACGTTAATTCCTTTTATTAAAGCTGCTGGCGAAATCAAAACAAAACCGACACAGCACAGTGTAAAAGAACTGCGCAGTATCGGTATACAGCCTAATGTTATCGTCTGCCGTACGGAGCAAGAGCTGTCTGCAGATGTTAAGGCTAAGCTAGCTCTTTTCTGTGATATTGATCCTCACGCTGTGGTGGAATGCCGCGATGCAAGTACTCTATATGACGTTCCTTTGATTTTGCGTGAAGAGGGTCTTGATGAGATCGTAGTAAACCATCTGAAGCTGACTACTCCTTTGCCAGATATGAGCGAGTGGGAAAATCTCGTTAGCCAAATTAAAAAACTGGAAAGAACTGTGGAGATTGCGATTGTTGGTAAGTATGTTGCCCTTCATGATGCCTATCTCAGTGTTGTTGAATCTCTTTCCCACGCAGGATTTGCTGCGAATTCAGATGTTAAACTTCGCTGGGTTAATGCAGAAGAAATTACAGATGAGAACGTAGATGAGCTTCTGCACGGCATCGGCGGTATCTTGGTACCAGGCGGCTTTGGTGATCGCGGTATCGAAGGTAAAGTATCTGCCATCCGTTATGCTCGTGAGAATAAAATTCCATTCTTCGGCATTTGTCTTGGAATGCAAGTATCTGTAATTGAATATGCACGTTCCGTAGTGGGACTTACAGATGCAAACAGCTCTGAAATTAACCCTTCTACAGAGTTCCCTGTAATCGATCTTCTTCCTGAGCAGAAGGATATTGAAGATATGGGTGGTACGATGCGACTTGGACTATACCCTTGTAAGTTGCAAGATGGTTCTCTTGCAGCAGCATGTTACCAAGATGAACTGGTATACGAAAGACATCGTCACCGGTACGAGTTTAACAATCAATATCGTGAAATGATTGAAAATGCGGGTCTTGTTATTTCTGGTACTTCACCAGATGGCCGTCTCGTAGAAATTGTGGAACTGCCAGAACATCCTTGGTTCTTGTCTGTTCAATTCCATCCGGAATTCATTTCACGTCCAAATCGTCCGCACCCTCTTTTCCGTGAATTTGTAAAAGCATCTCTTACTCATTCGGAGAACTTGTAGAGATCGGAACAAAGTCCCAGAACGGGCTTTGATTAATATAGATAAAAAAGACCCCAGCCTGGGGTCTTTTTTGTTTGAGCAAGAGAAGCAGGATTTACCGGAGAAAGGTAGAATCTTTAAATAAATAACCTAATGGTCATTTAGGTAAGAATGATGAGCGGGTAGAATCGATAGATAAGATCGCAGGAGGTTTAGATGAATAATAAAAAGGTGCTCATTGTCGATGATCAAAATGGAATTCGAATTTTGCTCATGGAGGTATTTAACAGTGAAGGGTATACAACTTATCAAGCAGCTAATGGTAAAGTCGCCCTTGAGATCGTTGAGAAGCATACGCCTGATCTTGTCCTGTTAGATATGAAAATCCCTGGAATGGATGGTCTGGAGATTCTTAAACATATTAAGGAAATGAATCCATCCATAAAAGTGATTATGATGACGGCATATGGAGAACTAGATATGATTAAAGAAGCTACAGAGCTGGGTGCACTTATGCATTTTACGAAGCCTTTTGATATTGATGAGATGCGTGTTGCGGTAAATATGCAGCTCAGCGGGGTAAACGCATAGTAAGGAAGGTGTATGAAGTTCTGTCTTCCTGGGCAGGATTTTTTGTAGTGGGTTTTTCCGTGTGGAAAAGAGCACAGCTATTTTTATTGCCTATGTTTAGTATTTGACATGGGATGTGGTATAATAAGTCTCGTATGTGAAGTCGGCTTTAAACCATAGACAAACAATCATTTTAGGAGGATTTAAACCATGCCATTAGTATCTATGACAGACATGTTGAACAAAGCACTTGAAGGTAAATATGCAGTTGGACAATTTAACATCAACAACCTTGAGTGGACTCAAGCAATCTTGGGTGCAGCTGAACAAGAAAAATCTCCAGTAATTCTGGGTGTTTCTGAAGGTGCAGCTCGTCACATGGGCGGTTTCTATACCGTTGTAAAAATGGTGGAAGGTCTTATGCACGATATGAAAATTTCCGTGCCTGTAGCTATTCACCTGGACCATGGTTCCAGCTTTGATAAATGTAAAGAAGCGATTGACGCTGGTTTCACTTCCGTTATGATCGATGGATCTCACCATCCAATCGACGAGAACGTTCAAATCACAAAACAAGTGGTTGAATATGCTCACTCCAAAGGTGTTTCTGTTGAAGCAGAAGTTGGTATCGTTGGTGGACAAGAGGATGATGTTGTTGGTGAAGTAATGTACGCGAAACTTGACGATTGCCTGCGCATCGTTAACGAAACAGGTATCGATACACTAGCTCCAGCTCTTGGTTCTGTACACGGTCCTTACAAAGGCGAACCAAACCTTGGATTTAAAGAAATGGAAGAAATTTGCAATGCAGTTCACACTCCACTTGTTCTTCATGGTGGTACAGGTATTCCTGAGCATGACATCAAAAAAGCGATCTCTTTGGGAACATCCAAAATCAATGTAAACACGGAGAACCAAATCGCATTTGCTAAAGTTGTTCGCGAAGTTCTTGCTGCTAAACCAGATGCTTACGATCCTCGTACGTTCATTCAACCAGGACGTGAAGCAATCAAAGAAACGGTTATTGGAAAAATGCGCGAGTTTGGATCCAACAACAAAGCATAAGATTGCTCTTTAAATTAATAATATAGCTATTAATGGAAACACACCGCTTAGTCGGTGTGTTTCCATTTTTAATACAATTTTTAATTCGTGATAAGGATATGTTATACTAACTTTGCCAATTAGAACTATTTTTTCGGCTAGAAGTGATTTCTAGGGGGACCCTTTACCTTATGGAAAAATTAATGATTAGTGGTGGACGTCCACTACAAGGTACCGTTACGATCAGCGGTGCTAAAAACAGTGCGATTGCACTGATTCCGGCAGCGATTTTAGCCGAATCAGAAGTTATACTTGATAATTTACCTTTACTCAGTGATGTTGCCGTTTATTCCGAAATTCTTGAAGAACTTGGTGCAAATGTTTCATGGGAAGGCAACCAGATGAGAATTGATCCTACACACATTATCTCGCTGCCGATGCCTAATGGTCCCGTTAAGAAACTTCGTGCTTCCTACTATATGATGGGAGCGATGCTTGGTCGTTTTAAGGAAGCGGTTATTGGACTTCCTGGAGGATGTAACTTTGAGCCTCGGCCAATTGACCAACATATCAAAGGATTTGAAGCTCTGGGCGCTACGGTTACTAATGAGCATGGAGCCATCCATCTTCATGCCAAGGAATTAAAAGGCGCTAAGATCTATTTGGACGTTGTTAGTGTAGGAGCAACTATTAATATTATGCTTGCGGCCACTCGTGCCAAAGGCTCTACAATTATCGAAAATGCGGCTAAAGAGCCTGAGATTATAGATGTAGCAACACTTTTAAATTCTATGGGTGCTTCGATTAAGGGAGCGGGTACAGAGACGATTCGGATTGAAGGCAAGTCGGAACTTCGAGGCTGCCGTCACTCTATTATCCCTGACCGTATCCAAGCAGGAACCTATATGATCGCGGCAGCAGCGACACGTGGAAATGTTCTTATTGACAATGTCATTCCTAAACATCTGGAAGCATTAACAGCGAAGCTGATTGAGATGGGTGTTGGGATTGAGGAACTTGACGAGAGCATTCGAGTTATTGGAAAAGAGAAGTATGAGAGCATTGACGTTAAGGCGCTTGTTTATCCGGGCTTCGCAACGGACTTGCAATCACCAATGACGAGTTTACTGACGCAGGCAGATGGAGTCAGTGTGCTGAGCGACTTTGTTTATAGCAACCGTTTTAAACATGTTCCTGAACTAGCCCGAATGGGTGCAAAGATACGAGTCGAGGGACGCTCTGCAATAATAGAAGGACATCCACTTAATGCAGCGAAAGTAAAAGCAACAGATTTACGTGCCGGTGCTGCGTTAGTTATTGCTGGACTGACTGTAAGTGAAGGAATAACAGAAGTTACCGGAGTAGAGTTTATCGATCGGGGTTATGATCATCTGGTTACCAACTTGAGAGAGCTTGGTGCTGACGTTTGGCGACAGAATGACTAAGAAGTGATCCTTATTTTCATAAGGGGTATAAAACTTATGTAAGAAGTATATCTTCGGTTGAATATCCCTTGTGAAAATGGGTAAACCTAATTTAATAGATTTGTTTATTACAATGTATGAAAGCGCGGAACATATCATTTGCAATATACAGGGTATTTTCCGTACAATGGAGAGTAAGAGCATCTGAATGCAATTCATGAGCTTATAATAAAAGGCTGCACCGTCAGCTGTTCTCCTTACAACGGACTTAATAATTGAATAGGTGGTTATTTTATGGATCTACAAATTTCTGATCTGGAGGTAATGAAGCTAACCGATTTGTACAAGTTAGCAAAAAAGTACCAGATCCCTTATTATGGGCAGCTCAAGAAGAAGGAACTCGTTTTCGCTATTCTTCGTGCACAAGCAGAACAAAGCGGACTTATGTTTATGGAGGGTGTTCTAGAAATTTTGCCTGAAGGTTATGGTTTTCTTCGCCCGATAAACTATTTGCCAAGTAAAGAAGATATTTATATTTCTGCTTCACAAATTCGTAAATTTGATTTAAGGACAGGAGATCTTGTATCAGGTAAATGTCGAACTCCTAAAGAGAATGAGCGATATTTTGGGCTATTGCAAGTCAATGCTGTTAATGGTCAAAGTCCTGATCTTGCCGCAGAAAGACTCCATTTTCCAGCCTTAACTCCTCTATATCCACAGAAAAAGCTAACGCTTGAAACATCCCCGACGAATTTATCTACCCGAATTATGGATGTGCTTGCTCCCGTAGGATTGGGACAGCGCGGTCTTATCGTTGCTCCACCCAAAGCGGGAAAAACGCTTCTTCTGAAAGAGATTGCAAACAGTATTTCAACCAACAATCCGGAAATCGAATTATTTGTACTACTGATTGATGAACGTCCTGAAGAAGTAACGGATATGCAGCGTTCTGTAAAAGGGGAAGTGGTAGCATCCACTTTTGATGAACTGCCGGAAAATCATATTAAAGTAGCTGAACTTGTACTTGAGCGTGCTTTACGTTTAGTAGAAGCTAAAAAAGATGTCGTAATTCTTTTAGATAGCATCACCCGTCTTGCGCGTGCATACAACCTGGTCATTCCTCCTTCTGGACGAACACTCAGCGGCGGTATTGATCCGGCAGCATTCCATCGTCCTAAACGGTTCTTCGGTTCGGCTCGTAACGTAGAAGAGGGTGGAAGTTTAACTATTTTGGCTACAGCTCTGATTGATACGGGCTCCCGGATGGATGATATTATTTATGAAGAGTTTAAGGGTACGGGCAATATGGAACTTCACTTGGACCGCAAACTTGCGGAGCGTCGTATTTTCCCAGCCATCGATATTCGTCGTTCTGGTACACGCCGGGAAGAAGTTCTCCTTAGCAAAGAAGAACTCGATGCGATCTGGGCTGTACGTAAAAATATGAATGAAAGTCATGACTTTGTGGAAGGTTTCCTTAAAAAGCTGCGTAATACCAAGACGAATACAGAATTCCTGGCTTCGCTTGATACAGCGGGTCAAAATACGAATACAGGAAGCGGTGCACCACGCCGATCGAACCGGACAACAACAGCTTCAGCGACAACGTAAATCTGGGCTAAGGGATTGCATTTGTAAAATGTACATGCTATAATTTACTTTGTGTTCTTAATAACTCTGGATCCGCATGAGGTTCAGGGCAAGAAGAGGTGAAAGTCATGAATGAAGCGATTCAACCAAAATATCACATAACTACAGCTACTTGCGCTTGTGGTAACACATTTGAAACGGGTTCTGTTAAAGAATCACTGCGTGTAGAGGTTTGCTCCGCATGTCACCCGTTCTTCACTGGTAAACAGAAATTCCTGGATGCTGGTGGTCGTGTTGATAGATTTAAGAAAAAATACGGTATCTAATTTTGATATGAGGCTTGCGTTTCTACGCTTGCCTCATTTTTGTTTTTTTGGAGATAAGTAAATAATGGGATGGGTCATAATCGGTTGCAATTTTGCTTGTCATGCGATATAATTGTTTTCACCGTGCTAGATGGGGAGGTAGCGGTGCCCTGTAACTCGCAATCCGCTGTAGCGAGGTTGAATTCCTGTTAGAGGTTTTGTCGATGTGAGGTTTGGTCTCTGCATGCAATGTTGACGGCTGGGTCCTCCGCAATGAGTACTTGTGAACTTGGTCAGGTCCGGAAGGAAGCAGCCATAAGCAAGACCACTCTTGTGCCGGAGGGGTGCCTAACCCGAGTTGTTATGCAGGGGTGCCGCTTGGATCGCAATTATCGATAACAGGTGCACGGTTCTATTTTTTAAATCAACTAAAGAATATGTTATATAGAAAACGGACATCTTTGCATATATTTGCAAGGATTTTTTTGTTTTTATAGGGCAAAATGAAAGGCTATTTTATACGTAGCTGCTTTTAAAGTTTTGATTGAGCAGGGAATATAGTATAATGAAGCCACGACAAAAGGTCACGAGACATGTGGAAAGAGGGTAAAGCACAGTGGAACATATTGCGTTGTACCGTGCTTGGCGGCCTCAGTCGTTTCAAGATATGGTTGGACAACAGCATATTATTCAGACCTTACAGAATGCCATTCGTGAACAGCGGATTTCGCATGCGTATTTATTCAGTGGTCCACGAGGAACAGGGAAGACAAGTGCGGCCAAAATTTTGGCCAAAGCTGTTAACTGTGAACGTGGCCCAAGCACTGAGCCGTGCAATGAATGTGAAGCGTGCCTTCGAATTACATCTGGAGCAGTGATGGATGTTCAAGAGATTGACGCGGCCTCTAACCGAGGGGTTGAAGAAATTCGTGATCTTCGCGAAAAAGTAAAGTATGCTCCAACGGAGGTTCGTCATAAAGTGTACATCATCGATGAGGTACACATGCTGACGACAGAAGCATTTAATGCACTTCTTAAAACGCTTGAAGAACCGCCGCCGCACGTGATGTTTATTTTAGCAACAACAGAGCCTCACAGACTTCCTGCAACGATTATCTCTCGCTGTCAGCGGTTTGATTTTCGCCGAGTTTCGCTGGAGGAACAGACAGAGCGTCTTGCTTTAATCTGTAAAGAAGAGGAGATTACTGCTGAGGAAGAGGCGCTTCAGTATATTGCCCGTCTTTCGGACGGAGGTATGCGGGATGCGCTGAGTATTCTTGATCAGGTATCTTCCTTTACAGGAGGACAAGTGACTTACAGTCAAACGCTGGATATGACCGGCGGCTTGCCAGCAGAACAGTTTGGTAAACTTGCTCAGTTTCTTCTAAAGGGAGAAGTGGGTGAGGTGCTGCAGACGGTAGAGCAGTTCATGCAAGAAGGAAAAAGTGCAGACAAGAGTATGGAGAACCTTCTTTATTATTTCCGAGATCTTCTCCTGATCAAAATGGTTCCTAATGCGGAACATATGACGGATCGTGTACTTGACCCATCCTCTTTTAAAGAAATGGCAGAGGCATTTTCGAGAGAACAACTTTTTTATATTATTGATACACTGAATCGTTATCAAAGTGAAATGAAATATGCGGCACAGCCGCAGACGTTGTTTGAAGTAGCACTTCTAAAATTGTGCAGTCTTCCTAAGGGTGCAGGTGAGTCTGCTTCTGAGGCAGGAGGGGGCGCTGCGGTAAGTTCTTCTGAGTTAACTGCAATGAAACGACAAATTGCAGAACTTGAGCGGAAACTTGAGAAAGCATTGAAGAATGGCGGTGTAGCGACTGCGAATCAAAATTCAGCAGCTCCGGCGCGATCGAATCGTCCTACACCTTCAAGATCCTCAGGGGTAGCCAAAATACCGCCTCATATGGATCAATATATTGCTGAGAAGGACAGTGCAGAATTCACTGATATCAGCAAAAAATGGAGTCAAATCCTCCAGCGTGTGAAAGAGGAAAAAGTGACGGTCCACGCCTGGTTTGTGGATGGAGAACCTGTGTCTGTTCTAAATGATGCAGTTTTAGTTGCTTTTAAGAACAACATTCACCGTGAAACGACAGAGAAACCAGCAAACAAACAAGTGATTGAGAGTGTTCTTGAGCAGGTGGTTGGAAGACCGCTTCGGCTTGTTACTATGCTGCAAAAAGATTGGCTCGCCGCGATTGAAGGTTCCTCTGATCCGAAAAAGGAAGAAGAGTTCACGCTTGAAATGGAACAGGTAGATGGAAAAAAGGAGCCTTGGATTGACGAGGCACTTGAGCTTTTTGGTGAGAAATTGGTTATCATTAAAGAATGAAACTCTAAATCAAATATAACCCAATTAGGAGATGATGAACGATGAATAACATGAACCAGATGATGAAGCAAGTGAAGAAGATGCAGGAACAAATGCTGAAAGCTCAAGAAGAGCTTGGAACAAAAACAGTAGTGGGTACCTCTGGCGGCGGTGTAGTAACTGCAGAAGTTAATGGTCATAAAAAACTGACTTCCATCACAATTAAACCAGAAGCTGTAGATCCAGAAGACGTAGAAATGCTGCAAGACCTGGTTATGGCTGCAGTAAATGATGCAATGACTAAAGCTGATGAGTTGGCTAACCAAGATATGGGTAAATTCACAAACGGCATGAAAATCCCTGGTTTGTTCTAAATTGAATTGATCTAGAAGGAGAATGTAATTTTGTATTATCCTGAACCGATCGCGAAACTTATAGATGCGTTTACTCGTCTACCTGGCATTGGCCCCAAAACGGCGGCACGCCTGGCTTTTCATGTACTGAAGATGAATGAAGACGATGTGATCGATTTTGCTAAGGCGCTGGTTAGTGTGAAGAGAAATCTTCATTACTGTTCGGTATGCTGTAACATTACAGATACAGATCCTTGCCGAATATGCCAAGATAAATCCCGCGACCCTTCTGTCATTTGTGTAGTTCAGGACTCGAAAGACCTGGTGGCTATGGAACGGACAAAAGAATTCGATGGTTACTATCATGTACTTCAAGGAGCGATATCTCCTATGGAGGGAATCGGTCCCGACGATATCAAACTTAAAGAACTGCTTATGAGACTGAGTGATGAGCGGGTCAAAGAATTGATACTTGCAACCAATCCTAATATTGAGGGAGAGGCTACAGCGATGTATATCTCAAGGCTGGTTAAGCCTTTTGAAATTGTGGTGAGCCGGATTGCTCACGGACTTCCTGTGGGCGGCGATTTGGAGTATGCAGATGAAGTGACTTTGTCGAAGGCGCTTGAAGGACGGCGCCAGTTGCATTAGTGTACCGTGAACTTAATATGATGAATTATAAAAAAGCTCCCCATTGGGGAGCTTTTTTGGTTCTAAGGTGATCTCTCCTGCGATATGAATGGAATAACGTTAGCTTTTTACATGATTGCTTTGTTGAGAAGGACGAGCATTCATGGATCAGTCACTGTGTATCTGTTTCATTTCAATCATTCTTGCTTCAAGAATGATATAAGGACAAGAGCGGGAGGGGTCATTATGGTTAGTTGGATAAAGTCTATGAGATTTAAAAGCGGGAACTTGTTAAATGAAAGGGTAGAGATACAAAAGGAGATTTTCGAAGACATTAAAAAATCGCATGAAGAGTGGAAAGCGGCGCATTGTATGTTTGAAGAAGCGGTAGAGCAAGATCAAATTGATTATGCCATTTTTATTCTTGAGGCTGCAGAGCGTAGATATCAAATGCATCTTAGAAGAGCTAAGAACTATGGAGTTGTAGGGTCGACTCAAGATTGTGTGAATGATACTCCTTATAATAACCTTGCTAAAAGAGTGGAGGGTTCACATTGAGGGATGTAATTCTTTGGGGAGTTTTATCGGTTTCCTTACTGCTGATACTGATTATTGTATTTAGAAAGAAAATTGGGCTGGGCTGGATCTCCTCATTTGGCCTTCATTTAGTTCTTGCCTCTCTTGGGATTTATGTAATTAACTATTCTGGTTTAACCGGAGATATGTATATACCCATAAACCCTACAACCATAGGGACGGTGACCGTATTAGGACTGCCTGGAGTGGGACTTTTATTAGGTTTAAAATATTCTTTATTTAGTAGTTGACTTTAGTACTAACTATATGATAAATTATATCTCGGCCCTAAAAAAGAGAATTTAATTAGAACTGAAGCTGAGAGATCAGTGAAAAAGAAAATTAAAAAAACTCTTGACATGAAGGTAGCCGACATGATATATTATAAAGGTCGCTGAAACAAAGCGATTCACGAAAAAACTTGATCTTTGAAAACTGAACAACGAGGAGTTTTACGCAAGTAAAACTCGTGAGTGAATTAATACAAATTTCATTTGTTGGTCATAACAAATGAAATAGAGAACGTTAAGTTCTCGTCAGCATTTTCTAAATGAGCTTATCGCTCTTTTCAATAACTTTATTGGAGAGTTTGATCCTGGCTCAGGACGAACGCTGGCGGCGTGCCTAATACATGCAAGTCGAGCGGAGTCGA
>NZ_JARBDA010000020.1:0-51082 GCF_036577645.1 Paenibacillus sp. GYB006 | reverse complement strand
ACTTTCCTGCGCAGTACGAGCGTCTACGTAAAATGCACTTATGCGGTTGAACCGCCGTATACCGAACGGTACGTACGGTGGTGTGAGAGGTCGGCTACTCTTCTAATGGGTAGCCTCCTACTCGATTTTACAAGCCAATGGCCTGATGCAAACGAGCTTGCCAAGCGATTAAAAAGTACGAGCAATGGCAATGAGTCCAATCAGCGTTACGACATTAAACAGTGTAGAGATGAGAACGGTTTGAGCAGCAAAGTCAGGTTCATTCCGGTACTCTTCTGCCAGGATAGAAGCATTAACGCCAGTCGGCATACCCGAAGCAATGATCAGGGCCTGTGCTGTCATTCCTTCCAGACCGAGAAGATATACAAGCGTAATCCCGATTACAGGAGCGATTAGCAAACGAATGAACATACTGACATACACGGTGATCCGTCCTAGTCTAAGCGGATATTTTACAATCTGTGCTCCAAGGGTCAACAGAGCAACGGCAACCATGGATTGCTGAGCGTAAGTTAACGGCATCGACAGAAAAGTAGGGAGCGGTGCATCCAGTGCGTTCCATAGAATACCGAGTAATAGAGCATAAGGGACAGGCATTTTGAGGAACCCGACAACAAGACTGCGGTAGTTTCCTTTTAGCTGCGCCCCTTGAATCGAAAGCACCCCATATGTAAACGTCAGCAAGCTCTGCATCGACATAATAAAAGCCTGGATCGAAGCGGCAAGCGGATCGCCTTTGAATACAAGTGCACTAATGGGCATTCCGTAGTTTCCTGCATTGTCCAGCATGATGCTGTTGTTAAAAGCAGCTTTCATTCCTTTGTTGAACTTGAATGATTTCGCTACAATGCAGCCGATTAAATAGAGAATAAGGGAGTACATTGCATAAAAGAGGGCTATCGTTCCAAGCAGTTCACCGGACATTTCCGATAAATACATACTCATAAACACGGCAGCCGGAGTAATAAAGTAAAAGTTAATTTTGGCGAGTGTATATAGATCGAGTTCAAACACACGCTGCATTAATGAGCCTACACCAATCAGTACAAATACGGGCAGGACAACTTCAAGCAAGATGTCTAAAATCATGAGTTTGTCAGCTTCTTTCTATAAAAAGGTTCACAATTTTTCTGAATATTTCAGAAACACTTGTTACATTATAGCATCTTGTTAGAATTGTGGGACGGGAAATGAACGGTTCTTTGTAAGTATTAATCAACGAATTACGTTATCATTAGACTTGCTTGGGTAATCTATTAACATCAGGATGTATCAATCAGACTCAAGAAATAAAGGAGCGGGATATCAGATGGAACCCATATCCGATCATCTGGAGCATGGGCTTCAGATTGTATTTATCGGCTTTAATCCGAGTATTAAGTCAGGCGAGACCGGACATCATTATGCCAATCCGAGAAATAACTTTTACCGGATCTTGCATCAATCGGGACTGACCCCGCGCCTGTATGAGGCAAAAGAAGATCAGGATCTGTTGAAGTTGGGATATGGTTTTACCAATATTGTGGCAAGACCAACCGTCGGCATAGATGATATAACGAAGGAAGAGTATGCAGAAGGTCGGGAAATTTTGAAGCAGAAGCTTGAGAAGTATCGTCCAGAAGTGGCTTGTTTTGTAGGAAAAGGGGTATACACGCAGTACACGAAAAGGACGAAAGTCAATTGGGGGTTTCAGCCAGAGTCTTTTTTAGCCGGGATGCATGAATTCGTGGCACCTTCTTCAAGCGGGCTAGTGCGTATGCCGATGAAACAGATTATCGAGATTTACCGAGAGCTGAATCTTTTTTTCTTGCATGACGATACATAAGGTGCTAGCGATGATGAAGACCTCGGTATATCGTATGAATCGTACTGTAGCTGTGTAGAGAGGAGCTTCCTGCGAGACATTCGAAAGAATGAAGTAAATATCTAAAGAAAGAGGCTTATCCAGAAGTGTTAGAATTATTTTCTGGATAAGCCTCTTTATGCGGTAAAATTCATTATTTGATTTACTGATCTTTGCTGCATTTCAAATGAGCAGAAAAGTTTATTGTTTATCTTTATTTAATAGTGTTACCTCCATCCATGACGATGTTTTCACCCGTAATCATATTGGAGGCATCGCATGCCAAGAACAATGCTACAGCTGCCACTTCTTCAGGATAACCAAAACGACCGAGAGGGATTTCTTTCTTCGCTTTTTCGCCTACTTCTCCAGCCCAAGCTTTCTCCCCGAGTTCGGTTAAGATAATGGTTGGTGAAATTGCATTCACGTTAATATTAAATTGTGCCCATTCAAATGCAAGAGAACGTGTAATGCCCAAGACAGCGGCTTTGCTTGCACAATAAGCAACATGATTATCTAGTGCAATTAAAGCGGCTTGTGATGCTAAATTGATTATTTTCCCACCGGTGCCTTGCTTGATGAGAATATTCCCAACTTTTTGTGCCATTTTAAAAGTACCTGTTACATTAATATCTAATGTTTTCTGCCAATACGTATCTGAAATATTTTCTGCATCATCTAAAAAGACAACGCCAGCGCAGTTTACAAGAATATCAATTTTACCAAAATGAGACTGCACGTGATGAATGGCTTCTTCCATACTTTGATTGTCTGTCACATTACATGATAGACCAATGGCCTTTGAGGTATGTAAAGCAGTCGCAATTTCTGAAACATCGTCTTTTAAATCCAAGAGTGCAACAGAAGCACCTTTTTCTAAAAATAATTGAGCAACAGCATAACCAATACCACTTGCTCCACCTGTAATAATAGCTACTTTATCCTCAATGCTAAAGCTTTTGTCATATCCCGTGAATTTCATAGTAATCCCTCGCTTTTTAAGTAATGAGTTAATCAGTAACAATGAGTTCTATATGATGCTTCTTAAATAATTCTAAATATTTGTCGGAAACAGGTTCGTCTGTAATGAAAGTATCAATATCCGTGATTTCGGCAAAGGCGGCAATGGAATTGCGGTCAATCTTCGTATGGTCAAGTAAAACGGTTGTTTTCGTTGCAGCCTTCACCATTCTTTTTTTCAGTTCTACCTCGTAAACGCTAAAGTCTGTAAACCCCGCTTCTTCTGAAAAACCATTGGCAGATGTGAAAAGTTGATCCACATGGATTTTATTTAATATTTCCGCTCCGAGTGTCCCTTCGAGTGAACAAGAACCTTGTTTAACGATCCCTCCTAATAAAATGACTGTAATCTGAGGGGAATCATTGAGTTCCATCGCTACTTTTAAGCCGCTTGTCACTACGGTGAGTCGATAAGGTGAATCTTTTAGTTGATGTGCAAGTTCTAATGCAGTAGAGCTGGCATCTAACATAATACATTGATTGTTTAAAATCGTTTTCATCGCAGCTTTTGCAATCGCAACTTTCTCATCTTTATTTTTCATTTGTCTTGTTGAGAAGCTAGTATCTAGTTCATTAGGATCAACGAGAATAGCACCACCATGCGTCCTGCGTAATAGATTTTGTTGTTCTAATTTGGTTAAATCCGTACGCAATGTTGCTTCGGATACATTTAATGAAGAAGCAAGTTCTTTAATAGTGACACTACTTTGTTGCGCTAATTTATCTAAAATCATTTTATGACGTTCCTGAGCAAAAATCTTTTTCATATCTCACCTTTTGTTTTTTATTATTTATTATTGTTTTTTCATAATAACATAGTCAATACAGCGGAAACAAAAGAGAACGGGAATATTTCGTGTACATAATTAAATTACAAAAAAAGTCTCTGCATAAATCATTTTACAACATATTCATACCATACTCTAGTCTTAAAATAAGATAAAACAGAGATTCATCATAAATATATACAGAGTCTGTATGGAAAAACAGTGATCTATTAAACACCCCCCTAAATATGATGATCCTGCCAAATAGAATAAGAAAACGTTATTTTGAATAAACACGTCAATGAACTTAAAAGTAAAAATAGGTCTATATATACTGTAAACGATTTCTTTTATTATGCAAACAAAAGAAAATAAACAAAAGAAAACAAAAATAAATGATTGAAATACGAAAAAATAAATGGTAATATAAAGCAAGCGAAAGAATGAAAGCGCTTTTAATCATACGAAGGAGGAAGAAAATAAATGAGTACTATTAAAACCAATGAAGTCGAAGTTGAAAAAGTAGTGAAAAGTGTGAAGGATATCCCTACAACAATGAAGGCAGTTGTTGCATATGAACCTGGTGATTATCGTTTAGAGGAAGTTCCGGTACCGAAAGTTGGAGAAGGTGAGATCTTAATAAAAGTAGAAGCATGCGGTATTTGTGCAGGTGATGCAAAAGCGTATGACGGTGCACCAAGTTTCTGGGGTGATGCGGATCAGCCGGCATATATTAAAGCACCGATGATTCCAGGGCATGAGTTTATTGGTCATGTTGTAGCTATCGGAGAGAATGTGAAGGATGATTTTGAATTAGGTGATCGCGTCATTTCGGAACAGATCGTTCCTTGTGAAGAATGTCGTTTTTGTAAGCGTGGTCAATACTGGATGTGTCAAAAACATGATCTATATGGGTTCCAAAATAATGTAAATGGCGGTATGGCAGAATATATGAAATTTACGAAGGAAGGAATTAACTATAAAGTTCCTACCGAGTTGCCTATCGAAAAAGCTATTTTAATAGAGCCCTATGCGTGTTCTTATCATGCAGTACAAAGAGCCAAAATTGAATTGGAAGATGTAGTTGTTTTAGCAGGTGCAGGTACTTTAGGTCTAGGAATGATTGGTGCCATAAAAAAATCAGGACCATCCAAGTTAATTGTACTTGATCTATTTGAAGATCGTTTAGAATTGGCAAAACAGTTTGGGGCAGATATGGTATTGAATCCGGCGAAGGATGATATCTATACGATCATTAACGATTTAACAGATGGGTATGGATGTGACGTATATATTGAAGCAACTGGTGCTCAAAAATCGGTTGAACAAGGACTGAAGCTTATTCGTAAGTTAGGCCGTTTTGTTGAATTTAGTGTATTTAAAGACCCAGTAACGGTTGATTGGTCCATTATTTCAGACCGTAAAGAGTTAGATGTCTTGGGATCTCATCTTGGTCCATATTGCTATGAACCAGTTATTAAAGGGATTACAAACGGGGATTTACCAACAGAAGGTGTTGTAACCCATATTTTACCTCTGGAAGAGTATCAAAAAGGATTTGAATTAGTGAAGAGTGGACGCGATTCGTTAAAGGTTGTTTTAAATCCAAATCTATAAACCAGCACATCTTAGGAGGCAACCTTGTATGAAATCGAACTTGCAAGCTGTATCAGTTGGAAAACTCGGTATGGACAGAAAAATGATGATGGGTTACTTGGGTGTTTTGATTTTTATGATCGGTGATGGATTAGAACAAGGTTGGCTTTCAACCTATCTGACCCAAAATAACATGACAGTACAAGAGGTAGCAACCTTATTAAGTTTTTATGGTATTGCAGTTGCTTTTGCATCTTGGCTGTCGGGAGTATTAGCTGAAATATATGGTCCGCGTAAAATGATGATTACTGGGCTTGTCCTATTCGTACTGGGAACCTTGGTTTTTTTAACCGTTGGCATTCCAACGATGAATTTATCGGTCATGTTACCAACATATGCTTTGCGTGGTCTTGGTTATCCTTTATTTGCTTATTCATTTCTAGTATGGATTACTTACTATGCACCGGAGGAAAGACTGGGTACGGCTGTAGGTTGGTTTTGGGTGTCCTTTGCAGGCGGATTAAATATGCTCGGAGCTTATTATTCTAGTTTTGCGTTACCTATCTTAGGTGAAATGAATACCCTTTGGAGCGCACTGATATTTACAACAATCGGCTCTATATTTGGCATTGTATTATGCAAGACTGATATTGAGAAAACAGAGTTAACCATAAAACAGGCGTTAAAGCAAATAACTAAGGGGATCACCATTGCTTTTGAACGTCCAAAAGTTGGACTAGGTGGAATTGTACGCGCGATCAATACAGCCGGCGCATATGGGCTGGTCGTATTTCTACCTGCTTACATGATTGATTCAGGATTTACGATGTCGCAGTGGCTTCAAATTTATGGAGCGCTATGGGCAAGTAATGTCGTTTTTAATCTAATTTGGGGCGCAGCTGCTGACCGAATTGGTTGGCAATTTACAGTGATGTGGATCGGAGGTATAGGTTGCGCTGTATCTTTGGCTTGTCTTTACTATATTCCTTATTTCTTCGGTGCAAATTACTTGTTAACGATCACTGCAGCCATTTGTTTTGGTTCGTGTTTGGCCGCTTATGTACCGCTTTCTGCATTAGTACCGTCGCTCGCACCTGAAAATCGCGGAGCAGCCATGTCTATTCTAAATTTAGGGGCTGGATTAAGTACATTTTTAGGACCCGCTATTGCTGGTGCACTCATTGGAAGTTTAGGTGCGTCAGGTGTGATTTGGGCATATATAGCAATGCATGTGATTAGCACGTTCATTATGATTTTTGTGAAGCTGCCTAAAGATGTACATCAAGAAGAAATATCTGCAGAAGTAGCTGCAGCTCATTAACATAGAAATACAAGAACATTCAAGACTATATCCTTGTAACGATAACAAACGAAAGTAAACGAAAGTTTAAAATTGACAAATGAAAGAATATTATGTGAAAATGGTGTTGTAATTATTGGAAAACAAAAAGATAAATAAATAGATAGGAATGAAGGGGAGGGACGTATCATGAAAATTGGCTTAGGTTCAGATCATAATGCACATGGTTTAAAACAGGCTTTATGGGAATATATCGAAGAATTAGGGCATGAAGTTGTAGATTACGGCTCACAAGATGACTGTACAGCCATTGATTATCCTGGGGTTGCATTTGAGGTAGGAACAGACATCATGGCGAATAAACTGGACAGAGGGATTCTTGTTTGCGGCACCGGATTAGGAATGGCCATCGCAGCTTGCAAAGTACCAGGAATTAGAGCCGCTACCACTCATGACGTTTATTCTGCAGAGAGAGCTTGCAAAAGTAATGACGCACAAATTATTACTTTAGGTGAAAAAGTAATCGGTATTGAAGCAGCAAAAAAAGTGGTTGAAATGTACTTAAGCTCAACGTTCCCTGGAGGAAATTCTGCCCGTAAAGTGCAGCAGATTTCGGAACAAGAAAAGATCTACATGAACGGGAGGGTTTAGCTGTAATGAAAAAATTAATGAACAACCCAACGAATGTTGTCGATGAGATGATCGAAGGTTATGTGAAAGCCTTTCCTAACTATGTGAAGCAATTAGAGGAAAATAAAAGAGCACTAGTAGCCGTTCGCCAAGATGAAACAAACAAAGTAGGTGTACTGATTGGCGGAGGCTCAGGACATGAGCCGGCTTTTATGGGATATGTCGGTTATGGAATGGCTGATGGTGTGGCTGTAGGAAATATTTTTGCATCCCCGTCACCTGATCCCATTGTTGAAGTAACCAAAAAAATAGATAACGGACAAGGTGTCGTTTATATTTATGGAAATTATGCAGGCGATTTAATGAACTTCGGCATGGCAGCAGAAATTGCTGATCTTGAGGAAGATATTAAAGTAGAATGCGTGATTGTCACGGATGATGTGGCCTCAGCACCTAAAGAGGAGATGCATAAGCGCCGTGGTATTGCAGGAGAATTTTTTGTAACTAAGGCAGCAGGAGCAGCGGCTGAGAAAGGTTACTCCATTGAGGATGTTGTTCGTGTAGCTAAACAGATGAACGATGTGACTCGGACAATGGGGGTTGGCCTGTCACCTTGCTCATTACCACAAACAGGGATGCCTAGCTTTGAACTAGCAGAAGATGAGATGGAGATCGGCTTAGGGCATCATGGAGAGCCTGGTATTGAAAAGGGTAAATTACAAACGGCTGATGAAGTAGTAGATCGTTTGGTGGAAGATATTTTAAAAGATATGCCTATTGAAAGCGGTAACAAGGTGGCTGTTCTGGTGAATGGTTTAGGTTCAACAACGAATATGGAGCTATATATTATGTTCCGAAGAGTTGAGCAAATTTTATCGAGTAAGAACATTCATATTCATCGTTCTTTTGTTGGAAGCTACAGCACATCCTTAGAAATGGGGGGTGCATCTGTTTCCATTGCCAAATTGAATGATGAATTAGCAGAAATGATAGACTTTGCGGCAGATTGCCCGATGTACGTACAACGATAGGGGGAGCAAATAATGGAAATATCAGCAACTCAATTTAAACAATTCTTATTTAATGTAGTAGAGATGATAGAAGAACAAAAAGATTATTTATGCGAGCTTGATCGTAAGCTTGGTGATGGAGATCATGGTGTAACCATGTCAATCGGTTGGCAAGCAGTAAAGGAACAGCTTGAAGGACCGTTAGCAGAGGAACAAGATTGTGTGAAATTAAGTTCGACTTCAGGGCGTACATTTTTGAGTGCTGTGGGTTCATCTGTCGGCCCGCTTTATGCTACAGGTTTTATGCGTGGTGCAAAAGCGCTAAAAGGGAAAGAAGTATTAGATGATACGGCATGGAAGGAGTATTGGGTGGCATTCGTAGACGGGGTTCAAGAGCGCGGTCAAGCGGAACTTGGAGATAAAACGATGATGGATGCTTTAATTCCAGCACGTAATACATTAGTAGATGCATTTGAGCAAGAAGGCGATTTTATAAAATCGTTCGAACTTGCTGTGCAATCCGCTAAAGATGGTGCAGCTTCTACAAAGGATATGCTTTCAAAACGCGGCCGTTCCAGTCGTTTAGGTGAACGTTCGATTGGTGCACAAGATCCAGGAGCAACATCAGCAGCAGCCATTCTAGAAGTATTTCTGCAAACCGTAAAATCTTCTGTATGTGAATCAATTTCATAATATCTTTTCATGAGTTATAAATTGATTTAACGAGTTATGAAATTGATTCATGTGTGTAATTTTGTCGTCACCCATCCTTAATTGAATGATGTTTCAAAACATACTTTTAAGGATGGGTGATTTTTATTGTCTTTTTTGAAAGGAATGAGGAAAATGACTGTACAAATTAAGCATTTTACTAATGATTTTATGAAAGTTACACAGATGGCTGCACTTCATACGTATTCATGGATAGGTCGTGGAAATAAAATAGAGGCAGACCGAGCGGGAACAAATGCGATGCGCAACGTGTTGAATCAATTACCGATTGCATCCACCGTTGTCATTGGTGAGGGTGAAATGGATGAGGCACCGATGCTCTATATAGGTGAAGAATTAGGAGCAGGTAAAGAATTAAAAGTAGATTTAGCTGTTGATCCTATTGAAGGAACCACCCTTGTTTCTAAAGGGATGCATGGAGCCCTAGCTGTATTAGCAGTTGCGCCTAAAGGGACACTGCTGCATGCTCCAGATATGTACATGAAAAAGATAGCATGTGGCAAGAAAGCAAAGGGAGCTATTTGCTTAGAAGATTCACTTAAAGATAATATGCACCGGGTTGCAAAGGCATTAGGTAAACAGGTTAACGAGTTAACAGTAATGATTCAAGACCGCCCGCGCCATCAACAATGGATTGATGATGTACACGAAGAAGGTGCAAGGGTTAAGCTATTCTCTGAAGTGGATATCACAGGCGTTTTGGCTACATCGATAGAACAATGTGAAGTTGACCTATTTATTGGGATTGGCGGTGCGCCAGAAGGTGTAATTGCAGCTGTTGCACAAAAAGGATTTAATGGTGATTTTCAAGGGCAGCTTCTGCCTCAAACCGAGCAGGAATATGAACGTTGCCTACAAATGGGAGTTAGCGATCCAAAGCATATTTGGTTACTTGATGAAATAGTGAAATCAGAAGACTGCTTGTTTAGTGCAACAGGTGTCACAGAAGGAATTATCTTGGATGGGGTAAAACAAATCAATGAGAAAAAAGAAATGCAAACGCATAGTCTAATTGTTTCTCAGAATCATATACAATTTATTGTTGGTAATCATGAAGAAGAAGGGTTAGAAATTTACGAGCAAACCAGCAAAATAGGTTAGTCATTAAATAGGATTTGCACTATTTTGCGATATTACCCCCACATAAAAGAAAAGTAATCGTTTCATACATTGAACAGAATCCTGAATAGTAGACACTTTAAGAAAGTGGCCCTATTCGGGGTTTTTCTATTCTCTACACCCATAAAAAAGATGACTTCTGCAGCATACAGCATACCGAAGTCATCTCATTGCCGCTTAAATACGGCGTATCCCTTTTTTTAAAAAGTGTCTACTCAATAGGGTTCACTTCAAATGATCAATCTATCGTCTTTTAAAATACATGGCTTTACGTTCTTCTGTCAACAGTTCCATCTGTCCGTTTTGGATAATATAGAGCGTATCGCATAGAGACTCGAGGTCCTCATAATTATGGCTCGTTAACAGCATCGTTTTGTTCTCTTCTTTTAACCTGATGATAATCTCTTTCATATCGTTGTAGGTTTGGTAATCTAGTGCGTTAAAAGGTTCATCCAGCACCAGAATATCCTGTCCTTCCATAATAGCTTGTGCTATACCAAGTTTCTGTTTCATGCCAAGGGAGTAATGGGCTACTTTTGTTTTGAGATCAGGGTCTAGTCCTACAAGTCTCATGGCGTTCTTAATTTCTATACTGCCTATTTTACGATTGATATCGGCAAGGAATTTCAGGTTTTTATATCCGCTGTAAATTCCGATATAGCCGGGAGAGTTAATAAAGACACCTACATTCTCAGGAAAATCAATATCTTTACCCAGCCGTTTGTTCCTAACAAATACAGCACCTTGGTCGGGCGCAGTGAACCCGCAGATGATCTTGAAGAGAACTGATTTTCCGCTACCGTTCGCACCAACAATTCCGATGGTAGAACCTTTTTCAATCTCCAGATGGATATCGGATAGTACGTTAATACCATGAAAAGCTTTTGATACGCCTTCAACGCGAATCTCTGACACTTTATATCACCTCTTCGTTGTTTTTATTTTTCATTTGGTGCACTTATTCTACTGAAAGCGTTTCTTGTACCCAAAGAGGAGTACATATAGGCTTGGTATGATGACAAGGCTCCCAAGCAGGAGCATGATTATTTTACCCGGCAGCCCAGGAATAGAAGAATCAGCGAGTGCTGTGAAATTGAGATTTTGTGCAAGACTCGATAAGCCGACTGGAATATAAGTTGTCCATGAAAAAGGAAATAAGTATAGAGCATACATTACTAAAATACCGATGAAGGCAACGATGATGTGTCGGGTCCATAGAAAGATAACAAATAGGAATAGGAACTGAAATAACAGATCAAGTAGTTTGGATCCTATAAGATACAGCATAAGTTCATTCATACCGATCGATAGACCCGGAATAAGGGTGCCTTCACCCGCAGGGAATCCCCCGACATTTGCTAGAAGCAGAAGCCCGCCAGTTAGCAATAGTGTATACATGAGTAAGAAGAGAGTGCTGACTCCAAATATTGCGGCTCCCCAGTGCCATTTTGAACGCAGACGTATCGTTAGTAAAATGCTGTGATCTTTTTTCTCGTTCTCTAGAAAATGGGCGAGCAGATAAATGGGTACCCCGTTGATCAGGATCATCGCAATCCAATCCAGCATGTTCATATATCCATGTCCATGTCCCCAGAAGGCATAGATTAAGTAATCAGTTTGTGTACTATTCGGCATAGTCTGTACTTGTAGCAGTTTCCATAGTCCAAACCCTATAACGAATGCAAGAAGAATAGCCCCATTTTTAGCTGAAAAGAGCTGAGCACCGTAGTAAGAAGTAATACCGCTTGGTATTCGTAGGGCTATTTTCCATTCAGGACGCTTATTCCAGTGTTTCTTAATCACATAAGCTGTAACTCCGGCAATCATAGCCAGTGTTATCAAGCTGATTTGCAATCCATAAGGGTACGTTAGATTGTACATAAAGATAATGTAGTTATTAATAAAGATGAAAGGAATTCGGGTGAGTCCTGTAATTTTGGATTTCATGGCAAACACCATTAGAAAATAAAGTGTAATGATAAGGATTGCGAATGTCCTTTTCTCCAGAAAGTGATGGAGTGCCCAGAAAAAAATACTAAGTATACTGAGTCCCATTATCATGTAAAGTGTGGTTACGATCGCAGCTTGCCATGGATAATGAAAATAGTGACTTAGCATAATCAGCACTTCAAGTGACGAATTTTGCGAATCAGGTGAAGGAAAAATAGAGTTTACCTCCAGCCCGATCCCAACAACCAGAAACACGACAAGTTGAAGCAGAACAAAAATGGACACATTCATAGTTATAGCGGCTGCTTTCGCGATAAAATAATACGCAAACTTCTTGGAACGAATCAGTACATACTCCATATCCATTTCTAGATGGGTAAACAGGATGTAGAGAAACACAGGAACCATAAAAAAAGTAATGTAGTAATGATCAGACAGCATAGATAGCACAAAGCTATCGTAAGACTGTGAGAATCCTCGGCGTTTCGCAAGGCTGAATAGAGTACATCCGAGCATCAGGAATAGGAGTCTCACAGATAAAAAACGACGAATATCTCTTAGAAAAATAGCTCTCATACGGAATCCCTCCTACGACGGATAGACCGTAATTTTTTTGATTTTTCTACAATATAATGCAATGAATGCTGTGAAGAGCAGAGCAAGTAGTGGTCCGATCAAGAGCGGCCAATATCCGTATTTGGCTGTATCGTAAAATTCAGGGCTAAAACTAAGATAGATTCGGTAGATTCTAAGAGAGTTTCTAAGAGGCTGAATCTGAAAGATGAAATTCTCCATAATGACATAGATGAAGGGTCCTGTAAGAATAATAAATATATTGCTGATAAATAGAGACAAGATAAAGCCAAGCGTGGCAATAATCGCTGATAATAACCCTTGCCATAAACTAAGTAAAAATCCATAAGTTAAGGGATGATGTACAAACATGGCCCCCATGAAATGCTGACTTTCCAGCCTGGGCATGAGCTCTCCCGTATCTGGATTTATCAAACCATACTCGGGTACAATGTTAGGTTTAATATAGAGAGCTGTAATGACACCGATGAACATAGCAACGAACATGATCAGAAATGAACTACTTGCAACGACGATCCATTTGGATAACAGATAGCGGCTTTTTTTCACTCTTGGAAGAGTGTACATTAAAAACTGATCTTTCCTCTCAAAATACATCAGCCAGCCTACAGGGAGAACGGAGATCAAGGGAAATAGAAAAACGATGATGGCAATTCCCACTTCCCAAGCTTCTAAATCATGTTCAAGCGAGTAGCTTTTATATATTGTTCCGCTCAAAATAGCAATAGTTATGGTGAGACCCACCATACTAAGAAGAACAGGCCATCGCAGCTTTCTCCACTCCAAAAGCAATAAATTCTTCATGCGCTTACCTCCTTAAGTGTCTACAATATAGCTTGTCCACAGATCAGGTTCAATAGATTAGGAACAAACAAGGGTTTTACAGGAATGAACGTTTTTCGTTCCCGTAAAACCCTTGTTTATGCTTTAACATTTCTATGGAATTTGAACACCAATGCAGAGATAAGGGATCCCTTCTATTTCTATATTACGTGTAATGATTTTTCCTTTTTGCTGTAAAACAATCTGCTTCACATTATATAAGCCATATCCGCGATTGCCGTGTGCCTGACTTTTGGTGGTATACCCCTTTGAGAACATTTGCATGAGTTGTGTACTAGATTTAGGTGGGTGAGGGTTCATGACGGTAATTTCCGTAAAGGATTTTTCTTGATTCCGTGTAACACTAACAACGATCTCATCTCCCGGGTAGGAAGCTTCGATTGCATTATCAATCAGAACACCCAAGATTTCAACCAACTGATGCTCCTCGGTCTGCACCTGAGAAAATAGGGTATGAACATGCGGCGTCAGTGTTATCTTCTTAAGCTCAGCAATCTTTATTTTAGTATACAGAAACCCGCCGATGACTTTACTATCAAGCTGTAGGATTTCACGTATCTCGGTTTGCATCATGACATCTTTTGTATAGGCCGTAATTTGGGAGCGGACTTCTGGAAGAGAGGGAGCCGTCTCCACAATGCTGTGAATAGCTAGCAACTTATTATGAAACTCATGTTGTCTTGCCCTCACCTCGGATACCAGTTCATCAATGACGGGGAGGTATTGTTCTATGGCAGAGACTCTTTTTTCATGACGGGATCGTTTATTCTGCTCGTAAATAATCCAGAGATTCATGCTGATGACGAGGGAGAAGATAATCAGAATGAACAACAAATTCTGAGTCACAAATGAGGTTTCAAAATTCGCATAAGTTATCATCACAAAGACGACTAGCGCAGACTGAATCAACATTATTTTGGTAAATACGCCGCTATAATCTCCAAGAAAAGAATTTCCTCTTTTGATGATGAGAACATAGTAGATCACTAACGCTATAAACAGCGTGCCCCCTCGGTGGACATAAGGGAATAACGCTGCCTCTTGATCTATTACGAATTCTGTAGCAGCAATGCTAAACGTACGAATCAGAATCCAGGTTAGGAAACTGAGGAACGTCACCACGATCGTTTTCATATCGGATAAGGGCTGAATTAGAGAACTGTTGAGGATTAAGACACCTAGGAATAGCAAAAATAACAGTAAGGGATTATTCACAGGCAACAAATCATAATTGTTGATCTCAAATCCTGGAATGCTCGAGCCTTGATATCGAAATAATACGCATAGTCCATGAAAGCAAAGGAACCACATTAGGACTTTTTTTTCAAGCCGAAGCGGCTGTCCCGCCAGTGCATAACAGAGTACAAGCATAATAATGGTGTCGAGCAGAATTTGAAAATAAATCATACGCTGCCTCTGTTCATCAGCGCGTCTCTGAATTTATTGCCAATTGGTATGGCTGAATTTATACCCGTCAGTTCTACAAAGCCTTCGGACTTATCAATTTTAGAAATATACGAAGTGTTAATAATATAACTTTTATGACACTGAACGAAAGTGCCATTACCGAGCATTTCCTTCATTTTTTTAAGAGATAATCCCGAAATGCGGTCAGATCTGATGGAGCTTTCTTGTGCAGACTTCACATGCAGTTCTAGATGTTTACCGAATGATTCAATGTATACAATAAGATCTTGTTCATATTCGAAGATATGACTCTTTTGTTCGATATGTAGCATTTTAGGTTTCACGCGTTGCTCTAAGGCAAAATGCTGGCTGTACCGGATGGTATCATGCAGTACGTTTATCACTTCCTCCTTCGTAAAAGGCTTGATCAAAAAGCTGTAGCATTTGATTTGCCGATATGCAGTCAGCTCCTCATTCGCAAGCGCAGTTGCAAATACGATAGGTGTATATGAATAACGTTCCATGGAACGGAGTTCATGAGCTAGCAGTGTCCCTTTGTAATCTTCTAACTGAATGTCCAGAATAAATAGATCTATTGCTCGGTTGCGGGCGATGTTGAGCGCCTCGCTGGACCTCCCTGTTGTATAAATATCAGCGGAAGGAGAGACTTCCTGAACACAGGAGATAAGCAGCTTTTCAATATGGGGTTCATCTTCGGCAATGAGGATATTCAAGGGACTACCTCCTTTTACTTCTTGATACTAACGTATCCATTGTAAACAAGAGATACGTAGAAGCAAAGGGATACCCCCTTTTTTTACCCAAGAGGTACAACGATAAGGACTACAAAAGCAATGATGATCAACCCGGATAAAGCATAGAAGGGGGATTTACTAAGATTCTTGTGCCGGGCCCACACACCATAGGAGCAGACCACTCCAATACCCGAGAAGAATAGTAAAAAGAGCAGACCTTCTGGAGAGATAAGTGAGGAGATCTCCGCATAGCTAAACATTCCTGCACCAAGTGTAAACAGAGCAGCGGGCAGAATACCAACCAGAATAAACAGCACCGTCTGGGTGAGTAGATTATAGATACGTAAGGAGCGGAGAAGGATGATGGATAGTAGATATAACAAGATTCCTACGGTGAAGAAGGTAGGGATGGACCAAGTTAGAAGAGCTGACAGTTCTTGCTGACTAAGCGGCTCCTGGTAGAAGAATCGCAGTACAGCTGTATAGAGGGTAGGTCCGGAGAGATATCCGATGATAGCTACCCACAGATAGTACAAAACAGAGCGGCTCATATAATCTACCTTTCTTAATTATCTATATTTTCGTCAATGATCGATATTAGATCCTCGAAGTTGTACACATCATTGTTTACTTTCCATTCATTTTCTTCCTTTAATAATGTAATAATCCCTTCAAGTTCAATTTTTTCTTTGGCAAATGACATAAGACCGGAATACTCGAGTTCTATTTCATTCTCCGACTGATTTTTCGAGGTGAATTTCAAATCACTTACCACAACTTTGCTTTCTTTGATCTTTGCAATGAGGAGTGAACGAGAATACACTCGGCTCATCTTATTTGATTCAAAGAATTTAGTGTTCGTCAGCGGTTTAATAGCCTCTTCCTTGGCTTCAATAGCCTCCATTGATATTTCTCCATTTGGTTTTGGTTGATTGGCTTCAAGCTCGGCGATTTTATATACTTTAGCTACTTTTATCGCTTCGTCTAAATCTCTATCATTAGATGTGCAGGCAGACAGGATGAGAGTGAACAAAAGAATCAGGACGGTAAATGACATACGCATCAGTTTTCCTCCTTTTAATGAGTTGTGAAGTTGATTCTATCAATAACACTCTACCATAATTATACATACTATAAATATCTTCGTTATTTATAGTGCCTTAAATAGATTGTTTATTTGCCATATTAGAAATGGAACGATTGCCTTGAGGACCTCTTAACATCTTTGCTTATAGTGTATTTTTATAGCGACAACAAAGATTACGTCATATGATTAGTTACATACTGTTTCTTACTACTAGAGCATCTTCGCTATAAGGAGGATATTTATGAACATTCCCAAAGGTACCTATGGTTTTCGATTCGCCGAAGATAAGGAGCTTCAGCTGTGCGTGTTATTTGCAGCCGGTTATGATTCGATCACCGATCCTTCTTATCATTGGGACGGACAGAAGCGGACCGATGGGCCTCTCCTGCTGTTCCAGTATACGATTAATGGCGAAGGGGTATATGAGTCTGGGAACCAAACTCACCATATCACCGCTGGACAAGCTTTTCTCGCTGAAATTCCAGGACCTCACCGCTATTATTATCACCCGAAATCAAAAGAGCCTTGGGATTTTCTATTCCTGCTGTTCCGGCCCAATCTGATATTACCCCACTGGCATAAATTTCTGGGTGAAGCGGGGGAGACTCCTTATCTGCCTATGGATTGTGCGCCCGTTCGGATATTACAAATGATCGTGGCGGATGCAGCAGCGGGCAGAATTACCGATCCCTTGATCGCATCGTCTTGCGTCTATCAGTTCATGACAGAACTAGCTAGACTGCAGGTAACAACTTTGCGGAACAGGGACAACTGGCCTGAAAATGTAAGGTATGCAGCTGAATTTATTGAAGCCAATTATTCACAGATGATCAGTATCGATCAGCTGTCCGAGTATGTGTCTCTGTCGAAATATCACTTGATCCGCCGATTTTCGGCTAGCACGGGCCTGACGCCAGGTGCTTATTTGACGCGTGTCCGTACGGAGAAAGCGATGGAGCTGCTTCGGGGAACCGACCTTAGCATGGAGGCGATTGCCG
Organism: Paenibacillus sp. GYB006; assembly: GCF_036577645.1. Taxonomy (NCBI): domain Bacteria; kingdom Bacillati; phylum Bacillota; class Bacilli; order Caryophanales; family Paenibacillaceae; genus Paenibacillus; species Paenibacillus sp. GYB006. The sequence goes on along the minus strand of NZ_JARBDA010000020.1, from coordinate 33,431 downwards.
AGCGGATTGGCTACTCCAGCGGAAGTTATTTCATTAAAGCGTTTCGCAGCGTGGCAGGCCTTACACCGGGAGAATTTCGAAGTGGGGGCGACTGTCTTGCTTATCGCAAATTGTTTTTTGACTGACCGCAATATTTTACTATTCGGCTTTCAAGATTACTGTAGATATTACGAATCTCCTTTACTATGCTAAACATAGCAAGAGGTAACAAGAGCAATATTAAACAGTAAAGGAGCTTTTGAAAATGGATCATAAGCTTGCAGCGCCTACGCCGCCGCTCGGCTGGAATAGTTGGGATTGCTACGGTGCAGCCGTAACAGAAGAAGAAATTCGGGGCAATGCGGAATACATGGCACAGTATCTCAAAGCATACGGATGGAGCTACATTACCGTCGACATTCAGTGGTACGAGCCTCATGCGAACTCCTCACAATACCGGCCGTTTGTCCCACTCGTAATGGATGAGTATTCCCGGCTCATGCCTGCTGAGAACCGCTTTCCATCTGCGGCAGGCGGACAAGGATTTAAGCCGTTAGCCGATTATGTACACAGCCTTGGACTTAAATTTGGTATTCATATTATGCGCGGCATTCCTCGGCAAGCGGTCCACGCTGGCACTTCCATTCTCGGTACGGCGGCGACCGCACGGGATATTGCGCATACGAACTCGATCTGTCCATGGAATACGGATATGTATGGCGTGGATGCTTCGAAGGAAGGGGCGCAGGCTTATTACAATTCCCTCTTTGAATTGTACGCAGAGTGGGGCGTTGACCTGGTAAAGGTGGATGATATTGCGGCTTCCAGGCTGTACGACACCCATCAGCCGGAGATCGCTATGATCGCAAAAGCGATCGAGAACTGCGGTCGGCCCATGGTGTTAAGCCTATCTCCTGGGCCTGCTCCGGTGGAATATGCAGAGTTTTTTACCTCGCATGCGAACATGTGGCGTGTCACAGATGATTTTTGGGACCAGTGGCCGCTCCTTTTGGACATGTTCGATCGTTGCCGGGTATGGCAGGGCATACCAGAGGCAGGTTCCTGGCCTGACTGCGACATGCTGCCGCTCGGTCACATCGGTATCCGCTCGGTAGATGGGGGGGGAGCGGACCGCTGGACCCGGTTTACTCGCGACGAACAGTTAACAATGATGTCGCTTTGGAGCATCTTCCGCTCACCGCTCATTTTTGGGGGCGAATTACGAGACTGCGACGACTGGACACTGTCGCTGCTTACGAACCGTGAGGTTCTGCGCATGCACCAGGAGAGCCGCGGAGCCAAAGAAGCATTACACCAAGGAGATCTCATCGTCTGGACGGCCGAAGACACCGAAGGCATTCGCTACGCTGCCCTATTTAATATCGGTGAGAGTCTGCTTTCGCTAGACTTGGATATTGAGCAAATTGGCCTGGTAGGCAGCACTGCTGGCACTGAACTGTGGAGCGGAGCACCAGCCGAACTTACGGCAGGTGTGCTTCGGGCCACTGTGCCGCCACATGGGGTACGTCTCTATCGGTTCTATTAAGAATATTAATAAAGAGATCTGCCCGTGATGGACAGATCTCTTTATTGTATCTACAAATGTTCACGGCGAAGTAGACGAAAGGAGCAAAGAGTGATTCGCTTGAGACCCTTTGCCCAAATAGCGCGCCTAAAAGCCAGCATCCTAACATGGTTTCCTTAGTACCCGCGGTACTTTTTAATAAACTGAACGGCTTTCCGAATATCTTCTTCTGGTGAAGCACCCACTTCACGCTCAATTGTGAGGTAGCCTTTGTATCCAATCTCTTGCAGCGCAGCAAAGTACGCATCAAAATCAACTTGGCCTTCGCCTAGTGGAACCTCCAGGAAAGAGGCGCCGGAAGAAGCCATTTCTGCAATTTTCTCATGTGTCATGCCTTCATATCCAAGGTAACCATAGACCTCTTTGGGATCAATAGGTCTTATTTGTCTGCCGTCTTTCACATGGGTATGGACGATGTAATCTTTCAGGATCTTGACGCCTTCCACGGGATCATCGCCTGTTACCATGACCATGTTTGCCGGGTCAAAGTTAACGGATACGCCGTTCGTACTGAGTGTATCAAGGAAGTTTTTGAGATGAGCAGAGCGCTCAGGTCCCGTCTCAATGGCAAAGTAGGCGTTCATACTCTTCGCATAGAGACCAAGTTCCTCACAGGCAGACTGCATCGCAGCGTAGATCGGACCGTTTACATCATCAGGAACAATACCGATATGTGTTGTGACCACATTTGTTCCTAGTTCTACAGCGAGGTCAAGAATGCGTTTGGACTTTTCAATTTTTTCAGGATTAGCCGCTGTATCTTGAAATCCATGACCGCCAAGATCACCGCAGAGAGCCGATATTTCAAGTCCGAGATCTGCAATATAGCTTTTCAGTTCTTTACGTGCAGAAGTAGAAAGGTTCTCGGGTGACATCTCGCCGGATACGGCATAGATTTGTACACCTTCTGCACCAACTTCTTTGGACTTCTTCAAACCTTCTCGCAGTCCGACCTGAAAACTGTCGGACATAACGCCGATTTTATTTGTAAAAGACATACTGAAGCCTCCTTATTGATTGTACTTATTCCGTGAGTTACGAATGCTTAAGCTTCGTCCCAAAATCTCTTCACATTGGCAAGGCCCACTCGTGCACCAAATTCACAGTCCTCAACGCCTTCGAATTCAAGACTGAGATATCCGTCATAACCGGAGGCCTTTACCAATTGAATAACATCGCGCATCGGAATATCGCCTTGACCCGCCACTGCTCCGCGCAGGTAGTTACCGGCAGTGGATCTAAAAAATCCATCGCCTGGATTCTGGCCGGCAGGGCGTACATAGAAGTCTTTAATATGCACAATGGATGCATAAGGAAGGTTGTTCTTCACACCAGCGAGCGGTTGTTCATCTGCACATAGGAAGTTACCTACATCGAGTGTCGTTTTGAAGTTAGGCATATTCACTGCGTGAATCAGGGCCTGAACCCGGTCACTGTGCTGAATGAAATAGCCGTGATTCTCTACACTTGTTGTAATACCGTACTTGCCAGCGTATTCCGCAATCTCCCGGCAAGCGGCAGCAAGCCGGTCTATATTTGCATTGAAATTGGCGATAGATACATCGGGAGAAGAAGCTACATCATGACGCATCAGCTTCACGCCGAGCCTGTTTGCAATATCGACTTCATTTTTCACGCGTGCAATTTCTTGCTGGTAGGCTTCTTCACTATCTACAAGAAAATTGGCGCCAATGGCATAGTTGGATATTTCAATACCGCGCTCCGCAGCTTTCGCTACGATAAGATCAATTAGTTCAGGCTGTTCTGTCAGGTTATAACCAAGCGGTACGATTTCTATATGTTCTCCGCCATGATCGGCTGTGAAATCAATGACATCTGCAATCGTCATCGTTCCTTTTTTGAGTGCTTGATACAAGCTGTAGGAACTGAGTCCGAGTTTCATAGGTATACTTCCTTTCCTGTACTTGCGGATTCATAAATACCACGAAGAATTTTCATGACTTCTACGCCGTCTTCCACAGGGCTGATCGGCTGCTTACCTGTCTGAACACATTCTACAAAATGATCAATTTCTGCTTGGAATGCTTTTTCAAATTGGAATCCTTTGCTGTCGGTTTGCGGGCTGATGTTGATGATTGTGTCATGCTTCTCGGTAACAATGACGACTTCTGGATCGATCTCGAATCCGCCTTTTTCTCCGTATAGTTTCACTGAACCTTCATTTTCCTTTGCATGAAGAGTGAAGCTGACATCAACCATTAGGGTAGAGCCGTTCTCAAAACGAATGAGTGCATTTGCTAAATCTTCTACATCATTATCTTGATTATTCGGGTTATAGTCGGCTGCTTTATAGGAAGAAAGATTTTTGATATTAGAGCGATCTCCTAGCTTGCGGTAGGTATTACCTGTAACCGATTTCACTTTTGGTCTGCCCATCATATACCAGCAGAGGTCAATCACGTGGACACCGATATCAATCAGCGGTCCGCCGCCGGAACGTCTTGAATCAGAGAACCAGCCGCCTGGGTTGCCGAGTCTGCGAATGTAAGATGCTTTGGCATAATAGATTTCACCAAATTCTCCATTATCGATAAAAGAGCGAAGCATTTGTGCGTTAGGATCATAGCGGCGAACAAAGCCGACTTGCAGAATCTTACCCGATTCTTGTACTGCTTGTTGAATCTTATAAGCTTCCTCTACTGTACGGCAAAGCGGTTTCTCCACCAGAACGTGTTTACCTGCTTTCAGAGCTGCAATGGCGATCTCCGCATGGGTATCATTCCACGTACAGATGCTGACGGCATCGATTTCTTCATTAGCAAGCAGTTCATTGTAATCACTATAGGCATGTGGTGCTTCGTATTTATCAGCGGTTTGTTTGGCCCGCTCGGCATTCATATCGCATACCGCATGAAGAACCGTATTTGGATTGTTTTTGTAAGGTGTTAGATGATATTGCGAGATGCTCCCAGCACCAATTACACCAATTTTAAGTGTTGTCATATGTAAATTTGTGCTCCCTTCAAATTCTAGAATAGGATATACTAGACAACAGAAGTGTAAGGATTATCTCCTTTTTTCTATCATCTAGAATTACCTTTATTGTAGTGAGACCCTGCGGGGAAAGCCATGTAGAGCGTTGCTGATTATTTGAACAAATGTGCGATGAGTGGAGGGATGGCCTATGCTTAGAGACGCTGCTTTACGGGAACCGATGGATATGCCTGATCCGCAGTTTCCACTGAAGCTTCATTATTGTGAGTCGACCGAAAAAGGGCAAATCTTATTTCATCCTCATTTTCATGAACATATGGAAATTTTATATTTTGCGCAAGGCGAAGCGATTATCGAATGCAATTCGGAGCAAACACAGGTCAAAGAAGGGGACCTTATCATCCTCAATAGTAATGACCTGCACCACGGAATCAATGTATCGGGCCACGTACTGTATAATGCGCTGATCACGGATCTGTCTCTACTACAGAGCCCATCGCCTGATGCAGTGGGGACGAAGTTCATTACTCCGATGACCCAAAATAATGTCATGTTCAAAAACCACATTCCTGATGATTCTGAACTGCGCACCGCATTTGAACAAATTCTTCAAGAGTTCCAGGGGAAAGAACTTGGGTATGAAATGGCCATTAAATCGAGTATGTACCGGATGCTGACGATATTGTTCCGTAGACATATAGCAGAGTACATGCCGAGTGCTGAATATAATAGCCGCACCAAAAATTTAACGAGATTTGCTCCCATTTTTAAATATATCGAGGAACATTATCTGGAGGAACTATCGGTGGAGCTGCTGGCTCATAAGGCAGGGTTATCCCGTTTTCATTTCAGCCGCTTATTCAGTGAACTGACGAACAAGACAGTGACCGAGTATATCAATCAGTTCCGAATTAATAAGTCAGAATATCTGCTTCGCAATACAGAAATGACCATATCAGAGGTGGCCCTTGCTTCAGGGTACAATGATATTTCTTACTTCAGCCGGACGTTTAAAAAATATAAACAAGTACCGCCTTCTTTCATCCGAACCTCCATCAAAAGCGAATAATGGAAGCATATGGGGTTGTAAAAGTTCGGGATTAACCGTGATTTTTTTGTGAAATAGTTGACTTCTTTTGTTATATTTAATATTCTTGTTATTGTCCTTTTACACAATGTAGACAGGATAAATGAATATATAATCAATACAATAATGATTTACACTTCAGTCGTTCGTAACTTATATCCTACTTACGAATATAGGAGCCTATATTTTGTCATCCTATATGAAGAATTAGGATTTTTTGTTTTGATTCGAATGACAATACAAGTCATGGAGGCACAGCTTCAATGGAAAAATGGTTTAAATTAAAAGAACGAGGCACGACCATCCCGACGGAGATCATTGCGGGGCTTACGACCTTCTTTACAATGGTTTACATCGTCATCGTGAATCCGGGTATGCTCAGCAGTACGGGAATGGATTTTAACGGTGTATTCATTGCAACCGTGCTTGCGAGTATTATTGGTACACTTATTATGGGACTTGGTGCGAATTATCCGATCGTCATTGCGCCAGGAATGGGGCTTAACGCGTTTTTCGCATACAGTGTCGTAGCAGGATATGGAGTTTCTTGGCAGGTAGCACTTGGTGCAGTATTCATTGCCGGAATGCTGTTTGTTATTTTGTCGCTAACTTCCTTTAGATATATGCTCTTGGATGCCATACCGGGCAGCCTCAAACATGCCATAACGGCAGGGATCGGACTTTTTATTACTACGGTTGGACTTCAAAATGCAGGAATTATTGTTGCCTCCGAATCGAATCTAATTGCACTAGGTAATTTATCAGATCCAATGACCATGCTTACGATTATTGGACTACTCATTACCGTGGTGCTTATGTCATATAACGTAAAAGGGTACTTATTTATCGGGATGGTAGTTACGGCCATTATTGCGTGGTTTATGGGATTGCTTCAGATGCCAGAATCCATCGTATCGATGCCGACAGGGCTGTCATCAACCGCTTTCCAACTTGATATTGCAGGTGTATTCTCCAGTGGACTTTACACCGTTATCTTTACTTTCTTACTGATTACTTTGTTTGATACAACAGGCACCATGCTTGGGGTAGCAGAGAAGGCGGGCCTTATCAAAGAGGGTAAATTCCCGCGTTCACGCGGAGCACTTCTGGCGGATGCGGTAGGTACAACATCAGGAGCTTTGCTCGGTACAAGCCCGACATCAGCTTATATTGAATCCAGCACAGGGGTAGCAGCAGGCGGCCGTACGGGTCTTACTGCAGTAGTGGTAAGTATCCTGCTTGCACTGACCTTGTTCTTCTCGCCGCTGATCGGTGTATTATCCGGCATTTCCGCCATTACCGCTCCGGCGCTTATTATTGTAGGTTACTTTATGATTAATGCAATCAGCCAGGTTAAATGGTCTGATGTAGAGGAAGCTTTCCCAGCATTTCTCATCATTATTCTCACTCCGCTTACGCACAGTATTGCAACAGGGATCGGCGTAGGATTTATTTTCTACCCTCTGCTGAAACTGCTGCGCGGGAAAGGGAAAGATGTACATCCGATCTTCTATGTTTTTGCAATTTTGTTCTTCATCCAGCTCGTGTTCCTCGAACACTAGAACTTTCGAGTTGTTTTACTAGAATATAGCTACTCAAACCCTTAGACCACGTAATGAGAATTACGATGATCTAAGGGTTTTGTTTTTAGTTACATAGGCATAATTGAATACATAACTAAAGAGATTTGAAATTAATTCCACTAATTAACATATGAAATGGTCACCAATTCGCAGGGTAGTGAAGAATTTATGGATATGTTATTCTTTTTGGGAAGCGCTTCCAAAATATGTGTAACCAAAGGAGATGTATAAGGTTGAATCGAAAATGGAAATCTACGCTTACGCTTTCTCTGGCTTTTGCACTTGTTCTCTCCCTGTTTTCTTCTACCTTGAGCCCTACACAAGCTGACGCAGCAAAAGGCAACAAATCTAAGCTTCAATCTTACGTAAACGATATGCAGCCAGGATGGAATCTTGGAAACTCTCTGGATGCCGTAGGTGCAGATGAGAAGGCTTGGGGCAATCCGCGCATCACGAAAGAATTAATTCAGAATATTGCAGATGAAGGATATAAAAGTATTCGAATTCCAGTGACCTGGGATTCCCATATCGGAGCAGCGCCAGACTATACCGTGGAACCTGCTTATCTGAACCGTGTTCAGGAAGTAGTCCAGTGGGCTCTTGATGAAGGGCTGTATGTCATGATTAACGTTCATCACGATTCTTGGGTCTGGATCAGCCATATGGAGAAAAAACATGACGAAGTGCTTGCTAGATATAATGCGATCTGGACGCAAGTTGCCGACCACTTTAAGAATCAGTCTAACAAGGTGATGTTTGAAAGTGTGAACGAACCTCGCTTTACGGATGGCGGAACAACGGATGAAGAGAAACAGCTAGAGATGCTCGAAGAACTGAATTTATCTTTTTATAAAATAGTCCGTGAGTCCGGCGGGATCAACGCTACTCGTCCACTCGTATTATCTACACTTGAAGCATCTCCATCACAAGAGCGTATGGACGCACTGTCTAGCACAATTACAAAACTGAACGATGAGAACATCATTGCAACCGTTCATTACTATGGCTTCTGGCCATTTAGTGTGAACATTGCCGGCTACACTCGTTTCGAAGAGGATACAAAAAATGATATCGATCAAACTTTTAATAACGTATACAACACCTTTGTAGCCAAAGGTATACCCGTAATTTTAGGTGAGTACGGGCTGCTTGGTTTTGACCAAAGTACGAATACGATTGAACAAGGTGAAAAACTGAAGTTCTTTGAATACCTTACGCATGTTCTAAAAGAAAAAAATATTACACATATGCTGTGGGATAACGGACAGCACTTTAGCAGAACGGAATACAAATGGTCTGATCAGGACCTTTTTGACATGATGAAAGCAGGACGGAAGACACGTTCGGCTACCGCTGAAACGGATCTAATTTTTGTGGAGAAAGGCGCAGCTGGGCAAGATCAGCAGATCCAAATGAACTTGAACGGCAATCGGTTAACGAAACTGAGTGTCAATGGAAAGAACCTGAAAAAAGGGAAAGAGTATGTCCTTTCTGGCGAGAAACTCACCATCAAAGCAGCAAAATTAGCAGAATTGACAGCTTCAGGCGAGTATGGAGTGAATGCCGTAATTACTGCGGAGTTCAACAAAGGCGCAGACTGGAAGTTCCGTGTAATCACAAACAGTACACCTGAGCTGCAGAAAGCACAAGGAACAACGGATAATTTTGCAATTCCGGTTCAATTCAACGGCGATTTGCTTGCTACGATGGAAGCTGTTTATACAGATGGAAGCAATGCAGGTCCGCAAAACTGGACTTCCTTTAAGGAGTTCGAATACACATTCAGCCCTTCTTATGAGGATGGAAAAATTACGCTGAAACCTAATTTCTTTAACGAAGTGAAAGATGGAGAAGTCATTTTGAAATTCCATTTCTGGAGCGGAGAGATCCTTTCTTACAAACTCCATAAGAGCGGGACTACGATTACAGGCACTGTAATGTAATACAAAGCAGGACTTATAGCAGGCTAAATATTTTTAACAAAAGAGGGTCATACCGGGTCGGTCCGGAGGCCCTTTTTTTGTTTTTTTAGATAAGCACTAAGGCTCAAAATACAGATGCTTATGAACTAAATTCATAGAAATGTCGTAATATTACATGATTATAGTGATAATTAACACGGTATCCAGCATTTGTGTTATATGTTATGTTGTTTTGGTAAGCGCTTACAAATTTACAAACGAAAAGGAGATGTATAAGGTTGAATCGAAAATGGAAATCCAGTCTCATGTTATCTCTGGCATTTACTCTCGTCTTTTCCTTGTTTGCTTCTAGTTTGAAAATGGATAAGGTACAAGCAGCCACGAGTATTCAGTCCTATGTAAGTGATATGCAGCCCGGATGGAACCTTGGAAACTCTTTGGATGCCGTAGGTGCGGATGAGACTGCTTGGGGGAACCCACGCATTACGAAAGAATTAATTCAGAAAATTGCAGCACAGGGGTACAAAAGTATTCGAATTCCAGTGACCTGGGATTCCCACATCGGAGCAGCACCGAATTATACGATAGAGGCTTCCTATCTAAACCGTGTTCAGGAAGTGACGCAGTGGGCTTTGGACGAAGGACTCTACGTCATGATTAACGTTCATCACGATTCTTGGGTCTGGATCAGCCATATGGAGAAAAATCATGATCAGGTTCTAGCCAAATACAATGCAATATGGACTCAAATTGCCGATCGTTTCAAGAATTCGTCGAACAAGCTAATGTTTGAAAGTGTGAATGAACCCCGCTTCACCGACGGCGGAACAACGGATGAGCAGAAGCAACTACAGATGCTAGAGGAGCTGAATCTTTCGTTCCATAAGATTATCCGTCAGTCTGGAGGGGGAAATGCGGCACGTCCGCTCGTGTTATCAACACTTGAGGCATCACCAACTCAGGAGCGAATGAGTGCACTGTACAGTACAATCTCCAAGCTGAATGACACGAATATTATTGCGACAGTTCATTACTACGGCTTTTGGCCGTTTAGTGTAAACATTGCTGGATATACACGCTTTGAGACAGACTCCCAGAATGACATTAAACAAACTTTTGATAACGTTTATAACACTTTTGTTGCAAAAGGAATTCCTGTCATTGTAGGTGAGTATGGGCTCCTTGGTTTTGACAAAAATACGAATGTCATTGAACAAGGAGAAAAACTTAAATTTTTTGAATATCTTACAAATTACTTAAAACAGAAGAACATTACACATATGCTGTGGGATAATGGACAGCACTTTAGCAGAACGGCTTATACTTGGTCAGACCAAGATCTCTACAACACAATTAAAGCAGGAGTTACAACACGTTCTTCTACAGCGGCATCCGATCTCATATTCGTGAAAAAAGGAGCGACAGTAGAGGACAAGAAAATTCAGCTGAGTCTTAACGGCAACACGCTTAGCGAACTGAGTGTGAATGGGCAAAAGCTGGTATCTGGTCAAGATTACACGCTCAGCGGCGAGCTTCTTACGATAAAAGCTAGCCAGTTAACGAAGCTGACTTCATCAGGGAACTATGGGGTTAATGCCGTGATCAAAGCCAAGTTCAATAAGGGTGCAGACTGGAACTTCCGGGTGATCGTGAACGCGAAACCTCAGCTGCAAAATAAACAAGGAACAACGAGTGATTTTGCCATTCCTACTGCTTTTAACGGAGATCTGCTTGCTACGATGGAAGCGGTCTATACGAGTGGAGGAAACGCAGGTCCGCAGAACTGGACTTCCTATAAGGAGTTCGAATATACATTCAGTCCTTCTTATGATTCTGGAAAAATCACGCTCAAACCCGATTTCTTCAATGAAGTAAACGACGGAGAAGTGATTTTAAAATTCCATTTCTGGAGCGGAGAGGTTATCTCTTATAAAATTAAAAAAAGCGGAACAAGTATTACAGGGACGGTAATGTAACTATAGGTATGCAGTAACAGATTATAACAAAAAGTACGCGCAGTAAAAGATTTAACAAAAAATGCGCAGTAACAGAAAAAACAAAGAGGGTCACACCGGCTAGGACCGGGTGACCCTCTTTTGTTCTCTGCGTACATAAGCTTCTGGTGTCGTTCCAACAGCGGCTTTAAAGTCTTTAATAAAATGAGACTGGTCGTGATAGCCAAGATCCATACTTAGCTTCAGAAGTTGGAGAGTGTCTCCCTGGCCTAATATTTCTGCTGCATTTTGTAGTCGGTAGAGTCGTATGACTGTTTTGGGACTCAGACCGACATATTGCTGAAAAAGACGCTGTAACTTTCGTTTGTTGATTTGAAAACAAGTGCACACATCATCTACCTTCGTGATTTCTTGATGATCTTGTATATAGGTCGTAATACGTTCTACTTCGAGACCCATCTCGTCTACAGACGGCAGCAAGGGAAGGAGCAGCTGATCCATTTGCTGGACAAGTTCATTATGGGATACCTGTCTGTTTAGAAATATAGACTCCAGCTCCTGATTAGAGTGTGGAAGCAGAGACTCAGCAGGAATAGGGGCATGAGTTAAACCCATGATCGGTTTTTGAATCCACGGATAGAAGCCGCCCGGCTTAAATTTGATGCCAAATACGCAGCCTTCTTCTCTTAGCTGATGACCATACTTCGTAGATGAAGGACCAAAAAAGAAGGTGCGTCCTCGCTCAATGACCAAGTTTACACAAGGATTAGGAATGACATCTTGAGTAAACATGTCTCCAGGAGGGAGGTTCCATTCTACGATCCAGTAATGTTTAATAAACCGGCTGAGTTCTTCATGAGGATGGTAACGTTTCAGAGTAAAGTGCTGCTTGCCGTATTCATGATGAAGCAGGCCGAGAGAGCGCTGATCTATTGATTTAGACATAAGGTTCTCCTCCAGCGAAGAGTCGCGTTTTTACAATACTTTTAGTAGATCAAGCGAGTAAGATGGAAGTACAACTTCAAAGAAATAACGACAAAAAGCGGACTACACTGCTGTGTGAAAAATGAGATAGGGAGTGATTTATAGTGGAAGTTTTGCATTACGAGTTTTATATTGGAGCAAGCCCAGACCAAGTATGGGATACCCTGTTTCAGCCTGAAAATACTAAGAAAATATTCTATGGATGTACGCTTGAATCCTCTTTTGAGACCGGGTCTTCCTTTCAATATGTAGGTCCGGGAAAGGACGGGGAGAGGACCATTCATCTATATGGAGAGGTATTGTCATATGAACCTGGAGTTAAGTTTAGCTGCTTAGAACATCCGGGTCCGTCTTACAAGGAGAATCACGAGGAGCTTGCCTCACGAATGACGTATCTGTTTGAGCCGGTTGGGGACTGCACGAAGCTGACTTTAATTAATGATCAGTGGAGTGAAAACCATCCCTCTTACGAAAGTACAAAGAGTCACTGGTGGATGATTCTTAGTAACATTAAAACCCTCGCAGAGACAGGAAAGACATTACATTTCGGCTTTTGATCTAGTAGGACATGCTCCTGCGATATGCGCCAAAAAGACTCCCTTAAACCAAGTAAGGGAGTCTTTTTGCTACAGGGATTTAAAATTATTTTTTACGTGACATTTTATCGTATAAACGAGTTACTCGTGCAGCGAAATCTTCTAGATTCATCGAGGCTTTATTGCGGCGATGGTACCACTTTTTAACCGTATCAATTACCCACCGCGGGACCTTAACCTGGTTAAACCGTGGATACACATGGTAATAAGCCCAAACGAGATGATCCCACCGCTGGTCATCCCCTTCTTTTACATATTCAGAAACATCGAGGACTTTGGCGCGTCCATTCTGATTCAGTACATTTTTTAGGTGGATGTCTCTCGGGTTAAGCCCTACACTTACCGCATACGCACGGGCTTCTTTTACATCAAGAATGACCTGTTCAGGAACGGGAATTCCCTCCATAAGACAATCTTCCAGTGTAGGTCCTGTTTCCATACTGAGCACCAGGTAACGATCACCTTCTCCATAACAGACAGCGAAAAAGGGAGAACCGGCAAGCCGGTCGTAGACTGATTTTTCAATCGTCTTCTTCTCCATCGCTTCAGGAGAATATATTTTAAATGCAAATTGCGGATATGCTTCGATTGTAAATACAGCTGCGTCGGTTCCAACGCCGATACAATATACACCAGCAGCTTGATTTGTAATACTCACAAGTTCATTATCATCGCTGCCGATGATATCAACCTGACTCAAGAGAGAATCAATTTTCTCTAGATCGGGTAATTCCAAATAGTGATTTGGGTAACGATCCATGTACGTGACAACCCCTTCATATTTCGAGCCCTGTTCTGTTTAGTAACGGTGTAAACAGGAGTAGGCCGCCGTAGGTTTCTGTTTCTATTCTATGATAAAATACAATACAACAAAGCGATGACAGATTGCAAAGAAAGGCAGAAGATGCTTATGATAACAACGTATCCTCCTTGGTCATACTCTGGTTCTAGAGCCGCCATATTTGATGATTGTCTTCGTAAATATTATTACCATTATTACGGTTCTCATAATGGGTGGAAATTAGAGACGGCAGAACCGGACCAAGTCCAGACCTACCGTTTAAAACAGCTCAGCAATCTTTATCTCGTATTTGGGAATCTGGCTCATCAGATGTGCGAGTCCGTGATTCGCAGCTGGGATAAGGAACGCAAGGTTCCGGAGGCTTCTTTTTTATACCAAAAGATGAGAGAACTGCTTAACCAGGCGTACAAAGAGTCGCAAGATGTGACCGGCTGGCATCTTCGTCCTAAATATCAAACCATGTTATCCGAAATCTATTATGATGAAGATGACAAGCTGAAAGACCGAATTTCTTCTATTAAGTCCCGTATACAAACGGTTGTTGACAAGCTGTATCATACGAGAACATGGAAAGAAGTAGAGAGCGGCGCGGCCCATATTATGGAGATCGAGAAATGGGATCATATGATTTTGCATGATACGAGGGTGTACGTGAAGATGGACGTCCTGTACCGGAATGAGCAGGGACATATTGTCATTGTAGACTGGAAGACTGGCAAAGAGAATGATTTTACAGATCAGCTATATCTCTATGCGCTTTATGTTCATGAGCACTATAATGTTCCGTACGAACACATCGAGATGCGAGTTGAATATCTGCTTACAGGCGAGTGTGAAACCTATCAGGCTACGCAGCAAGATATTGATAAAGTATCTGCATCGACCTTACGATATATTGAAGAAATGAAATCCTGTCTTGCTGATGATTACTATAATCGTCCCAAAGACATCTCTTTCTTTACACCGATGCCGTCAAGAAGAGTATGCGGAGAATGTAATTTTCGTGAAATCTGCAGCTCGCGGGCGGTGTAGTGACTAGACACTGGATGATGTCCAGTGTCTTTTTGGTATGTCGATGTCGTTGTTTATTCTACCTACAGCGAAGCAAGAGGGCTACTCTCTGGAGGGGTAAGATAAAGTTTTCTTATGGTTATCGCGATACTGACGAGGGGACATGCCTACCACTTTCGTGAAAAGTATGGAAAAATAATTCGCATTTTCGTATCCTGTTAATTTGGCAATTTCCCATACTTTCATCTCTGTTTGTACAAGGAGCCGTGTTGCTTCTCCCATCCTTCGCTGAATCATGTAATGAATGGGGGAGGTGGAGTAACGGTTTTTAAATAAATGAGCGAAATAATACGGACTTATATTAAAATGGTCAGCCATTTTTTTGAGAGTCAGAGGCTGGGTATAGTTCATATCTATATATTCTTTAATATCAAGGACTATTTGTTGTCTGCCGGTGTCTGGCGAACGGGTCTGCTTACTTAGCATACGAGAAACAAGAAGTAGGATCGACTGCAGCAAGTGCTGGCAGATCTGTTCATGCCCTTCGTCCCGAATCGTAGATTCTTCGAATAGGAGTTCCATCAGGGTGATCATTTCAGCGGAATAGCTGTTAGCACGAATAACAGGGTCACGATCCGGCGGAATGATCCATTCCTTTTTGGAGTGAAAGCCGCAATAGCAAATATATATGGGTTTGTCTTTGGAAGACTTCTCGGCATGGAGAATCCCTTTATTGTAAATAAGGATGTCACCTTCGGCTGCATCATACTCTATATCTCCAATGGTGAACTTGCCTTCTCCTTCTTTAATGACCAGTATCTCAAACAGATCTTCATGCTTATGGCTTGGAAACTGCCAGCCCGGGTTATTGCTCACGTGTCCTGTATACAGCAGGCGATCATCCAATTCTACTGTATAGGTTCCGGTTATCCCCGCATTCATGTCAGTCATTTGTAATCCGTTCCTCTCTAAAATAGCAAGATATATAACATTGTAACAAAAACGAGCAATATGTTTCATTGTGAATCGAAGACTACCGCCGTAAGCTGTATGAAGAACAGATTTAGATACATAAAGGAGAAAACCATGCCATATCCAAAGGAAAAAGGATTGATATTTTCATTCACTTTCATGGCATTTATTCTGGGAACGACGGAATATGTCATCGTGGGGCTTTTAAGTGAAATTGCAGGTGATTTTGGGGTAACACTTGCAGCAGCAGGTATTTTGATCTCTGGTTTTGCGCTTGCCTATGCGATTGGGACACCGCTTATCCTGAGTGTCTTAGGTCATTTGCCTAAACGATTGCTTCTATTAACAGGAATTACGCTCATTATTGTGCTAAATATGCTGAGTGCGGTCTCTACCTCTTTTGCGTTCCTCATGGGGACGAGGGTAGTGACTGCCATTTTGTGCGGACTTTCTTTATCGCTCGCCATTTCGGTGGCAAGTGATTACGTGGAAAAAGCAAGGCGTGGACGAGCAATTTCCTATATCCTTGGCGGATTTACGATTGCAAATGTATTTGGTGTACCGATCGGTACCCTTGTAGGTCAACATTTTGACTGGCCAGCCACATTTATTCTGGTTTCCATTCTTGGGGCAGGTGCCCTCTTACTGAACTGGATCTACATACCGAGAGATATACCCATCGTGAATGTATCGGCGAAAGAACAGTTCGTTCTCCTTACTAACTATCGGATCCTGCTTGCGTTCTTTATTCCGGCCATGGGTACCGCAGCGATCTTTACCGTATTTACCTATATTACACCGATCATGGGTAAGGTCATGCAGCTGCCAAGCAGCTTGTTCAGTACGGTGTTATTCGCCTATGGTCTAGTTACGATTGTAAGTAATCTAATTGGCGGAAGAATTGCTTCCGGGGATTATGTAGGAAAGCTGAGGATTGTATTTATCCTGCAAGCCGTTATTTTTATTCTATTCGGGCTGACGGCTGCACTGCCGGTCATCGGATTAATTAGTCTGATTCTTATTGCGCTGACTTCCTATATTCTGAATGCTTCCACGCAGCTGTATTTAATCGATCTTGCCTACATGTATGTTCCAAAAGCAAAGGATTTCGCGACCTCACTCATGCCGGTAGCAAATAACCTGGGGATAGCGATCGGTTCTTTTATAGGCGGTTTAATGATTGATATTAGCGGGCTTAGGGCATTACCTTGGGTAGCCGCCGGGTTTACGCTCATTGCCCTTGTGATTACTGCGGTGTCTCATCGTCTAGATCGTAAACAGGGAATGCAGATGAACGCAAGTACTCTAATGAGAGAAGAAGAACTTTCTGCTTCCGGGACACACATGTCATCGTAAAATAGGGGATATAATGATTCGATAGCAGAAACAAATCAGAGATTGTTTACGTAGAATTCTACGAGAGCAATCTCTTTTTTTCTGTAAAGACAGCATTATTAAGTTGAAGATGCATTAGTGATCGCTTTGTCTGCCGGCGTATAATCATAACCTAAATCTCTTGCTACTGCTTCGAAAGTAACTTGTCCTTGGAAAACATGAAGTCCGGCACGTACGGCAGGGTCAAGCTTCAACGTTTCCAGGACTCCGTGGTCTGCGAGCTTCAGTGCATAGGGTAAAGTCGCATTGGTAAGACCGAGGGTAGAAGTACGAGGGACCGCACCAGGCATATTCGCAACAGCATAATGAACGATGCCGTGTTTAACATACGTTGGGTTATCATGAGTAGTTATGTGATCAATGGTCTCCACAATGCCGCCTTGGTCTATCGCTACATCGACAATAACGGAACCTGGGCTCATGCGTTTAACCATGTCTTCGGTAACGAGACGAGGAGCTTTTGCGCCAGGAATGAGTACCGCACAGATCAGCAGATCAGAAAAAGCAACCGCATCAGCAATATTTGCTGGCGTAGATATCAAGGTGTGAATGCTGTTCCCAAACAGATCGTCCAATTCTCGTAATCGATTTACATTTAAATCGATGATCGTAACATCCGCTCCAAGTCCGATGGCGATTTTGGCCGCATTTGTTCCTACAATACCTCCGCCGATAATCGTTACTTTCCCGCGGCTTACACCAGGGATACCGGATAGGAGAATTCCTTTTCCACCTTTATTTTTCTCAAGCAGCTGTGCACCGATCTGCGCAGCCATACGGCCTGCCACTTCACTCATCGGTGTGAGCAGCGGAAGTGTTCCACCTGCCGTGATCGTTTCATAAGCAATGGCGGTAACGCCACTATCGATCAGCGCTTGGGTTAGGGAAGGCTCGGCCGCTAAGTGAAGATAGGTAAACAAAACAAGCCCAGGTCTGAAGTATCCATATTCACTGGTTAGAGGTTCTTTTACTTTCATAATCATGTCCGCTTGATTCCAGACAGAGGTTACATCCGTCAGTTCAGCACCTGCAGCAACATATTCTGCATCCGTAAATCCACTGCCTATACCTGCACTAGATTCCACGTAAACCTGATGTCCTTTGCGAACGAATTCAGCCGCTCCTTGCGGGGTGAGAGCAACACGATTTTCATTGTTTTTTATTTCTTTCGGTACTCCAATAATCATGGGAATCACCTCATTTATAAGATTCCATAATGTGTGGTAGCTATATTACAATTTTATGTGGGAGGGTGTGGAAATGCATCCTATATAATGTCTATTATTTAGAAAACTAGCAGGAGAATGACGTCAGGAGAGGAGATTCATTTTGCAATCACGGATAATAAAGGTGCAACAGGGTGACCCGGAAGCATTTTAGGAGCTCGTGCGATATTTCAGCGGGATGGCCCATGCGGTGAGTTATCAAAAGCTCTGTATTTCAAGCTTGTATGAGGGAGGAAGAAAAATGCTGCATATTGTGAATGGAGATGTCGTTGCAGAGAAGCTGAAGCAAGGGTCGTTACAAGGTGATATTCTGGTCTGGAGAGAGATCTATACGGTTGGACCTGTATTCGAGGAGATGAATACGGATGCTCATCTCACTGTGCGGGCGAAGTACTTAGAGCAGAATTTAGGCATTCCAGCTGAACAATATAGGATGACCTCTAAGCAGCAGGAAGAGCAACTTGCTAAGTTCCGGCAATACGACGAGGTAGTATTATGGTTCGAACATGATCTATTCGATCAGACGATGCTTTGTTATCTGTTGTCCTTTTTCGCTCATCAAGATCTGGGGAATACGAAGCTTAATCTGCTTACGATTGGCGAATTTCCAGGTATTGAGCGGTTCCGCGGCTTAGGTCAGTTAACGACTGAACAGCTGCTGACACTATCCGGTACGTGGCAATTGGTAAGCAGCAAGGAACTTCAGCTAGGTGATGCACTATGGAAAGCATACGCATCAAGAGATTTAGATGAGCTGCGGCAGTTATTGGACGGCGATACCTCGGCTTTACCTTTTGCAAAAGAAGCGTATCTTGCTTACCTTTCTCGCCTGTCGTCAGAACCTGATGGAATAGGGAGTGTGGAGCGGGAGGTAATGAAAGAGATTGCTGCTGGAGAGCATTCTCCTGATGGTCTATTTCGTAAAGTAGGCAATACGCTTCATCAATTGGGCATGGGCGATTTGGAATTTTGGTATGTGCTCCGTACAATGGCAGAACGATCTCAGCCTCTGATTATGCTAGAGGGAGTAGAGGATTTCAAGGCCGATACAACTGGGGGAGCATCTTTTAAAAATGCATCGATCTCTCTAACGAAGGCGGGGCTATCCAGAGTGTAGATCATACACTTTACTATGGATTGCGAAAGAGTCTGAGAACAATTCCTTTCTAAATAAAGTATTGTCCCTTACATTGTTAAATATTGAAGTATAGGGTGTTGAAATAAAAAGAAGAGGTTGCCCGAAATCACCATACGGTGAATAGGAACAACCTCTTCTTTGTTATGTGCGTGAATTAAAACGCCCAGTTTCCTTTTTTAAATACAGGTTCTTCTGTTCCGTCCGCAGTAACACCATAGATATCGAGTTCGGCAGAGCCGATCATGAAGTCGGTGTGAACTGTACTCGTGTTCAGACCATGCTCATTCAGCTGCTCAGGAGTCATTTCGGTTCCACCCTCGATACATGCAGAATAGGCACTTCCGATCGCGAGATGGCAGCTTGCGTTCTCATCGAACAGTGTTTTGTAGAAAAGGACTCCGCTGTCTGAGATCGGAGAATGGTGCGGTACAAGGGCAACTTCACCGAGATAATGAGCGCCTTCGTCCATGTTAACGAGACCTTTCAGCGTTTCTTCCCCTTTTTCTGCCGTCACGTCAACGACACGTCCATTTTCAAATGTAAACGTAAAGTTGTCGATGATGTTCCCGCTGTAGCTGAGCGGCTTCGTGCTGGATACTTTTCCGTTCACACCTGTACGCAGCGGAGCAGAATAGACTTCTTCTGTCGGCAGGTTCGGTACGAACCAGACGCCTTTTTCGTTTTCCTTATTACCGCCAAGCCAGATATGATTCTCTGGAAGTTCCATCGTAAGATCTGTACCTGGAGCAACGTAGCGCAGCTTTTTATATTGTTTTTGGTTCAGGTAATTGCTTTTTTCTTTGAGTGTTGCGATATGTTTCTCCCAAGCACCAACCGGATCAGGCTGATCGGCACGCACCATTTGGAAAATAACGTCCCATAGCTTCGCAATTTGCTGATCTTCCGGCAGGTCAGGGAATACTTTAGCAGCCCATCCCTTAGAAGGAGCAGCTCCAAGGGACCAGCTTACCTTAAAGGATTGAGTCAGCTGACGGAAACGTGTCAGTGCCGTGCTGAGTGTTCTGTTCGCGTTAATGATTTTTTGAGAAGATACACCTGCGAGCAGATCAGGATCATCGGACTTGATTGTAATAAAAGCAGCACCATTCTCTGCTTGTTCGATACGTTCTGCTGCTGTATGTTTTGGTACATCCAGGAAAGACTCCTCAGATGCCATATCATAGTGAATACGGGATACTTCATCATCTGACCAGTTGACTTTCACTTTGTAGGCACCCGCTTCGTATGCTTTTTTGACGATAGCACGAGCCAGTTCAGGTAATTCAATGGATATGTTCAGGACGACGGTTTGCCCTTTTTGTACATTTACCCCGACTTTCACGAGTAGTTCTGCATAATTATTTAGCTTGGTTTGAAAATCCATATCGGGCCATCTCCTTTTTTTGCGATCCGTTTTACTACATTTCTCTTCTCTAGTGTACCGCTATTTACCAATGAGTTAAAGTTTGCAACAGTTTTGCACGATTACTTGTTTGAATAATTCGCCGTATACCACTTTTCTAGATCTTCGCTATCAATGATATATATTTTATCCATATGATTTGGGTGTAACTCAATCCTGCCAGAATTACCGAAAAACTCGATTTCTACAGTGGTCTGATTTGTGAACTTAATGAAACCCGAATTGTTTGCCCCATACACATTACTTGAATCCATAGGTATGAGTTCTGCTTCCTCCATCATACGGACCACTTCGGTTGTTTCTTCAGTTGTCAGGGTTACAGGAGTTACGAAACCAATGGATATTTCTTGAACCTCGCCTGCAGCAAGTTTCTCTTTGAATTGATCTGGCCAATTTCGATCCGCGCTTCCCGCAGAACAGCTGGATATCACCGTAATAAACCCGGCGATTACGAGGACAATGCCGACAATTCGCTCTGTACTTAATGCTAACTCACTCGGTTCTGCATCTTTAAATCTCCAACCATAAGATAAATACCATGCTGAATAAGGAGAGATTGCTGCAATGAGTCCTGAAATGATGAACAAAAATCCAATAAAACCGGTCAAATAATAACACTTCCTATCTTTTCCTTCTGCTTAAGTGTACCATAGCAAACCATCTATCTGTACATCATTCACATACGGCGTCGAGAGTGCATACATTAGCCTAGAGATAAGCACGAGGAGGATATACATGAACCGTATAAAAGCGCAGTGGGCCTACAATTTTTATCGATCAGATAAACCGATTCCTTATGAGGAAGTGGAAGACCACGGAGATGCAGTTGATCTGATTGATCTGCCTTCTGATATTCAAAAAGAACTTCAGGCGGCGATGCCGCAATTTTTTATCACGACGCCAGACCCCGAACATATCGAGTATGAATTGGTACCTAATGAAAGTGAGTTCGTTCTTCCTGCCCTTCAGCCATTAACGGAAATAGAACAGATCAATAAGAGGTTATTTGCCATCAAAGTTCCAGAATTTAAAATTGCAGCATGTAAAAATGCTTTTAAAACCCCATTTGGCAAAGTGAAATTCACTTACCCTTGTTTAAAAAGACGTGACTCTGAACTAACGATCTATGCATATATGAAGTTTCCAAACCATTTGGATCAATTTATAATAAATGAATTACAAGGTTGCTTTGACCTCGCTTCTAATGCAGCGAATGAAGTGGCTGTGGAAGCTTTCCATTCAGGCAAAGGTTCACCGATCGAAAGAGTCATCAAGGCCGTACCTGCAACGATTGAAGTGTTTAAATCTACATTTATTCATTGTGTAGTCAATGCGGAATCTTGGAAGATCATAGAAAATGATGTGGTGTACGGCGTTGATTTTGATCAAACCCGATTAACTGACTGGTATTAAAATGACAGGGCACCTCTTACATGAGGTGTGCAATAGACTGTAGACAAACTAGTTTAAACTAGTTGCCTGCAGTCTTTTTTTTATTTTACCTATGTACTTAAGTGGATGTAATCAGCCCCCAGGCTTTAGGAAAATTCAATTCATTCAAAAAAACATATGAATAAATTTTTATATCATGATAGCATTCGAAATGCACCTAATATAGTTGAAAGAGGAGGAAAGAAGAAATGAATTTTGATATTGAGACTCTGCCAAGTGTTCGCATTGCCTATGTACGACAAGTAGGCCCATATGGTTCTGATAACAACCAGGGAATGCAAAGATTAAAGGAGTGGGCAAAGGAAGAAAATCTGCTTACTGAATCTGCGGTCCTGTTCGGAATTTCACAGGATAATCCCGAAACAACGCCTCCTGAACAATGCCGATATGATGCTTGCATTGTCATCCCCCGAGATTATCAAATGAATAATATCATTAGTGAAAGTGAGCTGCCTTGTGGTGACTATGCTATTTTTAAAATAAAACATACAGCAGAAGATATTCAGAAAGCTTGGAATCAAATCTTCCCTGCGATACAGAGCGGAGGATATCTTATGGATAACAAACCCGTGCTTGAAAGATACAAGGGTGATATGATCCTGGATGATTATTGCGAAATATGTGTGCCTGTAAAAACCGATATAAATTAAATAATCCACGTTACACAAACCGGGATCAAGAGCTTATCTTGTCTCGGTTTTTTTGCATTTTAGTAAACAAAAGTGCTTCGTTCTTAGAATGAATAGGTAATGATATAGAAAATATTGGCTTTGTTTTTGGCTGATAATAAGTTAGCCTTAACAGGGTAAATTTACCTCAGGAGGAAGACAAGTTGTCAAAGAAATCATACATTATCGTATTTATTATACTTTTGGGTGTAATCACAATGATTTACACAAGGGTATATAAAGATGCCGAAATAAAGAATAACCAAAAGCATGAACTTCTGATGTCTTTGTACAAAGAAAAGGATGATACTGCCTTTCTATACATACTGGAACATACGGTATCATCCATTCCACTTGCCGACACATTAGAATCTATAAGCAACACGAAGAAAAATGAGAGACCTGCTAATGTTCAACAATTCATTGAAACTGCCAAAATTCAAGCGACAGAGATTGATGAGCAGTTATTTCTGCTTATAAAATTTAGTGGGTATAATGATAAATTTATTGAGGAATATATGAATACGGGTGGAGAAACGGATACAAAATCTGATGATCCAGATCTATCTTTTTTAACTCATAGATTGACCTGGAATCCCATTCGAACCATTAGTTATGGTTATTGGAAATCGAATCCCAAATTAATAGATGATAGAACTCGTGAATATTTATTATCGTTAGCAGGTGAGCTGCGATCTATGAATGAAAAACTTTCCGAATCAAAAGAGATGGCAACTTCGATGGCTTCTTCTTCAAATTATCCAAGTAACGTAAAAAGATATCTTTTAAAAGAAATACAGCCTTTTATTCTAAATATAGATAAATTGAACCAAGATTTTTATTCGGATTTGAGGATTGCTGGATAAGGACAACGACGGTCAGATCACAGACTTCTTTATCGTTGATCAATCTACAGATTTTACAAGATAGTCTTATGCAGAAAGGAAAATCATACGATGTCAAAGGTATCGAAATTTACGATTATCGGATTAATCATACTTTTGGGTGTGAATACAGTAGTTTTTACGATGGTATATAAAGAGTCTGAAGAGAAGTACGACAATCTAAAGTCACGGTATCAAATGAAAAATGATTCTGGCTTCGCGTACATATTGAAGAATATAGATTCTGTCATCCCACTAGCTGAAACATTAGAAGCGATCAGCAATACAGCAAAAGACGAAAGTCCTACCAAAGTTGTGCAGCTTATTGAAACCGCTAAAAAAGAGGTAGCACATATGGATGAGCAACTGCAGGCACTTATTGAATTCAGTGACGACTATTCGGAAAATGGAAGTCCTGAAATTGTCGTGAATCATACGGTCATGAATACGGAGGAACAATTTAATATATATCTGTCAGCTGACAGCGGGATATGGTGGGTTATAAGATCGATTAGTTATGATTATTGGAAATCTTCCCCCAAAATTATTAATGATAAGGCACGTGAACATTTACGATTACTTGCCGATGAACTGCGTTCTATGGAGAAAACACTTGATATTCTTAAAGAAAACCATACTTCTTCTATTAATTCTATATATGCTGTAGAACTTGCTAAACCCCATGTAGTAGGACAATTAGAGCCTCATTTTAAGAAACTGAACAAATTAAACGAAAATTTAAATGAGAAGTTGGATCGAAAATTAAATGAAGAGTTACATTCAAATTCTGGAGATAAATAGTAGAAATGAGTCATGAAATAAAAGAAATTTATATGAAGAGAATGCAAAAAGCGTACAGTTTGTGGGAGAACGTACGCTTTTTGTTATGCCGCATTTTAAAAATATCCATGACTTACCTTCCCATATTTTTTAGTACCATCATTAAATTGGCTGGCTTTTCTGCGAGTCTCCTAGTGTAATAGGGATACCACATCGTTCCGTAAGGTACATAACATCGCACCCGATATCCTTCCTCTGCTAGTTTCACTTGTTCCTGCATACGAAGTCCATACAGCATTTGAAATTCAAAACGGTCCTTCGGAATATCATGTTCGAGAGCATATTGTTTCGTCCATCTTATGATCTTGTCATCATGAGAAGCGATAGCCGTGTAGACATGGTGATCTAGATGCATCTGGATGATTCGTTTGTACTGCCAGAGTACATCCTTCGTATTCTGATAGGCGATGGAAGAGGATTCCTTATAAGCTCCTTTTACAAGCCGGAGGGGAATGCCTTGATCTATACAATCCTCTACATCTTGTTCCGAACGGTACAAGTAAGCTTGAATGACGGTGCCTGCATTCGTTAACTGTTCCTTGTGGAGCTTCCATACGATTTCTAAAGTAGCATCCGTGTATGGCGAATCTTCCATATCAATCCGGACAAAATTCCGGTGGTATTTTGCTTCCCGAACCACGGCACGGATATGTTCATAACCAATCTCTTTATCTAGAGCGAGACCCATTTGCGTTGGTTTCAAAGATACATTCGCCTCTACCCGAGAGTCCGCAATTGCTTTGATAAGCCGAATGTATTCGTTACGATAGCTCAACGCTTGATCAAGCTTTGTTATTCCTTCCCCTAAATGGTCTAATGTGGCCATGATTCCCTTACTGTTTAGTTTTTTTACTTCTTCAATGGCTCCTTCCAAATCACTTGCGGCAATGAATTTTCTCGCCAAGGACTTGCCGTATCGTAAGGTCAACTTCTCCACCAGCGGATTACCGGAGACGGTGAGCAAGGTTTTTCGGTATAGTTCGGTTCCAATTTTCATGGGTATCAACTCTCCTTCTACGTTTCATATGTATGGGGGAAAGTCAAGATGAATACATATGAAATACAGAACTCTTCTCATTTCGCTTACAACAAAGCAGGGTGCTCACACGCTAGCCAATTGAGAACAAGCCTGACCAGTAATTAGAAGGAGGAACAAATATGCCCGTTCCATTTCAAAATGAACCCTTTACTGACTTTAGTGCTGAAGGAAATCAGACATTGTTTAAAAATGCGCTAAGGCTGGTTGAATCCGAACTTGGCAAGCATTATCCGCTGATCATTGGCGGTAAGGAAATGGAGACCAAAACAAAAGCCATCTCCATAAATCCTTCCCAGAAAGATCAGGTGATTGGGAGTTTATCTCAGGCGGGTGAGGAGCAGGCAGAGCAAGCGATTGTCACAGCCCAAGCGGTATTTGAACATTGGCGCTATACGACTTTCACGGAGAGGGCGAGATACTTATTCAAAGCAGCAACACTGCTTCGCCGGAGAAAGCATGAATTCTCTGCCTGGATGGTATATGAGGCGGGGAAAACGTGGGGGGAGGCAGATGCAGATACGGCAGAAGCCATCGATTTTATGGAATTCTACGCCAGGGAAGCTCAGCGTCTAGCGCAGCCGCAGCCGCTGGTTCATATTGAAGGGGAAGATAATGAGCTATACTACGTGCCGCTGGGGGTAGGAGTGATCATTCCCCCTTGGAACTTCCCGCTTGCGATTATGGCAGGCATGACCACGGCTGCTATTGTATCGGGCAATACGGTGGTGTTGAAACCAGCCAGTACGACTTCCGTTATTGCCGCAAAGTTTGTACAGCTCCTGATCGAAGCAGGGGTACCAAGCGGGGTTGTGAATTTCATACCCGGGGCGGGGAGCGAAATCGGTGACTACCTTGTCGATCATCCACTGACCCGGTTTATTAGTTTCACAGGCTCAAGAGAAGTGGGGCTGCGGATCAATGAACGGGCTGCAAAAACAGCCCCCGGACAGAGATGGATGAAGCGAGTGATTGCGGAAATGGGCGGCAAGGATGCGATTATCGTAGATGAAGGGAGTGATCTCACTGCCGCGGCAGAAGCCATTACTGCCTCCGCATTTGGTTTTGCAGGTCAGAAGTGTTCTGCTTGCTCACGAGCGATTATTCATGAGAGCGTATATGATGAAGTGCTTTCCAAGGTCATTGAGCTTACTCGGAAACTCAAAGTAGGCAGCCCGCTGCAGCCGGAGACAAACGTCGGACCGGTGATTGATCCGCATGCTTTTCGAAAAATTCAAGACTACATCAAGATCGGAAGAACAGAAGGGGAGATTGTGCTTGGAGGAAAGGCAGAGATTAATGATGGGTATTTCATCGAACCGACGATTATTGCGGGGGTAAGTCCTACTTCGCGTGTATCGCAAGAAGAGATTTTTGGTCCTGTCGTGGCATTTACGAAGGCTTCATCCTTCTCAGAAGCACTGCGGTATGCGAACAATACGGAATTTGGACTGACCGGTGCGGTATTCTCCAGAAACCGGACTCATCTAGAACAAGCCAGATCCGTGTTTTTTGCAGGTAACTTGTATTTCAACCGAAAATGTACGGGCGCATTAGTAGGCGTGCATCCTTTTGGTGGATTTAATATGTCGGGAACAGACTCCAAAGCAGGCGGACGGGATTACTTGCTTTTGTTCACACAAGCCAAACTTGTCTCTGAGAAATACTAAATTCCTAATCTAACCCGAGTAAAAAAGAAGCCATGCCCTCTACAGAGGAAACATGGCTTCTTACTATTCATTCTAGCGTGAGCTATCCCATATGAAGGAAACGTTCACCTGCAATACCTGGTGTCGTCATTTGTTCCGGATGCATAATTTCTTGGAGCTCTTCGATTGTCAGCAGTCCTCGCTCTAAAATAATGGAGGTAATCGTCTGCTTGGTACGAAGCGCTTCTTTTACGATTCCAGCCGCTACATCATACCCAAGATGCGGATTTAGAGCGGTAATCATGGTGAAACTTTGATCCAGCACTCGCTTGATATGGTCACGGTTCGCATCCAGTTCCTTAATGGCAAACCGGTGGAATACATCCATTCCGTTATTCATAATCTTGAGCGATTGTAACAGGTTAAAGGCAATAACCGGACCCATTACGTTTAGTTCAAACTGTCCTGCACCGCAGGCCAGCGCGATCGTATGATCGTTACCGATGACCTGGAATGAAATCTGGTTCATGACTTCAACCATCACGGGATTTACTTTACCTGGCATGATGGAGGAACCTGGTTGTCTTGCCGGAAGCAGAAGTTCTGAGAAACCTGCTCTTGGACCGGAGGCCATAAGCCGAATGTCGTTACAAATCTTGGACATATTAACGGCACATACTTTGAGTGCAGCGGACATCTCCAGATACGCATCCGTATTTTGTGTAGCATCTACCAGATCTTCTGCAGTATATAAAGGTAAGCCTGTAATCGCACCGAGATGTTCGGTCACTTTTTGGATATACGCCGTTTTTGCATTTAGCCCCGTACCAACAGCCGTTGCTCCCATATTAATGGAAAGAAGACGTTTGGACGCTTCTTGAAGTCGTTCCATATCTCTAGAGAGCACTTTCGCATAGGCGCCAAATTCTTGTCCCAGTCTAATCGGAACAGCATCCTGCAGATGCGTTCTTCCCACTTTGACTACATCATCGAATTCTACCTGCTTTTGGACAAACCCGCCGTGAAGCTGCTCCATCGTCTGTAAAAGCGTCATTGCATGACGATAGGCTGCAATCCGCAGGGCTGTTGGGATTGCATCATTGGTAGATTGGGACATATTTACATGGTTATTCGGGTTACAGTGAAAATAATCGCCTTTCACTTTAGATAGAAGCTCAAGTCCTCGATTGGCAAGGACTTCATTCATATTCATATTAATGGAGGTGCCTGCACCACCCTGAATGGAATCAACGATAAACTGATCCAGAAGTTGACCTTGCATTACTTCTTCTGCTGCTTTGATAATCACTTCTCCGATTTTCGGCGGCAGCATTTTCATATCCATGTTAGCCATCGCTGCGGCTTTCTTCACAGCGGCGAGAGCAAATATGAGTTCTTTTTCAATAGGTACTCCGGTAATAGGGAAATTATCTACCGCCCGCATCGTTTGAATGCCATAGTAGGCAGACGCAGGAATACTCAGTTCACCAATAAAATCTCGTTCAACTCTTACCGTTTCAGACACAAACGTTCCCTCCAGTAGGAAGCTATTATGATGTAAAATATAGCTTGCGATAGTTTATTGTAAAATATCATCTTTCCACCAAGCAATAATAGTATACATCAATCAGACCTAAAGTTGGAAATAAAATGAAAGCGCAGTCTTTTTATCTCTATAAAATATGATATGCAATGAATCTACCAAAGTGACGAGGATACCAGACCGCCTAATTCATAGATATACATACTTCGTCAAATAACAAAAAAGGGACTGAATCGATTCCAATTTATCAATTATTTGTGTAATATTCCCTTTAGCGAACAAACGAATGATCTGTTCTGTTACTTCGGTTGGCTCTCAGAGACTTATTCCAATGTAAATAAAAGATCGGGGGAGCAGAGTGTATTTCATCTCACGTGGTTTGTCTATATTTGATCCCTTTCATGCCGGGACGTTTGAGTATATGTCAGGTTCTCATGTTACTGTGCTTCTCATTATTTTCGCGCTGCTTTTATTATTGTTCTTATTTAGGTTTCGGTTACGCCGATCACCTCTGCTGAAAGAACTGTTAAGGTGGAGTCTTGCTGCCATTTTAATATTATCGCAACTCACGCTAGAAATATGGTATCAAGGATTTGGACTATGGGATATAAAAAATACGTTGCCGCTTGAACTATGCAGCCTTACGCTTATTTTATCGATTCTGATGCTGGTCACAAAAAGCAGAATCCTGTATATTTTTGTGTTTTATGCGGGAATATGCGGAGCACTGGCTGCCTTGCTCACCCCTAACTTAGCTTATGCTTTTCCGCATTTCCGGTTTATTCAATTTTTTATCGCCCATGGAGCGATTATTTTGTCTGCTCTTTATATGTCGTGGATCGAGAATGAAAAATTATCATTTACATCGGTACCGATCGGTTTTGTCATGCTCAATGTGGCGGCCGGTTTCGTGTGGCTGATCAATCAGATGACAGGAGCGAATTACATGTTCCTCTCACATAAGCCGGATACGCCATCTATCCTGGATCTGCTGGGTCCCTATCCGTTTTATATCGTAATGGAAGAAATACTAGCGCTTATTCTTTTTCTTATGCTGTATGTACTTTTCTTCTATCTTCCTTGGGGCGCAGTGAACCGGGTAGAGGAGAGAAGAGTTACGAATATGTAATCAAATCAGCTGATAGGGTTCCTTATTTTGAAATATGAAACATGTAACATTTGGTTTATAATGGAAATCGGAAAAATCAAAATAATTAAGTACTCATAATAAGGAGGAGGAATCGTTGGCATTACCGTATTTGTATCAATTAACGGTTAATGAAGCAGCACTATTATTTCAGCTGATGGGTATTCCGGAGGGAGAAACACTCCCTGTTATTTTTGGTGCTAATGCATCCAAGGAAGTTATATTTACTGATCAACAGAATTTGATAAAACAGCTGGAGGAAGCCGAACTGCTTCAATCCGCCGAAAAAGAGATTACGCTTGAACCCGGCCTGCTGAATCTCTTACAAGCCTGCAAGTACAGCAGTGCAGTTCTGCTGCTTCAATCAAGCAGTTTAGAAAACAGATCTTCGGTTTCCTATACTTTTATATCTGGTGGCCAGATTGTTCGTATGATTTGGAGTTCAGCTGAAGATAAAGTCGTACTTACTTCATTTCAAGAGAGCCTCAAAGAGTTGTTATCCCTAATAGGGGAGGAACTTCAGCTGCCTGACGTCACTGCACAGGATGTTCGTATTTGTCTGCAGCCTGCGACACTGATACAGCTCCAGGAACAATGGGGTTCAAAAAATATGAATGCGTATGAGTCTATTTTGAGGAGCGACCCAGCGGCGCAGACAGACGCATCCACGGTTGCTTCTTTGATGCAATCTTGCCATTCTATTCAGCAGTGGGGTACATTTGACGCGGTTATTCGAGGGACAGATCTTCGTTCTCGGTCCGTCTATTTTATCGGAAGTACAGCTGCAAACTGGATATTTATTCAGAATGAAGAAAGGCTCATGCAAGGTTATTCTTTGACGGAACCTGAACTGATTCAAACTTTGTACTTAATTGCCGCAGGGACATTAAAAGTACTTGCCCCGGTTTAGCATTGTTGCTACTAAAAAATAAAGCCGAGGAGGAGAAGCATGAGTCGGATCGTAATGAAGTCATCCTATCTGGACACGCTCGCAAGGCAGATCGAACAGGTCTCACAGCAGCTGCAACAGATAGATTCTTCGCTTCACAGTGCTCTAACGGGTACATTATGGCAGTCATCTAACCGTGAGGTCATTATTGGGATGTATCAGTCCCATCAGCGGAATTTTCAGTCCGCAGCCGAGAGCATGAATCAGCTTTCACAATTCGTAAGAACAACTAGAGAACAATTCGAACAGAAGGATCAATCGGGAGGAACATTCGGCCTAACAGGTTTTAATCCGATGGCTCCGATCGATGGTTTGGGTAATATTATGGGAACGGTAACGGGTGCTGCTGCGGTGGCCAGTTTAGGTTATCGGGTGCATAACGGTTATAAGGTCACGCAGAATCTGGATCGAAGAAGCCCGCGTATCTTAGTACGAGACAGCTATAGTTCAGTACAAAATAATCCGATGGTTAACGGACGTCCGCGGCAGCATAAAATTTACTATTTAGATTCGATGGAGAAAGCGATCAAGAACGGAACAGCCTCTCCTAAAATTAAAGAGATCTATGCTATGACTGATCCTTTCTACGGAGCAAAAACAGCACTTAAAGACAAGCTTGGTTGGGCAAGTGTTGGTATAGATGTGTTTACGGACACGAAAGAAAATATAGATAATCATGCTTCCGCTGACAAGATTGCCGGAGATGTTATTGGTAACGTTGTCGTTGGGGGAGCTACCACCGTAGGGGCGACACTCCTGACAGCTGCTATTATGCCTGCGGCAGCACCCGTAATGGCGGTAGGTGCTGTAGGATTCGGCGTCTCGGTAGGGCTGACCTATTTGGCGGAAGGCATCAAGATGGATGTGGATCTTGATAAGGATGGGCAGGATGATTCCTTGAAAGACGTCGTCAAGCATGGTGCCAAAAAAGCCTGGTCTACTGTTTCGGGGTGGTTCAAATAGATGGCGAATCATAAGAAAAACGAAGCCAAAGGAAAGACTTGGGAAGGAACGAATTACGACCGGAGGGCGTTTCAGGACTATCTCTCTATGTATCCGGTGAGTGGCATCAGGCTGAATGCAGGGATACTGGTTCTGTTTTTCCTTAATCTGTTTTTGATCATCCCTGTGATGAGCGTGCCGTATAAACCGATATATGCCTATATTCTATTTCTGCCGCTTGCTGTCATGAATGTATGGGCCATGGCCCTAATAGCTGCTCCCCGAAAGCTTCAACTGAATTATGTCTTGTTTAGAGGTGTGTTCGGTATCGTCTGTTCGCTTGGATTTATGATCGTAACTCAGAAATTTGCTTATGAGGGACTTGGGTTTGAGACTCCTTGGTACGCTCTCGGATCATTTGCGGCCTATGGATTTGCGCTATATCAGTACATCCGCACTCATATCCGGAAACTGAAGCTACCACGTAATAAGAGGGAAGAGGGATCACGTATATCCATGGTGACACTCACCGCATTAACGGGTCTCGGTTATTTGCTCGCCAATCTTTCCTTAATGTTTGTAAGCGAAGATACAGTAGCAATCGTACTCATGTGCGTATACTCCATGCTGGCCTTTGTCATGTTTCATTTTATTCTGGAGCTTCATCGTTATTATTGGCTTAAGCAAACTTATGGAAGTAAGTCCTCACCAGAAAAAGAAAAACATCCGCCCCAACATATATAAAGGAGGTTTCCTGCATTGAATGAATCTATAACGCTTCTCCCCAATGGATCGATCGTTCGATTGAAAGAAGGGAGTAAGAAGCTAGTCATTTATGGACGTAAGCAAATGATGATGACTGAGCCTCCCCGTTCGTTTGACTATATTGGCTGTTTGTATCCGGAAGGTTATATCAATCCTGATTATACGTATGCCTTCAATCATGAGGATATTGAAGAGATCGTATTTACCGGCTTTATCGACGAAGAGGAAGAACAGTTCTCTTCCCGGCTGAAGGAGTCATCCTGATTAGATGCCTAATAAATAAATCCATGGTTCTCCGTATCAAGCTGAGATCCATGGATTTATTTGCTTTGAAGGTCGATTCTTATCTTTAGTGGGATTGATCTGCTTCGCGGAAGCGTGATGCTGTCTGCTGAAGTTCCGTGCTTGTTTCCTGAAGTCCCTTCAGATAGGACTTTACAAGGGAAAGGCTTTCTTGGATGCGCGGGTAGAATTCTTTATGCCGGTCGCCTTCCCATTGTCCATCCGATTGTTGAATAATGGTATTCAACTGCTGAATAATGGTTTGTCCATTCTGAGAAGCTTGAGCAAATTCTTTGGAGAGCTGCTGCAGCTCCTCGGGGTGGAGATTAATTCGCTGATCCATTGTCACTATTCCTTTCCTCCAGGTTAAAGAATCCATGTGCCTTGATTATATATGAGTTATAGCAGAATATAAATTATTTTAATCTTGACGGATTGTCAATCCAAGTGCGACACTTCATACTCAAAAGATTCGTGGGCTGTTTTCCATCCTAAACATTTTCTTGGTCTGTTGTTAATGAGATGGAGGGCATATTCCAATTCTTCATCACATACCTCTGCGAAGTCTTTTCCTTTTGGAAAGAACTCTCGTAACAAGCCGTTTCCATTCTCATTGGAACCTCGTTGCCAAGAAGAATAAGGATCTGCAAAATACACCTTC
>NZ_JARBDA010000019.1:0-53546 GCF_036577645.1 Paenibacillus sp. GYB006 | reverse complement strand
TTGATTTGAAATCATCCGAGACACCACCTGAAATTTATACTTTTATTATACAAAAAATCAGGATGCCTTTCCTCAATATTGAGGAAAGGCATCCTGATTTTAGATATTGGACTTTTTCAGTGGCCTCATTTTTCAGGAGAAGGGTTCTTTTTTAACGTAGGGTTGTCTTACGAAATAATTAATCTCAGTTCATCCGTCAGGCTGCGGAAAGCCACTTCATCCCCCGATGCCAGTGCTTTGTCAATTTCATCATACAATTGTTCACTCCGATGTTTGCGTAATGCCGCGTCCCAGACCATTTCTGCAGCCAGTCCTAACATGACCTCGTAAGTAACTTTCATTTTATCCATAGGATGCACCTCCAACCAATTGTTATATTTTTAGGCTAAGCTAAATTATTTTCACGGGTTAACGGGATGTATATTGAACCGCATTGCAGGTTACCGTTAACCGGTTTCCCCAAGGTGTCATTCTAACAACCTGTCCCTTCTCCTCATGTTCTCCGATCCGAACCATTCCTAGATGCATCATCATTTGAAGTATTCGCTGTTTAAGAACAGCCTCATTCGTATCGTAGTAGAAGGGATGAATGATCACACCCATGCTTTCCAGTAAGGAGGAAACAGTAATCCATTCCTTCGCACACTCCCCGATCCAATACACAACAGAAGCAAGACTTGGAATAGCTCCTTTATAAAGTCTTAACCAATAGCGAAAAATCTGCATCAACTCTTCATCTGATGACTTCTCAAAAACATGGGTGCCTTCATTGGTAATAGCAAGAATTCCATTGTTTTCTGCTATATACCGCTGATGAATTGCATAATCATACAGTAGAGCTAACCGATCAGGGTATTCTTTATAGCTTCTCCCATATCCGAAACGCCATCCTGCTTTTCCTACCAATGGTTCTTTTACATGTAGAAAATCCAGCAGTTGCTGCTGCGTCCTCTTATACATAAATCCTTCCTGATTCAGAGGAATTTCATACTGATCAGTGAATTTAAGCATTAATTTCATATCCTCGAACATTAAATGATGTTCTTCACGATAGATAGAAGGTTCAGGGACAACCTCAGCAAGCTGTATAAATTTTGAACGTATTACGCCCATAAATTTCATTTTTAAATCTTGGGGAACACGATACAAATATTTCGTTTGCTGTGTTGAACCATTAAATAACCAGCCGCGTTTCGTAAACTGAACAACAATATCGCGAAAATAGGCAGCAGGACGTTCTCCCTTGGGTTCCATTGCTTGCTTTGCAAGGGCCGTAAGTTCTTCTATGCTGTAATTTACCCTTCCATCAAACAGTAGTGCATTTAGAAAGCTAAGCTGACCCTCTGGCAGATCATATACCAGTTCTTCAATAAAGGAGGAATTACCGAGTGTAACTAAAATACTCTGAATTAATTCATGTTTGGAATGGGTGTTGCTGCTGCATTCATAATGGTTTGCAATGCGGTTCAGCTGACCAATGTCAGCATACGTAAGTAGATCCGCTAAATTCATTGTCCCATCGCCTCGCCGTTTTACTACCATTATGGGAATTATTGCAACATTTATTCCTTTACGGCAAAAAAAATAACCCGAATCTGCATTCGGGTTATTTACACAGCAATTATTTTTTTGATTTTTCAAACGAACATTCCATTAAATGCTTCGTACAGTTATAAAGCAACGGATTCCATTTTTCTTCTTCATTCTCTAGTATGGTAAGAGACAAATTTCCAATTCTCTCAGTATATCGATCTTCGTAAAGTGCTTTATATAACTGAGCAAGCAGAGCCCCGTGAGAAACGACAAGAATATGCTGATGAGGATGCATCTGTGCCAATTCATTAATAAAGGTAAGGGCCCTTACCCGCATATCAGGTTCTTTTTCCTGCCCTAAGTCTAATAAATTCCAGTCTACTCCCCATTTTGCTTCTCGTTCTTCTTGCGTTAGGCCTTCGGCCTGCCCAAAAGATCTTTCTTGAAGTCGTTCATCAGGCGGAAGCATAGGAACATTAATAATACGGCTTATGATTTCTCCTGTTTCCTGTGCGCGAGACAATCCGCTCGTTATAATATAGTCCCACTCATAGGGTTCAGTTAGAAGACGTTCTCCAAGCAACTTTGCCTGCAGTCTGCCTTCATCATTCAGAGGAATGTCGCTGCGTCCTTGAATTCGTCCAGCTACATTCCAATCCGTAAGTCCATGACGTATTAAACCAATTCTCATTTCAAGATATGCCTCCTTCTCTTTTTGTTATTTGGTTATATGATGCATTCTGCGTAAAGAGAATAAAGCCATCCCCAAAGCTAGCAAAGATATGAATATCCAGTACTCAGGGTAAGCGGGAATCCCTGCTACAAAGGGTTCAATAATACCAGAAGCACCTTTAGTATCATGGTAAAACAAGCTGAAAGCCGGTGTATTACTCGCTACTCCAGTAGGAACAATTCCAGCACCATTATTCATGCCAGCATCGCTACTAGTACTTACCTTCCATACCATGAGCACGATGCTGCACAACAACACGGCTAAACAAGCAGAAATCCAGATTGAAAAACGAGTGACCGTTGTTTCCGTCCATTTGTAGGGTTTGATATCTGTTCTTTGAATATGCGGATGGTCGCTGTATATCTTGTCCATTACCTTACCGTGCATCGATTGAAGCGACTTGTCGGGAACAGGATCTAAAGTCTCGGGAATCAGGTCATATAATTCCTCCCACCTGCTATATTCAAAGGCACAATCAGAGCATTCTTCTATATGTTTATTCAGTTCAACTCGTACCGGATGATGTGCGGACAAATCCCAAACTTGCGCCATGCACTCCTGGGCTTCGTTGCAATTCATTGACTTTTCATCCCTTCATATTCCTCATAGATCGGTTCAAAGAAATACGAATGCAACTGATTCTTGACGCTCATCCGTGCACGAAACAATAAAGATTTGACGGAACTCACGGTCTGCCCTAAAATATCCGAAATTTCCTGATATTCGAGCTGATCATATTCTCTGAGAATAAGAGCCGTTCGCTGCTTATCAGGCAAATTATTAATTGCTTCACGCACTTTAATGACACGTTCATTTCTCAGCATCGCTTGTTCAGGAGCTGTATCCAAAGAAGCAACAGGAATAACTCCACTTTCTTCAAGCGGAATATTACTTCCTCGATGTTTTCGAAGTTCGCTAAGAACCGTATTTCTAGCAATAGTATACACCCAGGTGGAGAAAGATGCATCAATCTCGCGGAAGGAATTTAGACTTCGATAAGCTTTATAAAATGTTTCTGATACTAAATCTTCTGACATATGTTCAAGTCCAGAACTGCGAAGCATGTGGTAGACAAAAGCATACATCTTTCTTTCATATCGTCCCATGAGCTCAGAATATAGCTCGACTTTTCCTGCTTTTATTTCTTTAATCAACTCTGAATCATCCATTAGGTCTAAGCTCCTCCTTGCAGTTCCATAGTGCCCAGGTATATAAAAATGCCTGTAACAACACTTTTTAGAGCAGGAACCTATTATTATGATTGAATATAATTACAGAAATGTAATTTTTATTATGAGGTTGTAAATAGCTAACTAGTTCTTACTCTCTTGCTTGTAAATCCTTATGTAGTAACACTTTCCTAATCATTCCTATAATTCCAAGGAACATTATACCATATAATCAACCAAAGTTTCCCTTTTAATTTATGAAAAATTTGTTATTTATTTTACGTCTATGATACTTTAAGACTAAGTGGACCGGTTTGATCTAGTCATGTAAGCAAAAAAATAGGCCGCGAATTTATCGCAGCCCGTTGTTCAAAATCTGTATTATTAAAATTTCATGATTGAAATATTTAAGCTTTTGAAAAAGTTCAGGAAGCGTTAAAACAAATATGAAAGGAATTATAAAAATATCATTATTCATAGTATGTTTACTTTCAAAAAAAAGAGGCCGCGAATCATCGCGGCCCGTTGTTCATCTTTCAGAACAACCAGTTATTGGATAGGAGTGGAGAGAAACCATACTGTACTTTTATTATATGTATCCGTTTTCATTCTGTCAACCATAATTATACATTTATTTAGGATCTTGCATATTTACATAAATAAAGCGGTTTTATAAACAAAGAAAGAGGGCTTCCCCTCTCTCTTAGCTTCGTACGGTATAACCCAGATTGGTAAGAAGTTCAATTGCTCTCTCCATATCATCCTCCTGCCGAAAGGACAATCTGAGAATGCCGGGTACATCTTCTCTGCTCTCAATGATCTGCATATTGCTCAGATTGATCCGAGCCGTCCCCAGTTCCGTTGCAATTCGTCCAATAATCCCTGGGGTATCCGGAACATCAATATAAATGTCAAATAAAGCATTAATGATTCCTTTTCTTCGCTCCGGTAATTGATCTCGAAAAGAACCGGCTTCACGAAAAGCAGCTTCGATCGCTTCCCCATTACTTTCCTCCAGCACCTGAGTAAACTGGCTTACTTGCTTATTCCAGTCCCGAATAAGTCGCAGTAATACATCACGGTTACTCAGTAAAATATCACGCCATACTACCGGATCACTCGACGCAATACGGGTAATATCACGGAAACCGCCGGCTGCAAGCAGCTGATATAAAGGTTCATTTTGGTTATAGCTGCTGATCTGATTAACTAGTGCTACCGCAATAATATGAGGCAAGTGACTAATAGCGCCCACGATATCATCGTGATGTTCAGGTTCTACCCGGATAACTTGTGCTCTAGTATAAGACAGCAGATGATGAAGCTTATTATAGACGTCTTCCTCGATCTCCGGCTGAGGTGTAAGAACATAGTATGCATTTTCGAATAGCAACGGAGAAGCCGCCTCTACGCCAGACCGTTCTGAACCCGCCATCGGATGCCCGCCAATAAAATATACATCTCGAAAATCGAGTGTCTTCGCAGCTGCTG
The DNA here is from genome assembly GCF_036577645.1 of Paenibacillus sp. GYB006. Lineage (NCBI taxonomy): Bacteria > Bacillati > Bacillota > Bacilli > Caryophanales > Paenibacillaceae > Paenibacillus > Paenibacillus sp. GYB006. Next base: position 48,620 of record NZ_JARBDA010000019.1, on the reverse strand, counting down.
TAATCGAGGCTTTCGTGCTGCCTACATCCGTAATAATACAGCCTTTCTTTAGCGGGAGTTTATTTAGTTCCTGAAGATAATAATTCAGCATGCCGACCGGTACACTTAAAAAAATGAAATCCGCATCCAGTGCCGCCTCTTCAATGGATAAGGTCACATGATCAAGTACACCGCTCTTTAGATATCTTTCTTGAATTTTCGGTTCATGCGCATAACCAACTACTTCTATTCCCGGCTTCCCTTTAAAACAAAGGGCGAGAGACCCTCCGATGAGTCCCACGCCAAAGATTGCAATTTTGCAGTTTATTCCTTCTGTTCTCATTCCGAGTCCACTATACTTCCGAGCGTTCAGGGGTAAGCGCATGCTCTAGAGCTTTGATGAACGCTTGATTCTGTTCTGGTGTACCTACAGATACCCGGATGTAGTCAGGATAAACCTGGAACCCAGAACGGATAATGATCCCTTGTCGCAGTAAGATATCAAACATCTCGGCAGCCGGTCTGCCAATTTGTACAAGTATAAAATTACCTTGTGAAGGGAAATAGTGAAGACCTAAACGATCAAATTCGCTTTGTAAATAAGTAACACCTTGACGATTCTTATCACGGCAATCTTTTACAAAGTCTTGATCCTGCAAAGCCGCACGAGCAGCAACCTGACCGAATCTTGTGGTATTAAAAGGTTCTCTGACTTGATTAATTAAAGAGATTACTTCGGAACTCGCGATCCCATAGCCGATCCGTAAAGACGCAAGTCCGTAAATTTTGGAGAATGTTCGTAATATGACAAGGTTATTGTATTTCTCCAACATAGGTATCGTCTCTGGATAGGATTCATCCGTAACAAACTCATAATAAGCTTCGTCAAGAACGACCATCACATCGGAAGGGACACGATCCATAAAGGAAACAAGCTCTTTCTCGGTGATAATGGTGCCTGTAGGATTATTCGGATTACATACCCAGATGATTTTTGTTTCGGAAGACACTTTTGATAACATACTTTCTAGATCATGCGTACCGTCAACAAGTGGAACCTCAATACTTACCGCTCCTTCAATATCTGCATTACTCTTATATACTGAAAAAGTTTGATCCGCCATAATTGTCTCGTCACCTGGAACGAGAAAGGCTCTAGCGATCAGGGCAATGATTTCATCCGAACCTGCGCCAAAAATAATTTGATCATTACGCACACCCAGATGTACGGCCAAATCAGCTGTAAGTTCTCCTGCTGAACCGTCTGGATAGATACTCAGATTTGCAAGTTCTGCCTGAATTGCATCCTTCACAAGTGCCGAACTGCCATAAGGATTCTCATTCGATGCAAGCTTAATCACTTCACTGAGTCCCAGCTCTTTTTTCACTTCTTCAACGGGCTTTCCTGGTTTATATACGGGTAAATTGCCAATAGTAGACTTATGTTTCATAAACAAGCCCTCCCTTGTGGATAATGAAAAAAATATCCAAAATTATACTTTTAATTGTGCCACAAACTGGCGTATTTGCAAAAGTCCTTTTTCTTTCGTATCTGGATTTGATAACAAAGGAATCGTATGTTCGATCTCTCTCACAATGGCACTGCCTACGATAACCCCATCACAAATTTCAGCAAAATGTTCTACCTGTTCACGACTGGATATCCCAAATCCAACAGCAACGGGAAGCGTTGTATATGATTTTACCGTTGTAATAAATTCATCTACTTTCTGGTGGAATGCAGCTCTCTCTCCTGTTACACCTAGTGATGATACACAGTAAATAAATCCTCTTGCGCTCGAGACGATCTTCTTTATTCTTTCCTTCGATGTCGGCGCAACTAAGGGAATAAGGTGAATATTAGCACGATCCGCATACTCACGAATCTGTGCAGATTCTTCAATCGGAAGATCCGGAATGATTATTCCGCTAATATCATGCTCTACTAACAAGTCAAAGAAAAGTTCTAGTCCTGTCTGAAGCACGGGATTGTAGTATGTAAAGAGTACAAATGGCAGTTTCACTCCCGCTGCACGTGCACGTTTAGCTGTCTCCATACATGTACGAATCGTAATCTGCTGTTTTAGTGCTCGTTCAGAAGCACGCTGAATGACGGGTCCATCTGCAAGCGGGTCAGAATAAGGCACGCCTAGTTCAATCACATCAGCCCCTGCCTTTTCGAGTTCACGAATGATCTCAACAGTCGTGCTCAGATCTGGATCTCCCACTGTTATAAAAGGAATAAGTGCTGTTTTGCCGCTCATCTGCAGGGTTTGGAAGGTCTCATCCATCCGGTTCAATCGGATACTCATGCGAGTCCACCTCCCGTATATTTCATAATGGATTCCACATCTTTGTCTCCCCGGCCTGATAGACAGATGACAATGATCTGGTCTTTCTTCATAGTTGGAGCTAGTTTCACAACTTCTGCAACCGCATGTGCGGATTCAAGTGCAGGAATAATCCCTTCAATTCTGCTGAGCAGCTGTAGTGCATCCAGCGCCTCTTGATCTGTTATAGGCACATACTGTGCACGTTTGATATCCTTCAAATAAGAATGTTCTGGACCTACACCCGGATAATCTAGTCCAGCTGAGATCGAGTGAGCCTCTTGGACTTGCCCAAATTCATCTTGAAGTAAATAACTCATCGAACCTTGGAACACCCCTTGTGTTCCCTTGCTCATCGTTGCGGCATGGAATTCAGTATCCACCCCTTTACCAGCAGCCTCACAGCCAATCAACTGCACATCTTCATCTTCAACAAAAGGATAAAACATACCGATCGCATTACTTCCGCCGCCAACAGGTGCAACCACCACATCCGGAAGTCTGCCTTCGCTATCCAGGATCTGACGACGGGTCTCATCACCAATCACACGCTGAAAGTTACGGACCATGAGCGGATACGGGTGAGGTCCGACTGCAGAACCTAATATATAGAACGTATCTTCCACGTTACTCACCCAGTATCTTAAGGCCTCGTTGCCCGCATCTTTCAGCGTGCGAGAACCTGACGTAACCGGAATGACTTCCGCTCCGAGTAAGTTCATACGGAACACATTCAGCTGCTGCCGTTTTGTATCTTCTTCACCCATGAATACTTTACACTCAAGACCTAACAGCGCTGCAACAGTAGCAGTAGCTACTCCGTGCTGTCCTGCTCCTGTCTCCGCGATGACTTTCTTTTTGCCCATCCGTTTTGCAAGCAGCCCCTGCGCGAGTGCATTATTAATTTTATGAGCGCCTGTGTGATTCAAATCTTCACGCTTCAAATAAATTTTTGGACCACCCAAATGATGACTAAGGCGTTCAGCGTAATAGAGAGGTGTTTCTCTCCCTGAATATTGTTTTAACAAATAACGAAGTTCCTCATTAAATTCATCATCTTCGGAAAAACGTTTAAATTCCTCTTCCAGTTCAATCAGGGCATTCATTAATGTCTCAGGTACATAACGTCCTCCAAAAGGTCCAAAACGACCATATACATCCGGTACCAGTGTCATGCCTTCTTCACCCTTTCCACAAAAGCTGTCATTTTATTGATGTCTTTGATTCCATTTGTCTCTACACCGCTGGATACATCAACGCCACCCGGTGCATACCCATTCACAAGTTCATGTACATTATCAGGTTCTAACCCTCCGGCTATAAAGAGCGGAATTTGCATGTTCCGTGCCCATAACTGATAGGGAATGCTTCGTTCCCAGGAAAAAGTCCGGCCAGAACCGCCTCCGTATACAGGATCATAGGTATCTATAAGAACGGCATCTATTACTCCTTCATAGGGAGCGAGACTTACATCTATATCTTCAACCGCCTGGTTGGGATCGTTATTCAAAGAAAACACTTTGAATACATTCACACCAAACTTAGCTTTTAGTTCTCGGCATAATGCTGGAGATTCATCACCATGCAGCTGAATTACATCCAGCGATACTTGACGAAGAATTTCTTCAATCTCCTCCACTGAGGGATTTACGAATACCCCAACAGATCTGGGTAATGGACGCACTTCCCATTCTGACAACACATTCACTAGGCCTGCTGCTTGTGCTGCAGTCACCTGACGCTTTGATCTTGCAAAAACGAATCCAATAAAATCGACAGTTAAGTGTTTCATAGATTTTAGCACTTCAACGTCCTGAAGTCCACATATTTTTACAAGCGGCTTCTCGTTCACTTTAGAAATAGACATCATTTTAGTTCCCCGTTCCCATCATCTCAAGCACGGCTTCACCCACATTTTCGTTACGCATAAACTGTTCTCCGACCAAAATTCCTTTTGCCCCTGTTGTTTTTAAAAAATCAACATCCGCCTTGGTTCTTATGCCGCTTTCACTAATTAAGGTGATGCCCGCAGGAACCTGTTGTGATAGAAGTGCGGTTGTATTCAGATCCGTTTCAAAGCTTTTCAGATTCCGATTATTAATTCCAATAAGGGTGGCAACATTCAGATCAAGTACCTGTGTAAGTTCATGCTCATCATGCACTTCGACGAGCACATCAAGACCAAGATCTTTAGCGTACTGATGATAGGCTCCCATCTGTTCTTGTGTCAGTATGCTGGCAATAAGTAAGACTGCATCTGCACCGATTAGGCGTGCCTCCGCAATCTGAAGCTCACTAATAATAAAATCTTTACGAAGTAAGGGAACGTTCACTGCATTTCTAATCTCCGTTAAATAGGCCGCCTGACCTTGAAAATATAATTCGTCTGTCAAAACGGATATACAATCCGTTCCTGCCTCTTCATAGGCTTTGGCAATCCGCACGGGATCAAAATCAGGGCGAATCAGTCCTTTTGAAGGGGATGCTTTCTTCACTTCTGCAATAAGTCCCATCCCGCAGCTGTGCGATCTCGATAAAGCCTGCTCAAACCCTTTCGTATTAGGCATTTGTGCAATCTTTCTTTCTGCTGCAGTAAGATCAAAGCTTTGCTTAAGCTTTGCTACTTCTTCTATTTTGGTGGCTACAATGCGATCAAGATACGTACTCATGGTCATACTCCCCCGTTTTCTGAATAAGTTGTGTGAGCTTTGCATAGGCTTTGCCGGAATCAATAGCACCCTTCGCCATATGAACACCTTCGGCCAAACTTCCCGCAAGGCCCGTTACATAGATTGAAGCACCGCTGTTCGCAAGTACGATATCACGATAAGGGCTCATTTCACCCGATAAGACACCTTTTATAATCTCCGCATTTTCAGCCGCATTGCCTCCAAGCACACTAGTTAGCGGATGTACACGAAGGCCAAGGTCGCTCGGATGAATGTCATACGTATGAACGGCTCCATCCTTCAGTTCAGAAACCTTTGTTCTGTCTGAAATACTGATCTCATCAAGACCGTCATAACTTGCTACAACGAGTGCTCTTTTGAGGCCAAGTCTTCCTAGTACCTCAGCAATAATCTCTGTCTTGTTGATATCATATAGTCCTAATACCTGCCGATCTGCCCCAGCCGGATTGGTAAGCGGACCAAGCATATTAAATACGGTACGAAAACCGAGTTCTTTACGCGGTGCTGCGGCGTACTTCATCGAAGGATGATAAAGCTGTGCAAATAGGAAACAAATATTAATTTCATCTAAACAAGCCTTAGCTTGAGTATTATTCAGGTGAATATTTACGCCTAATGCTTCAAGTACATCCGCACTGCCTGCTTTACTGCTTGCGGAACGATTGCCGTGTTTAGCTACCCGTACCGATACGGAGGAGGCAATGATCGCTGAAGCTGTGGAAATATTAAACTTACTGATACCAGAGCCTCCGGTACCGCAAGTATCCAGCAAATTTTCCTGGTCCGTAATCATCTTATTAGCAGAACTTCGCATTGCCTGAGCAAAACCTGTAATCTCATCCACCGTTTCGCCCTTCATGCGCAGTGCTGTTAACAATCCGCCAATCTGTGAGGATGTCGCTTCTCCGTTCATGATACTGGACATAACAAGCCTTGCCTCTTCCTGTGACAGATGATTACCACCTAATATCTTATTTAGACCCTGCTGGATGGCAGTTACGCTGCTTAGCATACTCATGTGTTCTCCTCCTCCTTATCCTTTAAGATTCGATGACATACAAATGTAGTCTTGGTTAGCATACGCTGGACCGGGTGGCTGTACGGGAAACATCGCTTCTGCACAGCGAATGGCGGTCAGCAATGCTTTCGCCTTATTTACGGTTTCTTCATATTCTTTTTCCGGTACCGAGTCCCATACAATTCCCGCCCCTGCTTGCACGTAAGCTTTACCTTCTTTGAAAATAATAGTCCGGATTGTGATGCATGTATCCATATTGCCTGTAAAACCGAGATACCCGATTGCGCCTGCATAGGCTCCTCTCGCTTCACGTTCTAGTTCAGCAATAATCTCCATTGCTCTCAGTTTAGGAGCCCCAGATACCGTGCCTGCTGGCAGACATGACAGAAATGCATCAAAGAAATCACGATCTTCTCTAAGTGTGCCGGAGACATTGGATACCATGTGCATGACATGCGAATATTTCTCGATTTCCATATAAGAATCGCACTTGACGCTGCCAAACTCACTGACTCTCCCAATATCGTTCCTACCAAGATCCACTAACATGAGATGTTCTGAACGTTCTTTCTCATCCGTAAGTAAATCTTGTGCAAATTCCGCATCCTGTGCTTCTGTCTTGCCTCGTGGCCTAGTTCCGGCAATCGGTCTTGTCTGCACGCGACCTCCGTCCACTTTTACAAGCGGTTCAGGTGAAGTGCCGACGATGATCTCTTCCTCCATTTTTAGATAATACATATAAGGTGAAGGATTAAGGGTACGAAGTACACGGTATACTTGAAGCGGCGATACTTCCGTTTCGATATGAAAACGCTGGGATAATACGACTTGAAAAATATCTCCGGCCCGAATATATTCCTTAGCCTTTTCCGTATTTGCGAGAAATTTTTCTTTCGTTAGATTCGAGTGCACCGTCCCCAGCTCCACACCGTCTGGAATCGATCGACGATTCACATTTTCCGAAGGTCCTTCTTCTGCCAGCTGGCTTGCGAGCTGTTCCAGCCGATCTGTCACTCTTTGATAAGTTTCAAGAATATCTTGATCCAGATCTCCCGGATTCACATGTACATTGCCAACAAGCAGGATCTGCTGCTTCACATGATCGAAAACAATAATTTCATCACAGAACATAAACTGAATATCTTCCATTTGAAGATCATCCACTTGATGTTTCGGAAGTTTTTCATAATATTGAAGCAAGTCATATCCGAAGAATCCAATAGCTCCACCTGTAAAGGGAGGCAAATCTTTTATTTTCGGACTGCGATATTGCCTAAGCAGTGCCTTCAATTCTTCAATCGGTTTTCCTTTCATTTGTGATTTTTCACCTTTATGCGTGAGTGTTAACACACCATTCTTCCCTGCTATCGATAAAAAAGGAGCTGTGCCAATAAAAGAATATCTAGCCCACTGGCTGCCTCCTTCCACACTTTCCAGTAAAAATGCATATTCCTCATTTGCAAATCGGCTGAACAATCGAATGGGTGTCTCCATATCAGCCAAAATCCGCTTTACAACAGGAATTAGATTATATTCTGTTGCTAATTTTAATACTTGCTGTGCTTCGCTATTCATCATAAAACACTCCTTTTTCATTGAGATAGGCAGAGTGTAGATGGATGGAAGTAGGGATATGCTTACGCAAAAAAACCTCTACGAGAACGTAGAGGTTTATAAAAACAATAATAAAGTGAAGTGTAAACAGCATGATCCGATCATGGAGGTTCATCTATCTATGTACAAAGAAAGAGTCTTATCCTAAGATACGTAATCTAAGGAAGCATATGAACTCTTATCCGCAGCATCCATATTTCTATAAATATGGCCCATGCTGTGATTTATATGTACAAGATATTGCAAAAATCCATGTTCATCTCTCCATATGGGTCCATACACTAAAGTATGAATCCATGGTTGTTCCTCACTCTTTATGCTACCCATATGCGCTACCGCACATAAGCCATAAATCATAGGAACTCGTCTCAGCTCTGCTATACTCTACTCAATTAAAGTTTTATCTAAACTCTAAACTCTTCTCATCTCTGCTAACAATCACTATACATTACATCTACAGGTTTTGGCAAGAAGCCATTTTCACCTATGTATTCGATGATTCTGCTAAATCCGGCCGCAAAGCCTTGGCTCCATTCAAATATACGTGAACCATTTCCTTTTGCGTTTTGTCTGTATTCACATGAATCATGAATCGAATACATTTCTCCAGTGATCCCTTGACAGGTACCTCCTGGGAACACATGAGGGGAACAAGCTCCCATCCCTGTAATTCTCGAATAGACTTGGCTGGAAATGCAGCATCAAGATCTTTCGTCAGCGTAATCCATACGCTGCATATCGCCTCAGGATCAAGTGAATTCTTCTGAACGATTTCTTTGAGAAGTCTGCTCGTTTCATTCACAATATCTGCTTCCGTATTGCTTGCAACCGTTGTTGCACCGCGAATTCCTCTTGTGTACATGCGATCCTACACCTCCTTCTTCAGTTCCTCAAGCACCAGACGAACATCCTCGGCCCGTACATCTTTGGCAATGGTGACCTCACCAATCGCTGTAGGAATGATAAAGACCATATGGCCTTCTCTGAATTTCTTGTCATGCATCATCGCAGACATAATATCCTCAGTACTCAGATGCTCAGGGAGGGAAGTCGGTAGTCCAATCGCCTTAAGCATCCGTTTGGTGTCTTCATATAGCGAAGCATCTGCTCCCCTCATGACACCAAGCTTAGCTGATCCAACCATCCCGATGGATATGGCTTCTCCATGAAGGAACTCCCCATAACCAGCAATGGCTTCAATCGCGTGACCAATGGTATGACCAAGATTCAGGATCGCGCGAATTCCGTTTTCTTGCTCATCCTGAGAAACAATCTCTGCCTTGATCGCACAACCTTTGAGTAGTCCATACGCTAAAGCATCCTTATCAAGAGCTAATAACTGATCTGCATTCTCCTCGCACCAATGGGCAAAATCTGCATCCCTGATCAGTCCGTGCTTAACCATTTCTGCAAGCCCAGCAGATACCTCACGACGCGGTAGTGTGAGCAGCGTGTTTACATCATAAAGGACTAGCTCTGGCTGATGAAAAGCACCGATCATGTTTTTAGCGAGTGGATGATTAATCGCTACTTTTCCGCCCACACTGCTATCATGAGCTAGGATGGTAGTCGGAATTTGCACAAATTTGATTCCTCGCATATAAGTAGCGGCTACAAATCCAGCTAAATCTCCAACCACTCCGCCTCCAAGCGCAAGAATAGCCGAGCTGCGATCCAGCTTTGCTTCAATTGCACTTGTCATCATCTCTTCATAAACTTTCAGCGACTTAGAAGTTTCACCGCTTGGTACCACAGCAGATGCTACAGCATACCCTGCGGTTTCCAGAGAAGTGAGAAGTGTATCAAGATAATGAGGAGCAACTTTCTCATCCGTAATAACAAGCAAAGAACTTTTTACGCTGATTCCATGCTTCTGAATATAATCTCCTGCTTCTTCAAGAAGTCCACTGCCAATATAGATTGGATACGATCGTTCACCGAGATCAACCTTTAGCTCCCTCATCACTAGTAACGCTCCAATTGTGCATTATAGTTATCGAGGTTGGCCCGGATCTCCTCTATAGAATCTCCGCCGAATTTCTCCAAGAACGCTTTAGCTACTTCAAAAGCAACCACATGCTCCATTACCACACTCGCAGCAGGTACAGCACATGCATCCGAACGTTCAACCTGAGCGGTAAACGGCTCTTTTGTATCAATATCTACACTTTGCAGCGGTTTATAAAGCGTCGGAATTGGCTTCATTACACCGCGTACTTTTATTGGCATACCATTCGTTACCCCGCCTTCAAATCCGCCAAGGCGATTCGTAGCACGGTGGTATCCTTTCTCTTCCGTATACAGAATTTCATCATGTACCTGGGAACCACGAATCGTGCCCGCCTCGAACCCAATTCCAATCTCTACACCTTTAAATGCATTAATTGACATAACCCCTTGGGCAATACGTCCATCAAGCTTCCGGTCATATTGAACATAGCTTCCAAGACCAACAGGAACACCTTCCACAATACATTCTACAATCCCGCCGATTGAATCGCCTTCTTGCTTAATCTGATCAATATAAGCTTCCATCTTCTTCTCTGTTTCTTCATCCGTAACGCGAACCGATGAGGCTTCTGTACGAGCACGAAGTTCTTCCAGCGGAAGGTCTTCATAAGGAGCTTCAATCTCCCCAATCCGAAGCACTCTGCCGGCAACCTCTATTCCAAACTCGGAGAGTAGTTGGCGTGCAAGCGCGCCCACAGCAACACGTACCGTTGTTTCTCTTGCACTAGAACGTTCTAGTACATTACGGAGATCTTTCAAATTATATTTAAGTCCGCCATTCAAATCTGCGTGACCTGGACGTGGACGATGCATTCTGCGTTTCTCTTCATCATTACCTTCGATTGGTTCAATGTTCATAATATTACGCCAATGCGTCCAGTCTTTATTCTCAACTACGAGCGCCACTGGTGCTCCAGTTGTATATCCGTGACGAATTCCACCCACAATTTCAGCGGTATCTTTCTCAATTTGCATACGACGACCTCGGCCATATCCTTTTTGACGGCGATGGAGCTGGAAATTCAGTTCCTCAAAATCCACCTTCATATTGCTCGGAAGACCTTCAACGATTGCGGTTAATTGGGGTCCGTGCGTTTCCCCTGCGGTTAAATAACGAAGACTCATAATACGTTCCCCCTTTATACTGTTAAGCTTTAAACTGCTAAAATCCTTAATCTTTGATCATTATAGTATAGCATGTTATCTTTGACAAGAAATGTTCTCATTCATAAAAAAACACGCAGATTCAAATGGGGAATCTGCGTGTTCTCTATTACGTAAGTTTACTTGCTTCCCATCAGACTAGTCTGCCTGGATCTATTGCTGTTCTGTAGATTACTATCGGGCTTTATGCTGCCAAGGACCTGTCTCATTTGAGAAGGATCGAGTCCAAGAATCTGAGCACATTCCAAAATACTAATCATTCCCTGCCGGTAGGCAGTAATCACAACTTGCTTGTCAATAACTTTCGCCTCCAGATCTATCCATAACATCTGATTGCTACAGTATGAGACATTCTAGCTGTTTTTTATGCATTTATTTTTTACGATAGAAAAAAGTCTCTGCTCCTTCAAGGCCGTACTCTCCTGGTGAGAAAATTTGTTCTGTACTTCCCACAAATAAAATACCGCCAGGACGAAGTGCATTTGCAAATTTCTGATAAAGCACATGTTTTGCTTCTTCTGTAAAATAGATCATCACATTTCGGCACACAATCAAGTCAAACCCATCCTCAAAGGGGTCCATAAGTAAGTTTTGTTTACTAAAATGGACAGCTTCCGCCAGTTTAGGATCGATTTTATAATGCAATCCCTCAGGTTTAAAGTATTTTTTGACTACCTGCTCAGGAACTTCCTTTAAGGAACGTTTCAAATATGTACCTTGCCCTGCCTTCGCCAAAGCACCATCATCAATGTCAGTGGCCATAATTGTACTGCTTGAGAGCAAACCAGCCATGTCAAGAATCATTGCGATTGTATAGGGCTCTTCTCCCGTAGAACAAGCGGCACTCCATACTTTAAGCGGAAGATGGGAAGTAAGGGAAGGAAGCAATGTGTTTTGCAGTACTTCCCACCGATTCCGGTTCCTCCAAAATTCAGACACATTAATCGTCATTCGATCTAGAAAATCTAGAAAAAGTGCTTTGTTTTGTTCCATCCCTTCAAAAAAAGCGGCAAAAGAATCGTACCCATGTCTTAACCTAAGGGTAGTCAACCGCCGCTTCATTTGAGTTTCTTTATACTGGGCAAGATCAATTCCAGTAGCTGCCTTGATCTTATGAATAAACAGGACATAGTCATCCTGTTCAGAACCTTTTTCAAGCAGTGACATTTGATTCCTTCCTTCTTACGGAAAGATCACTCGTTTATGTCCAGGCAGCAATCGTTTTACTGTAAGATACCAGCTCATCCTCATTAAAGAAGTTAGCAAGCTCACGAGCTGCACTTTCAGGAGAATCAGCACCATGAATCAGATTATGCGGAGTAACTGCTGCAAAATCTCCACGAATCGTTCCAGGGAGTGCCTCTTTCACTTTGGTTTTCCCAATGACCACCCGAGCGAGTTCAATTACATCTTCACCTTCCCATACCATGGCAAAGACCGGCCCAGAAGTAATGAAAGACACGAGCTCATCAAAGAAAGGCTTACCTTCATGTTCCGCATAATGACGTTTTGCTTGTTCGTCAGTCATCTGTACGAATTTACCTGCAACCAGTTTAAACCCCTTATCTTCAAACCGACTAACAATTCGTCCAATGAGTCCACGTTGTACGCCATCTGGTTTCACCATCAAAAAAGTACGTTCCATGTGTATTCTCCTCCAGGCTTAATTATGAATGCGCTGCTTCGTAAGCTTTCGACTTCGTGAGAACATCTTCCTGCCTGATTAATATGAACGTTTTACGACAAAATGAGCGATATCCCGCAAATTTTTCTTTGTCTTGATGTCAGGGAGTCCTTCCAAGGCATCAAGAGCTTTATTCATATATCGGTCAGCAAGCTCCTCCGCTTTAGTCATTCCCGCACTCTCTTTAATCATACCCACTGCAGCACGAACACTACCCATATCATTCTGATCTCGAATGTTAGCGATCAGTTGCAACAGATCGGGTCTAATCTTCTCATCCTGTAACGCATAAATGACGGGTATTGTAATATTGCCTTGAAGCATATCACTTCCCGGTGGTTTACCAAGCTGCTTCTCTGTTCCTCTAAGGTCCAGCAGGTCATCCTGAATTTGGAATGCCATCCCCACATTGTATCCATAGCTGTATAAGCGTCTACAAATGTCACTGGAAGCTCCCGCGGCCACGGCCCCTAGCTGGCAACTGATCGCAATCAGCAGAGCCGTCTTCCGGCGGATACGAAGTAAGTAATTCCGAATACTCTGATCCGTATTGAAGAAATCTCGGATTTGTTCCATTTCACCAATGGTCATCTGAACCATCGCTTTTGCCATGGTCTGATGGATCAGTGGATTAGGGAGTTCCGTAATCATGAGCATTGCTCTGGCATAAATGTAATCTCCTGTGTACATCGCAATCCGATTATCCCATTTGGATTTCACTGTGAGTTGTCCGCGGCGTGTCTTCGCGTTATCAATCACATCATCATGAACAAGAGAAGAAGAATGAATGAGTTCTAACGGAACAGCGATATGTTTCAGCACTTCAATATCATAGGTTCCAAATTTACCGCCCAGCAAAACAAAGACAGGACGCAGCCTCTTACCACCTGCTTTCAGCAAGTGTAAGGAAGTCTCAGCAAGCAGCTTCTGATCCGTTTCCACACTTTTATACAATTCTTTCTCGATGTACTTCATATCTTTTTTAAGTTCAGTCAATATATCCAGTAGTTTCATTCCGTCACCCGTATCAGCTTATTCTCATTCCAGAGATCCAGCCGGACCTCATGCTCCATGAGACCAAGCTCATGTGCATAACGGAAATACAGTTGCAGGCCCTGCAACTCATTTTCACCAAAATCGTAACATAAATTCGTAAAATAATCATACCAATAAGATTTCGTTCCTCCGATTTTTTGTATCGCTTCATCTATAACCGGAGTAAGTTCTTGCATAATCTTTTCTTTACTTGATATAAAAGCATCTGTGATCTCATGAATCACTTCACTATGACATTTGGCATAATCAGATGAAACTGCCCATACCGCAAAAGTCATACTTTGGTTCGTGAAATAGTGCCATCTCTCGCCCAGATCATAGACATGATAGCCATGATTTGTCCAAGATGCCTGTATCGCAGAATCGCCGATCAATAAAGCTGCATCTGCCTGCTCCATCATAGAAGGCAGATCCGGTTCCTGTGTAATATACGTTGGGTTCAATTTGTAGAACTTCGTCATTAGTATTTTCAATAAATTCACAGAAGTAGCCGACGTATTTGTCAGAGCGATTGTTCCACTGCCCAGGTCTTCTATCTTCTTTTTACTGAAGAGCAGAATTGATTTCACTTCGCCTTTACTGCTGACCGATATATCAGGCAATGCCATCAGGCGCCTTGATTCCATACCATAAGCAAAAGAAGACATGGCACTCAGATCAAGTGTACCTTCATGTATTCTTTGATTCAGTACAGCGGGGACTTCTGTAACCATCTCGACCGGATGGGTAAGTTTCTTGGGATCAAAATAATGAAAGATAGGCCAAGCATTGGTATAACTAATCTTACCGAGAACGGTTTTGCTGTGAGTATTCATGTTGTCTCCCCCCATCTCGTAAACAGATCATGCTCAATATGAAGAGTATCTAGTACTTTTCCAACAAGGAAATTAATTAAATCATCCATCGTTTTGGGATGGTAATAAAAGGCCGGCATCGCAGGAATCATTTTGACTCCAAGGCGTGACAGCTTCAACATATTTTCGAGATGTATCGCATGAAGCGGCGTCTCTCTCGGAACCAAAACTAAGGAACGGCCCTCTTTCATCATCACATCTGCCGCGCGAGCCATCAGATTATCTGAGGCTCCATGAGCAATGGCTGATAAGGTGCCCATAGAACATGGCATGATGATCATCCCGTCCATTAAAAATGAACCGCTTGCGATCGAAGCCCCGATGTCATTTACGGGATGATAAACAAGAGAACCGGGACGGCTCCCGAACTTCTCGTTCAAAATCCCTTCCCGGTCCGTAACGTTCCAGCCTAGTTCTTCTTTTATGACACGCCAGCCTGCATTTGATACGACAAGGTGAACTTCATAGGCCTGATCAAGTAAAGTTTCAATCAGCCGTATTCCGTATATACTGCCGCTTGCCCCTGTAATGCCAACGGCAAGTCTTTTCAACCGGTTTGCTGTCAAGTTAAAACACCACCACATCAATCAAAGTAAAGACAAAGATTACGATGCTGACTACACTGTTCAGAGTAAAGAAAGCCGTCTGTAAACGACTTAGATCACTCGGTGTCACAATGTAATGCTCATAAATGAGCAGCGCACAAGAGATCAGAATTCCTACTGCATAGATCCAGCTTAAACCTGTGATAAAGAATAAGGCAATAAAGCCAGCCGCAGTAATGATGTGAAATACTTTTGCAATAGTCAATGCCCCAGCGATACCAAAACGCGAAGGAATGGAGTACACGCCTTCTTCTCTATCAAAATCAATATCCTGGCACGCATAAATAATATCAAAACCTGCTGTCCAAAAAGCGGCCGCTACAAAAAGCACAAGACTGCTCAGGTTAATTTCTCCTGTCACTGCGACCCATCCGCCAAGCGGAGCAAGGGCAATGGTAAAACCTAGTACAATATGGCAAGCCCATGTGAACCGTTTGGTATAAGAATAAATAACGAGCATAAATACAGCAATCGGAAGGAGTTTTACCGAAAGCGGATTAAGCTGTGATGCTGCCCAAAATAATAAAATAAAAGAGATAATTACAAAAACAACAACTTCGCTGATTTTGAGAAGTCCTGCTGGAATGGCTCGTCCAGCCGTTCTAGGGTTCTTGGCATCAATCACGCGGTCTATCATTCGATTGAGTCCAAAGGCAGCGCTTCGCGCACCAATCATAGCGAGCAGTACCCAGCCAATCTGAGCCCAACTCGGTAAATGGCCTGTTATTTCTGTCGATCCCAGCACAGCACCCATAAATGCAAAAGGCAACGCAAACAGCGTATGCTCAATTTTAATCATTTCTAGAAAAATACCAATTTTCTTAAACATGCTGACTCTCCTTGATCCCGATATGTAATGCTGCTATTCCGCCCGTTAAGGCATAGGAAGTGACGTTTTGTAAGCCGGTCTCTTTGAAAATCTGTTCGAGTTCCGCTCTTCCAGGAAACATCATAAGGGAGTCAGGTAACCATTTGTACTGTTCGTAACGCTTTGCTAACAGCTTGGCAATAAAAGGAAGCATATTTCTAAAATAAAAATAATACAAACCTTTAAACGGCTGCCAGGTAGGTTTAGAGAGTTCCAGACAGACGACCTTCCCTCCTGGTTTTACTACACGCTGCATTTCGTTTAATACTTGTTTGATATCCGGCACATTACGAAGACCAAAGCCAATTGTTACGTAATCAAAGCTATTATCTTCATAAGGCAAACTCATCGCATTCCCCTGAATGAGCGTAATCTGCTGTTTGCGGCCTAGTTTTTCAACTTTACGCTGACCTACTTCCAGCATATTGCTGCTAAAATCAAGTCCTTCGATGTGACCCGTTTCACTTGCTTCTGCAAGTGCGAGCGTCCAGTCACAAGTGCCACAGCAGACATCTAATGCCGTTTGTCCAGGCTGTACATTCATTTTTTTCATTGTGAATTTACGCCAGGCCTTATGACGTCTAAAGCTAAGCGTGTCATTCATTACATCATACTTACCAGCAATACTCTGAAAAACCGAATGGACGTACTGTTCCTTCGGCTTGTTCCCCCCATGCTGCATGTATAAATACCACCTTTATTCACTTTTCATCGAACAATAAACTTATGCACTTGCCCTATGTAAGAAATAGGGTTCTAAGAGGGTCTTTAGTTCTTCACGAAGCACATGATCGTGCACATGATTCTCTAATAAACCTTGAACCGAAAGCACGGACTGGTCTATCTTCTTCGTCAGCACTTCGATTGTTTTATGCTTACTAATCAGTTCATTCCATTCGGATGGCGTAACCATCCCTTTTGCCAAGGCAGAGCGTACATCCAAACTTTCGTTTTCATAAACATGTAAATAAGCGAATCTTGATTTTGAACGTTCAACGTCGTTTGCAGCTTCCCGTTCTTCAACAAGCATATCCAACAGACTAAATGAGGTTAGAAACTGGTCATAGAGCCCCGCTTGTTGTTCCGAAATCATGTTTTGAAAAGAAAGAAACAGCTGCTTCTTCAGCTGTACCGATTCTTGCACATAATCTTCGGAGGAAACCTTGTGTTTCTTCATACGGTCATAAAGGCTCATTTTCCGTTCATTCAATCGGCAGATCCCATCACTGAGCGAAGCAATAACCGATATATGACCGGATTGGGCTAGCAATTGATAAAACCGTGAACTAAAAAAATCGCCTCCGAGCACTTTAAGCTGACGAGAACGCATATCCTGCTCTCCAAGATCTTCTTCCTGAACATCAATCATCTCATGCGTATCTAGTCCCATTTGTACAAGTGCTGTAACTAAGGAAAAGAGTTCGCTGTCCTCAACTGAATGTCTCTGCCCTTGGTTCAAAAACGTGTAAAGCAACTGTACACGGCCATTAGGAAACGTCGGCAATTCCGTATGCCGCTGTATCATATCATAATCCGTATATTTTTTTGCAAGATTTGCTACGCGGTATGAAATCATTATAAATCCTCCGAGCGTTCATTCAAAAATAATCAAGCATCTTCGTCACAATCTTATCTATTATAACATATGTTTCTTATACCCGCACAGGGCATCAATAACCGTTTTCAGAGGAAATAAACTGCTCACGCCATAGATTTGTCTCTGTCATATGAAACCTTTGAATCAGTTCATCAGGTAGCGCCGAGTTTTTCCATTCGCTTAACTTCATCCATGCTTGTCTGTCCCATTCAGCGCGTTTTATATCTGCAGAGAGAAGTAAATGCCTCTTCCCTGCCCATTCATCTTCCGCAAGCACACGAAGCATAAGCTGACTTACGTTATTCGTTCGCTCCATGGAAAAGGATGCGATACTCGCAATATCTATATAAATTTCGGAAGGTATGATGGAGTTCCCTGTCACTTTGAGATCTAGGGTCAGCACATTTTTACTCCATTTCACTTTACTGATCGGCGTATGTAAAGAAAGATCATGCAAAGCGTCAACCAAATTTTTATCAGTTAGTGTTAATTGTTCATTTGCCGAAAGCACTTCTTTTGATTCTTCTGCTATCCACTTTTTACTTTGCCCCGTAACAAACGTTGACAAAAGTACCGCTGCACCAAGAGACATGACGAGAACAAGGGATAATATTCTTCTCTTTTTCAATAGATAGACCTCCTGTCCTTCTTAGTGTAAACATCTAACAGAAGGCCCATACTCTATTGTACAACGAAAAAAACAGGCTATGCCTGCTTTTTAAAATGAAAAGACGGTTTCTAATTTCCCGCTCTTTTTATTGATCTGATTCAATAACACCGTGTTTTGTCATGACTTCTGCTTTGCCGCGAATTTTAATAGCAGAGGTATGATCTGTAAATTGTGCGATGAGAACCTCACCCTTATCGAGCTTCTCCGTATGGTGGAACCGGGTATCATGACCTCGCGTCAAACCAATGACATGAACACCGTTTTCTTGTGCCTTGATTACGATATAATCCCCGTTGTTGATTGGACCTTCCATGAACTTCACCCCTTCCTACTAAAAAGAAAAAAGCCGTGAACGAATTCACGGACTTTTCGATTACATAAAAGTATGTAGAAATCTTATTTGATTCCGTCTTTGAGCGCTTTACCTGGTTTAAAAGCAGGAATTTTGCTCGCTGGAATTTCGATTTCCTCACCTGTTTGCGGGTTACGTCCTTTACGTGCAGAACGCTCGCGTACTTCAAAGTTACCAAAACCAACGAGTTGTACTTTGTCACCTTTTTGCAATGCTTCAGAAATAGCTTCGAATACGGCATCAACCGCTTTCGTCACATCTTTCTTAGCGAGTTCAGTAGATTCAGCTACTTGTGTGATCAGATCAGATTTATTCAAGTCAATTCACCTCCTGATATTATTATCTAAGTGTTATACTTTGTTCCCGTTTCATCACAAAATATACATAAGATATACCTATTCCCAAGTAATATTGTTCATAGGTTCATACTTTCTCCGCAAGAGACTAGGTTCATCTTTGTTACTTCAAGTGAATCTCTATCCCTCAAGCGGAACAAGGTTTATAGTAATACAGTCAGGACACAATTTCAAGTAGAATCACCGTTCTCGGGACAAAATTGATAAAAAGCCACACTACTAATTGATTATTTTCCCTATTTTGGTAGGGAGCTAAGATACACAAAATAACCGAAAGGGAGAAACCCCTGCGGTTATTTTGGTGGTAAATCTATGGGCCAGGCCATGAATTACAATATGATTGCTATAAGTCCGCCAGAACCTTCGTTAATAATCCGTCCGAGCGTCTCTTGGAGTTTATATCTTGCATTATCCGGCATCATGGCAATTTTACCTTGAATTCCTTCCCTTACAATGGAATGCAGGGAACGGCCGAACATATCTGAATCCCATACCTTAATTGGGTCATTCTCGAAATCCTGCATGAGGTATCGGACCAGTTCCTCACTCTGTTTCTCGGTACCAATGATTGGTGCAAATTCAGACTCTACATCGACACGGATCATGTGGATCGATGGTGCTGTTGCTTTCAGCCTAACCCCAAATCTAGTTCCTTGACGGATAAGTTCGGGTTCATCCAAAGCCATCTCAGCAAGCGATGGAGCAGCAATTCCATACCCTGTTGTTTTGACCATTTCCAGTGCTTCTGCAAAACGGTCATACTCTTTTTTGGCGTGGGAGAAGTCCTGCATTAGTTGCAAGAGATGATCCTTACCTCTGATCTCAATTCCCACTACTTCATATAGAATCTGATCATAAAGCTCATCTGGTGCATAGAGATCAATCTCTGCAACTCCTTGCCCCATATTCATTCCGCTGAGTCCCGCCCGGTCAATAAATTCATATTCCATAAACTGAGATACCACGTGATCCACATCTCTTAGTCTGCGAATATCCTTTACCGTATCCCGAACTGAGTTCTCATAACTTGCACGCAGCCAGTGATTTTCATTCAGTACCATAACCCAGCTTGGTAAATTTACATTTACCTCGTGAACCGGGAATTCATACAGTACTTCTCGAAGTACACCGGTAACATCCTCTTCTGTCATTGTTGCAGCACTTAACGTCATAACAGGGACATCATATTTTTCGGCAAGTTCAGCACGAAGCTGTAATGCTTCTTCGCCCTTAGGCTTCGTTGAGTTTATGATGAGAACAAAAGGTTTACCTACTTCTTTCAGTTCAGCGATGACTCTTTCTTCGGATTCCACATAGGATTCACGTGCAATCTCCGCAATCGTGCCATCGGTTGTGACCACTACACCGAGTGTAGAATGTTCCTGAATGACCTTTCGTGTCCCAATCTCTGCTGCTTCTTGAAAAGGAATGGGTTCTTCAAACCATGGGGTAGAAATCATACGAGGGCCATTTTCATCTTCATATCCTTTGGCTCCTTCTACCGCATATCCTACACAATCCACAAGACGGACATTAACGTCAAGGCCATCTGCTACTTTAATCTGTACAGCACTGTTAGGTACAAATTTAGGTTCAGTGGTCATAATTGTTTTTCCTGCTGCACTTTGCGGAAGTTCATCAATCGCCCTTACTCTGTCTGCTTCGTTAGTAATGTTAGGTAAAACAATAGTTTCCATAAATCGTTTGATGAATGTTGATTTCCCTGTGCGAACTGCACCGACTACTCCGAGATAAATGTCTCCACCGGTTCGCTCAGCAATGTCTTTGAAAATGTCTACTTTTTCCAAATGAAATCCCCTCCTAAACATACTCCGAAGGAAAAATGCTAAAGAGCATCCGCTTCGTTTTCAATCAGAAGACGTTAATCCCTGCAACGGTAGAGCAGTTATAACGATTGCCCGGAAGTCGTCCGCCGCCGACATATCACATTCTGATGAAAGAAAGATGAGCGGCGTAACTCGTACATGCTTTTGGACTAGTATCATAGTATGTACATGACCTTTGCAGTATGACGTCTTTTCTATTTTTTTTGGTTGGTTATTCTTGAAGCACTCTCTTTTTAAGAAGATTCACGATCTCCTGAAGACCATCCACGCTAAATATATGAATGCTAGCTATCAATTATGACGAATGGCTCTCTAATATATAAAAACACCGCCCCTCAAAGGGACGGTGTTAATGCTAGATCATGATTACGAAAGGGTTGGGACAGCGATAGGCTGACCACCATCCCACGTATAAGGAAGTGATTTTACAGGCACAAAATGAGATTCTTCCGTTAGGTGTTTCCTTAAGTCTTCAGATCTTATCGGCTTGATTTTTTTTCGATCGATGAGCTGCATAATGTCAAAAGCATAATCTGCATACACCGTTCCTTCAGGGTCTATGATGTAAGGGAGTATTTCACCAGAGTACACACTTGCCAAATCTTCAACCCGGTTCCCCGAATTTTGAATGGCTTCTATGTCCACTAGATGAATGTTCGGATACATTTCTTCCTTCACTGGCCATGTTCCATGAGAGGCATAATAAGAATCAACTAGACGCTGAACTAGAGTTACTTTTTGGACGGTTAAAAGATCCATCACTTTAACGACCGGATCGACTTCTTCATTTTGAACGAGAAAATACGCACTTCCACCTTTCTCAAAGGCCGTCTTTGGAATATCGTCAACATATCCTTCTCGTTCAAGTTTGCTCATATCAACTCGAAACTTCTCATAAATCGGGACTTCAGCCCCAGCCGTAATAATCGGCAAGACACCATTCGATTCTTGAAAGGCATCTATTGCATTCTGAACCCTCGAGACACTCCCGTCATAATTCGTAGCCCACGCTTCTTTGTTACTTTCCCCTGAAGAGTGCATACAGCCCGACAGTAACAACATGAGCGCAGTTATAGCAGCACATAGGAAAACACGCTGTTTTCTTATGATTCCGTATACTTTCCTCATAAATTAAGCCCATCCTTTATTAGAATCTAGCTATCATTTTCCGGAATCTTACCATAGTGTATCTTCTTCCGCTTGTCTTTCGAGCTGTTTGCGGATCGCTGCTTTCAGCTTATCCTCAGGTACTTGAACTGTGACCGAGTCCTGAACAGTAGCCTGACAAGCTAGACGTGTCCCACGATCGAGCCATGTGCCGAGCTTGTTACGTTCTGCTCCCCCTGGTTTACTCAGATGACCTTCTTCTCCCTCGGGAACGTCAACTTTGCACATCATACATCCAGCCTTACCTCCGCACCTTGTAGGGATGGTTATCCCTGCTAAACGACTTGCTTGAAGCAAAGTAACTCCCTGCTTCACTTCAACCTGTTTGCCACTTGGTAAAAAGGTTACCTTCATCACTTGCCCCCCTGCTTGTCCGTACACATTCTAGCTGTGTCAGAGCCGCCCCTGTTGTCGTAGTGAATCACCATTTACTCCTAGTACATCCTCCAACTGTTTCAGATGTGCTGATGACCACACATTACGTCGAATTAGATCTTTTAATAAAGGGGTATGAGCGTCTATATTCTCATTCATTTTCTTTGCTATCAGATCATATCGATCTGCCCGCTCACGAAGGATGTTAAACATGAGCTCATGACTGAGCGGTGTCATAAAAATGGAATGATGCGTACCCGGAATATTATATTTCTGTGCATAAGGAATCAAAAAAGCAATATCTGTTCGATAAAGTGAGTCTGATGTACAAATTTCAAACCCTCCGGATAATTCCAAAGATGCTTCACCGATCTGATAATGACTGAGCAAAGAAGTATAGGTACCGCTTCGATCCAGACGCTGCTCATCCACTGAAAATGAACTGATCTCTTTATGTAATGGTTTAGCGGTTTCAAAATCAGCATATACATCAATATCATTCGGCGGGTCCGTTAGTTCTACTCCCTGCAACAGAAGGCTGCAGCTTCCTCCTAACAGCCATTTGTATCGCTTTGGGTTCCAAGCCTTACCTAAGACGTTTAAAGCTGTATCAAGCACTTATCATGACTCCAATCGTTTAATGAATTCAGACTTCCTTTTTATAATTACATAATAGATACCAGACCACTAAGAAGTCCGAGCAGCATAATTATAAAAGCAAGGAAAGATAAAACTCCTTTTATTATACCCTTTGTCTTCGCACGTGCAAAAGTAATCAAGAAGACAGACAATCCCATAATTAGAACAGCGATAATCGAAAGCCACATCTTGTCCATTGCATCCATGTTTCATCCTCCAATACATCTATCGATCCCAGAAAATAATGTATTACCCATCTTTTTTCAGATAAAGTGATTATAACATGAAATCTTAACCGTTCCTCCTTGTAAAAAGAAAAAGAACAAAGATTATAGGCATGGGCCATCTTTGTTCTTCGTAGCAAGAAAGAGGTGAATATCTCTTTCTTAACTGGATATATTATTTCTTTTTCATCATCATTTTCATGATTGCTTCCATGTTACTCGGATTCATACCGCTTTTCTTGATCGCATTGACGATTTCCTGGATCGTTTCTTCACTAACAGGTATTTTTGCCATTGCAGAAACTTGCTTGATCAGCGTTCTCAGCTGATCCTCATTTTGTAAAGTAGAAGGTTTCACCGTACTAGCGAGCTTCTTCACTGCGCCTTCCGAGATCTTCTTCCCCGTCTTTTTATTAATTGCATTTAGAGCATCTTTAGAAATATTGTCAGCCATTTATTCCCCTCCTTAAGACAAAAACTCAACATATTATATGAGCTGTCTTATCGAAGGGTGATGGAAAGGGAAGAAATGAGAAAAGAGCCCATTAATCTAAGTGTGCCACTGCTCCCATGTTTCGAGTCTCATGACTTCCATCTCTGTCTTAGGATCACGGCCCATCAGCGCTTCTACCGCAGTACGGCTGTCTTTGCCTGTGAATAGCACTTTATAGAGCTGATCAGCGATCGGCATTTGGACATTATACTTTTGTGATATCGCATGAGCTGCTTCTGTAGTACGAATTCCTTCCACAACCATGCCCATGGCATCTAGTACTTCTTGCAGCGGTTTGCCTTGTCCAAGCGCATATCCAGCACGCCAGTTACGGCTATGCTTGCTTGTTGCGGTCACGACTAAATCCCCTACGCCAGCGAGTCCTGAAAAGGTAAGCGGGTTAGCCCCCATCTCTACACCAATTCGAGCAATCTCCGCAAGGCCGCGGGTTATGATCGCTGCTTTGGCATTATCGCCAAATCCAAGACCGTCCGACATTCCTGCACCTAAAGCAATGATATTCTTAAACGCACCTGCTAGTTCAACACCAAGCAAATCTCGATTGGTGTATACTCTAAAGTTCACATTCATGAACAAATCTCTAGCACGATTAGCAAGCTCATCATTTAAGGATGCCACCACAGTTGTGGTCGGTTTTTTCTGAACGACTTCTTCCGCATGACTCGGACCTGAAAGCACTACAATATCTCCCTCAGGACAGCCGAGTTCCTCCGAAATGACGACAGACATTCTTTTTAGAGTTGCCGTCTCGAAGCCTTTCGTTGCATGTACAATAAGTGTGCCTTTTTTGTAAAAAGGCTGCAGTTGTTGTACCACGGAACGCATCGCAGAGGAAGGAGCTACAATAATAATAGCCTGACTGCCTTCTACCGCTTCTTTCATATCACTTGTAGCCATAATTCGTTCGGATAAAATAATACCGGGTAAGTACCTTGCATTCGTATGCTGTTCGTTAATCTCAGCGGCTTGCTCGTTACTTCGTGTCCACATGTACACATCATGGCCATTGTCTGCAAGAACACTTGCCAGTGCAGTTCCCCAGCTTCCAGCTACCAGTAACGTTACTTTGTTAGACAACCCGTTTACCCCCTTTTGATGAACGAGATCCCAGCTTATTTTCTTCCCCGCGTATCAGTTTCATGATATTCGTCCGAT
Organism: Paenibacillus sp. GYB006; assembly: GCF_036577645.1. Classification (NCBI taxonomy): domain Bacteria; kingdom Bacillati; phylum Bacillota; class Bacilli; order Caryophanales; family Paenibacillaceae; genus Paenibacillus; species Paenibacillus sp. GYB006. Next base: position 23,852 of record NZ_JARBDA010000019.1, on the reverse strand, counting down.
GCCTCCAGAAGGCTAGTATACAAATCACGAGACTACACCAAAATAATGGCCATGGATAAAGAAGGATAAATAAGAACACAGGAGTTAAAAATACGAAAATTAAAGAACCTAAGGATACGTATCTAGTAATTATAATACACATAATCGCTATAATTCCTGCATATAAAGCGGGTAATAAACAAAGGGTTGCAAGCACGCCAATGGCGGTTGCAATCCCTTTCCCTCCACGAAAACGGAAAAATACGGGCCAGTTATGACCAACAATGGCAGCGACTCCACACAGCGCTGGAACCCACTGTGAATCACCGCCAAGCCATTTGCCGATCCATACCGCTGCGACCCCTTTTGCAACGTCAAGTACAAGCACAAGAATAGCCGGCCCTTTTCCAAGGACACGTAATGTATTCGTTGCGCCTGCATTGCCGCTTCCATGATCCCGTATATCTATGCCTTTTGTTAGTTTACCAAGCAAAAAGCTAAAGCTTACGGAACCTAGAAGATAGCTGATGATTATAGCCATGATAGCATAAATCACATTGTTTCTCCCCTAACCTTCGTCGGACTTACGCCGAGTAAATATACGAATAGGTGTACCTTCAAAATTGAAAGCAGCACGTATTTTATTCTCAAGGTAACGCTCATAAGAGAAGTGCATCAGTTCCGGATCATTTACAAAAACAACAATTGTAGGGGGCTTCACTGCTACTTGTGTTACATAATTAATGCGCAGTCGTCTTCCTTTGTCTGTTGGCGGCGGGTTAATAGCCACTGCATCAGATACTACATCGTTAAGTAAATGAGTCTGAACACGCATGACATGCTGCTGCGATACATGCTGTACTACAGGAAGCAATTTTTGTAAGCGCTGTTTGGTTTTTGCAGAAAGGAATACGATCGGTGCATAGGTCATGAACAGGAAATGATCCCGAATGTTCTTTTCGAATTCACGCATGGTTTTGTCGTCCTTATCTACAACATCCCATTTGTTCACCACGAATAAGGAAGCTTTGCCTGCTTCATAAGCATAACCAGCAATATGCTTGTCCTGATCAATGATTCCTTCTTCGCCATTAATAACAATCAGTACAACATCAGCACGTTCAATCGCACGCATTGCACGCATTACGCTGTATTTCTCGGTAGTTTCATATACCTTGCCGCGTTTTCTCATACCTGCCGTGTCAATAAGGACATAACGCTGACCATCTTTTTCAAACGGAGTATCAATCGCATCCCTTGTTGTTCCGGCTATATCACTTACGATAACGCGTTCTTCCCCAAGAATTGCATTGACTAGCGATGATTTCCCCACATTTGGTCGTCCGATGAGAGCAACTCTAATTACATCTTCATCATACCCATCTTCCTCGAGTTCAGGGAGGTTACTAGCAATCGCATCAAGCAAGTCACCAATTCCAGTACCATGACTTCCGGAGATACCAATCGGATCACCAAATCCAAAAGAATAGAATTCATAAATGAGGTCGCTTCGACCCATATTGTCTACTTTATTAACTGCAACGATGATCGGTTTACCGGATCGATACAGAATTTGAGCCACTTCTTCATCAGCTTGCGTAACTCCTGTCTTCGCATCACACATAAATACGATGACATCAGCTTCTTCAATAGCGAGCTCTGCTTGCATACGGATGGATCTCAGAATGATATCTTCACCATCAATTTCGATTCCTCCCGTATCAATAATACTGAAAGGTTTGCCGTTCCATTCCGCCACACCATACAAACGGTCACGCGTAATTCCCGGTTTATCTTCCACAATGGCCAACCGGTCGCCGATGATCCGGTTAAAAATTGTTGATTTCCCTACATTCGGACGTCCGACTATAGCCACAACGGGTCTTGCCATAAAATACACTCCTCCTGTCACTTCTTACGCTTCATCATAGCAAAAAAAAGATAATTAAGCTAATGCTTTCCTTATCCAAAAAACAGGTTCTAACAACAATCGGCGAACCCCGAAGGATCCGCCAATCGTGATTAGCAACCTGTTTGTGTTGCCTGTATGAAGATAAGCTTAACGCGACTTCATTATTTAAATTTACTTAATTTATCACCGAAAAGGTCGCCCAGTGTAACGCTGAGTCCTTCGTTGCTCAAGGAAACGTTAGGGTTGTTAACTACTTCACGTGGAGCATTTGATTTTCTGGATTTTTCAGCACGCGGCGCTGCATCAGCAGGAGCTTTTTCTGTTTCTTTGATGCTCAGGCTTGCACGTTGCTCAGCAGAGTTCAGTTCCAGAACTTTCACTTGAACTTCTTGTCCTTCTTTCAGCACTTCATGCGGAGTACCGATGTGTTTGTGAGAAATCTGGGAAATGTGAACCAAACCTTCTACACCTGGTGCGATTTCTACGAAAGCACCAAACTGAACTAGACGTTTTACAGTACCTGTTACGATATCGCCTGTTTTGAACTGCTCCGCAGCAGTTTCCCAAGGACCTGGTTGTGCTGCTTTGATACTGAGGCTGATTTTTCCTTTTTCAGGATCAACTTTCAGTACTTTAACATTCACTTTTTCGCCTTCGGAAAGAACGTCAGATGGTTTATCCACATGGCTCCAAGCAATCTCGGATACGTGAACAAGACCGTCAACGCCGCCTACATCTACAAAAGCTCCAAATTGAGTCAGGCGCTGTACAGTACCTTCAATTTGTTGTCCTTCTGTAAGTTCAGCAATCACTTTTTGTTTGTTAACTTCGTGTTCTGCATCCAGAACATCTTTTTGGGAAAGGATTACTTTGTTAGCTTCACGATCAAGTTCTTTTACAACAACGCGAAGTGTTTTTCCTTTGTAATCACTGAAATCTTCCACAAAATGACGCTCAACCATAGAAGCAGGGATGAATCCGCGTACGCCAACGTCAGCAACTACGCCGCCTTTAACGACATCAGATACAACAACTTCAAATACTTCACCAGACTCTTGTTTTTTAGCAAGATCTTCCCAAGCATTTTCGCTGTCGATTGCACGTTTGGAAAGAACTAGTTTTTCTTTCTCGTCATCGATGCTAACTACTTTGCATTCCACTTCTTGGCCAACTTCTACTGCTTCGCTGGCATTATCCACTTGTACAGAGGAAAGTTCGCGAACTGGAATCACACCGTCATATTTATATCCAATACTTACATAAGCTTGGTTATCTTCCAATTTGACAATGGTTCCTTTTACAGTATCGCCTTTTTTTAATGATACGAATGAATCCAATTCATCTTGGGTTGCTGCTTCTGTTACTTCTTGATTTTTAGTTTCTTCCGACATAATCAATACCCTCCTCAATTCAAAAACCCCATTTATTTAAACCTGCCGTAGCAGAGTTCAAAACATAACCTGGTAATGCATAGCTTACCATAAAATATGATGTGTCATTCATTGGCTTTATGGCTTCGATGGTACACCAGTTCTCGCCATCTCATCAATTTTAGACATAATTTTTTCCGTTGCCCGTTCAAGTGACTCTCCTGAAGGATCATCTCTGAATTCATCCAGATCAACGGGTTCACCGTAAACAATTTTCATTTTTCTAAAAGGTTTGTATTCACCGATTACAGCAGCAGGTACTACAGCAGCTCCGCTTCGCAGTGCGAAACTAGCAGCTCCCTTTTTTCCCATACCGCCATCATTATGACGACTGCCTTGCGGAAAAATCCCCAAGACTTCTCCACCCCGAAGGATGTTAAGCGCTGTTTTAATGGAATCCTTGCTCACACCGCCCCGTTTCACAGGGAACGCTCCGAGTTCTTTTAAGATCGGACCGAACACCGGAACTTCAAACAATTCACTTTTTGCCATAAATCGGATCTTGCGGTGAATCTTAATTCCAAGAGTTGGCGGGTCAAAGTTACTAATGTGATTACAACACAATACCACGCCGCCTTCGCGGGGAATATTCTCTCTCCCACTGGCCTCTAAACGAAATATAACCGTGTAAATTACGTTTAACAGAAACCGACCAATTGAATAAATCATAATCCAACCTCTCCCCTGACTTCCATACAGCGCGCTACAATGTGTTCAACAACCTCATCAATACTCATTGATGTGGTATCAAGAACGAAGGCATCTTCTGCTTGACGCAGTGGCGAAACTTCACGTTCCTGATCCAGCTTGTCCCGAGCCGCAATCTCTTTTTCGAGCTGATCAAGTGTTACCTCTTCCGTCTTATCGAGTTCCTTGAACCTACGAAGTGCACGTTCCCTAACGCTTGCGGTCATAAAAATTTTCACTTCTGCATCTGGTAAAACCGTCGTTCCGATGTCCCTTCCATCCATAACAACGCCCTTGCGAAGTGCCATTTTTCTCTGCATTTCAACAAGGTGATGACGCAAACCTTCGATTTGCGAATATAAGGATACGACTCCAGTAACTTCTCTCGAACGGATCGGCCCTGATACTTCTTCCCCATTAAGGAATACCTTCTGCCCGCCTTCAGCTGGTATAAGTTCAATATCCAGTCTTCTAACGTGCGCAAGTACGGTATCTACCTCTTCCGGTTTAATCTCATGGCGAAGCATATAATAGGTTACAGCACGATACATAGCGCCTGTATCCACGTACACATAAGACAGTTTGCTCGCCACGCGTCTAGCAACGGTACTTTTCCCAGCTCCTGCGGGACCGTCAATAGCCACGTTCAATTTCCCGTTCTCTGCTGTATTCTGGCTTGTCAACGGGGCATTCCTCCTCAAACTTAAGCCTCAAGAAAAAAGCAGGCATTGCCTGCGACGAGAAAATTATACCACACAACCACCAGTGATGCAAAAATGGTCACTCTTTATTCAGCATATTTGGAAGTTGGAAAGAAGCAGGCAAGGGTGTTCCCTCAAGCCGAAACACTGCTGACATATGGGGTGCTGTGTATCTGTTATGAAGCAAAACTTGAAAAACAAGCAGTAACAGAAAAAGACATAGCAGCAGTTTCTTAAATCTGCGTTCAACCTGAGTACTGAACTTGATAAATAAAGCTTCATATCTGCGGGCTTCCTCACCTGACTGCTTCATTTTCATCTCTCCTGCAGAACAATTTTGTTCATTGTGCCCTGAGAAATTAATAATCATTCACTAATGAATAATTCTTGTATGAATTTATTTATCTTCCTCTAAAATCAAGTTGGCGTTCAAAACAGTACTTTATTATTTTTTGACGCTCCATGTCAGAGATTTGTGTAAATTCAAGCATGGATTTCTGCCGGCCACTTTCGAGGGTAATACTCCGAACCACGATTCCTTCAAAAGGAACATGTTCCAGCTCTCCGTTCTTATAAGGAAGCAACAGCCAACAAGAAAGAATCTGTCCTTCCTTTACTTCATGTTTGGAATCCCCTAAAAAAGAAATGCCTCCTCCGCCTACATCATCGGTATAGGTTAGAAACCGGGTAAAATCGTGTTTGAACTTAACAGCCAGTTCTAATTCGGACTGGACTCTTAAAAAATTACGCCGCTGTATTTGAAAAATTTCTTCTGCAGACGGCCTGCGAAACTTCACCATTCTTATTACATCTTCTTTGAAACCAGTCACGTATGTATTAAAGTAATGCTTTACTCCACCTTCTGTTAGAAAGTAGATCGACAGCTCATCACCCATATGGAGTTTTTTCAGTTGCCCGCTTCCTTCACGAATCGGAACTTCCATATAAATATCATCTTCATCTGTTTCGGCAATTCTTGAACGGTATTCGTAATTCGCTTCTTTCTCACCTTCTGAGGGTAACTGTATGAACAACACATCATTTACTTTCGGATACAAACCTCATTCACTCCCTGTCTATAGTCGCACAATCATGAAATATAACAGGAATATTATACCATGTGTTCTTGAAATTACATTCAGAAAAATGCAAAAAAAAAGCTTCTCCAAAGGAGAAGCTTTCCATCTACATTTTAGATCCTGCGGTTGGAGCAGGGATTTCTTCCACTGCTTCTTCAACACCTGTCTCTGTATTAATGTATATACGGTACATCGTATCGTTAATTTTACCGCCAAATTGATAGCACAGTACTTCTTCATTATACTCATTTTTAATTAACGCTTTCCGCGTAAAGGATACTTTAAAGTCAGGATTCAGCTGTGCTCTCGCATCTTTCAGCTTAATTTTCGGCTCTGTAAATTTACGATCATCCTTATGTTCGTTAAGGAAATCAGATGCTTGGATCCCAATAACCTCTCCGTTATCGAGACCTACACGGACCGTGATTTTCTCAGGATAAACGAGCACATCATCATGTTCTCTTACATAAGTGAAGTTACCTAGATTGTCATATTCATTGTAAGCAACAGCTTTCATATCACGATATCCCTTGTGCTCAAGGAAACGATCGGCTTTAGACATTGCTGTATCCCGATTTACTTGTTTTGGACCTACTTCTCTTTCATCGTTATATGAAATCAGCAGGCCGCCATCCACAGTAAAATCCATACGAATCAAATGACCGTCTGGAGCAGTAAGGCTTGCGGTGTAGGACCTGTAATCTGTTCCTTTCCCGTTCTGAATCACCTGAATAGCGGGACTGTCTATATCTGTGAACTTTTGTGCTTTTCGTTTAATGTCTTCCGCAGTAACGGGTACTCCGCCTAGTTTACGCACAGTACGATGCTCATAAAGACTCGAAACGGATGGTCCCCAATCCATAGGTGGATAGTTACCGACTTTTTGATCCACAGCTCGAAGACCGTCTAGAATTACATTTTGCTGTTGCTTATTCCCTTGCGCGTTGATAACAGCCTCTGCGTCACCCCACTTCAGGTTATCAGAGAGTACAGATAATTGTACCTGATCCAAATCTTTGTTGATCTCAGCTGAGTTTTTGTACAAAGTTCTAAGATTCTCTTTTTCTTGAGCAGTTAACGGTTTCTCGCGTAGATCTCTTAACGAAGTTTGATACGCAAATTTAGATATGCGAGATAGAAGCTCTTCTGTTTTGTTCACGGGAAGCGATGTGAGTGGAAGCTGATTAAGTTCACTCTGCGCTTGACTCGCGAGCATCCAGACATTCATAAGCCCTTTTTTATGCATTCCATCTGATGCGCTGCTAACCGCAAGCGTATTCCCTAGTTCCGAATGAATCCGGTCCATGTTATACGAGAGATCATGAAATAAACGTTGATATTGATTTTCCGACTTCATAGCAACTGCATTACGTTGTTGATATTGTTGATACCCCCAGATCAAAGAACCAATGAGCAGTATTGATACAATTGGGAATAACACCGAACTTAATCTTCTATACATCTTGTGTTGCTCCTTTCTTCAGGTACGATGACCTTATTGTGACAAGAAGAAAGGAAGGTTATGCATGGATGATCTTAAAATTAGAAGCTTTCTTCCTCAATATCAAACATGTCCCTGTTATCACAGACACACTGTTTGAATCCAGTTTCAATTCTTCCCCGTTCTTTTTTACCGCGTAAGACAAACCTTTCGCCGCATTGCTTGCAGCGAATCTTCACTTTTACTCTCATGATTTAAACCCTCACTCCTTGGCTGATTTTGGAAGCAAACACAAAAAAACACTTGTCTCTAAAATAGACAGAAAAATACTGTCAACTAGAAACAAGTGTATCCAAATCAATTACAGGTTAACCTCTTCCTCACGTTTCACGAATCGAAATGGAGAACGATTATTAGCACGGTATACTTTCCCCATACCCCCATACCAAAGGATGAGCATAACAGGTACGATAAACCAATACCAAGCCTGTTCCACACCGAGAATCAGATCGTAAAGTCCGTGCCAGAAAATCGGAAGAAGAATCGACATGACAAGAAACTTGCGCCGCAAGTTCTTTTTGTCGCTAAATTTTGCCCTGCCCATATAATATCCCATAATAACACCAAACATCGCATGGCCCGAAACAGGGAGTAACGCTCTATAAAGCATGAAACTCATCGAAGCATTTCCAGCCCATGCATAAAGCAAATTTTCCACTGTTGCAAAACCAAGCGAGATAGCTACCGCATATAATATTCCGTCATAAGGTTCATCAAATTCAGTGTGATGATAAATAACGAAAAATAAAACAAGCCATTTCAGTATTTCCTCAATACCAGCAGAAACGATGGATGCATGCAGAAACGGTTGATTTCCGAAATCACCGAGAAAAAGCATTACCCCTCGCTGCAGGAACATAATTGGAAATACGATAAGGAGTCCGAAAAAAAACATTCGAATAACCATATGGAGAGGTTCGGCATCGTAACGGTCTTTGAGATAAAAATACGTAAGCAGGGAAAGCCCCGGCGCAATTGCTGCCGTCAAGACCGAAAACAAAAGCACCGAACATCCCTCCAAGATAATGGTTTCACATACTTACTCATCAAAATTTAAGAATCATGACGTTTGAAGTGTTCACAAATTGTTCCGACTGCATTTTCTGCCATAACGAGCTTGCCATATTCTCCGAGTACGGCTGCTGTAACCGAACTTCCCTCGCCAAATTCAGCAAGAAGGGCAATGAGCGCTCCGTGCTGTTCCGTGTCGACTTCGTCCGGTTCAAGATGCAAGAACCATTTGTCCTTATAATGATACAAACGTCCAGCTTCCGTTACTTTTGCTTTCAGCATGTGAGCTGCCTCAATCAATACTTCAAAATCCTTAAATACATACATCACAGAATCACTCTGCTCGAGTGTTACTTCCATTTCGTATATTTCGTCTGCTATATCATCTTCGTGTATTGCACCATATCGTTCACGATCATATTTGCCTCTTGTGACAATAACGACCATTCCTTGAGCTGGTAACGCGAAGACCTCAACGGCCAAAGGGCCAGTAGCATCAAATCCAAGTTCGCTGTAGGCCTGGTCCATCATTTCCGTAAACAGTTCATGAACTTTTGGTTCTTCCTGCCACATATCTTCCTTCTGGATACCACGCTCGCTTAAATCATCAAAAGTCAGGAAAATCCGTATCTTGTCATTGCTTAAGCGTTCTATTTTCATACAGGATCTCCCCTTTATTAAGCATGTGTTATAAACAGATTATGTTCTATTCTGTGAGTATGTGCTCAAAATGGATTATGTAAGTATGTTATCATTTTATACCCACAAATGCACGTAATAAAAACGATAAAAAAAGAATCATTTACAGTCCAATAAGGATCTGCAAATGATTCTTTCCTCAAATCCTTATTTCTTTACAACCCAGGGATCGCTGTATGCGATTCCGCCAGCACTTTTTCCACTTCTTTTTTTACGTCTGGATTCGAACGGATAAAAGATTTAATCAAATCTAAATTCTCGGCTTTTTGTTCTGATGTCGATAATTTTTGTGCCGAAGATTTCGAATTTGACCCTGCATTCGTTGTGTTCTCATCTGTCAATGCTTTGCTCAGCATGCTATCCATTCCAGGAAAGGTCATGTCCATCACCTTTTCTTTGGCATCATGCAGATATTTTTTCGCTTGTTTTGCCGTAGGAATATTTCCTTTTTGAGAAAGGACAGAACAAGCTACAGCACCAACAGTTAAGCCCATTAGAAACGAAGAAGTTCTCATTGATAAACCTCCTTGTGTGATAGGATGCATTCCTTATTGTTCACGTAAATAAGAGAAGTCATGCGCGGATCACACAAGAAAATTTTCAGACCGAATAGCCTGAACCTTAGCTGCTGATCGATCTAGGATAGCTAAGGGATCATTGTATTTAGTGGAGGAGCTCCTATCATCCCCCAATAAACAAGAAATCCAGTTAGAAGAATAAAAATGAGAATAAGTGAGTTGATGAACCACTTGCTGAGTCTTACTCTTCGAGATGGAAACAGTTCTGCCCTTGTGGGAAGCGTTTCTGCTTCTTGGATACGTCCACTTGCTTCCTTCTTTTGCTTTTGTTCAGCCTGGAGTTTGCGCTGCATTCTGGATAACTCAGGAACGGGCTGACTTTTACTCACTGGTTTTCTGTATACTGGCTTATTCGTAACTGTTTTATTTGTCGGTTTACTATTCTCGACGATCTTATGAAGTGACTTAGAAGGTTTTAGTTCCTTTCCCTCTTTGCGACGACGATGTTGACCATACTTTTGTGATCTACTTAGTTGTTGGTTCATGTTTCCCTCCGAAAACGAATGGCGAGTCCGGATATTAAATCAATTAGGAAATGGCACAGAATGGGAGCCCATAACGTTCCGGATTGCTCATAAATATATCCTAAGCCGTAACTGGATACAAAAACCCAGCCTGTAGGAAGCCAATGATTCAAATATCTAAAATGAATGAGAGCAAAAATGATACTTGTCCAATAAGGACCAAAGGAATGCTGAATGGCACCTCTAAACAGAAGTTCTTCGCAAATCGAGACAACGGCAGCGATGCATACAATATGCCATATAGGTCTTTTGCGAAATAACATACGGTTAATACCGCCATCGTCCATACTATCCTCAGGCATAACCGCCGATAACAAGAAATCAACTACCAGCATGATTGCAGCAAGTCCAAGACCATACATTACAAATTGCCAGCCTTGGGGTAAACTTAATAACTCCAGCGGATTTCTTTTTTGAAAAAGAATCCAGATAATACCTATAATTAATGTGAATGCTTGTGTTAAATAAAGGTTGATAAGAAGAAGGCGATCCGTCAGCTGGTGAGGCTCAATCTTTTGAAATTTTAATTTCTTCCACTGTTGTTTTTTCATTCTCGCCAATTCTTACTCCTATTCTATAAATGATGTCTTGATCTCTGATGTAAATAAAGGGAATATTTAAATGATATCCAAAATAATCAATAGATTCAAGAACCTTCGATAGTTGGAGGGAAAATTTAGGAGGTTGCTTTGGGTTTTCTTCCTCTTTTTAGTAATTCGAACTATTGACATGGTGATGTTACACATGATACATTATGAAAAAATTGTTATTTAACAATATCTAAACAGCGATGACGGAGAAAAGAACTGTACCGATTGTTCAGAGAGCTGATGGTTGGTGAGAATCAGTAATCATACAGTATACTTTAGCGCTCCCGAGTTACTATATTGAATAATTAGTAGATATAGTCGCATGATTCACGTTATGAATCTGGTCTATTGTAGACCATTAAGGCCGTTGCTCTCTTTGAAGAGTAATAGCGAATTAGGGTGGCACCACGACAACTCTCGTCCCTTACTACGGTAGTAGTATGCGGATTGAGAGTTTTTTTGCGTTATCCCTTCAGATTCTTGGTATAGCTTCTTTTGTTACAATGTTGTACTATGTCACTTCAACGCATTAATTTTTCACCGAGTTTAAGGAAATGGCTTAGCTTTATACGTGAATGCCGCTTCTTATTCTATACATGTTGTTCAAAATCAAGGAGGACGATGATCAATGTTAAAAGTTTTGGTATCTGATCCAATCAGCGATTTGGGAATTCAGCAGCTTATGGATGCTGAGGATGTTGTAGTCGACAAAAAGACGGGTCTTTCGGAAGATGAACTTATTCAAATTATTGGAGATTATGATGCACTTCTTGTACGCAGCCAAACCCGTGTAACTCCTGCCATTATGAAAGCTGGCACACGCCTCAAAGTGGTTGGACGTGCCGGAGTTGGTGTTGACAATATCAATCTCGAAGCAGCTACTGAACGAGGTATTATCGTTATTAACGCACCTGATGGAAATACCATCACTACTTGTGAACATACATTTGCGATGATGATGGCTCTAGCAAGACATATTCCTCAAGCTTATGCTAAGACAATAAACGGTACATGGGACCGTAAGACGTTCCTTGGCGTAGAACTTCGCAACAAGACACTTGGTGTCCTTGGTATGGGTAGAATCGGCAGTGAAGTAGCAAAAAGAGCCAAGGCATTTGGTATGAACATTCTCGGCTACGATCCATTCTTAACGAAAGAACGTGCTGAAAAAATGGGTGTCACCCTGGCTTCCGTTGATGATATTATTCGTAATGCAGATTTCATGACAGTTCACACTCCACTGACTCCAGAAACAAAGCACATGATTGCTCGGCCACAATTTGAAGTCATGAAAAAAGGCATGAGAATCATCAACTGTGCTCGTGGCGGAATTATTGATGAGATGGCCTTAATTGAAGCTATTGATGAAGGGATCGTAGCAGGCGCTGCCTTTGACGTATTTGAAAGTGAGCCTCCTGCAGCAGATCATCCATTCCTAAGTCATCCGAATATCATCGTTACCCCTCACCTTGGTGCATCTACAGTAGAAGCACAAGAGAACGTAGCGATTGACGTATCTGAGCAAGTGCTTCATATCTTACGGAACGAACCTTTTAAAAATGCGGTTAATATGCCTCCTGTGGCTCCAAGTGTTATGAATATTATTCAACCTTATTTCAAACTTGGCGAAACCCTGGGAAGCTTTGCAGCACAGATGGCAAATGAAGCAATTCAGGAAATCCATATTGACTACTCTGGCGACTTGTCGGAAGTCGATACCCAGCAGCTGACACGTTATGTTTTAAAAGGCATACTTGAGAGACATCTTGGAAGTGAAGCTAATATCGTAAACTCTCTGCATTTAGCGAAGATCCGCGATATTAATGTGGTCGTATCCCAAGCGCCGCGTACAAAAGGTTTCACTAACTTGATTACCGTAACGCTTAAAAACCAACATGAGCAAGAAAGACGTATTGCCGGAACACTTCTCGCTGGATATGGTGAGCGTATTGTAAGACTCGATCATTTCCCAGTAGACTTTGCTCCTGAAGATCACCAAATTTTCATCTCTCATAACGATAAACCAGGAATCATTGGCCGTGTAGGAACACTTCTCGGTGAGAATGATGTCAATATTGCCTCCATGCAGGTGGGTCGTAAAATTATTGGCGGTGCAGCTATTATGATTCTGACTGTTGATAAAGAAGTACCAAAAGAAGTGCTCAAAAAACTTACAGAGCTGCCTGAACTGAATACAGCTCAAGAAATTGTACTTCAAAAATAATTTATCATTCATCTGTAATATAATAAAAGCTGGCCATCTCGGTCAGCTTTTTTCTTTTGCTCAATCATTTTACGAGCACGGTCTTGTTCTCAATCTTATTCACACGTCTAACAGGTTATAAATAAAATTGTTCCACGTTGAACAAGATTAATCGGTACTGTTCAACAAAAAAAGCACCCTCCGTAAGGTGCTTTTTCGTAGAAAAGATCAAGTAAGCTTTGATTTATCCGATTTGTGTTGTTTTATAGGAAGTACAACCGTGAACTCTGTGCCTTCTCCATGAATACTGTCTACTTCAATTGTCCCTTTGTGCGCATCAATGATGTGCTTAACAATGGCAAGCCCAAGACCAGTCCCACGGCCTACATCACGAACTCTCGCTTTATCTGCCTTATAGAATCTTTCAAAGATAAAAGGTAGATCTTCCCGAGGAATTCCTTTCCCTTCGTCTTGAATACGAATCTCCAGTTCATCCTCATTGATCATAGAACAGATAATATAAATATGTTTCCCTGATGGAGTGTGTCTGAAAGCATTATCAAGTAAATTGGTAAATACCTGCTCCAGCTTGTCCTCGTCGGCTGCTTCTAGTATCAAAGGTCCATCTTGATGCTTATACTCTAAGAGTAACCCCTGATCTTTAGCAGCCACACTAAACTTGCGGTATACACGATCAAGCAGCTGGTTCAAATCCACTCTGTCGAGGGTGACATCGGTATGCCCTGCTTCCATCCGAGCAAGGTCCAGCAAATCCTTAACTAATCTGCCCATCCGCAGGGACTCATCATGAATTACTTGTATGAGTTCTTCGCTTTCTTTTGGAGAAGCCGCCATTCCATCAAGCAGTGCCTCACTGTATCCTTGAATCATCGATAAGGGGGTTCTGATCTCATGAGAAATGTTGGCTATAAAATCACTGCGCATCTTCTCTAGATGTGCTTCCTCCGTCACATCCCTCAGTACAGCAACTGCCCCTCGGTTTCCTGGTTCTGTATGCAATGGAGCCATCTGTACGGACCATACACTCTGTTTTACATGTACTTCTGCACTTTGGTCTTCTCCATGGCTTACCACCGCTTTAAACAGTGGTCTCAGCGGTTCAGGGACATCATTATAGGCATCCCCATTCTGTTCCTGAGGAGAGTATCTCACATCGATCTTATTCCATTCAATTCCTTGCCAAGCTGACATCAATTTCGTTCCTTGCGGGTTCGTAGAAATGATCTTCCCTTCACTATCAAAAGAGACAACTGCATCCCTCATACTGCGCAGGACGCTTGCAACACGTTCTTTCTCATGATTTAAGTTCCGAATGGTATCTTCTAATTCTCCGGCCATGTGATTAAAAGTACTCGCCAGCTCACCGATCTCATCGCTTGTAACAAGAGAGAGTCTTGTATCGTAATTTCCTTTACGAATCTCATTTGTTGCCTGAATCAGCTTCTGCATCGGTTGTGTTATTTTACTTAGAAGAAAGAGTGCAAAAAAAGTAGTTAAACTAAATCCAATAATACAGACAAGCACAAACATTTTCTTAATTTCCCCGGACTCATCCGCAGAGAAATTGATATCAATATATGGGAGTAGGAATACTCCCAGTGTCATGAGGATACAGGCCACTAATAGTATGATGGTGTACCACAGCTTGCCAACTAGTGATTTCCAGAACTTCACTACTTCGGAACCTCCAGCTTATATCCAACTCCCCATACCGTTGTTATCATCGATGCCGCTTCTGGAGAAACTTTATTCAGCTTCTCACGAAGACGTTTCACATGAGTATCCACCGTACGTAAGTCGCCAAAAAACTCATAATTCCACACATCTTTAAGTAAATCTTCCCTGGAGAAGACCTTGTCCGGCGATACAGCGAGATAATGCAGCAGTTCGTACTCTTTTGGAGTAAGACTAACTTCTGACCCATTTGCTGTAACCCGATGAGCATCATGCTCAATAAGTAAGTGAGGAAAAACAATATTATTGCTTGAATTGCTTTCTTTAGATAGATAAGCGGTTGCAGAAGCTCTACGCAAAATAGCCTTAACCCGGTAGATTACTTCACGAGGGCTGAAAGGCTTAACTACATAATCATCTGCCCCAACTTCAAAACCCTGTACGCGATTAATTTCTTCCCCTTTGGCTGTAAGCATTAGCACAGGAGTTGATTTCACTTGACGCAGCCTAGTACACACTTCAATACCATCCATACCCGGCAACATTACGTCCAGCAAGATCAAGCCATAATCTTCTGATGTCGCTTTACTGAGTGCGGATTCACCATCCTCCGCCTCGTCGATGTCATAGCCTTCTTTTTCCAGATACATCTTTAACAAACGCCGAATTCTTTCTTCATCATCGACGACGAGTATCCGGTTCTCATGATCTGCCATTCGTACGATTCGCCTCACTTTCTTAAACCAGTTCTCATAGTATGCTCTATTTGAATAAAAACATAAACTTCATTTCCAGTTATTCTGTTCCAGCATAGGAATGAAGTCCAGCGATAATCAAGTTCACGCCAACCAGTGTAAACATCACGATCAGGAAGCCGAGTACAGCAAGCCATGCGGAATTACGTCCCTGCCAACCTTTAGACAAACGAAGATGCAAATAAGCACTGTAATAGAGCCAAGTAATTAGTGCCCATACTTCTTTGGGATCCCAGCCCCAAAACCGTCCCCAGGCGATCTCTGCCCAAATCATGGCAAAAATAAGTGCACCTAAGGTGAAGATGGGAAACCCTATCGCAATTGCACGGTAACTGATTTCATCCAAATCATCAGGATCAATATCCGCCAGATAAGGACTCAGCGCCCGGCTAAGTGGTTTCCTAATGATTAATCGAAGCACCCCGTATAATAGCAGACCCGAAATAACAGACCATACGACTGTATTCAGTTTGCGTCCTGCATTTACACCATTCATCCATGAAGGTGCTTCAAATAAAGGTTCTTTCATTCCAAGGAATGAAGTATAACTTTCTGTATCACTGTTATGTGGTGCTACAAGAGGCGGCATGTGATAAATGACTTTCTCTATTTTACTATTATTTGTCCCCCCGGTGTCAACGTCAGTCACCTGTTGCTGAACAAATACCGCTTCGTACCCGCTTGCGCGAAAGGCAAATACGGTACCAATAAATCCTATAACAATAATAATAACAACTAACGTAAATTCAAGCCACTTTTGCTGTCTTTTATCCACTTTCGCAGAACTATCGAATTTAACAGTTCGAAGCAAATACATCAGCCCTGCTGCAAAGCCCACTGCAAAGAACGATTCACCAAGAGCAGCAAGGGTAACGTGGATATTCAGCCAAATCGATTTCAGGGATGGAACTAGAGGCTGCACCTCCTGTGGAAAGACAGCTGCATATGCCATTAGTATAATTGTAATAGGCAATGCAAAGAGTCCGAGAAGCGATGTTTTATATATCATGTAAAGTATAGCAAAAGCAACAATGACCATCATAGACAAGAAGGTCATAAATTCATACATATTAGACACGGGAATATGTCCTGACCCTGCCCATCTAGTGAAAAAATAAACGAGCTGTGATCCTAGACCGATTAAGGTAAGAATTAAACCAAATCTTCCCCATTTTCTAACATGAGCTTCCGGCTCTCGATTACTGAACTTGCGACCCATAACGGCGATTGCATGTACGATAAAAGCTCCACAATATAAGAAAAAGGCAATCATAAATGCATTACTGCTTACGTTAAGCATGTTCACGCTTTATTCCCTCCGTTGTCCAGTGACTTTTCATCCACTATAAGATTACCTTTCTTCAGCACATCAGCCACTTCTCGCCTAAGACCAATCCAGTTTTTATTTGTATGGGCACCTAAGGTAAGAGTTCCCTGGTCAATTCGAATCCAAATTCTGCGATGCTGCCAGTAGAATCCCATAATCAGACCAAGCATAACAATTGCTGCTCCCAGCCAAACAAACGGCATGGCTTTATCAACACGAATATTAAGATAAGTAGTGGAGTTAATGATATCGACATTATCCATTCCATTCACATCAAGCCTTAGCGGCATGATTCCTTCACTTAGTCTTTCATTAATCAGATCCTGTTGAAAGCGTTCCTTATCAATTTCCTTCGGAAAATAAAGATACTTCACCCCGTCTGCTGGAAGATCCTTGCCTGTAACTGTAAATAAAAAGGCAGGCGCATTGGGACTTGGAGTCTTGGATACTGGTTCTCCCCGGTCATTTAGGCCAAAATCCATAAATTTGCTGGTGAGTTCCAAATGATAGGGTCCCGCTTCATACTCAAGCTGCGGATCATTCATACTAAGCTCAATCGTTCCATAAGATTCGCCTGTTTTCGTATCGATCACTTCTGGTGAAACGGCCCTAAGAATAGGAGTCAAATCATAATCATACTGGTACGCTTTGAGTCCTTTGTAGTCTAGCGGGTCATTCACCTGAATAAAATGATGATCTACTTGTTTCAACTGCGGCTCTTTTGATAGATCTGTACAATCCGCTGTACATTCATACAGCTTCGCTTCTGTCTCAAACAGTTTGGGAACAATTCTTCCTACATTCTTAAACTCTTCCGGCGTTTCTTCCTCACTGTAATATTCCACCCGGAAATTTACATTTTCGAGATAAAACGTAGTATCCGGTAAATTCACAATTTCACCTTGCGGAAAAGCAACATGCTTGTCCATATGCAGGCCAGGCAGCCCTCTTGCCAATACCGCCAGTAAGAAAATAATCAGTCCAATATGTATAACATAGGGACCCCACCGGCTAAAACGATACTTTTCTGCAAGCAGTGCAGATTCGTCTGTTTTTACACGATATCCTTTTTTCTTAAGCGGGGTAACCGCTTTCTCAATCCATTCTTTTGTTTGCTCTTCAGACATTTCTGTCTGATAGGTAATTCTTTGTCTTGTTAGGAACTGCATATGTTTAGGAATTCGTTGCTTGTTCAGTGCCTTATACAGCGGTAGTACCCGATCTATGCTGCAAATAACAAGAGAAGCACCGATCATAACAAGCAGTAAAATAAACCACCAGGATTCGTATGTATGTGAAAGTCCTAATATGTAATAGATGTTTCCTGGTAGACCATACGTTTCTTTGTAGTAGACAGAAGGATCTAGATTAACAAAAGCGTTCTCCTGAGGATAAATAGTTCCAAGCATGGCTCCAACCAAAGTAAAGACGATCAAATAGATCGCCACTTTAACAGATGAAAAGAAATTCCATACTCGGTCAATCGTATTTGGATTACTTCGCTGTGAACGCCTCGCCCTGCCGTCATAACGCATTTCAAGCAGTTCAGTGGAAACAAGATCTTTTTCGTCTTGCGGTTTACCGCAGGCTTCACACAGTACGGTACCCACTGGATTCTGGTGGCCGCATTCACACTTTGTGTTTTGAATCATGGTGACGTTAACCTCCTATTCCTTCAATTTGAATTGACTAGCTGCTTGATTTTGTACTCCAACGTGTCCAAATTCAGCTGACCTTCAAATTTCTCGGAGATTTTTCCGTCTTTAGATACAAAAAAAGTAGAAGGCATCGGTGAAATACCAAACTCACCCGTCACTTTTCTTCCCTTGTCATACATAATTGGAAAATCTACACCGACTCCGCGAACAAACTGATCCACCGTCATCTGATCTTCCCCTACATTTACGCCGATGAATACCACGCCCTGCTCTTTCCATTTGTCCCATTGTTTCTGCAAGGCGGGCATTTCATCAACACATGGCTCACACCAAGTCCCCCAAAAATTGATAACCATGACTTTATCCTTGTATTCTGCAAGGGTATGAACTTTGCCATCCATTCCAAGCAATTCAAAATCAGGCACACGATCACCGACACCGGGTTTTCCATCCGAACCAAAAACAGACGAGCCAATGGCGTAGGCACCCAAGATGACAATGAATATCAAAATAATAACCTGAACGGTTCTTTTTGATTTCCCCATCGTTAATGCGCTCCTTTTATGACAATTATGTTCCAATTATCCAGCCTATGGATAATTATAACGAAAAATGTCACAAAACTTCGTCTGTTTTTTGAAAATTATGTGTCCTTACGGATTTATTTTCTGTTATTCTTCTCTGCTGCGGATTGAGCAGATTGCATCAAGTTATTGATTTCTTCTTTCGTCAAGTGGCGATATAATCCCCGTTTCAAGTTTTGAAGGAGAAGTCCGCCAAAAGATATCCGTTTTAGTCTGGTTACCGGATGATTGATGGCTTCGAACATACGTCGAACCTGACGGTTACGTCCTTCATGAATCGTGATACTAATGACCGCTTCTTTCTTGTCGGTATCTACATCCTTATATTCAACTTCTGCAGGATATGTCATTCCATCGTCCAGCATAATCCCTTTTCTCAGCTGATCCAGTGCAGTTCCGTGCGGAACTCCTTTTACTGTAGCCAGATAAGTCTTAGGTACATGATGTTTGGGATGCGTTAGCAAATGTGCAAATTCACCATCATTAGTTAGCAAAAGAAGTCCTTCGGTATCATAATCCAGTCTTCCTACCGGATAGACTCTTTCTTTGATCCCTTTCAGATAGTCTGACACAATTTTTCTGCCTTCTGGATCAGAAGCACTTGTGATGACTCCTTTTGGTTTATTCAGCATGACATAAATTTTCTTCTCACTACGAATCGGTCTGCCGTTTACCGTAATGATATCCTCATCAGGATTTGCTTTCGTACCAAGCTCGGTCACTACTTCTCCGTTGACTTCAACCTTACCGGACAAAATAAGCTCTTCGCTTTTACGTCTGGAAGCAATCCCTGCTTGTGCAATAATTTTTTGTAATCTCTCCATATTCAATAAGTCACCTCAGGAATTAATGATACCCATCAGAAGGAGAAATAACAAGGTTATGAAAAGGAAATAACCCTCGGGGCATTCTCCAAGGGCTTGCTATCAGCGTAAAAGGGTTTTAACCAAATACAAGAAGACATATAAAAATAGCTGCAACAAAGCCAACTAAATCAGAAAGAAGCCCTACTTTGAGTGCATATCTGCCATTTCTAATACCGACAGCCCCAAAATAAACAGTAAGTACATATAGCGTCGTATCCGTGCTTCCTTGCACCGTTGAAGCGATTCTTCCAATCATGGAGTCAGGACCATAGGTTCCAATCAAATCCGTTGTAAAGGCAAGAGAACCTGTCCCTGTCAGCGGCCGAAGTATACCGAGAGGTAATATTTCAGAAGGAACCCCCATCCACTGAAAAAAGGGAGTAAAGAAACTCAAAAAGAAATCGAGTGCCCCCGAAGCGCGAAATACACTGATTGCCACCATCATGGCTACGAGTTGAGGAATGATAGAAATCGCAGTTCCAAATCCCTCTTTGGCTCCGTCTACAAAGGATTCATACACAAGGACCTTACGATAATAGGCATATAATGGAACAAAAGCAATAATGATCGGGATGGCCCATGTAGAAATGAGATTAACGAATGCTAACATGTGCTCACCCTTTCACACTTGTTTCCGCCTGCGGTGGCTGTTTTCTATCTACTATGCGTTTAGGTGTCCTCGGCAACCTACTTCGGTAATAGCGATCCAGGATAATGGCTGCCGCCGTTGCAAATGCAGTAGCAACAAGGGTAGTCCCCACAATTTCAGCGGGATTGGCAGAATGGTAATTCAGCCGGATCGCTATCAGTGTGGTCGGAATCAACGTAATGCTTGCTGTATTTATAGCCAGTAGTGTGCACATCGCTGGACTTGCTACTTGTTTATCCGGATTCAGTTCCTGAAGTTGCTGCATTGCTTTTATCCCCATTGGCGTAGCTGCATTTCCAAGCCCCAGTAAGTTGGCACTCATATTGGAGAGGATATATCCCATGGCAGGATGATTTTTAGGAACATCAGGAAATAAAAAAGCAACAACGGGTCCTAAAAGTTTTGCAATCTTAGACAGTAATCCAGCATCTTCCGCCATCTTCATCATTCCCATCCAGAAGACAAGCACACTAATGAGTCCAAAACACACCGTTACACCGGTAGCGGCACCATCAAAGGCGGACTGAGTAACCACTTCAATGTTCCCTTTTGCCGCTGCAAAACAAAATCCAATCACAATCATGGCAAGCCAAATGACATTTATCAACGCGAACCCCTCCCGCTTCGGATTCCTTTATTCTCTTGTGAATATTTGGCCGAGGACTTCTCGGAGCGAACTTAAAAATGTACTTTTATGAACCAGATTGTAAGATAAGACGGAAGTTTCGGCTGAAGTATCCTTCGGAATATAACTTCCCTTCTTATACACAGGGATATGACCGATTTTCACTCCATTCAGCATAAATTCTACCCGGCCTTTAAGCCCAAAGTCTGCATCCTTATCCACAATTTTTTTAGCTTCTTCAAGTTGCTGATCATAAAGAATCAGCTTTGTTTTGATATTTTCCGCTTCGGATACGAGTAAAGGGTATTTAAATGAGTTACCTGTGACATATTGAAATTTTTGGATCGACTGGCCTTTTTGTGCGAGATCAACAAGCGGATAGTGCTCAAATCCATAGTTCAGCATTTTAGCGTGATCGTTCCAGTCATCCCCATCATTTAAAGTTACCGCTGCGAGCTGTTGCCCTTCGCGAGTTGCAGAACTCACAAGACAGCGAAATGCCATCTTGGTATACCCGGTTTTTACTCCGTCAGCTCCTTCATAAAGCCGCAACATCTTGTTTTTATTCAGCCAATTATAATCCCAGGTTTCATTCGGATTGGGTGCTTTTTTCTGCTGCGTACCGACAATGCGTTTGAAATCCGCATTATGAAGTGCGTACGCGGTTAGCTTGGCCACATCATTAGCTGTAGAATAGTGACCTTCGGCATCAAGCCCGTGGGGGTTCTTAAACTGAGTGTGACTGAGCCCGATTTCCTCAGCCTTCAGATTCATTAAGTGAACGAATCCTTCTTCTGATCCCCCAACGTGTTCAGCAATCGCGGTTGCTGCGTCATTTCCTGAGCGGAGCATAAGACCGTACAGCATATTCTCCAGCGACATTTCCTCTCCAAGTTTCAGATACAAAGAGGAGCCTTCCTTACCGGCTGCATTTTTACTTACAGTGACCATACTCTTTAAGTCCATTTTTTCCACCGCAACTAGGGCAGTCATGATTTTGGTTAGACTTGCAATTCTCATTTCTTTATCTCCGTCTTTGCTGTACAAAATGCGACCAGAACTCACATCAATGAGAGAAGCCGTTTCTGCATTGGTATGAAGTGCTGGGGGTTCCTTATGTTCGGGTTTATGATCAGCATAAGCAGTAAGAGGTGATAACATAAGTGTTACTACCAGGGGCAACACACATTTTTTCAATAGTTTCATAAGTTCTCCTCCGGGTCCTTTTGCAGAATCTTGTACTATACTATGTCCTTGTCCATCGAAGTATGTCCTTGTTTGGACAAACTGCTTGTCGTTACCAAAACAAATTCCCTTCCAGCACAAGACTGGAAGGGAATTTGTTTTTTTATTACTACTGGGAAGAAGATATAGTCGTTGTTGTGTTTGTTTGATTATTCTTAAAAAGCTGCTGCATTTGATCAATTAATTTAGGCGCTTGATCAATAATTTTCTCGAACAGATGCGTATTGTTATCTAGAGGAACGATATTCACTCCATCTTTTCCCACAACAAGAAAGGCGATCGGATGTATGGATACACCGCCCCCGCTACCTCCGCCAAAAGGAACGGATGATGACGAATGGGCGCCACTGCGGTCATACTGCTGTTCTGTATCTAGATGAAAATCACTTCCTCCTGCTGCAAATCCAAAACCAACGCGGCTGATCGGTAAAATAACGGTACCGTCCGGTGTTTCTACTGCATCTCCTACAATGGTATTCACATCAACCATCGCTTTAATATTTTCCATGGCTGTTTTCATTAGACCTTGAATCGGATGATCGGACATAGAATACATACCTCCTGCTAATCAATAGTTTGACATAATATAGGTTTCCCAACTTTCCGTCTTGCTATGTGTAAATTGAAGAAAAAAAGATTCTCGTTATTCTCTGCTACTTAATTCACGGCGCCAAGCCCTGATTCCACCATGCGCATTTACGATACCGTGACTAATGGTACGGAAGATTTTCATCAACCTGAAAAATCGAATATAGGCCCGAAACTCCAGAAGGGTATCAAAGGACCACTTTTCCTCCCAGCTGGCATTTACTTTTAGATCAGGTCCGTCTGTAAATGTCACTTTGTAAGACAACCATCCGAGCAAGGTATTTTTAATCCCCCACAACAAGCCAGTCAGTACAGATGTGGTTACCACATCCTCCGTACCCAGCCTGGTATGCCAAACAAGTTTCGTTATGCGGAGCTTGGAAAAGTCATTTGTCTCCCAGATACGGAGTGCATAAGCACTTTTCATAAGGTCCTTGATTTGATAATTGAATCCTTTTTTACCTCGTTTATTTGTAGAAGGAGCATCTTGAGATCCATCGTTACCCTTTTTTTCGGATAATTTCTCTGTTACCAATTGAGCGAAATGTCGCTTGAGCTCTTCAAAACGCTCAGCTGGAAGTTCGTAATGAAAACGGACTATGCCATATATCAACTTCACCCGAAATTCCATTTCTGCATGGGTGTTACGCGTCTTTATACTAGCTTCAATATGTATATTGGATAACAAGACCAAGATGAGGAGTAGAATAATAACAGCTAAACATATCGATCCAATCCAAATCCACACGCGGTTTCCTCCTGTTTTATAAGTCTCTGCTTACTTGCATGCATACATTAGTCTAGTATGTTCATAAAAAATGGAAAGCATTCTGCTGCTGAATCAGGACCACCCGTAAAACGGGTGGTTTGTACTTGGGGTATAACCCCTTGTCGCCAAACTGCGCCTAAAGACGCTAGCCTGACCATAAATCTGTTCAGGCTCAGTGTTATTTGTCACTTTCACTT
>NZ_JARBDA010000018.1:0-59513 GCF_036577645.1 Paenibacillus sp. GYB006 | reverse complement strand
GAAACAATATGTGGGATCTATTTGTACATCGTCCCTATTTATATATGCAATATGGCACAGATAAGGAAAGTGAGGTAGGAGTAAGCCGGGTTGATGAGTTATTGAGCACACCACCAGGACAGGTGCGACAGGAATATGTAGAAAAGGTGGAAGTAAAAAAATTAGGAAATGGGATGATGACTTACGTACAAGTACCAGAGCGCTTAGTTTTTACTGGACTGTATACCGTAGTTAACGGAATTACTTCCCTTCCGATATTCGCTCTAGCGCTTCTTATCATCGTGCTGCAGTTTTGGTTCTTGGCCGTAGCCGCGCTTGCACCCTTTTATTTACTCATTGCAGCATTCCCGGCAGGCGGTGGTGTATTCCGCAGGTATATGGAAGAACTGGCCTTGCCGCTTATTCTTAAACTGGGTGTATCGTTTATAGCGCTAATCGTGTTCACCATGTCTGAGATCGTATATCAGGAAGGGAACACCGATAGCATCGGATACATTGCCGTTGCCATCATCGAGTTTGTTATCCTGGTGCTTATCTTTTTGATTCGTAACCGCTTAATTAGAATATTATTTGCTGGCAACCAGGTTGCACGTCAACTTGCTATAGAAGCATCACAGCTCGATCGTAGGATGAATGGGGCTAGATATAAGGCGACTCGCGGAGCTGCTCAAGTAGCAGGAATGATGGCGGGTGGCCCAGCGGGGGGAGCTGCGGCTGTAGCAGCCGTAGATAGTATGGAAAGTGGTAGAGATCATAGCTCCTCGGCAGCACTAGAAAATGAACGCCTGGATGCTACAGATAATAATGCTGCTTCCAGTACGCTTACAGATAACAGTGTTGAGGATATTGCTCCGCTACAATCAGAAAGTTTAGGAGATCCACCACCACTAGGAGCTAGTGGAAGCGGGATGAGCGCCCGTATGATAGCAGGGGTAATGGCTGGATCTACTGGAGATGCGAGAGCAGAAGTAGCTGCCACAAGCTCCGTAAGAGATAGGGATACAGATACTGCACCGCAAACAGTATCTCTAAACGATACGAAAGGAAAAACTAGCGCTACTGGAGACTTAGCGAGAGCGAATAGCACAACGAGCGGACAATTTCCTGAAAACGTTACTCCGTTATACGGAAATTTAGGCGTAGCAGGGGATACAGGTTATGAGGATGCTACTACTAGACCTAATCATTATTTCACGGGTGATGGTAGCTTGAGAAATCAATCGGAGTCCTTAAGCGGCGAACAAGGATCTTCAGATCGTCAAGACTATTCAGGTTATGATGCTTCCTTGTTTTCATCTATGCCGATGGAAGATCAAGCTATAGACTCGCGGCCACCTCATAGCACAGCTAACAGCGGACAAGCACCACAGACCGTACCTCTTAGTGTCATTCCTAACAAAGAACATCTACATTCAGAACAAAGCCAAGGGAGTAATCAAAGAAGACAGCAACAGGAAAATTTCCGAACATCCAGGGGAATAGAGTCACTTGGAAGCGGATTTCAAAATCGTCAAACAGGACACCTAGAGCATCCCACACCTATACGATCAGGGCAGCAGGAGAATCGTGTACAAAGTATACCGCTACATTCCTCAGGTGCTCAGCAGGAGAGAATCCGAACTCGAACATCTAAGAAAGTAGAATCACATGGAAGCAGGGGTGTAGATCGTCAAGCAGAAAACCATGAGGAGTCCACACCTATACGATCTGGAAAACAGGAGAACCGCGTACAGAGTATACCGCTACATCCTCGTAATGGAGGGGGCGATGAGTCGTGAAGGAACTCGTCATGAAATGGCTTGGAACGATGATTGCTCTAGGTATGATTGCCTTACTTATTGGGTCGATTATTGAAGGAAACCGAATCGAACAAGAAAAGGCTGCTGCTGAAGATCAACAGCAGCCTGTAACCCAGGAGAAGCAATCTGTTCGCAAGTATTCTCCAAATGAGCAAGCGGAAGCAGAGAAGTATGCGGAAGAGGTGACTGCTCCAACAGAAGAAACGCAGACTGATATCCAAAAGGTTATTCCGGAGTTTCTGAAGGTGTACGTACCATTCAACATTGAAAACCCAAACGACTTTTTGAAGAAGTCTCTACCTTATGTAACTGATAACTTGTATAAGGCATTAGAACAGGAGCAGCGCCGGGGAACGCTAACGATCGTCAAAACGAAGGTACTTAATGTAATGCTGGAACCACAGAAAGAGGGACTAGAGGAACAGTGGTGGAATGCAGATATTGAGGTAGAGCATACCGATCAGGACGGCCAAACGAGTACAAGTACGTTAGCTTATATCATTAAGGTTAACATGATTGATGGTAAATGGAAGATTGATGATCTAGCTGTTCGTTCAAGGGCGTGGAATTCATGAAGAAATTCACTATACTTGGCGGTTTGGCCTTAATACCGATACTTCTTATTGGATCCTTATTTGCACTTATGTTAATGGTCATGATGTTCAGCAGCTCTGATTCTGAAGGTAATTATGGAGGCGGTGGATGGGGGAGCGGAATCATATCTTCTTTGGGTGAATCTGAGATCCCAGCAGAGTATATTCCAATCTATCAGGCGGCCGCAGAGAAATTTGGAGTTCCTTGGAATCTATTAGCAGCAGTACACCGAATTGAAACCAGGTTCTCTACGTTAGATCCTATGATTTCGTCCGTGGGTGCGGAGGGACATTTTCAGTTCATGCCTTGTACTTTTATCGGCTGGGGGCATAGCTCTTGCAGTGGTTCAGGGGCTGGAAACTTCAGCGATGAGGAAAAAACCAGTTTGGACTTAATCTCTAAGTATGGTGGATATGGCGTAGATGCAAACGGTGATGGAAGAGCGGATATGTGGGATTTAGAAGATGCGGTCTTTTCCGCAGCGAATTACTTGGGAAAGAGCGGAGCGGCTTCTGGTAACATTGAAAAAGCACTTTATCAATACAATCACAGCCAGGAATATGTATCAGAAGTAATGAAATACGCTACGCTTTACGTGACAGAAGGATACGACGCTATTATTATCCCAGAACCGGGTAAATCTGGGTTTAGTCGTCCGGTAAACGGCCAAGTTACATCCGAATTTGGCCCACGTACTCATCCCGTTACGGGCGAAGTAGGAAAACCACATGAGGGTGTAGACTTTGCTTGTTCCTACGGACAACCGATACCTGCATCTAAAGCCGGAACGGTAATTATGGCTGGCTGGCAAAATGCAAGTAATCCAAATGAAGGATATGGTCAGTATGTACGTGTGGATCATGGGGGCGGTTATGTTACTATCTATGCGCATCTGTCTTCCATTAAAGCTCGTGCTGGTGATCAAGTATCTGCAGGAACTGTACTTGGAGGGTGTGGTTCAACCGGCAGCAGTACCGGGAACCATTTACACTTTGAAATCATTATCAATGGTTTAAAGGTGAATCCCTTGCTATTTGTAGGGGGATAAGAAATGTAGCTAAATGAAAAGTTTATTGTACGTATTGTATGTATCCTGCCCTTTAACTTAAAGAAAAAGCAGCCGGTCATTTGAGCGGCTGCTTACTTGTTCTTATTAAACTAACGTTTTATCGTTGTTTACTTGGCAAAGGGATAATTTTACCTATACTTACTCTTGTATAAGCTGGTCAAGTTTCTCTAATGTGGCTTGGACAGAAGATTCAGTGGTTCATATGCTATATAGGACAATAAAGATTAATATGTACTTAATTGGAGAAAATTGTTATCTTATAAATAGAGTTCAGATTTCCGATTTCAGTGCACCGACGGAGGGGACAGAGTGATAAAACTACTATTTGTAGCTGGTATTAAAGGTACGGAACTACTTTATGAAGATGATAACGTTTGGTTCCCTAAGAATAAGCGAGATATGGAGACGCTTGACTATAAAAATAAGTTGAAACCGGGCAACTTATTGAGAAGTGTAAGTGCATTTTCTTACCTTCACGTTAATATATATAAAGGAATTCTCGACAACTTTCAGCCGCCAATGTTTGACTTCTATGCGTATGACTGGAGGCAAGATATTCAGACTCAAGTTCAGGGTCTTGTAGAAAAGATTATTGCTATGGCTAGTACAGGAGATGAAGTAGTACTAGTAGCTCACAGCATGGGTGGTATGTTATCGAAACTTGCTATTTTGAAGCTGCAAGAAGGCGGAAATCTTATTAAGTTGAAAAAATTAATCACTCTAGGTACACCTTGGCATGGAGCTCCTGATGCTTACAAAGCATTAGCCTATGGAGAACCAGGTATTTTTCCTAAGCTGCAACAGATATTATCATTTCTAGATGATAAAGCTACTAGGAGAATGGCGAGACAGTTTCCATCTGTATATCAATTAATGCCTAGTAAGCATTATTTCGACTCGAAATACGGCAAATTTCTATCTAACCCTAATAGGGATAAAGAATATATTGAAATTGCACTGGAATTATCACAGTTTTTTCAAAAAGAAAATCAGACATCTGTTAATGTTTGGGCGGAATTTATGGAACCCGTCCAGAAGGCAATGTTGTTACCGCTACCAGACGGTTTTGAGCATGATTGCTTGATTGCTCATTGTCGTCCTACTTTATATCAAGTTCCTGATAAGGCACTTTTTGATAAGAGGGTCTTCTTTAAGGGTAATGCTGTTTTTATGAATGGAGATGGTGTTGTTCCTTTGTTTAGTGCAAGGCCAACTCATTCAGCAAACATATTCTACGTTGAAGGACAACATCATGAATTAGGTTCTCTCCAAAGTGTTATTGATTTTATTAAATGGTCTATTAACGGTAAAGCGACAACGTTACCTGAGGGAATTGAGATAGAAGAACGTGATGAACTTAGTTTACCACATGGATTTATGGCAAGGGTAAAATGCCCGGTAAACCCTACTTTTTTTGATACTGATAACAGTTATGTAGCCGGTCAATTTGATCCGAGTATCGAAAGTGTTAGTGAGTTATCTCAAGATTCTAGATTGATGTATTATTCGATTGGTGATTCAAAATATCTCTTTATTCCCGAAGATGCATCAACTGAAATAAAGGTTAAAGTTACATCATATGAGAAAGGAATTGCTGATATCTCGCTCCAGATTCTCGAAGAAGAGGTAACGGAGGTAAAGTATGAGCCTTTACCAGTTGAAAAGGGAGAAGTAGCTTTCGTCACTTTGCCTACATTAAAAGGTAGTGAGGCTTCTAAACTTATAAAGCAGAATGGAAAAGAGTTTGATTTTACGTTACATAAGAAAGAATCCATATCTGAGGATATGGTGATTGATCGCCCGCAGACACCTCAGATTACGATAGTATCTAAGCCAGCTAGGGACACCAAGAAGGTTCCTTACCATGATGTATTCTCAGGTCCAATAAACGTAACTGTTAATTCATCAGATCCATCTTTGATTGACGCAATTTACTACTCGCTTAATGGTGCTGATCCAAAACTGTATAAAGAAACTTTAGATCTGGATTTACCTACTGGACAGCATAAGCTTGAGATATTTGGAAAAGATATCTACGGAAGACCTGTAAAAAGCAAGGAATATTTCTTCTCTATTGACATGGTTGCTCCCTTTACAAAGTCCAATTTACTTGCCACCCCAGAAGGTCTAATTGTATCTTTTTCTGCACAAACATTTGGGACTAAAGCGGATACTTATTATCGAATTGTAACTGAGGAAACAGCAAATCCTGATATTGATCCGTCAAACATCACTGAGTGGGAATTCTATGATCCGAGGGATGAAGTCAGTCAAGCATGGGGAAAACTTGCAACTAATAAAACTGCAAAGCTTGAAATTCAGTACTTTTCTAAAAATCCATTCGGACCAACTGAAGAAGTTAAAAGGGTATACTTTCGTCTTGGAAATATTCCCGAATTAATGTGGGATGACACTCAGTCTTACGTAACACCTGAAACAGTTTGGGAAAATGCCCTGAAGAACAATTTATTTTCTATAACGGATTTTAATGTAACTCTAATTGGTAAAAGTCACGAAGCAGGAACCTTTAATGAAGCTATTGCAGATAATGTTAAGGGGATTATTTTCGATTCACATTATCTGCGCATACAAGTTATGTATGACGAAAAGTATGCGTTATTTTTTATTGGCCCTCCTACGGAAGTATTGACTGTTGGCCAAGAATATAAGTTTTCTTTTGAGCTCTTAACAGAGAGATCGAAGGAGAAAATTAGAAACACTTCACCTCGAGCCTCGCTACGTGCTTCTCGTAATGCATTCCCTAATAAACAAATAACGCTTGAAGATGTTGAGGGAACATTCAAAGGGAGCTTTATTGTGGATGATAGAATGAAGCAACATAAGTTTAAGTTAGTAATAACTGATCAAAAAAATACAAATCCGGCACTGCGTGAGATACCTCTTACATTAAAAGAGGAAGAAGGATAATTTTACTAAAGGGGAGGTGACTAAGGATGATTCCAAACTGGATATTAATCCAAATTGGATTGTTGATTCTTTGGATCATTCTCCCTCTTGTGTACTATTTTACTAATGGATGGCGTACTGGCTTCCCGTTTAAGAAAGAGCAAGTGCTAAAGTTATTGTTTTTTAGAGTTGTACCTATTGGTTGGATGAGTTGTACATTAATATCAGGAATTATTTATTTCTTTATTACAACAAAAAACATAATAGATTTATTGCCAATTGTATTCATGATCGTCCTTCCGCTTATTGTTTTGACTTCAATTTTATATAGAACATGGAGACAAGATAAACAGACCGATGAGATTAAACGAGTTGAATTGCTTCAAATCAAAGAAAAACGCGATGGTTGCCTTAATTGGATTCATCAGTTTACCTTTATCGATGATGAGAGTATGGAGCTTAAGATATACATGTCACGAGGAACCCCTGTTGGTAAATTAACAGTTTACAACGTTACTCAAGATCAGGAATCAATTCTTCTTAGTAATAAGGGGCAGTTACCATTAGATGTACATCTTGAGACTGTTCCTAAAATTGACTCTGATAATAATGGAGTTAAGCATTAAGGACATTTTACTATATATGGGTGGTTTTAATATTCCTAATTGATGAATGTTATGGACAGTCTCCGAATACAATTCACCGGTATCACATTGTACTCCGTCTGCGATTACATGAAGCTAGGAATATTACAACTACAAATAAGTTGTAAAACAAGGGTGTTCCTGGAGTAATGGGGGCGCCTTTTTATGTTCCTGCACCATCTAGAGTTGGAATTATATGATTATGTTTATTATAGGACACACAATTTAATATGTAAGAAGTTTATAGATAAATAAGTTAGCAGAATTCTTCAAGAGCTTAAGAGAAATTAATTCATTTAGTAGCCTGAAGTTTAATTTCTAGTTCCTGTTTAGTTAGGTTCGTATTTATTGCTGCTTTGAACTTCAGAATGATTACAATTCAATTTATTGCATACAAAAAATGATAAAGGTGTGATGGGGTGATGGTTTTGAGAGGGGATATATCTTATGAAGAGTTAAAGGATATTATGTTAGATGCATTCGGAAACTCTATTAAACCAAAAACAATCAAATTACAAAGATACGTTAGATATTTTGATATTGATAAAGCATATATAAGAGATTTAAGAAAAATCTTTTATGAGTTAAAAATGAAAGTTAATGAATATAGAGTTGAACGGTTAAGAAATGATTATTTGGAGATAACTTACTTAGTTGAATATTTTGACGATGATGAAAAGAAGAAAATACTATATAGTGAAATTGAAAGTAGAATCGACTTTCACAAAGTATTATTTAATGGCACTAGTAAAGTAACACTGGAATATAACCCTAAGGTTAATGAAGTTGACGTATTTAAATACTATATATTTCATGAAGATGATCTTCAACAAGTAATTGAAATTTTAGAGTATTTAGGTCAAAGCAATACTTCATATAACTCCATTGAAATAAAAGAAAATCAGTATGGAATCAGTAAACTTTATTCTATTCAACTACATGATAAGTTTCCAGTAGACATTGTATATCCAAAGCCTGAATCGGTTATTGGAAAGTTTGAAAGCATTATGAGACGAGCTAATATATCTAATTGTGGTTTTACTGACCGAGATGGAGATATATCATTCTTTAGTCACATTATTAAAAATGATAGTAGAGTAAGTAATGTTGGTTTCAGAAAGGATTTAGGACAAGTTTTTTTATCTACCTACGAAGCGAATGTTGCAAGAATTCTTAATTTTAAGAATATTGAATGGGACTACGAGAAAAAGGGCTTTTCTTTAAAATCGAATACTGTAAAAATAGTGAACGATATTGAAATTGACACGATTAGTTACTTCCCAGATTTTTTTTTGAATCATAATATAATAATTGAAGTAAAAGGCTTTTGGGACAGGCACAGCATAGATAAAGTATCACTATTCAACCAGCAGATTCTTGATTACGAGTTGTATATTATAGATAGTGATATGCTTCTCTCACTAGAAAAAATGTATAAGAATATAATTCCGAATTGGGAAGCTATGAGAATTAAGAGTGGTGTTGAGATACTACCAATAGTAGGTATAACCAGGCCTGAACGAGTAGTTTTTGTTAAAAACTTAAAAGTCGGTGATGAGGTAATACTCTGTAGAGATTCGAATAATGAATATGATAAGAATGCAATAAAAGTATTGGATAAGGATAATAATCTGGTGGGATTCATTAGTAAGGAGTGGGCTTTGATTTTTGCTCCAAAAATGGATGTTGGAATGGAGTTTTTATCGAGGATTAAAACTAAAGAAAGTAAAGTTATTTATATATCAGTTCAACGTATAGATCTAAAAGAAACAACAGTTTATAACTTTTTGCTACTATGACTCAACAGTTCTCAGTAGACAAGTTTAAGTAGTAAAGGGTGATTTATCCGCAAAGTAATGGTGAAAGCGCATTCGAAAATATAGTTCCAATCAGATAACATTGTGATATAACTTAAATCCTATATATAAAATTCGTGGGAGGTGTACTTTAGTGGACGATAAACAGAAAGAGATATTTACTAGTATATTTAAAGGTACTATATCCGCAATTCCATATGTTGGTGGGGGACTGAATGAATTATTATTTGAATATAAGAGCCGAATTGCCCAAAGACGCATAAATGTTTTTGTAGAAAGTTTTCTAATGCACTTAAGTACCTTAGGATTGGAATATGATGAGAGAGTTATTAGATCTGACGAATTTATAGATATTTATTTTGCAGTCATAAAGCGTGTTATTGAAACCAAGAGTGAATATAAACTTAAAATCTATCGTGATATATTGATTTCGGGTTTGAACACAGATTATCAATCAGATTTCAAAGAGACATTCTTAGACCTTGTGAGTAGGCTAGATTATATTGAAATAGAAATATTAAAGTTGTATGAGAAAACTGGGCGAGAAGGAAGTACAGATACTAATAAGGGATTTAACAAATGCATTGTAAGCGAATTAACGAGCGCATCATACAAAGAAAGGATTTTTAAAATAATCAAGAGTGAGGTAGAGCACTTATCTACTATTGAAATAGAGGGAAGATATGAGTTTTATATAAGTGATTTAATATCTAAATCACTACTTTTGGATAAAAAAACAATAAGTAATACTTATGAAGATATGCGTAGGGAAGGATTTACAATGCTTTACATAACTGATTTCGGAAAAGAATTTATACAATTTATAAGATACAGCTAAGAAGTTGAGCAGAATGAAAGGGAAGTTGAAAAGATGGGAAACAGTTAACAATGAATATTATTATAGATTTTATTGGAGGGGCATCAATGGCATAAATATTCCGACAAGCGTACATTTAGGGGAAAAGAAAATGTTAGGTAGTCCATCGAAAACCGCTTCTGGAGTTATCAGTTTTTACGTTTTGGGACCTTACTGGCGGGCCTGAAAATTGCACAGATCGGGGAAGATGGAACGGGAGTCTGAAAATAACGAATAACGAATTGGTACATTGGGCGATACTTGGTTCAGTAGTAGTTATTTCGTTGTATTACACTGGTTAAGCCTACAGGAAAGTCATCTTGTAGGTTTTTATCAGTTTTTTTGATGTTATTTTACTTCAAAATTGATGCACAAAAATATATCTAGTCTATGGTAATATCCGGTCTCTACAGTAACATCAAGTAAAACAGCTTTGAAGAATACATCTCGCAATTGGGCAAACCGTCTCAAGTAATTTTAGTTTCTCTACCGTCTATAAAGGTACACCATTATAGACACTCAGTAAAGCAGTGTAATTCAGTCTATATAATACGACATATAAACCTTTATAAACGTCTATAAACTAATTGTTGTTTATATACCTAAAGGGTTATAATGAAGGCAGCAAGAGATATAGATTGGTGGTCGGGATACAATGGGAATTAATTTTGGGTACACTCGTGTGTCAACTAAAGAACAACACCTGGACAGACAGTATGAAGCGTTAAAGCCATATGTAACGAATGATAAATACATATATAGTGACAAGGCTTCAGGTAAAGATATGGATCGTGAAGGTTTTCAAAATATGCTGAAGGCTATGCGTAAAGGGGATACCCTCTATATCAAATCTATTGATCGTTTAGGAAGAAACAAGGAACAGATCAAACAATACCTACAATACTTTAAGGATGAAGGTATTCGTGTAAAGATTATTGATTTACCCACGACTATGCAGGACGTTCCCGAAGGACAGGAGTGGGTGATTGATATGATAAACAATATTATCATCGAGGTTTACACATCTATAGCACAGCAGGAACGTGAGACTCTTCTACAACGTCAGGCTGAAGGTATTGCAGTTGCTAAAGCTAAAGGTAAGCATCTGGGAAGACCTAAGTTAGAATTACCTGAAGAGTGGGGTAAACTGTATAAGCAGTGGACGTCAGGGAAGATTACAGCAGTAGCATTTATGGATATGGTCGATATGAAGAAGCCGACCTTTTATAAGAAAGTGAAGGAATACGAAGCTACTCTTTAGAGGAAGAAGGCATTACACGCAACCGATCGACAACAATGGAAGTTGGATAATAAATAGAAAATACATTGAATTGATATATAAAAATAAAATTCTAAGTTTGGTTGAAGTATGAACGTCTTTTTGCTATGATTATAGTATATTGTAAAATTATTTAAAATTATCAATTTAATAGAATAGTTTGCAAGGGGCACGGGAAGATATTCTTCCTATAGTGTCCCTTTTTTGTTTTTATATCTGTCTATTATCAAGTACATATTAGGCGGGTTCATGTGCTGTACGAATGACATACTCAAAATTTTATGTGGTATATACTTCGCAATCATCACGAAGTCTCACACCACTTATTATTAATTCTAAATAATCCAGTGTGAGGATAATTTTTTTGGGATAAAAAAAGGAATATCTGAAATTTTAAAAAAACAAACACAATCCAAGCCTTAAAATGGCCTTCTCATGTCCGTTTAAAACGATTTTTGTTTTTGTTTATGGGTAACTGGTCATAAAAATTGCTTAAAATTGATTTTAATTGTCCTTTTTTTAATCAAATACGCAAGTACAACAGTATATACTTGGCCCTGAACGACCCAAGACTTGTTAAATTATCAGAATCGTTTACATATAATGCTAATATCAAAACAAATATGCAAGGGGAAATCAAACAATATGAAAAACATCTGTAACACTCGGTCTGATTCAAGTATACTCACCTTATTAACCGCTTGGGAGAGGAACGAAGCCTTGGAATCATATAATATAAATATCAACGCTACTGACGTTCAAATCGTTGGGAAACTTAATATTGAAAGTATCAAAAGGCTGACGGGCATAAATTTCCCAGTTGCTGAAGTACAAATCTACCCAGGTGCGATTCGACACATCAAACGAGAGCATCCAGGGATTATTGAGCAGTATGGTCACTTGATTCCGGAGATGATTTCACATCCGGATTACGTTGGCAAAAACCCAACGGTTCCGAATAGTGTGGAACTTATTAAAGTAGTTACTGATACTGTTCTATTGGCGATTAAATTAGACCCGGCCGGGTACTTATATATATCTTCCTTTTACGATTTAAACAATGCTGCAGTAAAGTTAGAAAAGCGTCTACGTAGCAAACGTCTCGTCCAATACGTAGAGTAATTTGTATTAGTTTTATTCAATTTTCCCTATCTTATCTGTTGACTATAGTTAATGGATAAGATACTATAATATACATAGTATATCTTTTAGGTATATGACATTAAATTTCGATTTCTTGACTATAATATGAACTAAGGATCATTGAGGTGGGAAAGGTTCCCCACGCGCTTACCGAAAGGTAAGTTACCAGAGATCAGGATACGCCGCCCTGCTTTGATCCTAAAAATGAATGGACCCCGAAAGGGGTCTTTTTGCTTGTATATTTATAAAAAACCTTGAAAATTCATTGTTTTTTAATGGATTTTCTAAGAGCCCTTTATAAATTTCAAAAAACCGGCCATGTACATACGGACCGGCTTTTTATATTAACGCTTACCGAAAGAATATTTTTCTTTCTTGAGAACCTTCGATAATAAGCTCTTTATCCTATATACTACTCTAAATCCTTAGTTTCCATATTGTTAAGTTCGTTTTTTGTGAATTTATCGTGTTCGAATTTTAATTCATTATCTAATAAAGTGTTTTATTATCCAATTCAATTCTATCTCTTAACAATGCGCCACGGAGCTAAAATTTTCATAAATCATGAGAACCGGTTCATCTGAAAAGCAATATGGTGGCCGTTACCGGCCGAACGCTGCTCTTTCGAGCAGCTGAAATTTAAAATCCCAAAAAAAGAAATTCATCCCTTGATGAATCTTGGTTTCAAAACCCTCAATAAAAACTCCTTAGTAAGTGAAAGACGAAGAGGAGAGAGCGGTTTGGGACAACCACTTCCTCTTGGTCCCCGTCTTTACTAACTGAAGAATGAGGGATAAGAAAATGGCTATTAACTATTCTTACTTTGAGAGAGACGGATATCGCGTAATTAAAACACATGTAAGTAATATTGTTTCTGAAGTAATTAAGAAGCCAGTTTGCTCTACTAACAACTATGGAATTAATGGGGGATTTTTTGCATCTACTAGCTATTCATCTCCTCCTTACGCCGGTCTTTCTATCAGTTATGATGGTGTAACACAAAATCCTGGAAGTAACGCTGGGGGTGACCGTAACAGGGGCACATTCTTTACTTTTACGGACAATGGCGTAACAAAAGCTGGTGTTCAGCGGTGTACTACGATGACCGATCTAAAAGATAAGCTAGGTCTAAGTGCCTCACAGTTTAAGACTGTTATTGGTGGAGGTAGTTTGAATCTACCAGGGACTGAGGCCCAGTTTGAACAACTGTTAGAAGCTGAACAATGGGAAGTAGTTTCACCTAGTCTTCCGCTAACAAGACGTTCTGGTATTGGATTTAAAAACGAGACCAATGGGGTATACGCTTACTTAGTTACTTCCACTGTATTTAAGAGCCTCTATGGTCTTCGAGATTTTTTTAAAAATGATCTTGGCTGCTACAATGCAATTTTCTTGGATGGATCAGGCTCAGTACAAATGCAAGTTCATGCTAATGGTGAACTCATTCAAGCCGATGGTACAGATCCGAGTCCAGGAAGATATGTCTGGAACATGATTAAATTAATTAATAAAAACTAATATGAAACAACAAAAAACAAGCCTTTAGAAAGGCTTGTTTTTTGTTAATTTCTACTTCACTGTTATTTCAAATGCTTCAAACATATGATTATTGACTTGTCTACTCCATGCTTCGACTTCAACGCCTTCTTGTATTACACCAAAATCGGATTCTGTTCGTTTGACATCACTTGTCTGATCAAAAAACATTGTATTTTTAGTTACTGTTAGCACATCTCCAGTGTCGAGTTTTATAGAGTGAAGTACCTTATCGCCG
This sequence comes from Paenibacillus sp. GYB006, assembly GCF_036577645.1. Lineage (NCBI taxonomy): Bacteria > Bacillati > Bacillota > Bacilli > Caryophanales > Paenibacillaceae > Paenibacillus > Paenibacillus sp. GYB006. Next base: position 45,631 of record NZ_JARBDA010000018.1, on the reverse strand, counting down.
TCAATTGTGGAATTTTCCTCAACTATTTCGACAATAGTACCTTTGTAATATTCCTGTTGCTTAGATGGAGATGGCCATCCTAGCAAAATATCAGAACTTAAAACGTACCAAATACCAAGCGCTATCATCAGAACAAGACTACCCGACAATACATACCACTTCTTTTTTGTCTTCAATCTCTTTCATCCTTCCTTTAGGTACTCACAATATGTAGACGCATGACTCCGAAAAAAGTTACAAAAAAAAGAAGTCGTGTCCAATAATATCCACAAGGTTTTTTTTATTTATTGTTATAATTTTTAATAAATTCTATTAGCTCAAGACGTAAGCTTTGCATTGCATCTTCTTTCGGCATTCTGATCGTTTTCGATAATTTTTCCATTTCGGGGTGATAAATTTCTAGTATTTTCAGGATAGCTTTGTCTTCACCGGATCTTGCTTTGACGAGTAGTTGTGCGAGACCTTCTTCTTCAAATCCTCGAGTGTCTGTCTCTTCCATTTATTCACCGCCTGTACAGTCATATTCATTTCTGCAGATACCTCTTTTGCGCTTTTTTCTTCAACGTACAGCGAATAGACAACCTTTTTACCATTTCCCTTATCAATCATGTTTAGCATATCTTTTACATGTAACTCGTCTACAATTTCATCTTCAAAAGATTCTTGCCTTGTAAAGTCATAAGTAAATGGGTACTGCCTAGCTGCTTTTTTTGCATGATACTGGAGTCTCCAAGCCATTCGTTTGAGTTCAGCATCAATTACATCTTTGATTTGTAGTTCGTTCATTGGACTCTCCTTTCATGTATATTGATAATTTTCTCTACTAACTAGGAACTGAATCATAGGATTTAGAAACCAATATTAAGAAAAAAGGGAACACAAGTTCCTATTCATACTATATTTTACCCATTTTACAACTATATCTAAAGTCTTTTTCTATAAAAAAGTGGTTAAATTAGGTGTTATTAATTAACTTTTTTGCTGTTAAACCTGGCGCTATGCTACCAGCGAAATATGCATAAAACGTCACATAAAGCTGATACGCACCGCTATCACTGTAGCGGATAACCAGAGTGCCTACTCCGAAAGAAGCATCCTAGACTAAACGTTCTAGATCTTTTCTATCGCTTAACACGTGCTACAGAGCCAAGAAATAATCTTAAAATTAAATAGGAAAATCATAAGCTAATTGAGGAATATGAGGACAGAAGGGTAATTGGATTCTTGAAATGGTAGATATCCGGCTTAAACAGTTTGAGGTTGGCAGGGGATGGTTGATTTATTTGAAGTTTGTCCAAGTAGAAAATAATTCTAGGGACTTTTTAATGACCCAACGTGCGAATACCTCCTATAGGGATTCGCTTTTTTTTGAGGGAAAATACATCAGCTGCTCTATTTTTCGTTAAGCTAAACGGCAGTATAGTTCAATAAATGTGTGTCAGCTGTGTAGTATACTTAGCCTGAATATTGTTTACATAAAAAGCGGATACATGAGACAAAATGGCGGGTATTTTAAATAGGTTACTATGAAAGTATAACCTAGATGTTTTGTGGATGAATGCGTGTTTGTTAATATTATCCCCTATTACTAAAGAGTCATTATAGAAATTTTATTAATATTGGTAAATTATAACTAATAAGTGTGACGATGACGTGATATACTTCTCTAGTATTATTTAAAGAGCAAAGCTATTAAAATATTTATGGATGGAGTGTCAAGGTACATGTTGGGGTTTATAGGAACTGATACAATTTTTTCTGTTTTATGTATAGTCTTCTTCATTTGTTTTGTTCAGATTTTTAAGAGTCAGAAGCACTACAAGATATATTTATTGATTGCCTGTATAGCACTGGCCTACATTTCGAATGATCTTTACAGAATCTCGCTTCATATCTATTAATTCTTTAATGTCATGTAAGAAGAACTAATGAGCATAAATCACATCTGGGTATATCCTCTTGGCATGGTTATGATAAGAAAGAGGAAGCTTCTATTGGCTATGAGATAAAGTGAAATGCCATTAATATTCTATACAACAAATATTTTAACGAGCTACTTCTCACGATTTTAGTGTTAGAAGATTACCTTGGTATAGTTGCCTGGGATTAGAACAAAGTAAAGGAGTTTTTTAGAAAATGCATAATGTTACAATTAAGCCTGGAGAATATGTTGGACCACTGAAATTAGGTATGCCTGAAACGGAAATTAATCATATTTTAAACGATTTAGAATATTCTTTTTCGGTTCTTACAACCAGCTATACGAATTCAAGTTTAACTGAACTTGAAATTTCAAACGATAGAACGATTGCAGCAGTCTTAGAAGGGTACAATATCGATTTATTTCAGACAAAAGTGGAAGACTTAATTCCAAAATTAAATGAAATTTCTCCATACGCTATTAATAATTTTTATAGCGAAGGGTGTCAATATGATTTTCCTGAGCTAGGTCTAAGATTGTGGAGAAGTATTGAATTGTACTCGAAGGATGTAGAGAACTTACCAGAAGATGAGAAAGAAGAGCGAGCAGATAAATTATATTTTGAAACCTTCGTAATTTATCCGTCTATTAAATGATATAACTCTTAAAGAGAGCAAAGATTCAATATTGATCTGAGAAATATATAGTGGATGCTTAACAATTGTTCGATGTTGTAGCGAATGGATTTTTTATCACAAATTATGAGATAGATGACGAAGATGTAAAACGATAGTTTAATTAGAAAAAGTAAGCAACCGATCAATAGACCGGTTGCTTTTTCTTTAAGCTCCTGGACAGTTTAGGACCCATATTCACATTGCATGGATTAATAATGAAACCTAGAATTTTAATCGTATTTCCATATTTTAACCTATAGTTATAAACAGACGATATGTTAGAATCTACGATTAAGTAAAAATTGGAAGGGAAAATTCATTAGTTCACAATTACAAAAGAAAGTTTAATAAAATAAAGGAGATGCTTATGTTTAAATTAGTAAAGGTTCATTATCAGAGAGATGCGAAAAAAATTTTATTTACATCTTTTATAATATTTTTTTTACTTTATTTGTTTTTCTATAGCTCAAGTATAACTACTATTACAAAGGTAGAAGGTAAGGAAGTTGGGAAATTCAAGAACTATATCACAATTACTAGTGGGAAAGGCGAACGAGAAAAAATATCTGTGCCTGAATCTACATATAGTTTGGTAGAGACTAATCAAACTTACTTCATTACGTATTACCATAACTTTATAAGAGGTAATTATATTAAAAATCTCAAAATTACTGAGCCACTTAGAAAATAAATTAAAGAAAAAGTTTGTCGGATGATGGGATCTTCTACATAAATCCGTTGGACTATAAGCGTACGTAAAACTTTAGATAAATAAGATTACAGTCGATTAGGCTGTTCGGGTTAGTATAGGTAGCTGGGAACTGGTATAAACCTAGGAGGTGAATTTGTGAAAGAAGTTATTAAAAATGCTCTATTGGGTTTTGTCGTTTTTGTTGTTGGCTTTGCCATTATTTTAGTTCTTACAAGATCCGGTATTGAAGCTGAACTGACATATTATGCTGCTATAGCATACGCTCTTTTATACTTAGCTAGTGTTATATCTGTCTGTGCAGTAGTAATTCTAAGAAAAATTACTCAATTAAAAAAATGAACTACTCATTTGAACTAACGGAAAAACGTTAGTTGAACACAGCAGGGAGCAGCTTACCAGTTGGCAGCTGCCCTTTTTGTTATGCAAACTGGGCAGTATAGCGTAATTAAGATTCATAGCGGAGAATCATCTGATTATGTTCGAGCATAGACCATACAGGACATCTGCCTTGAGAGATTTAAGAACGGTGAAAATTGAATTGGAAGGTAAGAGAGACGTGCGGCTTGGATTATCACACATTCAAACTATGACATTGTCTCGAGAAGTCGACGAATTGCACAACGAACTCATGCGTATTGAATGCAGTAAAAACCAAGGGAGCAATGTTGTTACGGTTGAAAGGGATTAATTATCTTTTCCTGCACGGCTGGTTCGGATTGGTACAGAAATAATTGATTGCCATCTTTCGTTTCTGGAACTCGGACAGGTGGAAGTGATCGTCGATCGTTTGGATTGTTTATGGAACATTACTATAATCAATTTGATATACAACCCTCTCTATCAAGATCCTCACTTGCTTTGCATCACTTAAGGGCTGATAATGCATTCCCCTCATAATCAACCATTCCTCGATCCCTCTAGGAACCGAGAACGAAAAGAAGGAACAACTGCTATAAAGGACCTGTATAATAACGAAATTATGTCTTATCAAATCAGTCGAAGAAATGATCTAAAGCTTGTAATGCTCCTTCACAAAGACAAGAAAAAAACAAAAAGTTGAAGGAATTCTCCTACATAGTGACCAAGGGGGTCCAGTATACCTCTCGCCAATATAACCAACGTCTTATAAGATACGGAATGATAGCTAGTATGTTGAGTAAAGGAAATTGATGAGAAAACGCATGTATGGATAACTTTTTTAGTCATTTTAAATCGGAGTGTTTTAATCTATACACTTTTCGTACTAGTAAGGAAGTAGAGCATGCCGTCCAACGGTACATCCATTTCTACAACCACCATCGTTTTCAACATCATTAAACAACCTAAGCCCGTATGAATATCGGACTCAGGTTGCTTAATGATGTTTTTAAATTACTGTCTACTTGACAGGGGGCAGTTCATATATTAAGGGGGTACTTTTTTAGATATATTCTTATATTATACCAATCGGAATTATTTGGTGATTTAGACTTAAATTATTTGTTTCATTTAAAATAATCCGCAAGTCTATTTAAATTATAACCATCTTCAATTTCGTATCTGTTAAGTCGATTATTTGAATCTTGGGCATCATATATTTCTAAATTGTACTCATCTAAAAAAGTGATTCCAAACCTTTCCTGCCGATTTACTTGTATCAGTACATCATAGCGGTACTCTGTCCTTGGGATATATTCGTTATATTTTTCTAATAATTCTATATTGTTAAGATTATTTATTAGAGAACTTATTTCGTTCGATTCAGAAATAATTACTTCTTCACGATATAAAGTGCCATAAGCTATTCGAGAAATCTTGATCTCGTTAATATCCTCTTTTTGTATTTGTTTAGATACTAATTTGGGAAATGAAGTGTTATTTTGAAATGAGTACACTGAAAAAATTACAATAAATATAAATAAAATGGATATACCTATTGCTAACATTCTACGTTTGTTTTTCATTTAACTCACTCCCTCGTTTTAATCTGTTAATTAGTGGTACTCATCTAAAGTATTTATTGATAAGAAATGGGCTAATTGGTTACAGCATCCTGAGAACACATTGTAATATATGTTCTAATTAAAATCGATCATTATATACTTTTTTTACTTTTTTTGTTTTATTCGCTGCTTTTATGGAATAATAGCGTCTAAGTAAATAGAGGGTCCAAATTATCTAGTAAATAGGAGGTAAACTATTGAAGAAAAAAATTGCACTACTCTTAGCCGCATCCTCTATGATGGGTGCATTGTTTATTGGGGATTCTATTATTAGGAATGATGTCGCTTTAGCTGATCCTATTGTTAGTCCTCAAGCAGTTAGTCCTTCTGATACAGATTTAATTTCTATGTGGATGGTTGATGATTCTGGAGCTCGTATTTATACACCTGTTAGTGTTACTACAAACGTTCAAATAAATGCGACAACTTCTGGATCGAACTGGGTTGCCACTAGAAGGGAATTAGTTAGTTCCACACATAAGAATGCCTTTTTAGCTTATCCGAATGCAACATGGGGAGCAGGAACGTTAGAGCTTAGAGGGGGGAATGTCTCCCTACCGAAAAAAGGTGCATATATAGGTCATACTGAACTTAGATATTCGGGTAAATACAATGACGCTCGACAGACATATAGCTCTACATCTGCTCCTGCAGCTGGTTCTACTGTATTCTATGGAGGATTTGGATCTTTTCAACTTGATAACACGGCTTGGGTTAATTTCAACTGGTAAGGAGGAGTATAAATGAAAAAGAATAATAAGTTGATCGTATCTTTAGGAATTTTATTAGCAGGTGTCTTTACGTTTGGGGCTTTATCATCTTCTGCAATTGATCCTCTTACTTCAGATCTTAATCGAATCAAAATTAATACTGAAATTAATAATAAAGCCGAGGAAAAGGTATTGGTACAGGTCGGGAACCAAGAAATTACGAATACGGATGTTTTAAACTATAAAGAGTATAATCGTACTTCCCAATCAAATTTTACTGATTCCGAAGTTCTTGAACACATGATTAAAGAAGAGTTGTTCTTGCAATTAGCTGAGAAAGAGGGGGTATCAGCAACTTTAGATGAAGGAAGACAGGAAGCCAAAAAAATGAAAGATTTATTAAGTCAACAGCCTATAGAAGTACAGGAAACTCATAAAAAGTTTATTGCTGCTGATGGAGTTACTGAAGATGAGCACTGGAAAAAAGTCGCACCACCTCTTTATCAGGAACTCTTATCAAAGCAAAACCTAGCCGAAAAGTTACTGAATGATCAAGTAGTTCTTTTAAAGGAATCTTCCGATATTGCTTTAGTCTTAAACCAATATAAAGAACAATTGTATAAATCGTCACTTTCAGATGGTACAGTCAAAATAATGGATAAAAGCATAGATCTGAATGAATAGAAGCTGGAGTTTTTTCTCACTCTCACTTTTTAATACCAGAACTCAAAAGATCAATAATACAGCAAGGCAGCCGTCTTGATATATGCTCCCCCTACGGTAGACAGGTTAAAAAATAAACCTTTCTGCAAGGGGGAGCTTTTCATGTCTAGAGGAAAATATAACGCTCTAGAGAAACTCGTTATTCTTGAAGAGGTCTCTAGTACCATACGGAGAGAATCCAGATACCTGTCCAGTTTATGCTATTAATAAGTGGTTAGAAGCAGCCAATATATCAGAAGGAGCTGTATTTAGATCCATTAATAGGCATGGGCAAGATCCCATGAATGGAATAACGAAGTAGGATACAATGTAGATGTTGATTCGTTAAAAACTTATAATATCAAATTAACCCCGTTTAAAGAATGGGCACAGAAATATAAAGACAAGATTAATATCGGTTAGTACCCTACTGGAAAACACAATAACACGAAAAATCCTCATCATAAAACAAAAAGATGAGGATTTTTATTATACGGTTTAATATATTATGTTTTGTTATTTGGGACAGTACTAAGCTCCCTCGAAATGATTTGATTACCTCACCCAGGCTCATGAATTCGCAGGATTTCTCCTTAGTCAAATTGAGAAAAATGAAAGAATAGGAGAAGCATGTAGCCGAGGCGACGTAAAAGGGCATGCGGAAACAAAGGTATTTACCTAATACCCATAACATTCCATATATGCGCACGTCTCAACTTCGCCTTAGCAATTCTCACTCCCAAGTCTAACGGTAAAACGTTAGTTCAAAAACAGAATGGAGCGGTTTGCCACTGGGCACCTACTCCATTCTGTAAGCTAACGGGGTTATGATTAGTTAAAAATAATTGGGGATTAATGTGTAGTTTAGGCCTGGAATTGAATATAATACTATACATTGATATATTCATAAGTGTAACAAAATATATGCGGTTTATCGTACAGAGGCGAATTGATTTGATCCTGAAAAGGTGATGATTGATTCGTTTTTGTTTTATCGGGAAAACAGACCTGTTAAACCTGTTTCGTTACAGCAAAGTTTAGACCACATTTTTATTCTCATGTGGTTTTTGACGTTAAAAATGTGTCTTTTCAGGTTAGGATTGTGAAGATATCAGAAATTTGAAAGCAGTCGTTTGTTGGACTAAGGAGAATATCTAGTTTCCATCCAAGATATTAGTATTAAGTAGTAAGTATTTCAAAGTAAGTGCCTCAAATCTTAGTTATCCTTCGCATTTAAACTCGCAAACCCCGCGCATATAATATTCGCCCTTCACTTTTATGCTATCCTCAGTAATCCTCTCGATCACACCTCTTCCATAGAGCTTCTTATTAAAGTATATAAAGATGGGTTTAGCCTCCATCTTCGCCGTGTATAACTGGTCATCCGCAGTCAGTGTCTTCATAGAATGTCTGTTTTGCAATATCATCGTGCTCCTTTTATGAAATTTTTGGGATGATTTAGACATAATAGTGCACTATCCCTGTTTAATTATTTTTACATTTCTTGTTAATTATATCGTCTGATTAACCGATATTTTTAATAGATGTAAAAATAATACATAAAAGGAGTCAGTAAGAAAGATGAAATTGAAAAGAGTAACTGTTTTGCTATCCGCATTTTTATTACTCAGTAGTTCGGTGGCTTTCGCAGCTAACACGCAAACGGTCAAGGCGACGGTTTCGAATCTCAAGTACACGCTTAATGGGAAAAACTGGACCGCTAAAACCACTGCAAAGCCAGTTGTCATTAACGGTACGACATACTTGCCGGTTGGTGTAGTAAAGGAAGCGACGAAAACAAACATTACCGTGGATTCGAAGACTGGCAAGATTAATATCGGGGAGAAGGGCGCAAAGACACCGTTCCAACAAGTAAGTTTTGATTATGATGACTTCAGTAATACAAGAAATAAGAGTCATACAAATATCGAGGGCAAAGAATACAAAGAAGTGCTGTATACCAAATTTACTGCTTTTGCTCATGATTACTCCACACCAGATAAGAAATATCAAACTTTGCATCTAGATCTATTTGCTCCAAAAGAAACGGTCGAAGTAACTGTATTCGAAGATTTAATCGATGATAGAAGTTTAGGGAATGTCTCTGTCGAACCAGGAAAGGTAACATCATTAGAAGTTAACGTAACAGATGTTAAAAAGATTATGATTAGCCTCAAGAACTTCGATAACGGTGAACATGAATTTGTAATTTTGCCAACCTCATATTACAAATAAAGTACATAATCATTGAGGTCATTTCTTAGTATAGGTGTATAACGCGTAAGGTCCTATTTTAGCGGCTTTTTTCATTGTAATCTTATGGTATAGCCAGTTAAGCGTGTAGAGATGAGTAAGGTTTGTAGGGGAGTTCAATCCGTACTCTTCGTTACAGTTTTTGCCGAATAATATCCAATATATTGAAGAAAAAGGACAATAGAGTTATAGTCTATACTGTAGAAAGGAAGTGTTAGTATTAATATCAAGAAGGTATTTGTGGCTATTTTATCTCTTGGGCTTATTATTGGACCAACGATAGGATCAACTGGCGTAGCAGAAGCAAAAGAAAAAGTAGTTACATATAAAAACTGCACAGAGCTGAATAAGGTGTATAAAGGCGGCGTAGCTCGTTCATCATCAACCAAAAATAAAGGTGGAAAAACAAAATATAAACCTCATGTTTCTAAAGCTCTATATGAAGCCAATATAAAAAGTGATAGAGACAAAGACGGTATAGCCTGCGAAAAATAAGTAGATTGATTAGTAATAGACTCTTCTCATGTTGAAGGGTCTATTTTATATTGCGGGTTAGCGTTGCAAAATCACTTATAAGCGGCCATGTCAATTTTTAACTTACCTTTTCTTGTGATTTATAGAATAATGACAGGTGCAATAAGTAATTTAAGTATGGGGGATTCTCTACGGGCACCACACGAAATCTAATAGGAGATGAAGAAGCACAGAATTTCCTTTGTGTAGCTGGTAGGGATGTTTTGGAAAGGTATAATTTTATAGAACGGGTGGAATCTTTGGAGACGGAAGTCCCAGAGGATCTACAGAGTGGTGTAATGTGTATCGGGGAGAATATTTACAAAGGTAAATCACAAAAAGCATACCTTAGTAATGATATTGAATTTAGAAATCTCCTCACATTGTTAATAGGACCCAGTAGGGCAGGGAAAAGTACATTAATCAGCAATTTATGTGTTGATGCTATTGAAAATGGAGAATGTTGCATAATTTTTGATTTCATCGAAACATGTCAGATGAGTGATGAGGTTGCAAAGTGTTTTCCCAAAGACAAGGTGTTAGAAATCAGATGTGACAATATAGAAGCTTTACAAGGCTTAGGCTATAACGAAGTGAATTCTGGTAATTCAGACACTCCATTTAAACAATATGAAAATGCAAAACGTCAAACCACTAACTTATTAACCTTGATAAATTCGATCAATGCTGACGACAGCCGATTAAGTCCTAAAATGGAACGATATTTAGAATCAGCTAGTTTAATCGCCTTTATCAACAATGGAAGTATCAAAGACGTGTTTGGAGTGCTCCAAAATCACAAAATACGTGGAAGATTCATACACAATGTTCCAAGGCATCAACTTGAGTTCTTGGAGGAGTATATTGAAAATCTACGTGAATTAGATGATTACAATAAGCAGGATATAGTTGAGGGAACTAAGACTAATCTAATCATAGGAATTCTTGATCGACTAAACGTACTAAAAAGAAATAGCTACACAGAACTAATGCTTAAAAAGGATACATCCAATAACATAGATTTTGTTGAAGAGATGCAGAAGAACCAATTGATTACGATCAAGCTCCCTCAACACATGTTCACTGTGGAGTCAGAAAAGGACACTATGGTCTTATACTTTCTCACGAAAGTATGGTTGGCAGCACAGATTAGAGCTGAACAAATAAAGGATAAATCGAAAAGAGTTAAGGTAAATATCGTTATCGATGAACTTTATCAGTGCAATCATTCTGAAAAGTTTCTTACCAGTAAACTGTCTCAAATGTCTAAATTTATACTCAAATCGATCATCAGTTGCCATTATCTCCTTCAACTCAAAATAATGAGAGATGAGCTCCGCAGTGCCAATGCATCTTATATTATTATCGCAGGTTCCGATAAGAAAAATTTCGATGAATTAAAAAGCGAATTACATCCTTTCACTGAAGAAGATTTGATGAATTTACCTCGTTATCATGCTCTGAATTACGTGAAGAATGTAAATGGCTATGCACGTTTTATAACTAAATTGCCTGGAGATGCCTCCAAAAGAAAAAGACCATCAACTGAATGATGGTCTACTCTTTATTCTTCTGATGCAGATATAATGTCCTTAATATAAATCCATTTCCAATCATCTTCTGCAGTTAAAAATTTAATTTCACGTTTATAAGTGTTTAAAGCAACTACTATACCTGTAATTTCTTTATCCTCGTATGGATCGAATAAGACAAGCTTTATTTTTTCTCTTCTATTATACGAACGCACAATTTCATACTCTATTCGTTGTATTTCCTGATCGTCTAAAGTTGGTTTAAATCTTGCTAATTTAGTGTTCGCCATTCTTATCCAGGCATCTCTGTGTTCAGGCAATATCATACGTGAGCTCTCAAACAATCCATTATCAAATAGTTTTTTCGCCATAATTAATACTCCGTCCAATAATCTATAGTTCCATGTGGAGATGTGTAAGTTCTTGGTCTATTGCTTTCATCTTCCCACTCTTTTAATAAGATAATATTCTCCAGTGTAGATTTATCTTCCCACAATATAAACTCCTCTGATTCAAGCAGAAGTAGCGCTTCTTTTATACGACTAGTACTCTGTCCTGTTTTAATCTCCAGCTCCCGTATAGTTGGAGTTCTTCCACGTTGGCTTATGTAGTTGTATAGAATCCTATGCACTTTCCGTTCATAGTCAGGTAACATGTTGCATCACTCCTATAAGAACATTTGTTTGCTTTGTTTATTATAACCAAACATCCGTTCCTATATCAATGTATTTTATTGCTATTTGATTTCAAATCGTTTTTTTGATAAATCACATCTTCCAAATGCTCACTTATGCTCCCTTATACTCCCGTTTCCTCACTCGTTATTATCATAAAACACGCATTTTATTCAATGAATAATTGAGCAGTGTCATATTTACAAACTAAAAAGACGGCACCGGTTATAGTAACGTCTTTTTGATAGATTAATATTTATTTATTATTATTTACTCTTTATGCTTATAAGCCCCTCCAGTACTTCCGTTCTGTTTTATTTCACCGTCTTCTTCTAATTTGTAAGCATATAATTTGTCAAGTTCATCTGAGAATTCAACAAAGGTTTCATAGCCGGAAGATTTCGGCATCTTTTTAGCTTCAATACTAGCTATATCGCTCTCAGAATAACCTTTGTCCTCAATCAAGTACTTCATTACTCTTTCCTCGTTATATGCGACAATTTCTGGATCACTCTTTGGTGGAGTATTAAGAGAGTACAGAGTAAAAACAACAAAACCAATTGCAATGCATACAAGACCAAAAATGGTCCATGCGCTAATTAATCCTAATTTTTTCAAATAAATTTCCCCTTCAGTTTTTTTATTAATAAAATATTAATCTTTTCCAATAAAAGTATACCAAAATTCATATTAATATAATATACTAATTTAATACAATGTAGAGGAGCAATTATTAATATGAAGAAAATTAAACTATTAACTGGATTTATGGTGTTTATTGTTTTGTTAGGCTCTTATGCACCGCAAAGTTTTGCAGATGAACTTCCAATCGGTAATTACGGATTTACACAAGAAGAAAATAATATGTATTCGCAATTTTACACACCTGAAGAAATTAAAGAGATGGAACAGCAGTTTAACTCTATAATGAAAGATATAGAAAGTAGAGGAGCAGTTGTCACTGCAGATGAATATATTAATGGTGGCTCTCGTGCAGGAAGCTATAATGGAATTGTAGCTCGTTCAGGTGATATCTTGGTAGCTAAGAAGAATGGAGGACCTAAACCTGCTAATTGGGTAGGACATGCAGCAATAGTTACTAATGCTGGATCAAGTATTACACATTTCCCAGGTGTAGGAATTGACCCTAAAGAAGAACCTTTGAAAGTATTCTTTGAACAGAATAGCGAAATTTATGTATTAAGACATAATGACTATAATGCCTCTATAGCTGCAGCTCAATGGGCAAATTGGTACATGGATAAATATCCAAAAGCAGAATACGATGTATTAAGTGGATACTTAGTTTTGGATCCAAATTACTGTTCTAAATTTGTATGGCAGGCTTATTATTTTGGAGCCGATACAACAATTTCACCAATGTTTGCTTGGAAACCTTTAGCACCGATGGAGTTAGTATTATCAGCTAGGGATACTGCCCAAATTACATACGTACCATAATATAAGTTTCATAAAAAGATGATACTGTTAAGAATACAGTTATCATCTTTTTATATTTTCTATCCTCTTATCTTTATTTTTTCTTAATTCAAATTTTTCGTTCTCAAGAAGGTATGTTGGAATTTGTCCCCTCTTGACACAACACTTAGCTTTGGTTTCTTACAAAATTCTCAGATGTTGCCTATCTGTAATAAGCTCTACTCCTTCAATCACTACACCATTCTTCACATCACTCAGCAGTTTCTTACTATCAATCTTAGGTTCTTGTGCAATCTTATATGTATCTGGAACTTTATTGCTATCTAAAACATTGATTGATGGAGGATTCTTCTGTAGTTTTACTTTAAACATTCCTGCATTTACCTTATCAATCTTATTCACTTCTAGGACGCTCTGAGTGTATGACTTAAGTCCATTATTTTTGTTCTCAAGATATTTACGTTTCTTTGCTAGTCGCTTTTCTTCTGCCTTAAATGCTTCGATATCTGATTTTTAGCAAGAATAGTTACTTTGTTTTACTAACGTGTTTAGTGTTTCTTATCCTTAGTGGATGCGGATCAACAACAATAACACCGGTAGACAATAGTAGCACTATTCCACAGACAACAGATCCAGCATTAAGTAAGGACGATAATAACTCTTCCAATAGTACTTCTTCAGATAAAGATTCATCAGAGACAGAAACAACAAAAGATGAAACAACGAAAGATGAAGAAAAAAAAGAGGAAACAACTACACAAGCAGCCAAACCTTCCACAGCTACTCCTACAGGTAAACTAACCGTTCATTACATAGATGTAGGGCAAGGTGCTTCTCAGCTTATACAGACACCAGGTGGTAAAACGATGCTGATCGATGGAGGAAATAATGATGATGAGCAGCGTATGGTTAGCTATCTAAAAAAACAAGGTGTATCGAGAGTCGATGTTCTCATTGGAACGCATCCCGATGCTGACCATGTTGGAGGACTTGATGCGGTAGTAGATGCTTTTGATATCGGTAAGATCTATATGCCAAAAGTGTCTTCCAACACAAAAACATTTGAATCCTTACTTACCTCAATTCAAAATAAAGGTCTTAAAGTTACGACAGCAAAAGCAGGTGTAACGATCGATTTAGATGATCAGCTTGATGTTAAGATGGTTGCTCCCGTTAAAAGCTATGATGATAAAAATGAAATGAGCGCAGTTGTTAAGCTTGCTTTTAGCAAAAACTCGTTTCTATTTACGGGAGATGCGGAGTCTGGAAGCGAAAGCGATATGATAAACAGCGGTGTGAATTTAAAATCAGATGTGCTATTAGTAGGCCATCACGGATCCAATTCATCGACCAGCCAGGCTTTTTTAAATGTGGTTAATCCTACGTATGCTGTCATTCAAGTAGGTGACAATAGTTATGGCCATCCGACGGATAACATTTTAAAGAGACTTCATAATAAGAATGTGAAAATTTATCGTAACGATCTGCAGGGAACGATTGTATTTACGTCCGATGGAACGACCATTAAGCCATCTGTTAGTGAATGGAAATATACTACATCGGTGAAAGATAAAGAAACAAACAGTCAAAAATCAGATACCACTTCAACTAAAAAGGAACCTGCAGCAACGACGAGTAATAAGGACACTGCAGTAACAAAGACGGAAACAAACACGAATGTTTATTATAAGAACTGTACCGAAGTAAGAGAAGCTGGGAAGGCACCGCTTTACGAAGGTGATCCTGGTTATAGCACGAAACTCGATCGAGATAAAGACGGTATCGCTTGTGAAAGATAAGAAGGAGGCAGGTACATTTGAGGGGAATCGTTGATCGGTTTGAAGGTGACTTTGCGGTAATTGAAATCGATGGCCAGACACATGATGTTCCTATGTCTGCTGTTGATGCTTCTGTGAGTTCGGGGGATGTCGTTACTTTAGTAGAGGGAGTATGGAAGCCAGATCATACGGAAACAGAGGATCGTAAGAAGCAGATTAAGAAGCTTATGGACGATGTTTGGGAAGATTGATTGGTAATTTATTTCTACATGTATAGTTTGCTTATAAAAACCCGATTTCGTTTGTAGAAGTCGGGTTTATTTTATTTCATAGTATTTGGACTAAACCCTTGGATACGCTTGTCATCTTCAGTTCGTTTCCTAAGTAGGAGGGTTACAGGCTCTGGATTAAACTAGTATTCCCTAAGCTGAATGAAGCTATGTTTTTGTTTTACGTCACACTGGCCATCTACTTCTTCTAATCTTTCATTTTTATCATTTTGATTATCTAGTTGGCAGACTTATAATTGAATTAAAATGTAAAATATGAGATAATATGACAAATGATAAGGGGATAGGTCGAATAATAAGGACTTAAAGGTATATCAATATGCTGGTCTAAAGGAGTTTTGGACACAAACCATGTAGAGGGACAACAGTAATCCTATTAAGATAAAAAGACATGTCTCTAAATTAATTCCTCAGCTATTTCATTAAGATCCGCTCGATATAATCAAATTTTTCAGTAACGGGTAACGATAGCTCCCAATAGAACAAGTAAGCATGTTGTTTGCTCATTGTTAAGTAGCAGGCTTTTATGTACTGAGTTACCTATAATGAAAAAAGAGAGGTGTTTTCTTGCATACTTTAGGGAATTTATTAGACAGTTTTATTGATGAATCCGTTTTTAAATTGAATGGGGTACAGATTGTGAATCAGTATCCTAATTTGGTGGACATTGTTGCAAATTATAAGAATGAACTGGCAAGTGCAGATAATAGTCAGCCATACCTTTTAAACAGCCATCATATGTTTGAAGAGACAATGTACTTTCCTCACTGTAACGGTGAATACACAGTGACGTGGGATATCAATAGAGCGAGGCACCTTATTAACCAAATGATACAAAATAGAAGATTGATTGCAAACGAAGTCAGCGTGGAAGAAGTATACCCTTACATTCAAAAAAATGAAATTACGGAAAGTTATTTACCTAATGCTTTAAAAAGCAATGAACCTATCATTTTAGTTTGGTATTCTCCAACTAGCCAAAAGCTAATTATTGATGGAAATCATAGAGTTGCTGCAAGATACCGGCAGGATCCAAAAACTAAAATTCAAGTTTATGGGCCATTCTCACATTACGCTCATATTGATTTTATGTCGAATGATTTAAATCGTAAGCTCTTTGTTATTCATCATAATATGCAAATGATATTCAACTACATGAAGGGAGATATGACAAAGAGGGAACTATTTTCAGGGGAAATAGGGTTATTCAACGGAACTGAAGATTTAAATTGGATGAAAGGTTATTTTACTCCCTTGTTAATGAATCATTGAAGTAGTCAACCATCGTAAAGCTGATGAGTTCTAGTACACAGGTGCACCTAAATCATGGGGGCACCTTTTTTCTATTTGGGCTGCTTGGTTTAAACCAAGCCTCAGTGAAGAGCAGTTTCCCGGATCTTAAATGAGCTTTTAGCTTCAGCAAAGAGGGATAGATTGTGTTTCAGCTGAGGTGCTTATACGAAGTGGTGAAAAGAGTCAAATAGAAGAGATTTAGACATTAGGGCTGATGCTACCAGCTCTAAGGCGGCAAGATCGGCCACCTAAGAGCCGCTACGCACCGCTGCGGGGTTACTTGGGCCGATAACTAAAGCGCCTAATCGGTGTAAAGCATTCCGGTTAAGGCGCTCTATGTTCCTGTCCCTCGCTTTACACCCCGCACGAGCTTAAGGACCAAGGGCGTTTTTATGGGAAATCAGGGATGGCATGGCTGCATCATGTCCGCTCCGCGCAGCTTCGCTCCCATCAAGCAGCTCATGCATAAAAAATAGCATCATGATTCCGCTTCGCTTCATCATCATGCAAGGGATTAGTAAGCATAATCAAGGAAGGGAAGGAGAGAACCGGCATACGCCGGTTCTTTTCATAGAGGGATTATGAAAAACCACTTGTAGTTCTATTTATATAAACCACTTGTGGTTATGCAAATAAAACTACTCTTTTAAAAGGAAGGAACATTTGTGTAAATGTCTCGACCGAAACAAAGACACAAAAACCACAAGTAGTTTTATATTGAAAACTACTTGTGGTTTCCGGGGATCGGGGATACCTTCAGTTTCTGCAGGAACAGCGATCCTATTGCAACGGGGCTTCTTATATGGTTTTAAGTTTTTTTCTTGGACCAACTTAACAAATTTACTACAATTCTTCTCAGTAATTAATTTTCATCTTGATAACTAAGAATATCTCCGGGTTGGCAATCTAGAGCTTTACAAAGAGCTTCTAAAGTTGATAGTCGAATCGCTTTCGCCTTCCCATTTTTTAATATAGATAGGTTAGCCATGGTTATTCCAACTCTCTCCGAAAGTTCCGTTACACTCATTTTCCTTTTGGCCAACATCACATCAATATGAACTATAATTGCCATATCATCACCTCAGACTGTTAAATCATTTTCTGATTTTATATCTACTGCATCTTTTAATAGTTTTTGAAGAACAGCAGCAAACACTGAAACCACTATTGAAGCAAAAATAATAATTAATCCGATCAGAACGACACCTGGAGCGTCATCTTTATCACCTAAAAGAAAAAAGAATGGAAATCCCATAATATACAAGATACTGATAGAGATTGCACAGTATTTTATTTTCTTTAAAGCTTTCACTGAAATAATGGAAAAGGCTTCATTCTTGTCAATATATCTTAGAAGTTGTAACGTCTGATACAACGCAATAAAATAAGGGATCGCTGAGATATACATAATGCTTACGATGGGATATAGCATATGGGCATACTCTGGGTTTGCGGGATTATTGACTAACCAAGGCAAGCCAATCAGACAGAAGGCGAGCACTGGAGATCCGATAAGAAGCACTGCCATTTTGAGAATTAGTGTTGTTCCAAATTTCATATAAAAGACTCCTCATAATGTATTATCAATGTTAATATACCAGCTTATTTATCGTATTACAATAAAAATATATCGTTATTCGTTTGTTATGATTGTATTTGTATTTGTAAGACTTTTTTCTACAGTGAAAAGTAATGAATAGGGATATATCATATACCTTTTTAAAAAGATACGATTATAATAAAACTGATCAGTAGGAGGTTAGAAAGTAAAGGAGCGTATACATAATGGCTAAAGACATAATGACTGAAGGAAAAATAACACAAATGTTAGAGTGGTCCTACGAAAAAGCTATCAATGGTTTACCAGGTACAGATACAGTTGAAGAGCTGGCCGAGAATTATTTGAAAAAGTATAGCTCAAGCGATAAAGCAATTGATGCTTTAATCCGCTGGCAAAATACTAAAGGTGTAACAAGTGGGTTTTTAACTGGTTTAGGTGGTCTTGTTACTCTTCCCGTAGCTATACCGGCTAATATTGCTTCAGTAATGTTTGTTCAAATACGAATGATAGCGGCCATTGCTTATATGCGAGGATATGATCCTAAAGAAGATGAGGTAAAAACGTTGGTTTTTGTTTGCCTTACAGGACAAGCCGCTGCAGATATTTTAAAGCAGGCTGGTATAAAAACAGGAAATATTTTAGCAAGGCAAGCAATTAAAAAAATTCCAAACGAAGTGATAAAGGCGATAAACAAAAAAGTAGGAGCTAGATTACTAACCAAGTTTGGGGAAAAAGGCGTTATCAATTTAGGCAAAGCTGTTCCGGTGTTAGGCGGTATAATCGGAGGAGCGGTAGACGGAATCGGCACAAATATTATTGGGAAAACGGCTAAAAATACATTTACCCAGTTCTAGAAATTACTTTGAATTGATGTATATATTGATGTATATATCGTTCCCTTGGAAAGTTAAAGCATTGATCTGGTTGAAGATCGTACATATTAGTTTCAAAACGTGGGTGCACCTGAATAATGGGTGCATCTTTTTTTCTTTCATTTGGTTGCAACCAAATGAAAGGATAAATTAAAAGGATTATTTGGAGTAATGGGCTTTTATCTTCTGCAGGGTAATCGATTGTGTGGTAGCTGGTGGTACTTATTAAGTAAAGAAGAGTGAAAGGTAGAACGCTCGTGCTGATGCTACCAGCTCTAAGGCGGCAAGATCGGCCACCTAAGAGCCGCTACGCACCGCTGCGGGGTTACTTGGTCCGATAACAAGAGCGCCTAACCGGGAAAGAAAGCATCCCGGATAAGGCGCTCTATGTTCCTGTCCCTCGCTTTACACCCCGCACGGAGCTTAAGGACCAAGGGCGCTTTGATGGGAAATCAGGGATGGCATGGCTGCATCATGTCCGCTCCGCGTTGCTTTGCTCCCATCAAGCAGCTCATGCATAAAAAATAGCATCATGATTCCGCTTTGCTTCATCATCATGCAAGGGATTACTTAGCATAAACGGAGAAGGAAAGGAGAGAACCGGCAAGGCATCCGCCGGTTCTTTTTTTGGGAGAGCAACAGATTAATTTTATTGACTCAGACAATAAAAAGGACTATTATGAATTTATTGACTCAGACAATATTTTTGAAAAACTGATTGTTTGAGTTATAAAAGAGAATCGTATAGGGGGATTTAGTTATGAAGAAATTTTTGAAAATCACCGCAATTATTTTTGGTGTACTTATTGCAATTGGTATTATTGGTTCCATGGGCGAAGACGATGCATCTACTGCAGGAGATCAAGCTTCAAACGAGACAGTCACAACAGTAATTGATAAGAATAGCAACAGTACAAATGAAACAAAAAAAGAAGATGTAAAAACATATCAAATTAGCGATACGGTGAAAACAGGTAATTTAGCATATAAAGTAACGAATGTAACAGCTACCAATGAACTGAAATCAGATAATCAATTTATCGAATCTGCGACAACCTCAGGCCAGTTTATCGTTATAGATCTTGAAGTATCTAACAATGACAGCAAAACAAGAATGATAGATAGCAGTATGTTTAAGATGTATGACGATCAAAATAGAGAATTTGAGCCGTCGAGTGATACGGAAGTAATCATGGTTGTAGAGGGAGCAATGGACTTTTTCCTTCAAGATATTAATCCAGGATTATCAAAAACAGGACAACTCGTATTCGAGTTACCTTCGGACTCCAGTAGTTATACACTTCAAGTATCAAGTGGCTATGGATGGGCCGGCGGAGATTATGAAAGCATTAAATTAAAGTAAAGATTTATTCAGGGACAGAGATTAAATCTCTGTTCCTTTTTTAAACCTTCCTTTGGAAACACTCCCTCATTGAAAACTAACGTCATAACAGATAAAATGAAATCTATTGACTAGGACAATAAGGACGGGGGTGAGGATTTGAATGGTCTCGAGTACATACTTAATCTATACAATATGCAGCATATTGAGTTAGCCGATAAACTTGGTATTAAGAAACAAAATATCAATATGTGGATTAAAGGAAAACAGAATGTACCGAAAAAGTATCTTCCCGTCCTCGAAGAGTTATTTCATATTCCAGCAAGCTATTTTCAAAAAGAGTTAACAGATCTCGATAAACTGGAAATCCAAAAGGAAAAACTTAAGCAAGAACTTAAGCCGGTTATTGAGACTCATGAGACACAGTTTAGTTTAGATGAAGAGTCGGAATATCTTATCGACGTTCCTATCTATGACAAAGAAGAGATCAATGCGATCGAGCGATCCATCGACAAAGCAAAGCTGGTTGCCCGTTTCAAAGCAGCAATTGAGGTTGCCGATGATAATCCTTATATCGAAGTTTTTGCACTTGTCGTGAAACTTCTTGAAAAATCGCAACATGAGGCCATTCTTCATAGAACGATAGAAGGATTAGCACATTACCTTGAGGTGCTGCCTGATTTTATTGACAGTGACGAATCACAGTCCGAGTTTGAAAGTGAGCTTTTTGAAGTTCTTGATGATTATAACTACTAATAGAAAATGAATCGGGGGAAACAAACATCATGTCTACAACTGCGAATGTAGGATTTGAAGAAACACTATGGAAAGCAGCCGATAAACTGCGGGGAAGTATGGATTCAGGTGAATATAAACACGTTGTATTAGGACTCATCTTCTTAAAATACATCTCAGATAAATTTGAAACGAAATACAACGAGCTGGTAGAAGAAGGCGATGGTTTTGAAGAAGATATCGATGAGTATACCGTGGAAAACATCTTCTGGGTACCTGCCGAATCCCGCTGGGACTACATTAAAGATCATGCTAAAGACGTAAAAATCGGACAAATCATTGACGATGCGATGATTTTAATCGAAAAAGAAAACCCTGTACTAAAGGGAGTTTTAGATAAACGTTATGCTAGACCTGAAATAGATAAGCGCCGCTTAGGAGAACTCATTGATTTAATTTCTACTATTAAATTGCACAGTAGCGGCGAGAAAGATTTACTTGGCCGTGTATATGAATATTTCTTAGGAAAATTTGCAAGTGCAGAAGGAAAGGGCGGCGGTGAGTTCTATACGCCGACAAGTATAGTTAAAACACTAGTTGAACTGATCGAACCATATAAAGGGCGTATTTATGACCCGGCATGTGGGAGCGGTGGGATGTTCATTCAAAGTGAAAAGTTCGTCACTGAACACCAAGGGAAACTTAACGATCTATCGATTTACGGGCAAGAATTAAATTCGACAACTTGGAAATTGTGCCGTATGAACCTTGCTATTCGGGGATTAGACGGAAATTTAGGTGAACATCACGCGGATACATTCCATGATGATTTACATCGTACATTAAAAGCGGATTATATTTTAGCAAATCCTCCTTTTAACATCAGTGATTGGGGCGGCAGCAGTTTAACTGACGATGTCCGCTGGAAATACGGCACGCCGCCAGAAGGTAATGCTAACTATGCTTGGCTGCAGCATATGGTCTATCACCTGGCACCAAATGGAGTCGCTGGAATTGTATTAGCCAACGGTTCACTAAGCTCTAATACGTCAAACGAAGGTGAAATCCGTAAAAACCTGATTAATTCTGATCTAGTCGATTGTATTGTATCATTACCAGGAAGCTTATTCTATTCGACTTCTATTCCAGTATGTCTGTGGATCTTAAATAGAAATAAGAAACAACATGGAAAGTTCCGCAATCGTGAAAATGAAATTCTCTTTATTGATGGCCGTAACCTCGGAACGATGGTCGATCGTCGTCACCGTGAGTTAAGTGATGATGATATTAATAAAATTGCGGATGTGTATCACAATTGGCGAAATGAAGATGGAATGTATGAAGATGTGCAAGGGTTCTGTAAGGCAGCGAAATTAGAAGAAGTACGTGAACATGATTATGTTTTAACACCTGGACGCTATGTAGGGATTGAAGAAGTCGAAGATGATGGTATCCCGTTTGAAGAAAAAATGGAGAAACTGACCAGTGAGATTGGTAAATTATTTGAAGAATCACGCCGCCTAGAGGATGAGATTAAGAAAAACCTAGGAGGTATTGGGTATGATTTCTAATGGCTGGAAGGAAGTTTCATTAGAAGATGTAGTTGATGCACTAGGAGATGGATTACATGGGACTCCTAAATATAAGGAAGAAGGAGATTACTATTTTATAAACGGTAACAACCTGGATGGAAATATTCTTATTAGTGAAAAGACGAAGAAAGTAGGGCATGAAGAATTTCTGAAATATAAGAAAGATTTAAATGACAGAACTATCCTTGTATCTATAAATGGAACATTAGGAAAAGTTGCAGTTTATAATGGAGAAAAAGTAGTTTTAGGAAAAAGCGCCTGTTACTTTAACGTTAAAAAAAATTACAGTAAACAATTTGTTAAATATGTAATGTACAGCAAGGGATTTAAAGATTACTTAAATACTCATTCTACAGGTACAACTATAAAAAATATGGGCTTAAAGCAAATGCGGGCATTTAAATTTCATATTCCACAATTGCATGAACAAAAAGCGATAGCCAACATTCTTTCATCCCTCGATGAAAAAATTGAAGTCAACAATCAAATTAATAAAAAACTAGAAGAAATGGCGCAGGCCGTTTTCAAACAATGGTTTGTTGATTTTGAGTTTCCAAATGAAGAAGGAATGCCATATAAATCTAGCGGCGGAGCAATGGTTGAAAGTGAACTTGGGATGATCCCTGAGGGCTGGGAAGTTGGAGTAATTAATGATATAGGCATTGTTACTGGTGGCGGAACCCCTTCAAAAAAAAGAGAAGATTATTATACAGATAAAGGCATACCTTGGATTACGCCTAAGGATTTATCTATTAATAAAAATAGATATATAAATAATGGTGTAACTGATATTACTGAAGAAGGACTGAAAAACAGTAGTGCAAAATTGATGCCAGAAGGAACTGTACTATTTAGTTCAAGAGCTCCAATTGGGTATATGGCGATAGCTGGGAATCCTCTTTCTACTAACCAAGGATTTAAATCTGTAATCCCATATTCCGAGTATGGAACAGAGTTTGTCTATCAATTATTATCAATTAATAAAAACATTATAGAAAATCATGCTTCAGGTTCAACCTTTAAAGAGATATCGGGAGGAGTACTGAAACAAATTAAAATATTGTTACCTAGCAAGGAGTTAATTGCTAAATTTAATTCTGTATCGGAAAGTTTTGGTTTGACAATTAAAAACCATGAAGAACAAATTTCTAAATTAACTATGATTCGAGATACTCTTCTACCAAAGCTCATGTCAGGAGAAATCCGTGTTCCGATAGATAAAGAATAGTTTTTGCATCAGAAAGGGGGAAGCAATATGAGTCTTTTAGAGAACTTCACTGAAGATTTGTTAGAACAAGCGGTCATCGAAATCCTGCAAGAGATGGAGTATGAGTATGTGTTTGGTCCGGAAATCGGTCATGATGGGGAATACCCAGAGCGGGAAGATTACCGCGAAGTGATTTTAAATCAGCGCCTTCGGGATGCTCTCTTTACACTCAATCGTCATTTACCAGAGGATGCACTAGAAGATGCATATCGTCAGATTATTTCGTTTAGTAGTCCTTCCTTACAAGAGAATAATAAACAATTTCATAAGCTTTTAGTTGAAGGCATTGATGTAAGCTTTCATCAAGACGGACAGATTAAAACAGAAAAAGCGATGGTGCTAGATTTTGATCAGCCAGAGCGAAACAGCTTTGTCGCCGTCAATCAGTTTACGATTGTTGAAAAAGAAGAACGAAGACCCGATGTGCTTATCTTTGTGAATGGTCTTCCGCTTGTGGTTATTGAACTAAAATCAGCTTCGGATGAAAATGTAGGCATTGAACAAGCCTATAACCAGATTCAGACCTATAAAAATGATATCCCTTCTCTATTCCGTTACAATGCGTTTAGCATCATCTCGGATGGCATTAATGCCAAAGCAGGAACCATCACTTCAAATGAAGAGCGTTTTATGAACTGGAGAACAGTGGATGGAATCAACATCGAACCTTTAGAGGTTCCTCAGTATGAAGTAGCGATCCGCGGTATGCTAGATAAAAAACGTTTAGTCGATATCATTCAAAATTTTATCCTCTTCCAAGAATCAAAAGAAGCTATTCATGACGAGAATGGGAACAAAATCGGTGACAACAAGACCATTATTAAAATCATGGCAGCCTACCATCAGTACTTTGCAGTTAAAAAAGCAGTAGAAAGCACGAAACAAGCTACCGCAGAGCAAGGGGACCGGAAAATTGGGGTCGTATGGCATACCCAAGGGTCTGGGAAAAGTTATTCCATGGTATTTTATACGGCATCTCTAGTAAACGAATTAAATAATCCTACGATTGTCGTCATTACGGATAGAAATGACTTGGATGAACAATTATATACAACGTTTGCGAAATCTGAAGATATTTTACGTCAAACTCCTAAACAAGCTCATATTCGTAAGCTAACCGAAGAACAAAAGAAACAGCAGGCAAAAGATCATTCAAAAGAACTAAATGGATTATATGATCTCTTAAATGACCGAGAGTCGGGCGGTATTATTTTTACAACGATTCAAAAGTTCAAACCGGAAGATGGAGAAATGCCTGTTTTAACGGATCGCCGCAATGTCATTATCATCGCAGATGAAGCGCACCGAAGCCAGTATGGACTGGAAGCATCCACGGATAAAAAAACAGGTGAAGTGAAATATGGGTATGCAAAATACTTGCGTGATGCCCTGCCGAATGCTTCCTTTATCGGTTTTACCGGTACACCTATTGAGTTTGAGGATAAATCAACACCAGCTGTATTTGGTCATTATATTGATGTGTACGATATGACGAGAGCAGTAGAAGATGAAGCAACGGTCAAGATATTCTATGAAAACCGCATCATTAAACTAGATACAGATGAAGAAGAATGGAAAAAGCTAGATGATGAATTTGAAGAAATCACAGAAGGCCAAGAAGATTACGATCGGGAAAAGTATAAATCCAAATGGTCTCGTATGGAAGCCATTGTAGGAGCACCCAATCGTGTGAAGCGACTAGCAAGAGATATTGTAGAGCATTACGAGGAAAAATCAAAAACGATTGCTGGTAAAGCCATGGTTGTATGTATGAGCCGTAAAATCTGTGTTGCTCTATATAATGAAATTATTAAAATACGTCCAGAGTGGCATAGTGATGATCTTGAAAAAGGTGTCATTAAAATCGTTATGACTGGCTCCGCTGGTGATGAAGAGTATTTACAAAAGCACATTGGCGGGAAGCATCGCCGTGATACCCTTGCAAGAAGAATGAAGGACACAAGTGATGAACTGCAAATCGTGATTGTTCGTGATATGTGGTTAACTGGATTCGACGTGCCTTCCATGCACACAATGTACATCGACAAGCCGATGAAAGGCCATAACTTGATGCAGGCTATCGCACGTGTTAACCGTGTCTTTAAAGACAAACCTGGCGGTGTCGTTGTTGACTATATCGGGATTCTTGAAAACTTAAAAAAAGCGTTAAAGCAGTATACCGATAGCGACAGAGCCAATACAGCGATTGACACGAATGCAGCCATTGCAGTTATGTACGAAAAACTAGAAGTGCTGCGCAGTATGTTCCATACATACGATTATTCGGCTTACATGGGTACATCCCAGGTGGGGAGAATCCGGGCGATTACTGGAGGAATGAACTTCGTGCTGGGATTAGACGAGAAAGAGCAGAAGGATTTCAAACAGTTTGCCATAGAGGCAGCAAAAGCTCATTCACTATGCGCAGCTACGGAAGAAGGAAAGAAAACTGCACTGGAAATTAGTTATTTTAAAGCTGTAAAAGCGAGTCTTTCTAAGCTGGGGGAAAAAGGAGCGAAAAAGAAATCCAAGAAGGAAATTGAAGCCAGGGTTAATCAAATGCTCGAACGTTCGATCATTTCGGAAGATGTCATTGATGTGTTTGACAGTCTTGGGATTCAGCGCCCTGATGTCTCGATCCTCTCAGAAGAGTTTTTGGAAGAAGTGCGTCATCTTCAGCATAAAAACTTAGCTGTAGAAATGCTGCGTAAATTGCTTGAAGGCAATCTGAAAGTAATGGAGAAAAGCAATCTCGTGAAATCAGAGAAATTCTCGGAAAAACTGAAGAAAGCGATCAATAAATATCGCAATCAGGCCATTACGAATGCGGAAGTAATTGAAGAACTAATTAGAATGGCACATGAAATCAAACAGGCGAAGAAAGAAGAACAAGCCTTAGGACTAAATAGTGATGAAATTGCATTCTATACGGCACTAACATCCGATGAAATTGTTAAACAAATGATGGGTGATGAAACATTAAAAAAAATCGCCCAGGAACTAACGACTGCGATCCGAAACAATATTACCATTGACTGGAGCGTACGCAAAAGTGCACAAGCAGGGATGCGCCGCATCATCAAGCGATTGTTGAAGGAATATGATTATCCACCAAAGCAAGCAAAAGAAGCACTGGAAGTTGTTATGAAGCAGGCGGAATTAATGTGTGAAAACATGTGAGGAAGGGCCTTTAGCTTCTGCAGGAGGATGAAAGGTGTTGCAGTTGAAAATACTTATACAAGGCAAGAAAAGTTTTTGTATTGACATTTTATAGCGGTAATATGGGTTAGAAAAACTAAACTTATCGATAAAATTTTATCTGTATTTACATGAAGTTAGGGATATTACAAATACAAATGAGTTCTAAAACAAGGGCGTTCCTGTATTATTGGGAGCGCCTTTTTTCTGTCCTGGTTGCAACCTGTGCTTGGTTTAAACCAAGGATGGATTGAAAGAAGGAATTCAGGATCAGGGATGCTTTCAGTTTCTGCAGGAGGCGCGATCTTGTTACAGCTGAGTGCTTATACCAAGCAAGAAGACTAACTTCATGGAATAGGGAAGATGTTAGGGCTAATGCTACCAGCTCTAAGGCAGCAAGATCGGCCACCTAAGAGCCGCTACGCACCGCTGCGGGGTTACTTGGACCGATAACTAGATCGCCTAACCGGGAATAGAGCGCCCCGGATAAGGCGCTCTATGTTCCTGTCCCTCGCTTTACACCCCGCACGGAGCTTAAGGACCAAGGGCGCTTTGATGGGAAATCAGGGATGGCATGGCTGCATCATGTCCGCTCCGCGTTGCTTTGCTCCCATCAAGCAGCTCATGCAAAAAGATAGCATCATGATTCCGCTTTGCTTCATCATCATGCAAGGGATTACTTAGCATAAACGGAGAAGGAGAACAGGAAAAGGAGAGAACCGGCATACGCCGGTTCTTTTTTATGGAAAGATTTTTCTCCCTTTTGCCTTCCGCATGGTAACCCGCTGCAAAGCCTACTAAGTTTCCGGAAGGCCGAGCCTCCGGCTTCGCCCCTCAACCTCCCGGAAACCAAGTAGGCGGGCATACGGTCAAGGGGCAACAAAACTTTTTCTTCCTATTTGGAAAAGAAGAAGCGGAAGAAAAACTTTGGTGTGCTGATCCCTTGACCGCCTGCCATTGCACGGGTTCCCAAGCATGCGTCAAAAGGGAAAAAAATTCCCCTTTGGGGAAGCCAGCCATGCGGTAGGCAACGTTCTAAAAAATCTCTTTTGACACCTAAAACCTTAAAACAGAAAGGAGGTGAGAAATTGCAAAATGAAACCATTGTCCTGCTTGCCGTGATCGCGGCATTTTTACAAGTCATTGTACAGTTTCTTGGAGTCATGAAAGCATTTACCGAATGGCTTACGGCTAGAAATAAAGGGAAGGGCTCCGACCGATCGAAGCGGTCGAAGCCCAAGAAACCTAAATAACTAGCCGGAAAGAAACAAGAGTAAGGGGTTTTGACAACCCTTACTCTCCTATTTTAACACAAAATTCCAGTTTGTTAAAGGGAGGACAAGTCTAATGGAAATGTTACTTTTGATTCTCATTTTGTTTTCAATTTTCCTTCAGTCCATTACATTCCTGCTTCAGTGGTCTACGAAAAAATACAATGATCGTAAGTAAAACCCAGGTGGCAGTAGCCGCAAAGGTTGCTGCCATACCTACACTTTAGATTCAGGGAGCAGGAGGCATTTAAAATGAAAACTCATAAACCGAAAATCGTAGCGGCACTTACGGTGTGTCATGGCATTTATAAAAAAGCAGTGTTTGTATTTAACGATCAGCCTGTGAAAATACATTTTCTCACGATGGACGAGTACAGGGAAATGGTGGCTACTCTTTCGCCCGCTAGAGTCCGTGAGTGGGCAGGGATGCTTAGAAAAATAGATGAAAGAAAGCCGATCTATTACTGCATTTGGACGGTGAGAGTGAATGAATATCACCTGATAACGAACAAGATTCAAGAACTAATGGATGCGGTCATAAGCGAGAGTTTAGTGACGTTTGAAATGGACATTTCTTCGATTGAAGTTCGCGAAGAGCGAGAAGCAAATTAATCCACTAAGCCGGGTTTCTCCCGGCACAGAAGAGGAGACTTTGACCATGGCAATGAAGAAATCGGTATATGAAATTGTGACGGAACGGATTTTAGAACTGCTTGCGGCGGGTGTAGTGCCGTGGCGCAGACCGTGGGTCGTTAGTGGCGCGGTAAACTGGATATCACAGCGGCCCTACCGGGGGATTAATACTCTGCTTCTGCCGCCGGGAGAGTACGCCACCTATAAGCAGATTACGGAAGCGGGGGGCAGTGTCAAAGGCGCTAAGTCTCAAATCGTTGTTTTCTGGCGCTGGTTAGAAAAAGAAGATGCGGATACGGGAGAAGCTGAAAAAATACCGATGCTTCGCTATTACCGGGTGTTTGATATCAAGGACTGTAAGGGGATAAAAAGCAAGCGGAAGGAGATTAGTTTTGACCATGATCCTATTGCTGAAGCGGAAGCGATTGTAGACGGGTATATAGACGCTCCGCCGATCGGCTTCGCGTCAGGACGGGCTTATTATATGCCATCTCCAGACAGAGTCAGTGTTCCGCCCATACAAGACTACCCCAAAGCAGAGGAGTATTATTCGACCTTATTTCATGAACTCATACACAGCAGCGGGCATCAGAGCCGTTTAAATCGGCCAGGCATCGAGGAATACGCCGCCTTTGGCGATGAAAACTATTCCAAGGAAGAACTTATAGCCGAGATTGGAGCCGCTATGCTTTGCGCGACATGCGGCATTGATAACAGCACGATCGAGAACAGCGCCGCTTATATCCAGTCATGGCACCGAAAACTGAAAAATGATCCAACATTAATTGTAAAGGCCGCAGGACAAGCCCAAAAGGCGACAGATTATATACTAGGCACGACTTTTGACGAAACTAGTGGTAACTAAAGGAGGCAGGGGCTTTGCCCCTGCGAATTGAGTTTCGCCAGGGGGATTCCTCCCCCTGGACCCCCTCTTATTTAAATAAGTAGCACTACTTCTTTTCCTTTTCTCGCTTCGCAGCTTTTATTAGTTCAAGATTTACTTTTGCAGTAGCCCACTGAATTAAGGTGGGAATCGCATTGCTCACGAGTTTCTCCATAGTTCCGAACCGTTTTCCTGTAAAGGGGCATATGTACTGGTCTTTTACTTCTACAATTACATTTTCCGCTTGGTTAGGATAGAGAACTCGAAACATTGACTCTTTTGCGGCATCTATGATGTCAGATGATAGTTGTTCATCCGTGCGGTCTAGATAAGTGTCCCAACATTCTTCCGCTAGAGGGCGAGGATAGGAGATGGGAATACGCTGCGTTTCCCATTCAGGTCTTAGGGTAACATCAGGCTGTTTTTTCATTTTATCTTTTAAAAATGCAGCTACAGTCTTGCCCGAATCTTCAATTTCTGTCCATTCTTCTGTGGTTAGCGTTAATGAAACTTTTTTGGTAATTCCTTGAGAGGGACGGCCAACAGGACGCGGATCATGAGTCTCGTTCACAAGTTTCACTCCTTATCATTTGAGTAACTTTAATTATTATAATATAGGTTACCTAAATGATCGCCTTTAAAAAGTTTAGAGCCATAGTACCAGGTATATCCCTTTTTTTCGGATCTGGTTTCAACCTGGGCTTGGTTTAAACCAAGCCTTAATAAATAGAGGTTAGAGGAAGCTTTTAAGGGATCTAGCTCTACAGGGGATGGGTCGTGTTCAGCTGGAGGTGCTTATTTAAAGCAAGATAGAGACTTCAGAAAAACAGAAAGATGTTAGGGCTGATGCTACCAGCTCTAAGGCGGCAAGACCACCCGCCTAAGAGCCGCTACGCACCGCTGCAGGGTTACTTAGGCCGATAACAAGAGCGCCTAACCCGGGGAACAATCATCCCGGATAAGGCGCTCTATGTTCCTGTCCTTCGCTTTACACCCCGCACGGAGCCAAGATCAAGGGCACTTTGATGCGCCTCAGGGAAGGCAGGACTGCATGCTGATTACGCTATGCTTTGTCATCCAAGGCCATTTGTTAGCACAAATTTTTTGATACTTCTTAACCCAATATGAAAACAGTAAGGATGAAGTAAGATGCGCTTAGGAGGGGTTTGATTTGATCGAAAAAAACATAGCCCGTATTGAACAAGCTAGAAAACTGCTTAATGACTTGGTTAAGGTACACAGTAACGATTTTCAGCATCCAGATGTAATAAAGCAATCGGTGCTATTAGATGAACTTATTAACCAGTATAGTAGAAGTGGAGAACAAAAAGAAAAGCCGGTTATTTGACTAATCGACTCTGGGTGAAGAACCTTTTCCCGGATCCCTCGATTTTCGAGCTTAACATTTCATACAGAATAATGGATTCTATAAATAAATGATGAAGAAAAAGGCCAGGAAGGAGCTAGATTATGCAGACATGTGCGTATTGTGGTTCAGCTGTTGAACCCCTCGGTAAGGGGCTGTATTGCTCATTTTGTGATATGGAAGTCTACCGGGATGAGGTGCAAGAAAACGGGATGAGAAGGCCGCTACTAGCTGAAAAAGCAGTGTTTCTGTCCGCTGCTAAGCGACCGACACAGGAACTTATGGAAAAGGACAGTTATTATTTGACCTTACTACTAAAGCTGGTTCGCAATGAACGCAAGCGCACATATAATCTGCTCCGAGTGGTTAATAAAGGAGCCGAATTGCAGCCTAAAAAATTTAAGTCGGGACAAGATGAAGGTGCTAGGAATTACCAGTATTGGACACGAAAAGCTTGGATTATTGAAAACATTTTACGCGATAGAGCGGGTTACTATCCGATAAAAATTACGGATAACATGTTAAATAGCATCATTGAGCAAATGGAGGAAAGTAATCAAAAACCGATGACATTTTCTCCAAAGTAATTGGTTCTAAAGCAGCGAGATTACAAACAATTTTAGCATTTTAATTTAAGTAACTTAAAAGGAATTTTATCATCTGTATTTAAGTAACTTAAATGAAAATCATGTATTTGCGATTTAAGTTACTTAAAATAAATTATAGCATTAGAATTTAGGTAACTTAAAATGATTTCATCATTTGAATTTAAGTAACTTAAAAGGGTGTCCTCCCGGAGAACACCCTTTTTCTGTACTTAGTTCAAAGAAATTAATACTTAATTTGTTTCAATAAAATCAATGACTTCGATTGGGCTTTTGACATAATCGACACCTAAACGAATCATGAGGTCATAAACCCCAACTTTATATTCAACATCACTAACTTTTTGTACTTCATAGCGCTTATTTTGTCCCATTGCGACTCCACCGATCGTATAACTCTCTCCTGTATGAAGTGATTCAATTGTTTTCTTTTCCACTTCGCTTAGTAGCATAATATTCCTCCGTTATTCGTATCTAGAACTAATCTTTCATACGAGAAGTAAATGCTTGTCCTCCGATACCTGGAGGGAGTTTTCGGCGCTTTTCTGGTGCTGGTGTTGCAGTTTTAGGTTCTATAGCAGGCTGCTGAGTGCTTTGTTTAGGGGCTGGAGCAGCAGTAGCAGTAGCACCTTCGTTTTTTGTTGCATTTAAGAAGTAAATAGCAGCAAATTTGAGGAAACCAGCTTGGCTACCATATTGCTTCATGGCTTCTAGGATATCTGCATGCTTTTTTTCATTAAAAGTGACTTCGACCCGTACTCTATCACTCAAAGTTTATCACTCCGATCTTAAGCCGTTACCATTGATTTTGCGTATTTGTAAAATCCTAGGGCATTGGCGATTTCTGCATCTTTAACAAACTGTGCATATGGGTATTGGCTTTTAACTTCCTCTTGGTTAATTAGATTTGACGTTCCACCCGTTAAAAGCATTGTATCGTTCCGTAGTGTAGCTTTTAGAGTCGTGCTAATTATATTAAGCACATCCCTTGTGTATTTGGTAATGGCTTTATTAACGTAGGGTGTAATATTAAAGGATTCATTTTTATTTGGTTTGAAGAAATATCCTTCTATTGGATCTGAATTGCGAAGGATCATCTCGACTTCATAAGAGGTCAGACCCTTGATTCCAGAGTCAGTAACCAGGTTAACAATTCGATCATAGAGTTCGTATGCTCCGCTTGGTTTTTGAGTCCGTGGATTGCTTAGATTCATGTTTTTTAATGTATCAATCAGCATTGTACCACCGCCGATATCTACGACGACGACTTGCTCTTCTAAAAGGCTTGCTTTTTCTTCAACGATAAACCCATCAATGTCTAGCACTTCATTATAAGCCGTTCCGACTGGCTGTGGATTGACAATAACTTCTTTGACTCGAACATTTAAACTGATATCGTCAACTTTGATATTGTGATCACCCAACAAAGTTTCCGTAAGAGCCTTTACTGCATCTTCGGTAAAATCGTCTGTTGGTACTCCAGTCGTTACGGTCACTTCTAGTATGCCTGTTCTTGCTTCTTCATAGTCAATAGCTAGCTCAGCTATCGACATGTCCGCTAGCACCTTAAATTCGCGGCGGGAATAGCGATCCTCAAAGCCAATCGTACTAATAAACTTTTCTTCTGCATGAACTAAATGAAGATCCGTTCCCCAGGCATAGGCGAATTCAGCATCTTTGCTAGATACGTATTTTTTAATATGTAACTTGTCCTTAGTATGAAGCGCTGTGCGCTGATCTCCTAGATCGTCATAGTCCAGATAGTGAGAAGGTAGTATTTTAGCTCCCAAACGTTCTACTAGAGTTTTAGATTCACCCTTCTTTTTTTTACTAGATGCGACACGTTGCTGTTCTAAAGTCTTTTCAGAGATTAGTTTCACTTGCTTATTTCCTAGATCTAACGAGAAAATAGTCATTTTTTTCTCCCTCTCCTTATTACCGGTATTTTTACGGTATAGTTACCGCTCTACCTGCTATGTTACAGGTAATATACCGGTATGTCAATAGAACGCATCTGAATTTATACCTGGTAATATACCGGTATATATTAAATATCATTTAGTTTATACCTGGTAATATACCGGTATATTTTAAATGAAAAAAAAGGCGCATTTCGTTGGAAATGCGCCTTTTGCTCATTTATATGAATCAAAAATACTTGCAAAAATGATAGAATAGTGGCAAAATCATGATAGAAACAGAACGTATCTACATCTACTAACTTATAAATTAACTATCGGTTTTACATATAAAACAAAAAAAAAATAAAGCACCACCACTTTTTTATAAAAGATTTCCGTTTGGCGACCGACTTCTTTTATAAAAACCCAGAGATTGTGCTTTACTTTTTTTAAAGCTCTATTTGAGGTTCAATAATAACTTAACCTTTTTGTTAGGTCTATTATACCCTAATTGCGAAAAAAAAGTAAAGTATAAACTCTTATTTTCCTATTGCCTTTTTTTGTAGGCAGGTGGTGCGGAAATAGGAGTTTTTTATGTCTACAGTACAATCTAAGGTGCCGCAAGGCCATATATTACGTCGTTTTTTCAGATCGCAAATTCAAGAGGTTCCCAGTAAGCACAAACAAGCAGGTGCTGGCAGGGGATATGATTTTGGTTGGATTTATACCAGCCAAGATTGCCATACATATAATGCATGCCGGTCATATGACACATTGGCATCGCAATCTGAGAGTAACACGTATTACACCCCAAATACATTTTATCGCAACGATCGGCGCGCTCAGGAAACCCTTCGCTGGCTAAATGCTGTTGTTTTGGACGTTGATACCAAAAACGGCCAAAATGAAGGGCTAATCTTGCCTGATCTTTTAGATCGCATCAGCGCAGCTGGTTTGCCGCAACCTTCTCTTATTGTCCGGACACCTTCAGGTGGATTTCATGTGCACTTTATTTTAGATCAACCGCGCAAGGCTTACTCTAATGCTGTGCGCCATTATCAGTTGCTTCAGCGTACTATGGCCGAAGCTATTGGTGCTGATCTTCAAGCAATCGGTGCTGAACGATTTTTCCGGATTCCCACAGACAATAACATTATCTTTCAGACGGATTCTACTGTTTCATTTGACGCTTTAAACGACTGGTACTGGATTAACCACGTAGATAGCTCTGCAGGCTATTCTAGGCCTTCTGGACACGCTGATCTAAGTGGTAGAGGAATACTAAAGCATCCAGCCTTCCAGGCATTGCTTCAAGGAGTACAAGTAGGTGCTAGAGATAGGGCAGCTTATACTTTGGCACTGGCTTTTAAGGTGGAAGGGTATTCAGACGAAGAAGCTGCTTTAAAATTACATGCTTGGAATGGACTCTTGGATAGTCCTTTGCCATCTTGGCAAATAGATAAAAAAATAAAAAGTGCATACCGTGAAGGGGCGAAAAAAGGCCCGAAAGCATCCTTCGTCACTGAGCTATCTGGAATCCCATTTAAATATGGGTCTATTTGGGAGCCAGCAAAACCAAGAGAAGAACGAAAAAACAGCCACTTTGACGAATGGGAAAATGACATAATCCAATCTCTAAAGGTGTTGCCTGGAAATGAAATAATAGATTCACAACGGAAATTAGCCGCTTATTGGGGCATGTCTTTGTCGTCTTTTCAGCATGTAATTCGCAGTTTAATGGAATCGGAGCGTATCACCGTAGAAGTTACCGGTAAAGGACGGTCAGCGAAGACGGTCATTCGTCTTGTTTCGGGAGCCTCGGAGGAAGCTGCTGAGCGTACTAAAAACAACGTAGCCCCTGCTACTATAGAAAACAGTTTGAAAACAGAAAATTTAAATGTACCAGACTCCAATACACTTATTCTAGATACGGCGGTGGGTGGGTCTGGCCTTCTGGTGTACCGTTTCATGTATGTGCACTTTTGGCTGCCTGGGTTTGATCCTCCTTGATCGGATGTGCCTTGTTTTCTTCTTGCTTGTTGTCTGCCTCTTATGGTCTAGTTTGTGTTCACTCTAGTTCTTATGTTGCATACGGGTGCTCTTTTATGTCTGTGTTTCTGGGAGCTTGTATCCAATTTGTGGGCGTTTTTTACAATTTACTGGAAATTTCTTGCTCTGCTTTGGTATACTAAAAGTGTAACTAAGCAGGTATAACAGCTATTAACTACAGTATTAATTAAGCTGTCCACTCTATACTATCTTAGTTACTAGTGTTAATTGATGTTATGCCTTACTGCTACTTGGGAGCGGAATCCACCCACCTCCCGAAAGCAATTCCTGACCCCACCTACACAACGTCCGTAGATGGGGTCAGGAATAACGGGAGGTGGGTGGATTCTAAGTTAGTATGGTGAGTGAATGTGATTTAAGAATTTAAAGATTTAAGAGTTAAAGAGGTGGAGGAGGTAGTGAGGGGGGGATGAGTAAAATAGAGAAGAGATAAAAGATGAAGAGATAAAAGAGAAAGAGTTAAAGGTGAGGTTGTGAGTTAGTGTGGAGGTGGGAGTTAAGTTAGTGCGGAGTATTGATGTGAATGTGAGGTTAGAGTTAC
This sequence comes from Paenibacillus sp. GYB006, assembly GCF_036577645.1. Classification (NCBI taxonomy): domain Bacteria; kingdom Bacillati; phylum Bacillota; class Bacilli; order Caryophanales; family Paenibacillaceae; genus Paenibacillus; species Paenibacillus sp. GYB006. Next base: position 9,317 of record NZ_JARBDA010000018.1, on the reverse strand, counting down.
TTTAGAGCGGATCGTGGAGAACATTTTTGCGGGGTACTATATCGTTTGTGGTGAGTGCTACGTATAAAAATAATAGCGAGGTAGTAGCGAATTTGCTGCAGATTGTGACAGGTCGTCACAGGTCCTGGATGTATATTTTGTGTCTGTAAACATGACTTTTAAGGTCTTTGATGGGCAGCGATAATTGGTGATTAGTTATAGCCTTAGTTACGTTTTTAGTTACACTTTTGGATCTAGAGTTCATAGGTGAATGAAATGTCTGTATGAGTCATGGTTTTAAGTGACAGCTAGGTGATGAGTGTTCCCACTTCAAATAGGTCGCCATGATTGTTGATTTGGGAGACAGATACCCTATCGTTTTCACTTGCAAACTGCGTCTAACACAGATGGAAAATGATGGTTAACTTATGACTTTAGTTACGCTATTAGTTACTGCCTAGAAACGTTTAGGGTTGCTAAGCAAAATTTGGTATAGTTAGAAGGAGAGTGATTTAGACAACGAACGGGGGGCGCTTTTTTGTTAAGTAAATATACGGACTTTAAGGAGAAGGATTTAGAGATTCTACGCTTCATTTTGAAGCATGGAATTGTTACATCAAAGCAAATCCAAACCCATATCCAAGAGGATGGTATTCATAATGTGTACCGAAGACTGAGGAAGCTGGAGAAAGCAGGAATGGTGTGGAAGAAAAAGCTTGCACTTACGTTAAACGTCTATTTTCCAAAACGTGATGCTAGGGACTTCTTAGACTACCCTGTTACAGTTGCAAATGATACAACGATGTATACAGCGCAGCATGATTTGATCATTAATGATTTAATTTTGCATTTGAAAGCACAACTGAAAAATCAAAAATTCGACTATAAAACCGAACGGGAGTATCGCTTTGAGTTGCTAGAAGATCGAGGTAAAGCGGAAATGCTTAAAAAGTGGAATGAGATCCGCGAAACTTTGCCCGACTTTGTCATTCTGTTAGCGAATCACACGATAGCCGTTGAAGCCGAACTGAATACAAAAACGGTATCCAGGCTGCAAAAAAAGATTGATTTGTATGCGCGAGAGATCCGCGAGGGGAAATATACTGATGTTTGGTATTTTGTTCCTAACGGTACGGTGGGTAACGCTATCGAACGTGCGAAGGTTCTAGTGGCAAAAGAGTGGGCCAATAAAGCCCGTTCTGCAGAAACCGAAGCTGGCGTGAATGTATTTAAGCAAATCGGCGTGAAATCCCTACCGGAAGAGGTAAGGAGCTGAACATGTGCAGCGAAGTACTGACGACGATCTACTACTACAGGGCAGAGGCAACGATGAGGAAGCCAGGACGGTAGGACAGATAGCAATTGCTGTGATCGGGCTTGCGGCTGCGTGTTTTACTTTATTTGCTCTTATAGCAGCGGCGCTAATTTATGTGGGAGTCGTGTTTGGGATCAAAAGGAAATGGATCTTGTACACACTCCTGCCAGTAGCTGTACTTGGTTTACTTATCATCCATGGAACAAGTGAATGGTTGGCTCTCCTTGGATTTATGTCCTGGCTTGAGATCCCATTTGTTACCCCACTAGCAGAAGAATACTTGAATCAGAGTAAACCGTTTCCCATTAATGCTTACAGCTATTTAGGGACGCTGTCCTTAGGGATCCTGATAGCCAATGCGGCGCATCCATTCATCGAATACTACCGAAGTAAAATCGTCAAGTCGAAGCATGATGGACTTAGGAAGCGAAAAAAAGAACGTGACTACCAAAAATTCCGACTAAACAGAGAGAAATACTTAAATAAAAAACAGCTACAATTCCGCAAATCTAACTCAGCAGAAAATTTTATTGGATACGATGAGTTTCAGGAGCGAGTGGCACTTAAAGCACATGAGCCAAACCAGCATATATTGGCCGTTGCCACAACTGGCGGTGGTAAAACCGTCCTCATCGGAACGAACGTGGAAAATGCATTACGCCAAAACAAGCCTATTATCTTTATGGATGGTAAAGGCGAGCTGAAATCCATGCTGGAATTTAAAGAAATGTGTGAGAAACATGGGCGCAAAGTACACATGTTTACAGACATAGACGAGCTTTCATTTAACTTTCTGCGGCATGGATCTCCAACGCAGCTGCGGGATAAGGTCATGAACTTATTTGAATGGTCCGAACCTTTCTATAAAACAAACTGTTCCAGATTTCTGCAGCTGGTTTTTCGGATGCTTCGAGATTTTAACCAGCCTATAGAACTTGAGACAGTATACCAATTTACAGCAAAATCTACCGTTGCACGGTTCCTCACTGAACAGACAGAACGAGCAAAAGTGATGGTTGAGGTTAAGAAACCCATAAAACCAGCTAAGCTTGTTGTAGATCAAGAACTTCCTCGAGAAAATCCCCTAGAACCAGCACAAATAGAGGAACCGGAAATAAAACCACAACTACCCAATGAAATGAACAGTGAAGAACCTGAGAAACTGCAGAATGATGAACCATTACCAGCAGATCCGGATTTTGATTCTCTTGCTTCCCTTTTTGGAATCCAAGATGCATTAGAACCGAATGATCCTATCGCTGCGCATGACCCTGAGGAATTACCCGAGCAGCCTGCAAAGGAAGACGCTAAGAGTGCTCCAGTAGATGACACTCTACAGGAACCTACTCCAGCAGATGCAGAAGAAGAAACAGCTTGGGTAAGAGCAAGCGCACTATTTGAAGGGCTTGAAGATGAAGATGCAGAGGATCCTAGTGAGTCCGAGGTTCAGTATCAGATAGAGTGGAACGAGGATTTGAGAAGGAAAATCCAGTACTATCGGGATCGGTTTTTTGGATTAGAAGAAGAGGACGAAGATGATGAATCTTCCGGAATCAATTTTACTACACTCAAGAGTTTACGTAATCAGCTGGGCGAACTCATTGAATCGGATCTAGGACACTTATTTGTAGAAAGAGAGAATGGCATAGATCTCAAAACGATTACGGATAACAACGAAGTTGCGATATTCTCTATTTCAGGTAACAAGTATAAGGACTATATCAAGACACTTGGCCGTGTCGTCATTATGGAAGTGAATACCTTGGTAGATTACCGCCAAAAAGAGGGAAAGAAATCTATCATGTCCGTTTACGACGAATTTTCAGCTTATGTCAGCCACGAAGTGGTGGATGTTATCAATAAGAGTAGATCAGCTGGTTTTGAGTGCCTGTTGTCTGTACAAGGGTTGTCAGATATTGATGCCGTTGATCCTGTTCTTACAAGGCAGATCATCAATAACTGTAATACGTACATGATTGGCCGGGTTAACGATCCGGCAGATGCAGAAGTACTTGCCGCTGCATGCGGTACTTATGAAGATGCAGACATCACCAGTCAGGTCGAAAAAAATGTTTGGAAAAAGCGGCTTGAATCTGAAATGGGAACGGTACGGATGGTACAGCGTTACCGGGCACATCCGGATGATATTCGCGGACTTGGGACTGGAGAAGTTTTCTTGTGCCGGAAGACCATCGATCAGGAAGGAGCACCTTATGTAGCCCGTGTCTACGTTCGTAATGCGCTAGATCTTACCGGAATCGGTGCTCAAATACAGGAGGTGTAACTATGGCGAAGAGTTTAGCTAAGCGGAAAGCTGAGGCTGATGCGCCGCGGCAAGAAAAAGTGTCTGCCGGGGAGCAGAGTAAACGTTTTTTTAAGGTCTTACAGAAACCGAAGGTAAAAGAACGCAAAGCCTATCGCCCACGTGGTTATCGTACAAGGAAGTTTGGAACGATTGTATTTTGGATCATGTTTAGCTTTGTGTTTCTGGTATTTTTCTTCTCTATGCTAAATCCGTCAAAGCAACAGGAAGTGAGCGCAGAAGCTGTAGAACAAACTCCGACACTAAACCCTGCGACAACGACTACAGCCGTCCAATACGCCGAGAACTTTGCCAAGGAGTATTTTGCTTGGAAGCCAGGAAGCGAAGCTCTGGCGAAGCGTCAGAAGCGTCTTGCGCCATATCTGGCTGAAGGTATTGATCCACATGCTGGATTAGAGCCTACTTCACTAAAAACTACATCCGTTTTGTTATCATCGGAAATCGCCAATATCGAGGAAAAGGGTGATAACAAGGCTTACGTTACCCTTAAGGTGTATCAGAAGATTGGTATACCGAAGGAAGTTGTGACTACAGACGAAAAGACGAAAAAGGAAACGAAGACTACAAAATATGAATCGAAAGAAGTTAGTAAATTCTTTGTTGTACCAGTGGCTTATGCTCAGAATTACGGAATCTATGACCTGCCGAAATATACCTACATCAATCCGCAGACCACCGTTGTTGCAACAAACCAGGTGGCTGGCCTTCAGGACGTAGCAGAATCTGAAGTGAAGCAAAATATCCGCAATTTTTTAGATACCTTTTTTGGTTCATATGCTGCAGATCCTGCTGACAAGTTAGCATATCTGCTTGAAGACGAAGATCATCCAAGCGGCTTAAATAAGCGCATGAATTTTGTGAACGTTAAAAATTCGCAAGTTTATCAGGGCGAAACTATGGAAACTTATATTGTCTTTGCCACTGTCGTGCTAGAAGATCCCGTTTCTGAGGACCGCTTTGTAACCAATTATAGACTCGATATTAAACAAAAAGATGGACGCTACGTTGTAAGTAAAATAGACCAACAATAGGAGGAATCAATATGAATATTGGTTTTGATGGGTTGCTAGACTGGGCATCAGAGCAAGGAGCAAATTTGATCTTGGTTGCTGCTATTTTCTTCGCCATTGTCCTTGCCTTTAAACGTCAGTTTATCGGAGCTATTGGCACATTTATGGTACTGCTAGTTGCATACGCAATTGTGGCAAAACCAGAGGTCTTAGGGAGAATTTCGGAGTGGGCTACAAAAATGGTCGGCATAACTTAAGGGGGCATTCTTTATGCAGCAGCGGAAAGATATGTTTGTTCTTAATGAGTTTTTGAAGTTTGAACGCAAGCTGTATCAGTTTGCTGGCTTTAAAGTCGGACGACCTCTCAAATTAAAGTCTATCGGCTATTTTTTCGGTATCGCCGCCATTATGGTTGTTTGGTATTACATTCCTGTACTGAATGTACCTCTGAAAATCATTCCGAGTTCTCTTTTAATTGCTGCACCGTTTATGCTTACCTATCTCCTCATCGACGTGGGAACAGAGAACCGATCACCTATCAAGTTTGCAAGAAGTATGTTTCTGTATCACATGCGTAAATCAAAACGTGTCACGTATTTTAAGGGGATGGAGCTTGACCGGCCAAAATCATACGGTTTTGGCGGTCAACTTTCTACAAGAGAATATCGGCTGAGAAAAAAGAAGAAACGCACCAATTATCAATTCAAAGGATACATGACCATGCGAGATTAGAGGAAGGAAGGTGAGCTGATGAAGGTATTTACCGAATTTCCAACCAAACATATTGAAGGAAACCTAGCCTTTGGGCGGGATGGAAGTGTATGGGCTTATTATCAGGTCGAAGGTTACGGGTATGACTTCAGGGATTATGTTCAGAAGATACACCCTTACAATAATCAGCTATCTTACTATGTTGAAAATATGAGTGATCTTCACTTTCTTATGATCCCGTCCCTTACAGATGTGAACGGGATTTTAGATGAAACGATAGAGGACATTAAGCGAAAGGATTATCCTCTAAAGGAGAACGGTATCGATTATTTTGAGAGACTAAAACAGACGCTCAGTAATCAGCGTGCTTCCCGGGAAACGAACGAATATCATACCTATATTGGGGTACAACTTGATCCTAAAAAAAATGAGTTTAGGAAGGTTGGTAACACGGGCTTAGCGCTCGTTGCTGGACTATCGGATTTCATCAATGGCTTTAAATCGCCTGTATACCGTGCAATGGGACTCGAACCTAACGATATATTGAAAGTAGATATTGAGCAGTTCAAACATCAGGCTGAAGGCCTTAGAGAAACGCTTAGTCAATCGATGTCTTCACTAGTACGGATGCTGAGTAAGGAAGAAACTCTTTTTCTGATTGAACAGAATTTTAGCGTTACGCCTAACGATACGAAGCTGCGGAAGGGATACGAAACCAGTATAGACGTCTTTGGCATTGATGGAGAGCGTAAGGAGCATGAAGCTCGCCGCGGGCGCGCACAATCGTTTTACGAACTGCAAAATGCAGAAATTGAAGAATACGATCAAAAGACGCTCAAGCTTTATAAAATGGTCGATGAAGAAATTAAGGAAAGTTACGTCCAGTACCTGGTTGCCGATAAAATGACTCCACACAGTCTGCATCCAGGGTCTGAATGGATGTTCCATATCCAAAATCGTCTTCGATTCCCGGTTGCTGTGTCTGTCAAAGCGGGTCTGCTTCGGAATGATCAGATCATTAAAAACCTCAGTAACGTAAGGCTCTCCTATGAAGATCAGCGGCAGGAAGCTCAAAAGGGAGATAGCAGCATCGATCTCAACACCGAAAAAGCGGAGAGCGGCGCTATCCAGATGGAAAGCAGATTTACGGATACGGGCTATCCGGCATATGGATGTAGTTTTGTTTTCCGTGTCTCTGCGAAAGACAAAGATCAGCTGCGTGTGAGGGTAGATGAACTAAAGCGAGAAATGCAAGCTTTTGGTATTCATTTGCTGAGTCCATACGGGGAAATGATTGCATATTTTATGGAATTTATTCCGACAAGTCCGCGAATCAATAGTGACTATATTCAGTATGTCGAACCTACGAAACTGGCCGGGATGATGTTTGGAGCTACAACGAATATCGGTGACAATCGCGGTTTTTATATAGGGCAAACGCTCAAGCTTAACCGTCCCGTATTCATTCAGCCGGACCTAGCGGCAAAAGCATATGAAGGCGTAAATAACGTGGTCGATTCCCTAGCTATGATGATCGCAGGGATGACCGGAAAAGGGAAATCATTTTGGGCAAATCTCTACACCTATCTATGTGTACTTACGGGTTCACGCGCACTGATTATAGATCCAAAGGGCGACCGCAAAGGATGGGCAGAGGGCTTACCGTTTATTCCGCCAGAATTTATTTCGGTTTGGACACTCGGAGCAGATAAGCGGGACGCAGGGTGTCTCGATCCATTTCGGACCAGCGTATCTATTCAAGAAGCGAAGGATATCTCTTTAGACATTCTTTCATTCCTATGTGATCTCAATTTGGGAGATCCGGGATTTACGCGACTAAGTGAAGCCGTAGAACATGAGGGAGATCAGCATGATCCGTGTCTTGGAGGGGTGCTACATTACTTCAAAGGACAACTTGACATAGCAGATATGAGTGAACGCAACCGTGAAGCCGTTCAGGGGATTGTAGAAACACTCGAGACATTGAAGCGCACTCAGATTGCAGGGCTGCTCTTTGGTGAAAAGGGCCAAGATTACCGGGTCCTAGAGGTCACCAAACCACTGCAAGTGTTAATGGTGCAGAACCTAAAGTTACCGCGCGGTAACAAAGCACCACGACCTATTGAGAAGATTTCCGAAGCCATTTTGATTTCGATTACTTCCTTTACGAAGCAATACATGCTGGAACAAGATCGATCAATTCATAAAGTCATTTTGCAGGATGAGTCCAAGACGATTGAAAATTCATCGGAGGGAAAGAATCAGATGGATTTCATCGTTCGTATGGGTCGTCACTATAATACGACTTTGGTTAAAGGGACACAAAACGCGACCGACTATGACGAGGATGTATCTAATATGGGTATGAAGTTTTGCTTTGCTCTAAAAAAAATTGAAGAAGCAGAAGAGATGCTGAGGTATTTTGGGCTACCCGTTACACCATCAAACCTAGAATATCTTAATAGTCTGGACCGAGGTACGGCACTGTTCCAAGATATTTATGGCCGGACAGCAGCAGTCCGAATTCATCCCGTTTACAAAGAGATTGAGGAAGCTTTCGATAGCTCAACCGCGACCCAAGAAGACCGGGCGTATGAGCGTGAACGCCAAGAGAAAATACGAATGGGGGTATGAGCATGCAAACAAGACGGATTACCTTTTATGCGAGCTTTTTAAGCCTAATATTGTTTTTATTCCTAATCGGATGCACTAAGCAAGGGAGTACGGAAGCATCCGCTGATGTAAAATCAGCGGATGCTTTGGCTCTAACCTATATTCAAGCTAGTGTTGAGTTTGATGATGATTTATTTAAGACCATTTTATTACCGGATCAGCCTAGATATAAAATTTTGAAAGATGGAGAGCACACAAATCCTGGAGCTTTTGAGAAACTTGGAGAGAAATATTCCATCTTTCGTTACAGTGAGGAACCGAACGAAGATGGCGAGATTTTTTATAAGGTAAGATATTTTTTAGATAATCATCAAAAGTATTTTTCTGATCTACTAAGTATGAGTAAAGTGGATGATGAGTGGAAGATCCGAGAAATCGATGAAGAGGAAATGCTAAGAAATGCGAATCCAGACGAAGCGATCATTGTGCACAAAGACGGTAGCGGGGAGTGATCGGAATGAAGCGCTGGCTTCGATATGGCATGCTTGTTTTTATCTTTTTTGTGAGCTGTACACTGCCAATAGCAAACGCAGCCGATCCGGATAAAATTTTTAGCAATAATATTTCGTCAAATCTGTTTAATACTGACCACGAAGTAACCAGCGATGGATCTCCAGCCTATTACCAAATTGATGTTACTTCTAAAACAGAAGACGGAGATGAAGAAGAGAATGTTTTTTCCCAAGCATTTTCAACGGTTGGCAGCTGGATATCAGGGGATGCAGTTAAGGATTCAATCATGGCACAGTTCTATGAAGCGATGAACTTTATGGTCAATATCTTATTTAAAATGAACTTATACATGACCAATGCCATGTTAACCGTTCTTGATTATGCATTTGATTTTGATGTAGTAAATACGCTAATTGAGCGTATTGAGGGAGTCATGCAAAGTTTAACAGGCATTTCCTCGATGAGTTTTAGTAGTTTGGGACTGTATGGAAAGTTAATTGGAATCATTGGAATTTCTATTGGCTTACTATTTGCTTATCAGTATTTATTCAAGAACGCACAAATTGAAGCCGTCGGAAACTTGGTGAAGACATTTCTAATCTTGGTAGTTACGCTGTTGTTCTTTAGTAACTATGCTACCGTGCTGAAGGGAGCTAATTCTCTTACGACCGAAGCATCGGCCATTATCATGGGAGCTGGTTCGGGTCTTAGTGAAGACGGTACAATAAGTGGAAGGCAAAGCATGGGAAACAATATGTGGGATCTATTTGTACATCGTCCCTATTTATATATGCAATATGGCACAGATAAGGAAAGTGAGGTAGGAGTAAGCCGGGTTGATGAGTTATTGAGC